>BDTM01000148.1 GCA_002898015.1 bacterium BMS3Bbin03 | reverse complement strand
AGCGCTTATCGGGACAGCCGGCCGCCGCGGCCGAAGCTGAATTTCCAGACCGTTGTGGAGGCGATTGACTTTAGTTGCCCCGCGGTAAACCGCGGGGCTAAAAATAGAAAGAACGCTGAAGCGTCCTTTAGGGCGCTTCCCCTTCTTAGCCTGACGGTTCACCGTCAGGTGAATCTTGATCGATTCTTTTTCCGAATAGAAACAGAAAAAGCACCGTGACCAAAATCGCGCCGGGGATGGCAATCAGGGGATGCAGATCATAGCCGGCGGGGATGTAGCCGAAGATCAATGCGATCCCGGCCACAACGAGCGCGTAGGGCAACTGTGTCCGTACGTGATCGATGTGATCGGCAGCGGAGGCCATAGAGGACATAATCGTGGTGTCCGAGATGGGTGAGCAGTGATCGCCAAAAATGGAACCGGACAGCACGGCGCCGATTGTGCCTAAAAGAATGGTGTGACTCAAATCCGCACCAAATTGGGCCGCAAGCGTCATTTTGTACGCAATAGGAATGACAATGGGCGTTAAGATGGCCATCGTTGCCCAGGAGGTTCCCGTTGAAAAACTAATAAAGGCGGCAATCACAAAGGTCACCGCCGGCAGGATCCTGGGAGAAAACAATCCCCGGGTCGCTTCTATCACATAATCGGCCGTGTGCAAATCGGTGCAAATTTTGCCGATGGCCCAGGCCAGCACCAGAATCACCATGGCAAGCACCATCGATTTCAGTCCCCCCAGCCAGGCATTAAACACCTTCTGTAAGTTCAAAATCTTCTGTGAGATTGCCAACAGGGCGGCGATGAGTGTGGCCGTGATGGTCCCCCAGAGGAGAGAAGCGAAGGAATTCGCGTTTCCGATGATTTCTCCGAAATGGGCGGCGGAAGCACTTTTCCCCAGGGTTTGTAATCCCGAGAAATACATCCCGATAAAAGTGGCCAGAATGAGAGCGACGATGGGAATAACGGCATTGTACCAGCGCAGCGGGATTTGCGAATCGTCCCCCAAAATCTCAAAGGACTCCGTATCCGCCATAGGCTGTGCCCGATCCGAAAGCACTTTTCCGGTCTGAAAGCTTCGTTTCTCTGCTTTGTACATCGGACCAAAATCGCGCAGCAATAAAGCCACAAAAAACACAAAAAAAATGGTTATCCAACTGTAATAGGAATAAGGAATCGTCTGGAGAAACACAAAATAGGCGTCTTTTTGGATTCCCATGCTTTGAAAGGCGGCTTGAATTAATCCGACCTGAAATCCAATCCATGTCGAAATGATGGCGACACTGACGACGGGCGCGGCCGTGGAATCCACAATATAGGACAATTTTTCTCTTGAAATTTTTAGCTTGTCGGTAAACGGCCGCATGGTGTTGCCGACAATCAGCGTATTGGCATAATCATCAAAAAAAATGAAAAGCCCCATCGCCCACGCCGCCAACTGCCCTCCTCTGGCGTTTTTGGCAAATCTTGAGATGGCTTTCACAATACCGGCCGTTCCCCCGGCTTTGGAAATAATGCCCACCATGCCTCCCAGACAAAGGCTGAAGATGATAATCGAGGCGTTGGAATGATCGACCAGCGAACCCACGATATAGATGTCCAGCGTTTTCAGATAACCGGTGAGGATATTGTAATTGTAAATAAAAATTGCTCCGAGCCAGATGCCGGAAAAAAGCGAGAGCACCACCTGACGAAAGATGAGCGCAAAGATAATCGCCAGTAACGGCGGCAAAATGGTCAAAATGCCGGGAATCACCCGCAGACTATATTCCGCCTTTCCGGACGGACTGCTGATTTGGATCAATTGGCTGCCGCTGTGGGCAAGCACGGCGTTTTTAATGATAATCCGGCCGTTTTTAAACAGGGGGGAGAGCGCCATCGGGGAAATTACACCGTCCGTTTCAACCCACAGCCCTTTAAAATGAACGGGTCCCGTGAAGGCAGAATCGATTTTTCCGCGTTCCGTTTTTGCAAGAACGGTCAGCGAAAAGGAGATTTTTGAAACGGCAAAATTCGGCCCTTTGATTTGGAAAACAATCGGCCGCCCGGATGATTCCTGTGCGAACCCCTGATTAATCGACAAAAAGCCAAAAGCAAGAAACAGTGCCAGAATTAATTTTTTTTGCATGCGCCGGACCCGAATAAGATAATTTCAGCGATAACGATTGAAAAGCATTGTTTAGAAAATTAACAAAAAGGATCTAAAATGCAAGTGGAAATTGAGGGAAAGAAGGAATAATTTGATTTTGGAGGAGATTGCTTCGCAGACCGCCTAAACCGACATTTTACAAAAAACCGTAATTTAATCTTGTTATTATTTCATAAATTTTGTATAATAACTTAATTTTCTAAAGGAGATTTGTTTATGACTTCCGGATTTGAAAAAATCCCTTTTACACAATTTAAACCGGACTTTCGACATCTGCCGCATCAGATCGAGGTGATCGGAAACGGCGAGGTGGGCGGCAAAGGGAAAGGACTGCTTTTCGTTGCGATAGAGATGGAAAAAGAGGGTGTTTTGTCCGATTTTCCCGCTCAAAAGATTCACATTCCGAAAACACAGATTCTGACCACTGAGATTTTCGACCGTTTTCAGGAAGCGAACCGGCTGAAAGGGCTCTATCGAAAAGTGGATTATGAAGAACTGAAAGAAATTTACGCCGGAGCAGAATTTCCGCAGGATATTCAAGACCGGTTTCGTGAAATTTTAGAAACAATGACGTATCCCCTCGCCATCCGCTCTTCAAGTATCATGGAGGACAGCCTTGAGCATTCATTTGCCGGTTTATATTTTACTGTTTTTATTGCCAATCAGGGCGATTTGGAAAAGCGCCTGAAAGAATTCATGGGTGCCGTCAAACGCGTGTTCGTCAGCACGTACAATCCTTCCGTGTATGCGTATCGCAAAAAACACGGACTCCGTTCGGCCGATGATAAAATGGCCATTCTCGTCCAGAAGATGATCGGCAAAACGCATGATCATTTCTTTTTCCCCCTTTTCTCCGGGGTTGGATTTTCCAGAAACTTCTATCCCTGGAATCAGCGTGTTCAGGTACAGGATGGTGTGATTCGTCTGGTGTACGGTCTCGGCACACGGGCTGTCGGCCGAAATTACGCACGCGTGTTTTCCCTCTCCAATCCGCAATTGCGTCCGGAGGGTTCGATTACACGGGACATTATTCGTTATTCGCAGGAAATTTTTGACGCTCTGGATCTGGATACAAACGAGTTGGTCAGTCTGCCTGTCAAACAGATGAAAAATAAAGACCGCAACCTTTATAAAATAGCCTCCATCCTAAAAGACGGTTCCTATTTAAGCAATATGTACCCGATGCATTTATCCGACAAAGACAGGATTGTGGTGACCTTCGATCCGATTATCGGCAGTAATCATTTTATGGCTTTTGTCGATATCATCCGGGATGTGCTTGTCCGGCTGGAAACGCTCTTCGGGATTCCGGTGGACATTGAATTTTCCGTCGATTTTGAAACAAATTCCGATACCGGAAAAGAGGAGGGCATTTTTTATCTTTTACAGGCCAGACCCCTTGGGGTTCGGGAGGCGCACAAAAAGATCGAGATTCCCCAAATTCCCAGGGAACGGGTGATCGTGGAAGCCAGTCAGCCGCTCGGAAACGGCGTCAAACAAAATATTCATCATATTATTTACATTGCCACGGGGAAATATCTGGAGGCGAACCCCTATGAAGTGGCCCGGAAGATCGGGCGCCTGAATCAACGGATGTACAAAAAGCCTTACATTCTGATCGGCCCCGGCCGGTGGGGATCCAGCAACCCGCAGTTGGGCGTTCCGGTCCGTTACGGTGAAATTTCAAATGCTTCGGTTATTGTAGAAGTCGCCTCCGGACGCCTGACTCCCGAATTGTCCTACGGCACCCATTTTTTCGGAGACATGCTGAGCGATGAGATGTTTTATATCCCTGTATTCCCCCAAAAGGGAGATTTTATCAACAAAAACTGGCTGAAATCGCAGAAAAACTACACGCGGTCAAACGTTGTTCATCTCATTGAAATCCCCGAAGGCATTCAGGTGATCGCCAGCGGCAATGAACACAGGGCTTTAATTTTTACCGGTTCCGGCTCTATCGAACAGGATGTACCGGATAAAACACGAACCTGAAATGGATTTTTAAGGTTCTTCGCGAGAATGCGTGCTTTTTAAATGATGGGCAGCGATCATTCCGGATCAAAATGAAATGAGATATTTATTACATGAGAAATCAAATAAAATAAAATTTGGTATTTAGTGTCAGCAAAATGGGGACTCTTTTTTTCGTGTTCGTTCGTGTCAATTCGTGGGAAGAAAAAGGCCCGCGAATGTGCACGAATTTTTCACTAATTTTTAAAACAAAAAACTTAGGATGAACTTTAGATTTTTATGAGAAAATGTATTCATTTTTAGAATGAATCATTTTTAACCAGAGGCACACACAGAAAGATGAAAAAAGGAATTATTTTAACGTTTTTAATTCTGGGAATTAGCATCAATAGCCAGGCGCAGTATTTGAATATTCAGCAGCACGCCGATTTCGGAAAAGAAAGGCATTATTTTACGACCACTCTCGAAGGGCTCGGCTTCGACGGCTGGGGAAGCTGGTTTGGATTTATCGATGCCGATCACCGGAGTCTCACTTCGCACACCGGTTCGTCCGACTGGCAGTTCGGCGTTCAGTTTGTTTATTTTGAGCTCAACCGTTATTTCAATTTATCAAAAATTCTTCCGGGCAAGGTCTTTCAAAATCTGGAAGTCACGATCCAGTACAACGACTCCCCCGCCTCATTCATTCAACCGGCCTATCTTGCCGGAATAACCTGGGACAACTTATTTCCAAAATATTTATACGCCCATCTTGAATTTCTGCTTCGCAAAGAAGAGCAGCAGCGTTTGGCATGGCAAATTACGGGCGTCTGGTCGAAGGAATTCCATCTGAAACAAACACTTTGGAGTTTCCAGGGTTATTTTGATTACTGGGCCAATGATGCGGGACTCTGGTGGATGTCCGAGCCGCAGCTTCTTATAAATTTACAGCCGCTTGGAATAAGCAAACGACTCTGGATGGGAACCGAATGGGAACTGAACTGGTCGCAGAACGGCAGTTACAATCAGATCAACCCCACACTCTTCCTGCGATACGATTTTTAACACGTCTCGTTAAAGGTGTCTGCTGCCAGGCGTCCCGGACGCAATTCAATTTGAAAGGAAACATCACCTGTGAAATTTTTCACATATAAAACAGCGGATGATTTGCGGGAACACATTTCCGCCTTGGGGCTGGAAATTCCTCTGGAAACCCATCTGAAAAAGGTTTTGGAACCCGTCTCCGTCGGCGGCCGTTCCGTCGGAAATGCTCTGGCCATTCATCCCATGGAAGGCACCGATTCGGAACTTTCCGGAGAACCGGGGGAACTGACGTTTCGGCGCTGGGAACGCTACGCCGCCGGAGGCTGCAAATTATTCTGGGGGGAGGCCACTGCTGTGTCTGAAGAAGGCCGCGCCAATCCCAGACAACTGTATCTGACTGAAACTACTTACGACAGCTTCGCCAGACTCGTCGAACACACGCACACGGTCCACCGCGACGCCCGGGGGGATGATTCGGATTTTCTGCTTGGGCTTCAGATCACGCATTCCGGGCGCTGGAGCTACCGGAAGCCGCTCATCGCCGTGCACAATCCCCTCGTGGATTCCGTGACTTTCGTCGATCGGAAAAAGGGGATTTGCGTGGACGAATCTTATCCTGTTCTGACGGACGATTATCTGGAATCGCTTGAGGACAGCTTCCTGAATGCCGCAAAACTGGCTTCCCGGGCCGGATTCGATTTTGTGGATCTCAAAGAATGCCACACCTACCTGTTAAATGAACTTCTCGGTGCCCGTACACGAGCCGGAAAATACGGCGGAAGCTGGGAAAATCGCACACGTTTTATTCGAAACGTGGTGAAGAAAATTCGGGAAACTGTGCCGAATGTCATGATTGCCACACGGCTGAATGTGTTCGACGGAATCCCCCGTCTTCCCGAAGAAACGGCTCAAAAGGCCGTTTCTCAATCCGGGCCTCCGGCCAATGGTTTTGGAATAAGTCACGAAAATCCCGCTCAGGCAGATTTAACGGAACCCCTGAAATTGGTTTCCGAATTAAAGGCGCTCGGTGTAAAAATTGTGAGCGTGAGCATGGGAAGTCCTTATTACAATTCGTATTTAGAGCGCCCCATGGAAAAGCCGGCTGTGGGCGATTATCCTCAGCCGGAACACCCCCTTTACAGTGTGGCACGACACTTCGAATACACGGCTGCCGTGCAGCAGGCTCATCCGGACGTGATCATTCTTGGGGCGGGCTACAGTTGGCTGAGGCATTTTTTCGTGTACGCCGCAGAAGGAAATCTCAGATCCGGACGGGTGTCGATTGTGGGCACAGGACGGGGGATTCTGGCCTATCCGGATATGGTGAAAGATTTAATGGAAACCGGTCGATTGAATCCCAGAAAAGCCTGCATCGCCGACAGTCACTGCACCAATCTCATGCGGGCAAAGGGAAACGCGATGGGACAATTTCCCGCCGGATGCGCCACACGGGATGCCTTGTATGCGAAAATTTACAAACAGGCCTATTAAAAAGTTTCGCATTTTTTGCTTGAATTGATTTTTAAAAGTGCTTATATTGCAAGTGACACCAAAAAAGGAGGCGGCAGTGGTCGTAAAAACCTTTAAATTAAAAAATATCACCCCACAACAAGCGCTTAAACAGGTTATGACTTCCGGCATTATCGGCTATTTATTTAGTTGGGGGAATAATATTGACCAGAAAAAGAACACCATTACGTTTACAATCCGTCACGGGGGCGGTGACGGTTTCGGAGAAGAAGAAAAAAAAGTCGCCAGGAATTTAGAAGAGTTCATCAAATCTATCGACGTGTGAATCAATTCGGAAATTATGACCGTGTAAAGGGGGCTTTACATGCTTGCCAAAATACTGAGCGCTTCTGTTCTGGGCATCGATGCCTTTCTTGTTGACGTTGAAGTCAATTTAGATGGAAAATCGCCCTATTTTGCTCTGGTCGGGCTTCCGGACGGCGCTGTCCGCGAGTCCCGGGAGCGGGTTCAGACAGCCATTAAAAATTCGGACTTCCGGTTCCCCATAAAACGCATCATCATCAATCTGGCACCGGCCGACGTTAAAAAAGAGGGCTCCGCCTTCGATCTGCCGATTGCCGTCGGCATTCTTGCGGCTTCAGGTCAAATCGCAGCCGATCCGTTAGACAAATTTCTCATTCTGGGAGAGCTCTCTCTGGACGGCGGTCTTCGCCCCATTCGCGGCGGCTTATCCATTACAATCACCGCCCGGGATGCCGGCTGCCGGGGCATTGTGCTTCCCGCCGAAAATGCCCGGGAAGCGGCCATGGTCGGCGGAATCGATGTGTACGCAGTCAGTTCCCTTTCGGAAGCGGCGGCTTTTCTGAACGGGAATTACGCCATCGAGCCCTTCAAAGTGAATATGGAAGAAGTGTTCGCCAATCAGCGAAATTATGTTGTGGATTTCAGAGATGTGCGCGGGCAGGAACATGTAAAACGGGCGCTTGAAGTGGCTGCGGCCGGCGGACACAACATCATCATGATCGGCCCGCCGGGCTCGGGGAAAACCATGCTGGCAAAGCGTCTTCCAACCATTTTACCGGATATGGCGCTTGAAGAGGCACTGGAAACCACAAAAATTCACTCGGTTGCCGGCACTCTGGCACCGAATGAAGCTCTTATCGCCACCCGGCCGTTCCGCTCTCCCCATCACACCATCAGCGATGCCGGGCTGATCGGCGGCGGACAGATTCCCCATCCGGGTGAAGTGAGCCTGGCGCACCACGGCGTTTTGTTTCTGGATGAATTGCCGGAATTCAAGAAAAATGTGCTGGAAGTGATGCGGCAGCCTCTGGAAGACGGAAAGGTCACCATTTCCCGGGCGGCACTGTCCATTACCTACCCGGCCAATTTTATGCTGGCGGCGGCGATGAATCCCTGTCCCTGCGGCTATCTGACCGATCCCAGCCACGAGTGCACCTGTACCGTCCCGCAGATTCAGCGCTACCGGGCAAGAATTTCCGGGCCGCTCCTGGATCGAATCGATATTCATGTAGAAGTGCCGT
>BDTM01000147.1 GCA_002898015.1 bacterium BMS3Bbin03 | reverse complement strand
GGGGCAAGCCTTCTGAATGAGCTGCTGGGCATGGCCGATGCAAACCAGCCTCTCGATGAAATGGACACGTTTATTCGCTTTTTTGTGGGAAAGAGTGACAACCTCACACCCGGAGAGTTCTCGGCCGTTCTTTCGGAAGCGGGCATCTCCACACCGGAAGAACTGCTGAACGACGCGCCATTTGATTCCCTGGAACATGTGCTTCTGACGTCTCCGGAAGCGGGACAAAAAATCCTTTCCAGTGTTTTACTAATGAATCCTACCGGAACAACGCCCGACACCCTGCCTGTTTCCTACCGGATTTTCGGACAGCGGTTTATCCTTGATTCTTACATTCTGGGCAATCTAGTGTATCCGCATATTATTTACAATGAGAAGAAAATTTTGCGCCTGATGCCGGATCCTCTGGATGCCATGTTCGTGTTGGGCAATGATGATGCCTTGCCGCTGCTCAAAAACGACCTGGACAAATACCATTACGCCACTCAGGCCTGGGCCCTGCGGTACCTGGTGGACAGCTATACGCCGGATTTTTGGGGAACGTCTCTGTACAACACCTGGCTTGAGGCAATTCGTCTGTTGGGGCCAACCCATGCCTCCGGGCGCGTGCCTTTTTTCATGAAAACAACCGCCTGGCACCAGGAAAAGCTGAACACACAACTGGCGTCCTGGGCCCAGTTGCGTCACGATAATCTCCTGTACGCCAAACAATCCTACACCGGCCTAACGACCTGTTCCTTTCCGCACAGTTTTGTGGAGCCGTACCCGGAGTTTTACCGGCAGATTGCGGTTTTCGCCCAAAAAGCCGGAAGCTTTCTTTCTGCCAATTGTGATCCCACATTCGAACTGAAAGACCGGATTGTCACTTATTTTAGACGGCTGCACGACGTGACGGATACCCTGGGTGTTCTGGCCCAAAAAGAACTGGACGGGATTTCCTTTTCGTCCGGCGAACAGATCTTCCTTAAAAAGATGCTCTTTGAAAGCATGGAAAGCGGCAGTCCCCCGTACACCGGCTGGTACGCCTATTTGTACTTCAACCCATTTGATGCCGCTTACCCGCCGGATTACATTGTGGCGGATGTGCACACCCAGCCCACGGACTCGGTAGGAAATATGGTGGGACGTATTTTACATGTGGGTGTGGGAAAAATAAATCTTGGGGTTTTTCTGGCGCGGTCGCCCTCGGCCGATTTTGAACCGATGGCCTTTGTGGGGCCCGTTTATTCCTACTACGAGAAAATTACCGAAAATTTTAAGCGCCTCACGGATGAGGAATGGCAAGCCCTTGTGGAGAATGGCGGCCTGCCGCCCCGCCCGGATTGGGTGAATCTGTATTTGACGGATTCCACTGGAAAGGCGCTTGCGCCGGGCCGCGAACTGCCGGGCGTGCTTTCCGATGGTGTGGATGAGCATGAGAGCACACCGCCCCAAAAATTTGCCCTGTTCCAGAATTACCCGAACCCGTTTAACCCGAAAACAACCCTTGTGTTTCAACTTCCCGAACGCGTGTACGTCAGGCTCACTATTTATGATCTTAACGGCCGCGAAGTAATCCGGCTTGTGGACGGATTTAAACCGGCCGGACGATACACGGTTCAGTGGCATGCAGCCAATAGTCCCAGCGGCGTGTATTTTTGTAAACTTTCAGCGGGCCGGTTTCGTGCGGTGAAGAAATTGGTGGTGGTGCGTTAAAAAATCAGATATTTGGATTGAAACAGTGGCTTTTCGCAGAATTATTTATTATATTTAAAAAAATTGAAATTAACAAAAACATTTATTTTGGAGGAGATTTCGCAAATGAAAAAGTATGTCATTTTCCCAATTTTAGCGGTTCTTTTGCTGGTATCTTGCGGCAAGAAAGAAAAAACGAGCCTGCAGAAAGGTTCGCCGGCCTATAAGTTGGCCAGTGCCGTTTCCGTCAAGGTCCCTTACCTTGCACCCGGCAAGAACAATGTGTTGATATCGACGAAAGATTTCAAAATTACTTCAGATGATGTGTTTCAGACATTATATGCCAGTTCCGGGAATGGTGCCGAGCAGTTGAAAGCAATGGGTGCCGATCGGTTAAAACAGGTCATGGAACAGACTGCCGCAAATCTGGCTGAAAAGAAATTATTGCTGGAATCCGCAAAAAAGGCCGGGGTGAGCGTTTCCGAGGCGGAATTGGATAGTTCATTGAATCAACAATATAAACATGCGGGTGGGAAAGAGAAGTTTATGGGATTTTTGAATAAGAGGGGCATTGACCCTGATTATGTGAAAAATGACATCCATAAAGTCTTAATCATTCAGAAGTATTTAGATAAGGAATTGTCGGGTCAGACGAAAGTGACGGAAGCGGACATCCAAAAAGCCTACAAAGAAGATAAAACGGCCACCGTCCGCCACATCCTATTGCTGACGCAGGGGAAGAGCGATTCTGCCAAAAAAGCCATCCGTAAGAAAATGGAAGGCATTCTGGCACGAGCCAAAAGCGGTGAAAATTTTGCCAAACTGGCTAAAGAGTATTCGGAGGACAAAGGTTCAAAGGAAAACGGCGGATTGTACAAAGATTTTGGCCGGGGCAGAATGGTAAAACCCTTCGAAGAAGCCGCCTTCAACACGCCGATTGGCCAGATAAGCGGTATTATCCAAACACGCTACGGGTACCACATTTTAAAAGTAATCAACCGGAAAAAAGAGACGCGTCCTTTAAAAGAAGTCCGCGGCGAATTGGAGCGTCAGATCAAGCAGCAGAAGCAGAAAGAAGCGTACAATGCCTTCATCAAAAAACTAAAGAAAGATGCCGGCTTTAAGGCGATTGATTTCTGATTAAGAATAATTGTTTTTATGAAATAAAGGCCGCCTTTTTAGGGCGGCTTTTTTATTGAATCATATAGGGGTAAAGCGCCTGTAAATTGCCTATTTTTTATCAAAAATAAGCGTCGCCAGGGAATTATAAAATCCCTGTGATTTGCTGTTTAACGGCCAAATTTGAGGAGCGTATCATGTCAACAGATGCAATGATTACAGATGAAGACAAAATTCTTCGGGAGAAAATGCAGGATTTTGTGTCCTGGGTGCCCAGACAGCTTTTGCTGGATATGGATGCCGATAAGGTTATTTATCCAAAGGAATTTCTGCAGGAAGCCGGGAGACGAAAACTGCTGGGGCTGCGGTTTGATCCCAAATGGGGCGGAGCCGGTTTGCCATGGACATCTGAACTGGTGGCTTTGGAAGAAGTGGGAATATTGGGAACTGCGCTGGGCTGCCTCTATTCCCTGGTTTCGATTATCGGCGAAGCTATTCATGTATTCGGTACCGATGATCAAAAAGAAAGATTTCTAAAACCGATGATTCGTGGTGAAATCCGGGTAGCCGAAGGGCTGACCGAACCCCGGGGGGGATCGGATTTCTTCGCGGCCACAACAAAAGCACGCCGGGAAGGAGATATGTTTTATCTGACGGGACAAAAGCGTTTCGTCGTTGGGGCGGAAAATGCAGACCTGATTTTGGTTTACGGAAAAGTGGCGGAGATTGAAGACCCTAAAAAAGCCATGACGGCTTTCCTGGTGGAACGAGGGCCCGGAGTCAAGGCGGAGTATCTTTACGGTTTAATGGGTACGCGCGGCGGAGGCACCGGCCGGTTGGTTTTTCGGGATGCCCCTGTTCCGATGAAAAATGTTCTGGGGGGCGAGGCCGGTATCGGAAATGGGACAGCCGTTTTTCATCAAATGATGATCCCGGAACGCCTGACATCTGCAGGAGCCGCGGTGGGAATGGCGCGGGCGGCCCTTGAAATTGCAGCCCGCTACGCGGATAAACGCAAAGCATTCGGGCGGAAAATCCGGAATTTTGAAGCGGTCAGCTTCAAAGTGGCCGACAGCCTCACACTTTTGGATGCCGCGCGCGCCATCAGTTTTGCGGCGGGGGCCGCTGTGAAAGCGGGAGGGTCCCCGGGTAAAATCCGGCGGTTGGTTTCGGAGGCGAAAAAATTCTCAACAGATGCCGCCTGGACGGTCGTTAACCATGCCATGCAAATTTTGGGCGGCATTGGTTACACAAATGTGTTCCCTGTTGAACGGATGCTGCGCGATATCCGTTTGATCACAATTTGGACCGGCACCAACGAAATTATGGATTTGGTGATCCAGCATGAGTTTTACAAAGAATTTCTGGCTGCGCCGCAGAAGGGCCGGGATGTGGAAGCGGACGCAGCAGGCGCAGAATTTACGGCAGAGAAGGTTTACAACGACGAGGACGAGTAGCAAAAAAATGTTGAGAAGAATGTGGACGTTTCAGAACACACCCTGGTGGCTCCGGGTAATGGCTCAATCGTCCGGATGAAGCAGTGTGTCTATTCAACGGTGCCTCGATAAATCAGGGTGCTGCGGCTCAATTCGAAACGTCCCCCGGATTTGTCCGGGGATATAAAAAAATCTTGATTTTTTGTGAAAATATTTTATATTTATGTGAATCATAAAATGATTTCCGAACCTGTAGATGGAAAGATATGAAGCAATGCGGCGGTTTAGCTCAGTTGGTTAGAGCAGCGGAATCATAATCCGCGTGTCCGGGGTTCGAGTCCCTGAACCGCCACGAAATAAGCCTCCTGTAAAATAGGAGGCTTTTGTTTTTACAGCGCTGAATTTTCAGGGATTTCTGTCCGGACAGATTAAAGCAATTAACGCAAGTAATGTTGCATTTCCCCTTGTTTTGTATTTAATTACGTACATGAAACACGTTTTTCACATTATTCAGGAATTTCAAAACTATAGTGCCGAACATCATTTAATTCAACCGGAAGACCGCATTCTTGCGGCTGTTTCCGGAGGGGTAGATTCCGTCGTTCTTTTTGATCTTCTGTTTAAAATCAAAGCGGAGTTTAATCTTTCTTTAAAAATGATTCATCTTAATCATCTCATCCGGGGGGAAGAGTCAAACCGGGATGCGGCATTCGTCAGGGAACTTGCCCGGAAATATGAAGTCGAAGCGATTTTTGAAAAGCGGGATGCGCCGGACTATCGACGCCGAAATAAATTATCCCTCGAAGAAGCAGCTCGGGAGATTCGGTACCAATTTTATGAAGATTTGATTCAGCGCACCGGATTTAATAAAGTGGCACTGGGACATCAGCAGAATGATCAGGTCGAAACAATTCTGGAAAATTTTTTGCGCGGCACGGGTATCCGGGGACTTGGCGGAATTCCGGTGAAGCGGGGGCCGTTCATTCGTCCCCTGCTGTGGGCGTCTCGTGAAGATCTGGTTCGCTACGCACAAGAAGAAGGGCTGCAGTTTCGAGAAGATTCTTCGAACCGGGACACCGCCTATCGCAGAAATCGAATCCGGCACGAGCTTCTCCCTTACTTAAAGGAACATTTTAATCCCCAAATCGTAAACAGCATCAACCGGTTGGGAATTATTTTTGCCGAGACGGAAACCTTCTTGAGTCAAGTGACCTTTGAAACCGCGGAAGCCTGTATCCTTGAACAAAATCATTCAAAAATTATCCTTGATATTCATAGATTTTCGGATTATTTTAATATAGTAAAGAAATATATTTTAAGAGATTTGTTAAAAAAAATGGGGGTGTCGGATTCTTACTTAACGTTTGAAAAATACAGGGCTTTGCTGGACCTGGCTCAAGAACGCCGCAATGGCCGGCGGGTTATGGTTTCTCCCGATGTGGAAGTCTTGCTGGATCATTCGGGACTCGTTATCCGGAAATATCCGGATCAACCGGATGTTTCAATCCGGATTAAATTTGGCCTCAGGTATACGCTTCCGGGCTCCGGTCTGGTTTTCCGGATGCAAGTCAGTGAAAATCCAAGTCGATTCCGCCAATTTTCAAATGACCCCAATGTTGAATGGATTGATTTTGAACGAATTAAGGGGCGGGAATTGCGTTTGCGAAATTGGTGTAAAGGAGATCGATTTGTTCCGCTTGGGATGAAGGACTTTAAGAAGATTTCAGATTTTTTGATTGATGGGAAAATTCCGTTTCACAAAAGAAAGGAAATCCTGGTTCTGACAGCAGATGAAGACATTGTCTGGGTCTGTGGGTATCGGTTAGACGATCGTTTTAAAGTGACAGAAGCCGCAAAAAAAGGCGTAAAACTTATTTTACAAAAAATAAGGTCCCGGAATGCGAGATGAAAAAAATTTATTGCAGGATGTTTTAAAGAAACAAAATTTTAAGATCTTTATTTCTGCGGAGAATATTCAGAAACGTGTCAAAGAATTGGGGCAGCAGATTGCCGAGGACTATAAAGATCGTGTGCCGATTTTTGTGGGAGTTTTAAATGGCAGTTTCGTTTTTCTGGCTGATTTAATTCGTGAAGTTCCTGTTGATTGCGAGATAGATTTTTTAAAGATATCAAGTTATGGGGACGAAAAAATTTCCAGCGGAAAAGTTTCTTTGCTCAAAGCGCTGGATTGTGAAATTGAGGGAAGAGATTTGATTGTTGTGGAAGACATTGTGGATTCGGGCCTGTCGATTCAATACATGCGGAAATTGATTTTAGCCCAAAACCCGCGGTCATTAAAGTTTATCACACTCTTGTTAAAGAAACGTGATAATGCCATCGCAGCACCAATCGATTACGTGGGATTTAAAATCCCAGATAAATTTGTGATTGGTTACGGTCTTGATTACAAACAAAAATTGCGCAATTTGCGTGCAATTTACATCGAAAAAGAAAATGAATCGGAGTGATATAGATGTCTAATAAACTGGATAACAGGGAGTTGAACGAAAATAAATCCGGGGGAAAAACACCGCGGCGGCGGCCGACTTTACCCAAGCGCACAAAGGACCAAAAGGGCAATGCGCCCCGCGGCACAAATTCGCAAAATGAAAATAACGGGTCGTGGAAACGCTATTCCCGTAATATTACAATATGGATTCTGATTATTTTAGGCTCCATTCTCTTCGCACAGGCGTTCAGCAATTTGGGCAAGAAAAATGAGCAGGAAGTTAGTTTCAGTGAGTACCGTCGTTTTTTAGAAGCAAATGAGATTGAAAAGGCTGTTATTAAGGGTCACGAGTTTCACGGCACCTTAAAGCGTGAAAGTGCCACGAAAATGGGGGGCAGGGTTGTTAATTTTAAGAGGTTTAAAGTGACGCTTCCCTTTATCGAAAAAGAGATGCTGAGTGAATGGAACAAGGCAGGGATTAAGTACGATTTTCGCCAGAAGTCCACGGACTGGCTGGGTTATTTGCTGAATCTGCTGCCGTGGATTGCCCTGGCGGGGATCTGGTTTTATCTGTTGAAACGGATGCAGGGCGGCGGGAGTAAGGGAATATTCTCTTTTGGGAAATCCCGCGCCAAAATGATGGTTCAGGATAAATCGCGGGTCACGTTTGATGACGTGGCGGGCGCAGATGAAGCCAAGCAAGAATTGCTTGAAATTATCGAATTTCTAAGGGATCCTGGCAAGTTCCAACGATTGGGCGGACATATCCCGAAAGGGGCGCTTCTGTTAGGACCTCCGGGTACCGGGAAAACCCTTTTGGCAAAGGCTGTGGCGGGGGAAGCCAGTGTTCCGTTTTTCAGCATCAGCGGTGCCGATTTTGTCGAGATGTTTGTGGGAGTGGGGGCTTCCCGCGTGAGGGATTTATTTGAGCAGGGGAAGAAAAGCGCTCCCTGCATTATTTTTATCGATGAAATTGATGCCGTCGGACGCCACCGCGGTGCCGGACTTGGAGGGGGGCACGATGAACGGGAACAGACCTTGAACCAGCTTTTGGTTGAAATGGACGGGTTTAATTCGAACGAAGGCGTCATCTTAATCGCGGCCACAAACCGTCCGGACGTTCTGGATCATGCGCTGCTGCGCCCCGGCCGATTCGACCGCCAGATTGTGGTCGACCGGCCCGACGTCCGCGGCCGGGAAGGTATTTTAAAGGTCCACACCCGAAAAATACCACTTGACAAAGATGTGGATTTGGAAATCATTGCCAAAGGGACTCCCGGTTTTTCCGGTGCCGATCTGGCAAATCTCGTCAATGAAGCGGCTTTGATGGCTGCCCGGAATGATAAAAAACGTGTTCAGATGGACGACTTCGAAGAAGCCAAGGACAAAGTGCTTATGGGTGTCGAGCGTAAAAGCATGATCATCAGTGACGAAGAAAAGCGGAACACGGCCTACCATGAATCGGGACACGTTTTAGTGGCAAAATTGATCCCAGGCTCAGACCCCGTTCATAAGGTCACCATCATTCCGCGCGGACGAGCGCTAGGGATTACATCCTATTTGCCCATTGATGAACGCCACAGTTATTCCAAAAAATTTCTTGAAACCCGATTAGTGCATTTGTTGGGCGGACGTGCCGCCGAAAAAATTGTTCTGGATCATTTCACAACAGGTGCCGGCAATGATATTGAACGCGCGACGGAAATCGCCCGAAAAATGGTTTGTGAATGGGGCATGAGTAAAAAATTAGGGCCGGTCACTTTCGGGAAAAAGGAGGAGGAGATCTTTATCGGACGCGAAATTTCCCAACACAGGGATTATAGCGAAGAAACGGCCAAGGTCATCGACGAAGAAGTTAAAAGGATTACACAGGAAGCGGCCGATAAAGCTGAAAAACTACTGCAGGACAATGTTGAACTGCTCCACCGTTTGGCCAAGGCCTTGTTGGAATATGAAATTCTGGACGGGCACCAGATTGATCAAATCATTGCCGGAGAACACCTGGCGCCTCCGAAAAATAAAAAGCAGGAAAAGGGTAAGCCGGGTATAAAAAAACGGACACGAAAGAAAGCTAAAACGGTCGTGGAGAGTGAGCAGGCGAAGATAAGTACCTAAAAAGGAGTGTAATCTAAAATATATGGGATGAGATCTTCATGATCAAACAAGGGTTCGATTTTCTGTCTGCAGACGTACCGGGTGGCTTCTGGGTGTGGATTGCACTTCTTTTTATTGGGTCGTTTATCGTCTGGTTTGTGTATCGAACCTCCGAAGTCGTAGACAGGCGGAAATTCATAAAATGGCTGACGTGGATTTTTGTTCTGTCTATTTTTGTTTATGGGGGGCTCTGGTGGATTTTTAGACTGCCGGTTCGGCATGAACGTATCGCCCTTGCCACGACTGAGGGTTTTTCTACGAATGATTCACAGGCCGAAAATTACGCTTTACAATATGAAACTTTTCTGAAACTTTCCCGCTGGCTGCCGCCGAAAAAGTTTATCGTCTATCATCCGGACTGGATTTATCGTATCATCCCCGAAAATTCCGCCACAAATGCGGATTCCATTCGTTCCCTTTTCAAAAAAATGAAGGTCGATCGCATCCTGTGGATCGGCTGGAATCCCGGCCGGCACATTTTTACGTGTGTATCGGAGGACACGCATTCCGGCAATCACCGTCGTCGGGTTTCGATTTATGGGAATTCACTCTCTTCGGCTTTGGGAAAATGGGTCAGGGAATTTTATGCCGGCAGGGACAGCCTGCAGGGGGCGGTGCGTTTACGGCGGGTCGATTTTCCGGTTTTTTCGGATGAGCGGCTTTCATTTGCCAGAGGAAAGTTGGAATTGCTCCAAAACGATCTGACGGTTTCTCAAAACACATTTCAGCAATTATTGGCGAAAAATCCGGAATCCGCTCCGGGACTTGCGGGATTGGCCGAAGTTTGCCTCCAAAAAGCCATTAAAAAGCAGGAACAGGGCCGCTATCTGATTGATGATCTGGCCATGACCTATTCAACGGTGGTTCAGGCCGGAAAAATTGAACCGGATTGGTCACTGGTTCATTTGTTGGAAGGGAAATACTACATCCTCATGGAAATCTGGAGCAAAGCTCAGGAAAGTCTGTTCAAAAGCTTTCATCTGTATCCCAATGATGATGCCCTGTACGTGGCCCTTTCGCGGCTGCATCCGTCCAGACTGCGCAAAATTGGATTCTATTCTATTCGGCAGACTCTGAACCGCGCCATTTTTATGAATCCTGCCTCCATTCCCGGGCACCTTTTTTTGGCAGATGCGCTTTACCGGCAGCAGGATCTTGCCGGTGCGGAGAAAACGTACCGGGATTTGCTGGCCTTTAATCCGAATTTAAAAGACGCCTTAATGGAATTGGGAAAATTTGACATTAATCGTGCCCGTTATGCCAAAGCCGGACAAATTTTTAAAGGCATTTTAAAGAGGGATTCCACCGACGCCGACGCGATTTACAATCTTGGTATTATCTCGTATCTGAAAGGAAATCCGGATCAGGCCATTCGTTATTTTCAGAAGGCGCTTGAAAAGGGGAATATCATAAACGCTTATCTCTATCTGTCAAAAATTTACGAGCAAAAGGGCGATCGGAACAAAGCCATTGCGTATTTACGAAAACGGATTCACACGCAATTGGGACCCAATGACTCCTTTGCCGAAGAAGCCCGCAAGCACCTTGTGTTTCTTTTGAATAAAAAGGGGAAAGAATGATTCGGGTGTACGGCTTTTCATTGGATTCCGATTGGAGATTTCAGGAAAATCCGGATCACTCGTTCACCCGTCGCTCTCCCCGCCTCTGGGGGATGGATGTGCGGTTCTCAAATAAAAAAGAGCAGGACACATTCGTCGAGCTGATTCAGAAGCTGCCGATTCCCCGGTTGGATCGTCTTAAAACAGACGAAAATTCGTGCCGATTGGCAATCACCCGGGAATCGCTTGATCGGCTGCTTAAAAATAGTGCCGGTGTTTTAGATACGCCTTTTTTAAATGATTTAATAAAATTCAAAAGGGCCTATTTTGAGCCTGCACCTTCGCCTGTGCTAAAAATTGGGGGTCACCACTGGGATTTGTCCCGTCAAACCGTCACGATGGGGATTTTAAATGTGACGCCCGATTCCTTTTCGGACGGGGGAAAATACACAGATGTTGACCATGCCCTTTCGCGGGCACAAGAACTGGTAAGTGCCGGCGCGGACATTCTGGATATTGGCGGCGAATCCAGCCGTCCGGGGGCGGAACCGCTGCCTGAAAAAGAGGAACGCGCACGTGTTTTGCCGGTGTTGAAAGCCATTCGGCTGGAATTTTCTGTCCCGATTTCTGTGGATACGGTCAAAGCCTCTGTGGCGGGTGCCGCGCTGGAATCCGGTGCCGACATGATTAACGACATCAGCGGTCTTCGGTTTGACGCAAAAATGGCTCGCGTCGTGAGGGACTTCGACGTACCGGTGGTGATCATGCACATTCGGGGCACCCCAAAGAACATGCAGAAGAATCCTGTTTATAAAAATTTACCGGGTGAAATCCTGGATTTTCTGGACGAAAGCCGGCAAATGGCGCTGCAGGCGGGAATCTCCCGGGATAAAATCATTGTGGATCCCGGAATCGGATTCGGGAAATTGTGGTTTCAAAATTACCAGATTTTAGGGGAATTGGCCGCTTTAAAAATGCTTCAATCCCCCATTTTAATTGGGCCGTCTCGAAAGTCGTTTTTGGGGAAAGTTTTAAATATTGCGCCGGATCTGCGTGTAGAAGGCACACTTGTCGCCAATGCGATTGGAATCCTTAATGGCGCAAACATCATTCGCGTTCACGATGTGAAAGAGGCCAAAAAAGCGGCGCAAATTGCCGACATGTTTGCGGGGAAAATGGCCGAATTGCAGCACCGGCAGCCTGCTTGCGTTAATATATGATAAAAATATCGACTTAGCCGGGTTTAAATTCATAAGTCGGGGGCGTGTGCTATATTTTCGGACAACCCATTTAATTCTTTAATCCGTTTTTCACCATAAGATTAATTAAAGGGCAATGTGAATGGATCGATTGAGTCTGACACTCTTCAGGATTGACTTCCTCCGGTTTACGATTATTGATCTGTTGGATATTCTGGTCATTTCGTACATTTTGTACAGATTGTACCTGTTGATCCGCGGCACGCGTGCCATTCAAATTATTGCCGGCTGGATTATTATTCTGCTGACATCGTTGGTGGCGAAAATTTTAGACATGAAAACCCTGTCGTGGATTTTTGAGAGTTTGAGTACAATCTGGCTGGTGGCTTTTGTGATTGTCTTCCAGCCGGAATTGCGCCGTATGCTGTTGTATCTGGGAAATCTGCCGCTCATCCGCCGGTTTGTCCGAATCAGCGGCAGCAAAGTCATTAATGAAGTTGTCAAAGCGGCAGCCGAATTATCGAATCTTGGTTTTGGCGGATTAATTGTTTTAACCCGCGAAATGGGACTTCGAGGGATTATTGAGACCGGTATACAGCTTCAGGCGGAAGTGTCGGCCCCCCTGATCATTTCCATTTTCAATCCGTTGTCTCCGCTGCACGACGGGGCTCTTATCATCCAGAATGAATTGATTGAAGCGGCAAAATGCATCTTGCCGTTGTCTCAGAGCGATGAATTGGAGCCCTGGTACGGCACACGCCACCGGGCAGCCCTGGGGTTGTCTGAAGAATCTGACGCTGTGATTATTGTGGTGTCGGAAGAAACCCATTACATTTCAGTGGCGATGACTGGGAAACTGATTAAAAATGTGAAGGAAGACGAACTGCAGGAGGTATTGGAAAAGTCATTTAAAGTGGAGGGGTAAAAGCATTACACATTTGTAATTGAGAGAAAGTGCTTGACATTTTTGTAAGAATTGTTTACCTTTGTGCAAATGTGTGGGGTGAAAATTTGATTGGGAGGAAAAATGGGGCAGTCCGAAACCAGATCTATTTTCTGAGAAATCCGCAGGTGAAGTGTGCATAACACTCCTGCGGATTTTTTGTTTTTGGGGGTAGTAACTCTTTGCAGGATGTTTCTAATCAATATTATCTGCTTGAGTAAAATTAACACAGGGGAAACTGCGAAAAAGGCTTAAGATATTTATTTTTGTACCTGCTATTTTATCCCCGCCATAGGTGATGTGTCTGCAAAAAGGTCAAAGAAAGTTATTGCAATGTACGTGAAGGAAGATTACAATTTTCAATGAATATGCTGGTAAAGTATGCATGCTTCTGAGAAACAGTTCACGATTAGCGTTGTCATTTTTATTCTTCTGGGATTTTATCCATTATTTGCCGAAGCATTCAGTATTCCCTATTCTTATCAAATAATTGCAAAATCCCCAAAAGAAATGACAGTAAAATTTGTGTATCATTTTCCCCAAAAAATCTCTGAAAAATGGGTCAATGATTACGCAAAAGCACATTTCCTGTATGATTCTGAAAAAACGATTCCCATTCCCGAGACAATACTGCCTTTCATAAGTTTTATGGAGCACCCATCGGTAGTGGTTATTCGCTTTCGCAAACGCAGTTTTCAATTGAAAGAAAATTTGTTTATTCCCGCTGAATTTGCCGTTGGAGGCGGCAGTAAGGAAATATCTAAAAATGCCTGCCGTGTATTATCTTCCCAAAATAGGCCTGAGTGGGCTGCCGTGAAACAATCCGGTAAATTTCGAGAATTTCCTCTGTGGACACTGAACATTTCGCCCGTTCAAATTGACCCTGATCAGAATAATATATCTGTTTTTGATACCTTGTGGGTGAAATTAAAATTTGCCGCAGCATTTTTGCAAAAAGCTCCGCTTTATCAGATGGAGAATGAACAGGTTGTTAAAACTCTGAAGCAGCGTATTCTAAATAAGGAAGTTTTGAAAAATATAACCGTTCACCGTGCCGTTACCGGATTTGCGAAACCCTTGATTAATCTGAATGATCGGCAGATGATTGGATTTAAAATTTTGATTGAAAAACAGGGCTGGTACAAAATTACTTATGATTTTCTGAAAGCCAATAAAATACCGATCGGAAAGGTTGCCTGGAATCGAATAAAAATAATTGCAAAAAAGAACCCTGTTCCTTTTGTGGCGCATGGTTTATCCGATGGAACATTTGATCCGGGCGACGGCTTCGAATTCTGGGGAGAACCGAATTACAACACGCGCTATCCCGGCGCAGATGACATGTACTACGATCCCTATTCGCTTGAAAATGCGTACGAAGTGACCTGGAACGGACTGTCCGGAAAGACCTACGGTATGGAAAATGGGGGCTATTTTTCGGAGGAGACGACCACCGTGTTCCGTCCCCGAAATTTCATGACGACCGTGCATCAGGAGAAAGAGAATATGTACAGCCGCTTGAGCCGGATGACTCCCGGGATGAATCAAGACCACTGGTTTTACGGAAGCGTCGGTGCCGGGGAGATCCAAAATTATCCCATTGATCTGCCCGCTCCGGACACCTACTCCAACCGTCTCGTGAAGGTCAGGCTGATGCTTCACGGACAGAGCTACGGTCACCACAGCGTACGCGCCTTTTTATCGAATCACCGGATTTTGCAGGGGGATTGGTATGGTCAAACAAAATATGCCGTGGAGACTTCAGCGGAAGAAGGCGTGTTCGGCGGACAATTGGATCAAGAAAAAAATGAGTTAACGCTGCTGAACGATTCGAACGATGAACTGGACTTCTTCCTGTTAAATTGGTTTGAAGTGACTTACCCGCGGCTCTACAAAGCCGTTAATAATTACATCAAATTTACCAAACCGGATGATTGGCCGGCAGGGCGGTTCCGGTTTGCCATTGATGGATTCACCCAGCCGGACATTGAAGTATTTAAGATCAATCAAACGCAGATTTTCGGCGGACGGGTGGAAGAGGTAATGGATTCACTTCAGCAAAAATCCTTTCGGATCACATTTGAAGACGATTTGCTTTCGGGTAAAACGGCTTACATTGCACTGACGCCGGATGCGAAATTAGAACCGGAAAAAGCGGACCTGATGTACCAATCCGATTTGAAGCGTACGGACAATCAGGCGGATTATTTGATCATCGCACATCCCTATTTCGCAGAAAATGAAGAACTTGAGAAGCTGATTCAACTCCGGCGGAGCCAGGGACT
>BDTM01000146.1 GCA_002898015.1 bacterium BMS3Bbin03 | reverse complement strand
AATGAGTGATGGTTTTTCCTGAAGAGAACATTGTTTTTTGGTCTCCGTTACACAGTACTATTTAGATTTTTATTTTTCAATATGTTGCGATCTTTGCGCGCTTTGCGAGAGAATAATTCAGGCTAAAAGGCAAAGAAGGCATATTTTAAAAGCGGTGGTTTTGAAGATTTTGCTAAAAAAATGGATGCAAAAAATTTTGACTTGCCACGAGCTTCAGCGCGTGGACAGGGAAGGTCAAAAAAATCAGGGCTTCAGCCCAATGAATTGAGGGGTTAAAAAATGCCTTTTTTGTGCTAAAACGTAATTTGGTCACTTCGACAGGCTCAGTGACCGAGGATTAAAAAATCGGGGCAAGTCAAAAAAGGACGGGCAATTTCTAAAAAACAAGAAATTCAATTTTGGGGATGCTGATTCTTGCGGTTTTTATTTTAGAAGAAAGAAATTATTATTGACTTGCCACGTAACTTTTATCGCTTTGACGTCCTGGCGGAAAAAATTACCGCCCTAAAGTGAACGATTTCTTACCACTCTGGTCAAAAAAGGGCAATTATTTCCCATCCGGCTAAAATTACCTATTTGTCTAATCCCTTGTATTTAAATTAGTCCATTTTGCTCTGAAATCGGTATAATATTTGCCAATTCAGAGAGGGATAACGGCAGTAGAAGGGAAGCATTTATGATTTACGATTTACTTGAACGATTGAATCTGCGCCAGAAGCGGGACGGTATTTATATGACCGTGCCGCGGGAATTGAAAGGGCGAATCAAATTTGAGGATGTTCGCCGGGCGCTTGTGAGGCGGGGAGTTGTTAATGCAAATCTGGATGTGATCTACAGGGTTGTCGCCAAAGCGGATGGTATTCCCACAAAAGTGGGGGATTATTTTGAGCGATATAACCGGATAAAAGATAAATTTATCCACATACGCATCGACGATGACAAATTAACGACCTACTTATCCATTCGATTTCCGCGGGAGGAAAACCAGAAGATTACGGTTTTTGATATTCATTTCAAATTAATGGAAGCCAATATTCGTTACGGAATTGATGATAAATTAATTGAACGGATTATTAAAGAGCAAAAAAATGTCATAAATCTGCCGATTGCAAAAGGCAAGCCGCCGATTCATGGAAAAAATGCTGAAGTCGTTTTTAAAATTGATACCAATATCAGCAGAAAACCGCTGATTCTGCCGGATGGAAGTGTCGATTTTCACCAGATAAACCTCATCAAGATCGTCGAAAAGGATCAACACTTGGCGGAAAAAATTCCGGCCACCAAAGGCGCCTCCGGCATTTCGGTTTACGGGACTGTGTTGGAAGCCGTACAGGGGAAAGACAAGGCACTGCCGCGCGGTCTGAATACATACATTTCAGACGATAAACATAATCTTTATGCTAAAATGGGGGGCCACATTTTTTTTCTGCAGAATTTGTTAAATGTCGAAAACGTGTTTGTCGTTCGGAAAAATGTGGATTTTTCAACCGGTGACATTGACTACACGGGCGACGTCCTTGTTTTTGGCGATGTAAAAACCGGCTTTAAGATTACGACGGACGGTAATATCCGGATTCGCGGCAATGTGGACGGCGCAGAAGTCATTTCAAGGAAGGGCAAAATCGAAATAGAGGGCGGTATTTTCGGAAAGCACAAGGCAAAATTATATGCCAGACAGCTTTTCCAGGCGGATTTTGTTCAGGAGGCGTACGTTCAATGCGGAGGCGATATCGAGGTCAACCGGTATATCATCAATTGTGCAGTGAAAGCGAACGGAGAAATTCGGGTTCCCAAGGGGAACATTATCGGCGGGAATGTGATGGGCGGTGTCTCCGTCATTGCCAGAGAAATCGGATCGCCCAATAATCAACACACAGAGGTGCGGATCGGGAATGACGTGGATCCCAATATCCTGATTGAAATTTTGTCTGCAAAAGACGAAGAGAAGAAAATCGTGAGAAAAATCCATACACTTCAAAAGAAAGTCGATTTTTTAAAAATGTTGGAAAAACGCCTGGTCAAACTGACCGATGAGAAAGAATTGGAGTTGGAGAATCTGTTAAAAGAAATTCAATCGCTAAACCTGGATGTTCAAAATCTTCATGAAAAAACAAAAGTATTGTTGGGTGAAAACAACGATATTCGTCTGGAGGAGCCCTACATCGAAGCACGAAATTTTGTGTTCCCGGGTGTCGTGATTGGTATCAACAGCTTTGAACAGACCATCCAAAAACAAATCAGAAGAGTGACCTTTAAACTGGATGAAACGGGCATTCATTCTGAAAATCAATTTTGAGGAAAATATGGCAAAGTCAATTATTCCAAATGAGATCGCATCGAAAGATGCCTCACAAATTCATAACCTCATTCAAGTATTTGAATATTTTAACAAAGCCACCGATGAATTTAAACTGGCGTACCACAAATTAGAGAAACGGGCGGCCGAGTTGGATCTTGAATTGGATCGGAAGAATAAGGATCTTTTGGCGAGTTTAACGGAAGTGAAGCGGCTTAAAAACTACCAGGCGAGTATTTTGGAGGAGGTGAGTGCCGGCGTGATTTGTACAAATACCGAAGGAAAGGTCACCATTTTTAACCGGGCGGCCGAGCAAATTACCGGTATCCAATCCTCGAAAGCCGTCGGCAAAAACTATCTGGATATTTTCGGGGACACCCTCTCCCTTGAAAAATCTCCTTATGCCGTTCTGAACGCCAACAAAAACATTCAGAACGATGAAAAAGAGATTCGAAATCAAAATAATGAAGTGGTTCCGATTAAATTCAGCATCTCTCTGATAAAGGGGGACCGGGGTGAAATCCTGGGAGCGGTTGAGTTGTTTGAAGATTTAACAGAGATTCGAAAACTTCAGAAAGAGATTCAGCACACGCGTACCATGTCGGCTTTGGGGGAGATGGCCGCCAACGTCACACACGAAATCAGAAATCCGTTGGGCGCAATCGGAGGTTTTGCGGCTCTATTGGAGCGCGATCTGGCTCCGGAAGATCCCAGACAGCGGCTGGTGAAAAAAATTATCGAGGGGGTCGGGAAATTAGATAAAATCATCGGCAATCTTCTTTTTGTCAGTCGTGAAATTCAACCGCAGACGCGGAAGGTCCCCATCAAATGGGTGATTAATGACGTGCTCGAATTTTTGCTTTCCGAGCTGCAGCAAACTGAAGTGGACATCCGGATCCAAACCAGATTTCCCAGATATAAAATTGAGGCGCAATTAGACCCGCAGCTTTTTCAGCAAATGTTGATTCATTTGCTTAAAAACGGGATACAGGCAATGCCGGACGGCGGCACGCTTTCCATTCATCTCCAGAAGACACGTCACAACACGTTTCGCATTATTATAATTGATTCCGGTGTAGGCATGTCCGGGGACATCAGCGAAAAGCTTTTTTTCCCTTTTGTCTCAACAAAGCCGAAAGGTGCCGGGCTGGGCCTGGCAATCGTGCGGAAGATTGTTAATCTTCACAGGGGATCGATCACACTTCGCAGCTATCCGGATAAAGGCACGCGGGTCACACTGGAATTTCCAATTAAATGATGAGGCAAGAGAAGATGAAAAAGAAGATTCTAATTGTTGATGATGAACCTTTAATGCAGGAATTTTTACTGGAAGCGCTTGAAAGACGGAATCCATATAAAGTGGAGCTGGCCGAAAATGGAAAAGAAGCGCTTAAAAAAATTAAAGAGAAACCTTATCAGTTAGTCATCTCCGATATTCGTATGCCGGATGTCAGCGGAATGGAACTGCTTAAAGAAGCCAAAACGATCGATCCGGGCATCGGCATTATTCTGATTACGGCCTACGGCACCGTACAACTGGCCGTGCAGGCAATGAAGCACGGGGCATTCGATTTTATTACCAAACCTTTAAATATTGATCAAATTGAGATGGTTGTTAGTAAGTTCTTTAAATTCAAGGAACTTGAATACGAAAATACATATCTCAAAGATGAAATCAACCGGCAATTCGGATTTGCGAGTATTATCGGCAGAAGCGAGAAGATGAAAAGGATTTTTGAAATTGTTGAAATGGTGGCACGAAGCAAAGCCACCGTCCTGATTCAGGGGGCGAGCGGAACGGGAAAAGAACTCATTGCAAAAGCGATTCATTACAATAGTGATCGAAGAGACAAGCCCTTTGTGAAGACAAACTGCGCCGCCCTGCCGGACGGGTTGATTGAGAGTGAATTGTTCGGGCACGAAAAAGGGGCTTTTACGGGGGCCATTCGTGCGGCAAAAGGGCGTTTCGAGTTGGCAGACAGCGGCACACTTTTGCTGGATGAGATCAGCGAAATGAGTCTGTCCCTCCAGGTAAAACTTCTGCGTGTCCTTCAGGAAAAGGAATTCGAAAAAGTGGGAAATCCGGAAACGTTTCAGGTGGATGTTCGAATAGTCGCCACCACAAATCGTGATTTGAAAGAGGAAGTTCGGCAGGGGAATTTTCGGGAAGATTTGTATTATCGGTTAAATGTGGTGCCGATCGAGCTCCCGACCTTGCGGGAACGTAAAGAAGACATTCCCTTATTGGTTGAACATTTTATTCAAAAATATGCGAAAGATAATCACAAAAATATCACCGGTATCGATAAAGAGGCTCTGGAATTTTTAATGAAATACAACTGGCCGGGGAATGTACGTGAATTGGAAAATACGATTGAACGCGCGAGTGTCATCTCTAAAGAGCAGGTTTTAAAACTGCAGCATTTTTTAACCTTTAATGCTTTTGAAAAAGACTGGCAGGGGGGCAATAACGCCTGGGAAGGAAATACAAAAAACTTGAGAGAAATTGAGCGCAGAAAAATCCTGGAAGTGCTAAATGAAACCGGGGGTAATCGTACGCGTGCGGCGGTGGAATTGGGAATCAGCGTCCGAACGCTTCGCAACAAATTGAAAGAATTCAGAGAAAATGGAATTGAAATTCCGAGTTAGGGGGGTTGTATTCCGCAGGTGACACCGGTATCGCACGCCGAAATCACGGATTCAATATTTCCGGCCTTTTCGCCAAATCCATTCTTGCTGCTGCTTCATTTTTTAATTGATTTTAATGCCCATAATTTATTAAGTTAAATAACTGTGTTCCGATACGGCTAAAAATAAGATGACGCCGTCTTTACTGCCGGAATTAACAAAACGATAGAGGAAGCCTATGGAAAAACATAAAAAATTTTCGATCTGGTATTATGCCTTCGTTTTTTTATCCATTATGATATTGGATTATTTTCTATTTTCAACCCCCAAGATAAAGGAAATTTCATACAGCAAATTTCGAGATTTGGTTGCAAAAGATGAAGTGGCAAGTGTTGTGATTGAACCGACAAAAATTTATGGGGTTTTGAAAAAGAAAAAAAGCACAAAGCAGGTGAAATCACCTTCAAAAACGAGTGCAGCCAAAAAGAAAGCCCTTACGCCTTCGAAAACCAGTGCAGCCAAAAAGAAAACCCTTGTGCCTTCAAAAACCAGTGCGGCTAAAAAGAAAATAGCGGCAGCGCCCCCAAAAGCCGAAGCGAGCAAGAAAATTATTGCGCCCCACAAGGAAACGCCCTGGCGCTTGAAATTCGGTAAAATGGAGAAGCGCAACAAAGAACTGCAAAAAAGGGAATTTACGGTCGTCCGGTTAAAAG
Organism: bacterium BMS3Bbin03; assembly: GCA_002898015.1. Taxonomy (GTDB): domain Bacteria; phylum Zhuqueibacterota; class JdFR-76; order JdFR-76; family BMS3Abin05; genus BMS3Abin05. Next base: position 35,897 of record BDTM01000146.1, on the reverse strand, counting down.
ACAACCGGTTGCTTCAGGATTTGCAGTCGCACGGCGTGGATTACCGGGGGAAACTGGAATCGAATTGGCTGAAGAATTTCTTTTTTAATTGGATTATTCCGTTGGGGATACTTTTCCTGATATGGGTTTTTCTTTTTGCAAAGATGAAACCGGGGGCCGGCATGCTCAATGTCGGCAAGAGCAAGGCTAAAATTTATCAGGTCGACGCCAGCAAAAAAGTGACTTTCGAGGATGTGGCGGGAATCGATGAGGCGGTTGAGGAGGTCAAAGAGGTTGTCGATTATTTGAAAGAGCCGAAGAAATACACGCGTCTCGGTGCAAAATTGCCGAAGGGCGTCCTTCTGGTCGGCCCTCCGGGAACGGGAAAGACGCTTCTGGCGAGGGCGGTTGCCGGTGAAGCGAGCGTTCCTTTTTTTAGTTTAAGCGGTTCGGATTTTGTGGAAATGTTTGTGGGTGTCGGCGCCGCCCGCGTGCGCGATTTATTTAAAGAAGCCCAATTAAAAGCCCCGTGTATTATTTTTATCGATGAGCTGGATGCCATTGGGAAAAAGAGGGCCGGCAACCAGCCGATGAGCGGCGGATACGATGAACGGGAGAATACACTCAATCAGTTGCTGGTTGAAATGGATGGGTTTGATGCCCAGATCGGGGTCATCATCATGGGGGCCACCAACCGCCCGGAAGTGCTGGATCCGGCGCTGCTTCGCCCGGGTCGATTTGATCGTCAGGTATTGGTCGACCGGCCCGATTTAAACGGGCGGGAAGCCATTTTTAAAATACATGTGCGCAAACTCACGCTTAGTGAGGATGTGGATCTCCGCAAATTGGCTGCCGAAACGCCCGGCTTTGCCGGTGCGGAAATTGCAAATGTGAGCAATGAAGCGGCTCTGTTAGCCTCCCGAAGAGACAGCGATAAAATAGAAATGGTGGATTTTGAAAATGCAATTGAGCGCATGATTGCCGGATTGGAAAAGAAGAATAAGCTTATTAATGAAAAGGAACGCCGGATTGTGGCGTATCATGAATCCGGGCATGCCATCATCGGGCATTTTACACCGGGAGCGGATCCGGTTCAGAAAGTCTCCATTGTGCCGAGGGGAATTAGCGCACTCGGCTACACCCTCCAGACCCCTTTAGAAGACCGGTACTTAATGTCTTATTCTGAATTGCTCGGTAAAATAAAAGGTCTGTTGGGGGGGCGTGCGGGTGAGGAAGTCAGGTTTAAAGAGATATCAACAGGGGCTTCCAATGATCTGGAACGCGCCACGAAAATTGCACAGGAGATGATCACCGTATATGGGATGAGCAAACGGATTCCCAATATTTCTCTGGTCGATCAGAATCAGGGCGGTTTTATGGGACAGGGCCCCTTTACCGCACGGCGATCGGAGGAGATCGAAAGAATAATCGATGAAGAGACGCTAAAAATCATCAAAAACTGTTATGAAGAGGACAAACGGTTTCTTCAGGCACATCAGGATAAACTGGAAAAAATGGCCCAGACGCTGCTTAAGCAGGAAGTTATCACGTATAAAGAAATTCTTAAAATTTTAGGGCCGAGGCCGAAAGAGAACGCTGAGTGAATACGGCAGATATGAAAACAACCGTTGATCAAGCGGTACAATCGAAAGCAGGCAAATTACACGAAAAGCCTGTACTCGTGCTTTTGACGGATTTCGGCAGCCGGGATGGTTACGCCGGGGTGATGAAAGGCGTGGTCTTACAGTTTGCGCCGCACGCCGAAATGGTTGATCTGTCACATGAAATTGCCCCGCATGCCATCGATGATGCGTCGTTTGTGCTTTTGACAAGTTACAAATATTTTCCTAAAGGCACGCTTTTTACCGTTGTGGTTGATCCGGGCGTGGGGACGGAGAGGAAAATCATTGGGGTTCAAACGCCGGACTACGGTTTTTTAGCACCGGACAACGGTGTGCTTGGCCCGATTTTCGCATTTGAACCCGTCTATAAAGTTTATGAGATCACAGAAAAACGGTTATTCCTTTCGAACGTAAGCGCTACGTTTCATGGCCGGGATATTTTTGCGCCCCTCTCCGGCCGGTATCTGAACGGAGTCACTTTTCCGGAAATGGGCCGAGAGGGCGCCTCCTTTCACAAAGGCGGGATCGAACACCCGGTTATCCGCGGGGATAAAATTTCCGGGAAGATCATTTACCGGGATCATTTCGGCAATTTAATTTCGAATATTTTCATCGAAGATGTGAAAAGACTTTTCAAAACGCGTCCTGTCTTGATCCGGGTCGGAAAGTACCAGATTAAAGACTTCTCCGAGACATTTCGGTCCGGCGGCGGGAGAAGTTTGCAGGCCTATCCGGACAGCTCGGGATTTGTGGGTTTTTCGATTTTTCAAAAGAATGCCGCCGAAGAGACCGGTCTCAAGAAAGGGGATTTGGTTGAGATATTTTAAATCGGATGACAGTTTGGAGTATCCGGAATTTGATTATACCGCTTACCGGAAGCGGCACCGCATTTTTACCGTGTTAAGAAGCGACAGACCCTGGCTGAATGGGGTGCTGTTTTTATTGACGATTGCCTCAACCTATTTTATCGGGCGAAGCTGGGCCTACACGGTTTCGATCATGAGCATTCTGTTTTGCCACGAAATGGGACATTATTTAATGGCGCGAAAACACCACATTCGGGCCACATTGCCGTATTTCATTCCTTTGCCCCTGCCGCCGTTTGGAACCCTCGGCGCGATTATCCGTATGGAACACGTGATTCCAAATCGCAAAGCCCTGTTCGATGTGGGAGTCGCCGGTCCGCTGGCCGGATTAGCGGTCACCATCCCCGTGATTATTTATGGGCTGGCTCACTCCCAGATTATGCCTTTATCTTCGATGAGCCGGGGGACGCTTCAATTGGGAGATTCACTCCTGTTTAAACTACTTTCCTATTGGGTCGTGGGACATGTTCCTGCCGGCTACGATGTGGTGCTCCATCCGGCGGCTTATGCCGGTTGGGCAGGATTATTGGTGACGGCGCTTAATCTGATGCCCGTCGGGCAGTTGGACGGCGGACATGTCGTTTATGCCATCTTCGGCGGCAAAAAAAGTAAAATCGTGTTTAACATTGCGATGCTTGGTTTTATTATCATTTTTATTTTTTTCTACTGGGGCTGGTTTTTAATGGTTTTATTCATTTTGCTTTTTGGATTTAAACATCCGCCCCCGCTGGATGATTTTACACCCATCGGCCGCGGCCGTGTGATTCTTGGAATCGTAACCTTTATTATTTTCTTTCTGTCCTTTACGCCGGTTCCGTTTAAAATGTAAGTTTTTGCCGTTGCGAGTTAGATCTGATCATTTAATATGGATATCTCAAATGCGAAAAAGTTCTGTAAGGGCAATTCATGAATTGCCCTTACAATTGAAGAACAGACAAAAGCATTTAAGACAACTATGGGAAATGGTTTTATGGTTTTGATGAAGACCATTGCGGAACAGATAGAAGCATTTAAGTGATCGTTTTTTTAGATTTCTCTGTGATCTCTACCAATGTTCTGTGATTCAAGAAAAGCGCCGTTAGGTGCGAAATGTCAAATTTGTTTATACTGTTGCCTAAAAAGAAAACTATTATTTATAACGATTTGAAATACGAAACAACCATTTGTAAATAGGATGTTAATAAAATATTGAACAATCCTTAGGTTGACGTTAATAGCCAACCGGCGGACGGGAAGGGGTGTGTCATCGCTTTTTACGGCCGGATTCAAAAAATGGAGAGATATTTGAATCGGAAACAACACACCCCTAAATCCCCTCTTGATAGAGGGGACTTCGGTTGGGTGGCGTTGGAACGATTTTGGGACAAAAATAAGATTGTGCCGGCGATCGGTTTCGGCAGCCCCGTGGTAAACCGCGAGGCTAAAAATAGAAAGGATGCTGAAGCGTCCTGCTGTGGCAGCGCCATTTATGGCGCTTTACATTCTTAGCCTGATGGTTTACCATCAGGAAAATCTTAAAGAGTGTTTGAACGAAAACAAAAAATTCTTAAATTATGGCTGTCAGTGCGAATCCGCCGCAGGCGGGTGAAGCCATCTTTAAATTTTAGAGTCTATTTCAAAGTGACGTGCTATGGATATCTCAATTGCGAAAAAGTTCTGTAAGGGCAATTCATGAATTGCCCTTACAATTCTCGGACAACATCGGGAGCAGGAAACGCATAAATGAAAAAAATGGTCGGTCTGGGTGAAATTCTCTGGGATGTTTACCCGGACGAAAGACATCTGGGGGGTGCCACGGCAAATGTGGCTTTTCATGCCGCAAATTTGGGTGAAGAGGCGATTGTGGTGAGCCGTGTGGGAGAGGATGCCCCGGGCGCTGCGCTGATTGATATTTTAAAATCCAAACGGTTTTACACCGGATACATTCAGCGCGATCCCCGGAAACCGACCGGCTGCGTGAAAATTCATCTGGACGAAAACGGCGTGCCATCCTTTGAATGCGGGTGGGACGAGGCTTTCGACTATCTGGAATGGACAGGCCCTCTTGAGAATCTGGCCGGATCAGCAGATGCGGTTTTTTTTGGAATTCTGGCTCAGCGGATGCCCGGCTCCCGGGCCACAATCCAAAAGTTTTTGGACGCTGCCCCCCGGGCTCTCAAAGTTTTTGATCCGAATCTCCGGGATTTTACTGAAGAAATCTGGCCGGTGCTGGAAGCCTCACTTCAAAAAGCCAATCTGCTCAAAATCAATGAAGATGAAGAAAAAACATTGCGGTCGTTTTACCGGAAAGAGGCTCTTTCAACCGAGGCGTTTTTGGGCTGGCTTTTGATGACGTTTAAGCTCGACGCCATTTATCTCACGCTTGGAGAACGCGGGGCGTTTTGTTGTTCCAAAAAGGGAAATGTGTATGCACCCGGATTCCGCATTCATCCTGTGGATACGACGGGATCCGGAGATGCGTTCATGGCGGCTGTGGTGGTTGAGTGGTTAAGAGAGGTGCCTCTCCGCGAAATCCTGGAATTTGCCAATGCCGTGGGCGCTTATGTGGCGACAAAGGAAGGCGCCGTTCCGGCCTACACGCGATCCGAAATTCTTAAATTCAAACATACGCGATCTGAAAAAAATGGCGATCCTGACTATTATGATTTAGCGGGACGAACAGGGAGACACTGGGAATGAATTATTTTAAAAAGTTTGCCGTGCTGTCGTTTTGTCTGGTTTTTATTCCGCAGATCGTTTCAACCGCTTCCGCCGGGTGGGGACACCGTCCCGCACGCGCCGCACACGGGATGGTGGCGACGGCTGCGCCCCTGGCCTCTGAAACGGGCCTGAAAATTCTTCGGCGGGGCGGAAATGCCGTGGATGCCGCCGTAGCCGTCGGTTTTGCACTGGAGGTGGTTTATCCCGAAGCCGGCAATATCGGTGGCGGCGGATTTATGGTCATTCGCTTCCCGGACGGCCGGTCGACCACCATTGATTACCGGGAAAAGGCGCCGCTGAAAGCGACTCAAAATATGTATCTGGATAAAAACGGAAATGTCATTTCCGGGTTGAGTCTGAAAGGGTATCTGGCCTGCGGTGTGCCGGGCAGTGTAAAAGGTTTGTGGCTGGCCCATCAAAAATACGGAAAATTGCCGTGGAAGACTCTGGTAGAACCTGCGGTGAAGCTGGCTGAAAAAGGATTTCCCATCGCTTATGAATTTGCTCAGGAGCTTAAACGCCACCGGAAGGATTTGAAATATTTTCCGGCCACTGCGAAGGTATTTTTTAAAAACGGCAAAATCCCGTACGAAACGGGCGACGTTTTTGTTCAAAAAGATCTGGCAAAGACACTCCGGTTAATCGCCGAAAAGGGGCCGGATGGATTTTATAAGGGACCGGTGGCCCGGCGGATTGAACGGGCGATGCGTGCAAACGGAGGTTTGATCGACAAAAAGGATTTGGAAACGTATGAAGCGAAAGAGCGCCGGCCGGTGGAGGGCACCTACCATGGCTATCGCATCATTTCAATGGGTCCCCCCAGCTCGGGCGGAATTTGTCTGATCGAAATTTTAAATATTTTGGAACCCTTTCCCCTGAAAAAATATGGATTCCATTCCTCGGAAACCGTCCATTTGGTCGTAGAGGCGGAAAAACGGGCTTATGCCGATCGTGCAAAGCATCTTGGCGACAGTGATTTTTATCCTGTCCCTCTGAAGGGCTTGTTGTCGAAAAGCTACGCCTCAGATTTGCGAAAAAGCATCGACCTGCGGCGTGCCACGCCCAGTTCCGAAATTTCGGCCGGAAATCCTTTGAAATACGAAAGCCGGGAAACGACCCATTACTCGATTGTGGATGAAAATCGCATGGCTGTCTCCGTCACAACCACTTTGAATGCCGCGTTTGGATCGAAAGTCGTGATCGAGGGAACCGGATTTTTGATGAACGATGAGATGGATGATTTTAGCGCCAAGCCGGGCGTTCCGAATAAATATGGTCTGGTCGGCGGCAAAGCGAATTCGATTCAACCCGGGAAACGAATGCTTTCTTCCATGTCGCCGACCATTGTGGAGAAAGATGGAAAATTGTTCATGGTTGTCGGGACGCCGGGCGGTTCAACCATCATTACAAGCGTGCTTCAGACTTTTCTGAATGTGGTTGATTTTGGAATGAACATTCAGGAAGCCGTGGATGCACCCCGTTTTCACCACCAATGGCTGCCCGATCATATTTTTTACGGCCGGTTTGCCTTTCCGCAGGATGTGATTGTGAATCTTCAGAAAATGGGACATCACCTGTACCCCAGGCACACAAACGGACCGGGCATTGTGCAGGCCATCCTTGTCGACCCCAAAACAGGTATTTTATGGGGTGGATCGGACAGCCGGGGGTACGGAAGGGCTGAGGGCTATTAGACCTTTTGGCCGCAGGGAGGTAACCATTCAGGACTATGGTTGCCACGAATTCACGAATTAATGCATAGCGAGTTTTAAGACTCAGTTTTCAAACCAAGATTTGAAAACCTTTTGCGTCTTATTGGCTATGCGGCTGAATCATTACGCAGGGAGAATCAATGTCGACTTATGAACAATTAAAATGCCCGAAGTGCGGGACGGAAATTCGCCGCTACAAAAATCCTGTGCCCACAGTGGATATTATTATCGAAGTCAAAACGCCTTCCGGCCGGAAGGGAATTGTGCTGATTAATCGGAAGAATTTTCCGTATGGCTGGGCGATTCCAGGGGGTTTTGTGGATTACGGGGAAAGCTGCGAACAAGCGGCCGTTCGGGAGGCAAAAGAAGAAACGGCTTTAGATGTGAAATTAATACGCCAACTGGGGGTCTATTCGGATCCCGGGCGGGATCCGCGCCGGCACACAATTTCCATTGTGTTCGTCGCAGCGGCCTCCGGTGAACCGAAAGCCGCCGACGATGCCCAGGATGCCGTCGTTTTTACGCGTGAAAATCTCCCGGTTCTGTTGGCGTTTGACCACCGCCGGATTTTAAATGACTATTTTGAATCAATTGCACCGCATCCGAAAAAGCCGTAACGCCCTGTTGAGCGCCCGTGCCTGAACAGTACCGCAAGTTAGCACTCTTATTAGAGGAGTGCCAATCTATTTTGAATAAAATACAAAAAACTAACCCTTTATTCATCTTAAATATTGACTTCTGAGAAAGTTTGTACTATATTTTAGAATGAAAAAAAATGGAAAAACAATTTAACCATTAAAGAAAGGAGAATGTTAAATGAAAATTCAACCACTGGATGATCGTGTTTTGGTCAAAATTTTGGAAGAAGAGGAGAAGACTCGAGGCGGCATTATTATTCCGGATACGGCCAAAGAGAAACCCAGAATGGGAAAGGTTGTCGAAGTGGGCACCGACGAAGATTTAAAAAAAATTATTAAATCCGGCGATAAAATTATTTTTGCCAAATATGGAGGCGAAGAGATCGAATTCGACAATAATCAATATACCATTCTGTCCCGGAATGACATTCTCGCGGTGCTGAAGGACTAATCGTCCGTCCTAAAAATTGCGGTCGAGCCGGATGATGAACGCACATTCGTAAAAACCATTTCGGAGACAGTCGGTATATTTTGGTTTTCACGGCGAGGGAGTCCTTTCCCAAATCGATGAAAGGGGGCGGACTCCCCTTTTTTTAAAAATAGTCCGGATGATCGGAAAGTTTAGAGGTCAAACCATGCAGAAACAAATTGACTGTTTCGAGGTAAGGCCGATCGGCTATGTGGTTTCGTCGGAAGAAGAGTCGGATGCCGATCCGTCGGCAGTCAAAATTATTGAAATTTTTCCCAAGTATTTGCCGGGGCTCGAGGGGATCGATTCTTACGAAACGCTGTGGATTCTTTTCTGGCTCCACAAGCTTCCGGAAGAGACCCGCAGCGTCTTGCTGGTTCATCCTCAAGGGGATCGTTCAAAACCGCTTCGGGGCATTTTTTCGACGCACAGTCCCATGAGACCCAACCCAATCGGCATAAGCCAGGCTTTATTCCTGAAACGTGATCACAATCGTTTGTATGTTAAAGAGTTAGATGCTTATGTCGGCACCCCCGTTTTGGATATAAAATCCGGCAAAAAAAAGGCAGAATAGATAAAGGCTGTTTATTCCCTGATTTTAATTCGAGCTAATCAAAATAGTCCTGCACCCATCCGTTTACAAAGCCGAAATCTTCCACCCATTGGTAAACCGTTTCATATTCCTGCGGACTGATGCGCCGGTTAAGCTCACGGAACCGCCGGGCGTCCCAAATAGGGAGGTATTGCGTCAGCAGGCTGAGATGAATTTGGGTCGAAATTTCTTCGGCCAGAAAACGCAGGACTTCAAATGTGTTTTCCAGTTGGCCGGGCAGCACAAGGTGACGCACAATCATCCCTTTTACGGCAATTCCGTTTTCATCCGTCTGCAGGAAACCCACCTGCCGGAACATCTCTTTCAACGCACGCTGACTGGCCGCCGGGTAGTCTTTTCTCCCGGAATAATTTTTGGCAGGCCCTGCGAGCGCATATTTGAGATCCGGTAAATAAATATCGACGACGCCGTCTAAAAGGGCAAGCGCTTCAGGGGAGTCGTAGCCGTTGGTGTTGTACACGATCGGCAGCCGCAGCCCCATTTGAACGGCACCCTTGAGGGCTTCCAGCGCCTGAGGGATAAACTGTGTAGGCGTTACCCAATTTAGGTTGTGGCAGCCCTGCTCCTGCAGAACCACCATCATCCCGGCGAGCGTTTGGGGCGAAATGTCGCGTCCCAAACGGTTGTGACTAAATGGGAAATTTTGACAAAAGCAGCAACCCAGTGTGCACCCCGAGAAAAAAATAATTCCGGATCCGCGTGTGCCTGAAACCGGGGGTTCTTCTCCGGCATGTTGTTTGTATTTGTACACACGGAGCCGGTCCGCGGCGGCACAATATCCGGACTGCCCGCTGAGACGGTTTACATGACAATAGCGCGGACAAAGACGGCATCGGGAAAGGTGTTTGTGCGCTTCCCGGATGCGGTCTTCAAGGCCTCCCGACCCGTCTAATTTTAAATAGCCGGGGATTTCCGGAAGACGATCAGACGTTACTTTTGATATGGCTCTCATTCTTTGCTTGATATTTTAGAGAAGATTTATTAAAATAAAAAAGCCGACTTTCAAATCGGCTTTTCGGTTGTGCCGAGGGCGGGACTCGAACCCGCATGCCCAGAGGGCGGTGGATTTTGAGTCCACTGCGTCTACCAGTTTCACCACCTCGGCAAATCTTTGTTCAATTTAATTCATTTTTCATTAGTTGTCAAGAGTGAATTTTAATGAGCCGTATAAAAAATCCGTTTCCCGTGAAATATTTCTCTGCAATTTTGTTTACGCCGGACTTTTGGGTGGATGAAGTCCATTCGCAATTGATTGAAATTCTCGGGTCGATGGACTACACGTCACCCATTTTTGATTTTGCCTACACCAATTATTATGAAGAGGAAATGAGTGCATCTTTGAAAAAACAATTTGTTTCATTTGAGAGGCTTCGGGCACCGGATGAGATTGCGTCCATAAAATTGAAAACAAATGCCATCGAGGAACAATTTATGGCGGGAGGCCGCCGCCGGGTGAATCTGGATCCGGGCTACATCGAAGAGGCAAAAATGATCCTGGCCACCACAAAAAATTTCAGTCACCGAATTTATTTGAAAAACGGCATTTACGGCGATCTCCAGTATCGGTTTCGGGGCGGGGCGTACACTTTTTTGGAATGGACGTATCCTGATTATAAAGATGAAATTGCCGTGGCGTTTTTTCGGGAGATTCGTAAAATTTACGGACAGCAATTGGAGAAAGGACCGGCAAAGGGATGAGCCTGACATACAAAGAGGCGGGTGTGGACATTGAAGCGGGGGAGAAGAGCGTCCAAAAAATTAAAGAGATGATCCGGCAGACATTCCGGCCGGAGGTGTTGACGGATATAGGGCTTTTCGGCGGTATGTTCCGCGCGGATTTCGGAACGTTTAAGAAACCGGTGCTGGTCTCTACCGTGGACGGCGTCGGAACAAAACTCAAAGTGGCGTTTTTAATGAATCGCCACAATACGATTGGCGAAGATCTTGTGAACCATTGCGTGAACGACATTCTCACAACCGGTGCGAATCCCCTGTTTTTTCTGGATTACCTGGCGATGGGAAACGTTCATCCGGACCGGGTGGCCGAAATTGTTTCCGGATTTGTACGGGGGTGTCGAGAGGCCGGTTGTGCGCTTATCGGCGGCGAAACGGCAGAAATGGCCGATTTTTACCCGTTCGGGGAATACGATGTGGCCGGGACGCTTATTGGGATTGTGGAGGAGTCCGGAATTATTACGGGCAAAAATATCTCTCCCGGAGATGTCCTTTTGGGGCTGTCGTCCAATGGACTGCACACAAATGGATACACGCTGGCCAGAAAAGTGCTGTTCGAGCAGGCCGGTTTAACGGTGGACACCTACCTGAAAGAATTGCAGCAGACGGTCGGCGAGGCGCTGCTGGCGGTTCACAGATCCTATTTAAAGGCCGTTCGGCCGCTGCTGGAAAAGTTTAAATTAAAAGGCATTGCCCACATTACAGGCGGTGGAATCATCGGAAATCTTTCTCGAATCGTCCCGAAAGGACGATCCATCCGGATTAACTGGCAGAGTTGGGAAAGGCCGGCCATTTTCAAGCTCATTCAAAAACTGGGCAGTGTGCCGGAGGAGGATATGAGGCGCACTTTTAATCTGGGCGTCGGGATGATCCTGATCGTTGAATCAGAAGAGGCAGACTCTGTGAGCGCTTTCCTGCAAAGTGCGGGCGAAGCGGTCCGGCGGATTGGGGAAATTCGATCCTAAATTTCTTGTTGAAAAGGCAGGATGAGAATTGTATTTTTATAGAGTAACGTATTAAGTCAGGAGTAATTGAAATGTCTGTTCGAGTGAGTGTGTTGGGCGCCGGAAGCTGGGGGACGGCGCTGGCAATTTTGATGGCCTCAAAATACGCGGATGTCATTTTATGGGAGTTCAGACCGGATGTGGCCGGAGAACTAGCAGAGACGCGCGAGAATAAATTGATGCTGCCCGATGTTTTCATCCCGGAAAAAATACGAATCATTTCGGATTTTGAAGAAGCTGTCGTTCACCGGGATGTGCTTGTGCTGGCCGTTCCCTCGCACATTATGCGGGAAGTTTCCCTGCGGCTGAATCAGGCAGACTTCGGAGAGGCCATTCTGGTGAGTGTGGCTAAAGGAATAGAAAATCAGACATTAATGCGAATGTCTGAAGTTATTCACGATGCAATTCCTGAATTGCCGGACAGCCGGTTGGCGGTGTTATCCGGCCCCAGTCATGCGGAAGAAGTGAGCCGTGAAATACCAACGGCGGTTGTCGCAGCCTCGAAGCTCATCAAAACGGCCCAGGATGTCCAGCGCATTTTTATGACGCCGAACTTCCGGGTTTACGCCAGTGCCGATCTTATCGGAGTGGAATTGGGCGGATCGCTCAAAAATATTGTGGCCATCGGCGCCGGCATCAGCGATGGCGTCGGTTACGGGGACAACACCAAGGCGGCTTTAATGACCCGGGGGCTGGTGGAAATTACCCGGCTCGGCGCCGCAATGGGAGCCGATCCCATGACATTTGCCGGGCTTTCCGGAATGGGCGATTTGATTGTCACCTGTATGAGCCGCTACAGTCGAAACCGTCACCTGGGAGAAGAAATCGGCAAGGGCAAAACCCTGCAGGAGGCTCTGAATGAAATGGTAATGGTGGCGGAGGGCGTTCGGACGACAAAATCCGCCTATGACCTGGCCAAAAAATACAGGGTGGAATTGCCGATAACGGAACAGGTTCATAAAGTGTTGTTCGAAGATAAATCCCCCAAAGCGGCTGTTTCCGAACTGATGGGCCGGGGGGCAAAAATTGAAAAATGGGGATAAATTTCAATAAAAAGGGAGAAATTCAATGATTAAATCACTGTTAGTTGGCGTGGATGGGTCGGAATACACCAATTCTGTACTGAAATACAGCATCAAAATGGCGCATGCGTTTGATGCAAAGCTGCGTGTGATTACCGTCATCGATGTGCGAATATTCGAATGGTCTGTCTACATGGGCGTCGATGGGTTTGCACCCGTATTTCCTTCGTCGATCTACCTGGATGAATCGAGAAATTTGCTGAATCAAAAGGCCAAATCCGTGCTGGATAAGTGTAAAAAGATTCTGGATCAGGAAAAAATTTCATACACGGTTGAAAAAGTGGACGGTTCTCCCGTCGACATTATTTGTGAGAAAGCGAATGTGACCGACATGATTGTCATGGGCGCCCACGGTGAATTTGCCCGGTGGGGGACGAAAATGATGGGCGCGACAACAGAATCCATCTCAAGACAGTGTGAAAAACCGCTTTTCGTCGCGCAAAAGAAGGTGACGGATATTACAAAAATTCTGGTGCCTTACGACGGAAGCCGGAATTCGAACAAAGCCCTGCCCATGGCCGGTTTCTTCAGCAGTAAATTTAATGCGCCGGTCACAATATTTACGGTTGATAATAAAAATGAAATGGCCGAATCCATTGCAAATGAGGGGAAGGAATATTTAAGTGCTTATAATATCCCCGTGGATATTCAAATTCATAAAGGCAATCCGGATGAGGAAATCGCGCGTTTTAGTAAAAATGGTTTTGACTTGATTATTATGGGTGCCTACGGGCACTCTCGCATAAAAGAGGCGATTTTGGGCAGCACAACGGAGCATGTGATGAGAAATGCCAAAATCCCGGTTCTTTTGATGAAATAAAAGGATAATCATAAAAACGCTCTGTGTGCTGTGCCCCGGCACATTTTGAAAAGAAAGGATATTCTATGGCGATTGATCGCGTGTTTGTGGAGGACGTCGGGAAGTTCGATGGTCAGGTCATCACGTTAAAGGGTTGGTTGTACAATAAACGCTCCAGCGGAAAAATCTGGTTTCTGCTTCTGCGGGACGGCACCGGCGTCATTCAGGGCGTTGTATCCGGAAATGACGTTTCGCCGGAGGTGTTTGATTTATATGAAAGGCTGACGCAAGAATCATCGATCATCATCACAGGGCAGGTTCACGGCGACAAACGTGCCCCCGGCGGGTACGAATTGTGGGTGAAAGACGTTCGGATCATTCAGACTGCCGATGATTTTCCCATCACTCCGAAAGAGCACGGAACCGCTTTTTTGATGGAGCGCCGGCATCTCTGGATTCGATCGCGCCGTCAGAATGCGATCTTAAAAATCAGGCATGAAATCATAAAGGCCATCCGGGACTACTTTGATTCAAAAAAATTTACGCTGGTGGATGCCCCGATTTTCACGCCGGCGGCGTGTGAAGGCACCACAACCTTGTTTGAAACGGATTATTTTGGTGAGAAAGCCTATTTGACCCAGAGCGGGCAGCTTTATATGGAAGCGGCGGCAATGGCTTTTGGTAAAGTGTATTGTTTTGGCCCGACATTTCGGGCCGAAAAATCCAAAACCCGGCGGCACCTGACCGAATTCTGGATGGTAGAACCCGAAGTAGCCTACGCGGATTTGAATGATATCATGGGCCTTGCTGAAGAATTGATTGAATTCATTGTGACACGTGTGCTTGAGAATCGCCTGGAGTTGTTAAAGATTTTGGAACGCGATCTCTCAAAATTAGAGACCATCAAGCGGCCCTTTCCGAGGATTCACTATGATGAAGCGGCCGCTATTTTAAAAGGAGCAGACACCGAATTTGTTTACGGAAGCGATTTTGGCGGGGCGGATGAAACCCTTATTTCCAATAATTTTGACCGGCCGGTCATGGTCTATCAGTATCCGGCGGACGTGAAAGCTTTTTATATGAAAAATAATCCGGACGATCCCTCCAAAGCCCTCTGCGTGGATGTACTTGCACCTGAGGGGTACGGCGAGATTATCGGCGGCGGGCAGCGTGAGGATGATTTGGACACATTAAAAGCGAAAATTCAGAAACAAAATCTGCCTGAAGAAGCGTTCGACTGGTATCTTGATTTACGAAAATACGGCTCCGTTCCGCACGGCGGATTCGGACTTGGGATTGAACGCACCGTGGGCTGGATTTGCGGTCTCGAACACGTTCGCGAGACAATTCCGTTTCCGCGACTGATGCACCGGATTTATCCGTAATTCGATACACGAGGCATTTAGAGAGATTTAATGAAAAAAATTGTCGGCGTTATAGGCGGGGCTTCGGTGGATGCCGGTCTGTATGAACTTGCCCGGGAGGTCGGCAGAGGTCTGGCTGAAAATGGGCTTGTGTTGGTCACGGGGGGACGCACGGGCGTGATGGAGGCCGCAAGCCGCGGTGCAAAGGAAAAGGGCGGATTGGTCATTGGCATTCTGCCGGGAGATTCCCGGGAGCAGGCGAATCCTTACGTGGACATTCCCATTGTGACCGGATTGGGGATTGCCCGAAATATTCTCATCGTCCGAACCGCTCAGGTGGTTATTGCGATCGACGGCGGTTACGGCACACTGTCTGAATTGGCTTTTGCCCTGCAATTGGGAAAGCCTGTCATTGGGCTGCACACCCGGGAGATCGATGAAAATATTCACACGGTTGAAACGCCTGAAAAGGCCGTGCAATTGGCGCTGAAGTTTTTGGAGTACTAAGCGCTGCAGATTATTCGTATTAATAATATGAGAAAAAATGAATTCTGTCGGTGCAAAAATTAGGGTTAAAGGTCTTGTGCAGGGTGTCGGTTTTCGATACTTTGTTTTAAGGCTTGCAAATTCGTATGGATTAAAAGGCGTTGTCCGCAATCTGCCCGACGGGCGTGTCGAAATCGAGGTCGAAGGCGACCGGGGGCTTGTGGAGTCTTTCATTCAGGACGTGAAAACCGGGCACCCTTATGCCGACGTCCGCGACGTGCAAATTGAATGGCTCCCGTTTGAAGGGAAATTCCCGACGTTTGAAATCACTTATTAACCGGAGGCAGATATGATCGATTTAAAAGCTAAAATTCGCAATGTACCCGATTTTCCCAAACCCGGCATTGGATTTAAAGACATTACGACGCTGCTGAAAGATCCACAGGCGTTTCATGAAGCGATTGACCGGTTGGCGGCGCATTTTGCCGGCCGCGATATCGACGTGGTCGTCGGCATTGAATCCCGCGGATTTCTTCTGGGCGGGGCCCTGGCCTACAAATGGAAGATTGGCCTGGTGCCGGTTCGGAAACCGGGCAAACTCCCCGCTGCCACATTCAGTGAAACGTATGAATTGGAATACGGCACGGATACGTTGGAAATTCATAAAGATGCTATTCAGCCCGGCCAAAAAGTTCTGCTGATCGACGATCTGTTGGCGACGGGCGGCACGCTAAAAGCGGCCGCCGGTCTGGTTGAAAAATGCGGGGGGCGGGTCATTGGAATTGGCTGTTTGATTGAATTAACCTTTTTAAACGGCCTGGAAAAACTGCAAAATTATGATTTTTACTCACTGATTCAATTTGATTCCGAATGAAGGGTCAAAAAAATATTAAAAAACTCTTGACAAACGGGAACAAATCGACTATTTTTTAGTCAAAGCTATTCAATAGCGGGGGAAATAAATTTAAATGTTCTTTGAAAAGCCGAATATCAATTTCTGTTCGGCTTTTTTTTGTCTTTAAAAAATAGTGTTAAAGTATTTATAAAGTAGTGTCGAAAAATTTAATAAACAAGGTTGTTGAATGTTCAAATTACGAAACAAGCGAGTAAAAAAGAGGAGCACGCACCTAAATTGCACTTGCAAAATCTGATCTTTCAAAAACAGGGAGATTTTGAGAAGGGATTTACGTAAATGTCTGAGACGGTCCTTCACGCGGAGTGGTTATTGTAATTCTTTTTTATCTGATATTCTATTTATTCCACAAAGAATCCGAAAATTCCTTCTGATTATTTAGCTTGATTTATCAACGTATCTTTTAAAAAAAATCTTCCGAAATTTAATCAATCAAACTTGCAGTCGCGGTTAAAATGCCGCTGCCTGCAATTGCAAAAGCTTGAACCTTGTATCGATTGTTCTCTCCGTTGAACAGTTTTGTTTAACGGCATTGGGAACAATGAAAGGATCATTCTATCTATGAACCCCCAAGAAATGAAGGGAGGGGAAGCAAATGAATCAGACGGCACAAAAAATCGGCAAACAAAATCAATCGCAGGCGTCACCGTTAGCATCGATGGTCAGCGAACTTCAGAAAAGCACCCGGGAGTTTCATGAACTTCATTGGGAAGGGAATTTCGACGATTATTTACGCATTGTAGAGGAGAATCCCGAAACCATTCAAACGGCGTTTCAGCGGATTTACAATATGATTCTCTCTTACGGTACGAAAGAAGTGACCGATCTTCGTGAGAGATTCACGCATTATAATTTTTTTGATGATCCTCTGCACAACGGGAAAGATGCGGTTTACGGGTTGGAACGCCCCTTAATGAAGTTAGTCCATTTATTTAAGTCCGCGTCTCAGGGTTACGGCACGCAAAATCGTGTTCTGCTGCTGCACGGCCCGGTGGGCAGTTCGAAGAGTACAATTGTGCGGCTTCTTAAAAAGGGACTGGAGGATTACACCCGGACACCCAAAGGGGCGCTTTACAGTTATGCCTGGCGCGATACAGATGAAAACGGTCAGGAGATCTGGCTGGAATGTCCCATGCACGAAGATCCTCTTCATCTGGTTCCGTTGGAATTTCGGAAAAAACTGCTTGAAGATTTTAATAAAAAGGGTCCGGAAACCGATCAAATCCATGTGGATGGGGAACTTTGTCCGTTTTGCCGGTTTATGTACCAGGAAAAAATGAAACGTTACGAGGGTGATTGGAATCGAATGATCCAGGATATTAAAGTGAGGCGGCTTATTCTTTCCGAGAAGGATCGTGTGGGAATCGGAACATTTCAGCCAAAAGATGAGAAAAACCAGGATTCCACGGAACTGACCGGCGACATTAATTACCGGAAAATTGCCATTTTCGGATCGGACTCGGATCCGCGAGCCTTCAATTTTGACGGCGAATTCAATGTGGCCAATCGGGGTCTCGTCGAATTTATTGAGGTGCTCAAGCTGGATGTGGCCTTTTTATACGATCTGCTGGGTGCTTCGCAGGAGCACAAAATTAAGCCGAAGAAATTTCCGCAGACGGATATCGATGAAGTGATTGTGGGACACACGAACGAACCCGAGTACCGGAAGCTGCAAAATAATGAATTCATGGAAGCGCTGCGCGACCGGACGGTAAAAATTGATATTCCCTACATAACCCGGTTGAGCGATGAGATCAAAATTTACGAGAAAGATTTCAATCCCGATAAAATCAGGGGGAAACACATTGCGCCCCACACCATTGAGATGGCCGCCATGTGGGCCGTACTCACGCGGCTTGAGGAACCCAAGCGGGCTCAGCTTACCTTGATGCAGAAGCTAAAATTGTACAATGGGAAAACGCTGCACGGTTTCACGGAAGACAGCATCAAAGAGCTGAAAGAAGAAGCGGTACGCGAAGGAATGAACGGCATTTCACCGCGTTATGTGCAGGATAAAATCTCGAATGCACTGGTAAACGAAACGGAAGATTGTGTGAATCCATTCATGGTTCTCAACGAACTGGAAGAAGGGCTTCAGCACCATTCTCTGATTACGCTGGAGGAGCAGAGAAAGCATTATCGTGAATTGCTCAGCGTTGTGAAGGAAGAGTACGATGATATTGTAAAGAACGAGGTGCAGCGTGCCATCGCCGCCGACGAAGAAGCGCTCTCCCGGCTTTGTGCCAATTACATCGATAATGTAAAAGCCTACACGCAAAAGGAGAAGGTGAGGAACCGGTACACGGGCGAAGCGGAAGAGCCCGATGAGCGGCTCATGCGGTCCATTGAAGAGAAGATCGATATTCCGGAGAGCCGGAAGGATGACTTCCGGAGAGAAATCATGAATTACATCGGCGCCCTGTCACTGGATGGAAAGACGTTTGACTACCGGACAAACGAACGGCTTCAGAAAGCGCTTGAATACAAGCTATTTGAAGACCAGAAAGATTCGATTAAACTCACCAGTCTGGTGTCGAATGTAATCGATGAAGAGACGCAGAAAAAGATAGATGTGGTGAAATCCAGAATGATCAAATATTACGGCTATTGTGACAAGTGTGCCACCGATGTGCTCCAATATGTGGCGAGCATTTTTGCAAGAGGCGATCTGAAAGGGGATGCTTAGTGCGTACCGGCACAGGCATCGCTCTGTTTCTTTCTCATTTAATCGGATTGGTTATTTTGGAAGGGTGCCGGAGATGTGCTGCGCCTAACCCTCCGGGGGCAGCGCTTCCCGGTACCAATAAATTTCGGACAATAAATTATGATTAAACGTATTGAAAAAGATCATCAGCGGTTTCGGCAAATTGTGAAAGGTGCCATTCGTAAAGATTTGAAAAAGTACATTTCACATACCGAACTGATTGGCAAAAAAGGAAAAAATATTGTCAGCATTCCGGTACCACAGATTGAAATTCCCCGCTTCCGGTACGGACGCCGGCAAACCGGCGGTGTCGGCCAGGGAAAAGGGGACCCCGGCACGCCGATCGGCGCCGATCCGAACGACGGTCAAAGTACGGGGCAGGCCGGAAATTCTCCGGGCGACCATATATTGGAAGCAGAGATCACGCTTGAGGAACTGGTGTCTATTCTGGCGGATGAATTAGAGCTTCCGAGAATCGAGCCGAAAGGGAAAAGCACGGTCGTCGCCGAAAAGACGAAGTATTCCAGTATTCGCCATGTGGGACCGGAATCGCTGAAACATTTTAAACGCACGTACCGGGAAGCGCTAAAGCGGCAAATTTCATTGAACAGTTACGATTTCAAGAACCCGTCGATCATTCCTATCCGCCACGACAAGCGCTACCGGGCGTGGAAAGAGGTGCCTCTGCCGGAAACAAACGCCGTTGTGTTTTACATTATGGATGTTTCGGGTTCGATGGGCACGGAACAAAAGGAAATTGTGCGTACCGAATCTTTCTGGATCAACACATGGCTGAAGGCCAATTATAAAGGAGTGACTACACGCTACATTGTGCACGATGCCGCCGCACACGAAGTGGATGAAAAGACGTTTTTTAATCTCAGGGAAAGTGGCGGGACGGTTATTTCATCGGCCTACAAGCTGGTATCAAAAATAGTTCGGGCGAAATACAATCCGGAGGAGTGGAATGTTTATTTTTTCCAATTTTCGGACGGCGATAATTGGGGCGAATCCGATTCGGAAACCTGTATTTCAATTCTAAAAGAGGAACTGCTTCCGGTTGCCAATCTTTTTGCGTACGGACAGGTCTGGAGCGCTTACGGCTCCGGACAATTTATCGAATACCTTCGGGATGCCTTTGAAGATGAGGAAAAGGTCATTACTTCCGAGATCGATAATAAAGAGGGTATTTATGATTCGATTAAAGTATTTTTAGGCAAAGGGCTTTAACGCATTGGAGTTGATCGAGATATGTTAAATGCAATGGAAAATTACAGCAGAAAACTGCCGGCTGAACTTCAGCGCTGGCAGGGGAAAATCAAGGATATTGCTCAAAAAGCAGGCCTGGATTTTTACGAGACCATCTTCGAGATGCTGGATTTCAATCAGATGAACGAAGTGGCCAGTTACCTGGGGTTTCCCACGCGTTATCCGCACTGGCGCTTTGGAATGGAATATGAGGAGATGCAGAAAGGCTATTCCTACGGCCTGCACCGTATTTACGAGATGGTTATCAATAATGACCCGACGTACGCCTATTTACTCGAATCGAACAATCTTGTGGATCAGAAACTGGTCATGGCCCATGTGTACGCGCATGTGGATTTTTTCAAGAACAACACCTGGTTCTCCCACACCAATCGGCACATGATGGATGAAATGGCCAATCACGCTACACGAATTAACCGGTATATTGAACGGTACGGAATTGAAACCGTGGAAAATTTTATTGATAGCTGTTTATCTCTGGAGAATTTGATCGACTACCATTCACCGTACATCAAACGAAAAAGAGAAAAAACGAAACAACGGGAATACCGGCCGACCATTCATAAACTGGCGAGCAAACCGTATATGGATAAATATGTCAATCCGCCGGAGTTTATTGAGCAGCAGAAAATTAAACTAAAAACCAGGGGAGAGCAGAAAAAGAAATTTCCCCAGGAACCGGAAAAAGATGTATTGCTTTTTTTCCTGAATCATGCCCCGCTCGAATCATGGCAGCAGGATGTGTTATCAATTATCCGGGAAGAGGCGTATTATTTTGCGCCTCAGGGAATGACCAAAATCATGAACGAAGGCTGGGCGACATTCTGGCACACAAAACTCATGACCGAAAAAATTCTTTCCGATTCGGAAGTCATCGATTACGCGGATCATCATTCGGGGACGGTCAGCGCACAGCCCGGGCGATTGAATCCTTATAAACTTGGGGTGGAGTTGTTTCGAGATATTAAAGAGCGCTGGGACAAGGGAAAATTCGGGAAGGCTTACGAAGAGTGCGAGGATTGGGAAAGAAAAGAAAAATGGAACAAGAAATTAAATCTTGGATTGGAAAAAGTCTTTGAAGTCCGGCGATTTTATAATGACATTACATTTATCGACACATTTTTTACGGAAGAATTTGTCCGAAAAAATAATTATTTTACCTATAAATATGATCCGGATTCGGAACAATATAAAATTGACAGCCGGGATTTTAAGAAAATCAAAGAGAAATTCTTGTTCAGCCTGACCAATATGGGCCAGCCGTTTATTGAAGTGATGGACGGAAACTACGAAAATCGCGGCGAATTGTATCTGAAACATCGATATGAGGGAATCGAACTGCACCGGGGTTATGCCCAGGAAACACTAAAAAATCTGGTCAAACTCTGGACAAGGCCGGTTATTATCGAAACAGTGGCCGAGGATAAACCGATTTTATTTCGATATGACGGGACGGAATTTATGGTCGGCAGCATAGAAGAATAAAAGGTGTCTTTTGCGGGAGGTGTCATGATGGAGAATCAAAAAGAAATGCGGCAAACGGAACAGCAGCGGATATATCAGGAGCATTATCAAGCCTGGTTTAAAAATTTGTCCGAAAATCACAAACTCATTGTTGAAAGTAATGGAAATGATGTGTACAGCGTTTCCTTAATGAAGATTGCGTATTGGCGTCATTCAATTGATAAAGACCGCCGGGAAGCCGCTCTAAAAGAACAAGCCGATCTTATTTTAAAAAAACTAACCTTTCTGTCCGAACATTTTAAATTGCTGGAAATGGATCGGGTTCATCAACGGGCGCTGCTGCGGAGTGAAAGTCCCTACCAGACCGAAAACCGGATTTCTTATTTTGAAATTTTATTAAAGCAGGGCCATTTCTTTCAGATGACCCGCGTTAAAAATGAAAATCACCGGATCCGGGAAATCCCGTTTGTGCTCCCCTGGGAAATCGCGGATCGTCTGATTCAATTTGTGAAGAGCCTGCTTTAGGGCTCTTTTTCATACCGATTTTCCGGCCGTCATCCGGCCGGACATTTTCTACCTCTCCTTTACAATTTATAAAACCTCACTCACGGGTGGGCAGCAAAAAAAAGACTGGTATATCTACAATAAATTATTTATCTTTCCTCCATGGAAAGATCACTAACAATCAATATTAAAGCGGGAAAGCGGCGCAGGAGGTTGGCGACATTTCAACGCTTGCAAATCCGCAAGTTGTTGATACAATAAAAAAATGGCGTAATTTTCTTGAAAAGGAGGTATTTTCACTTGTATAAAATCTCTTTTTTTTATATACTATAATCAATAAATTATTTAATAGGATCAGAGATCTATGTTCCGAATTATACCGGAAGGGCTCGCTTATAAAGAGCATGTATTATTAAAAGACGGGAAAGGTCTCTTATTTAAACCCGCTACTGAAGATGATATCCCGTTAGTCAAATCCTTCTTAAATCGCATTTCGAAAGAAAGTTTGCGAATGCGGTTTATGGCTTCTATTTCAGAAGTTCCTCAGGATATTATTAAACAACTGTGCAGCGGCGATTTTACGCAATCCGGCTGCCTGCTGGCAATTACTAAAGAAGAGCAGGCTCCTAAAGTGGTTGGGTTGGGAAATTATATAGAGATGGGAAGAGGAAATTCGGCTGAGGTTGCCTTTCTAATTGACGATTCTTATCAAGGGAAAGGAATTAGTACCCTCCTATTAGAACGACTTGCCGGGCTGGCTGCCGCTAATGGTTTTGTCGAATTGGAAGCAGAAGTTCTTCCCGATAATCAATCTATGATTAATGTATTTAAAAGTTCCGGATTGCAGAAGCACCGGGTTTGGAGCTCGGATACGGTTCATATAGAATTACCGGTAAACGGTGCTGCTGCTTTATGGGAACTGGCCGACCTAAGGGATAGAATTGCGGTTGCTAATTCACTTCTCCCGCTACTTTGTCCCAAAACAGTGGCTGTGGTTGGGGCTTCCAGAGATAAGTCTTCTTTGGGCAATATGATTTTCCAAAACATACTTTCCGCTAATTTTAACGGTACGGTTTATCCTATCAATCCTCAGGCTGTGTCTGTTAACGGCATAAAAGCGTATGCATCCATTAAAGAATTACCCGAAAAAATAGACCTCGCCGTTATAGCGGTAAAGGCAGAAAAAGTCCAGAAAGCTGCCGAACATGCTATTAGAGCCGGTACTAAAGGATTAGTGGTTGTTTCCGCCGGTTTTGCGGATGCGGGCGAAGAGGGATTAAACAGACAGAAAAAACTCGTTGAATTTATCCGTACCCATGGGGTTAGATTATTAGGTCCTAGCTGCCTGGGTTTGATAAATACAGACCCTGAAGTACAACTCAATGCCAGTCTGGCTCCTAAAATTATACCCCCCGGCCCAATAGGGTTCTTTTCTCATTCTGCCGCACTCGGATTGGTAATACTGGATTACGCAATGGGAAAAGGATTGGGATTTACTACTTTCGTCTCTGCCGGAAACAGAGCCGATGTTTCGGGAAATGACCTGCTTCAATTTTGGATGGAGGATCGAAATACGAAAATTGCTATCCTTTATCTGGAAACTTTTGGAAATCCAAGGCGTTTTGTCCGGATTGCCCGTAAGATGACTTACAAAAAACCGATCTTATGTGTTAAAAGTGCACACAGCAGAGCCGGCAGAAGAGCTGCAGAAGCAAAAAGCGGTGCCCATACCGGCGGTAAATTGGAAATTGAGGCATTATTTCAGCAAACGGGTATTATATTGGCTCCTACTCTGGAAGATCTTTTTGATGTGGCTGTAGTACTTGAAAATCAGCCTTTACCAAGAGGTAACAAAGTTAAAATTATTGCTAACTCCACGGGCATGGCTACATTATTTGCCGATGCATGTGAAATGAATTATTTGGATGTTGATGCTTCCGGTATTGTTGACCTTGGTGCTTTTACCACAGCAGATAATTATGAAACAAATGTAAAAGAAGCTTTAATAGATGAAAATGTAGACTCGTTATTGGTCGGGTTTGCTTGCGTTGGAAATTGTAATACCGAACCCTTTGCAAAAGCCATAAGAAACGGAGTTAGTGCTGCTGAAGAAATTACAGGAATCGAAAAACCTGTGCTGCTTTGTTTGATGGGTGCTGTCGGTACTATCTCTCTTGTTGATGATCCCGGTGATAAAAACAAAAAAAGACGTTTTCCCGCATTTCGTTTTCCGGAATTAGCGGTCAATGCCTTGGGCAGAGTTACCCGTTATGTTGAATTTAAAAAGCATCCGTTGGGCAAGCTGATTTGGTATGATGATGTCAAAGCCGATGTAGCGCGCCAGCTTATTCAAAAAATTCTTCGTGAAGCCGCAGAACCTCAAAAGATTATAAAAGTGGATAGGGAAAATGCAGTAGATCTTTTAAAATATTTTGGAATATTTACCGCAGAGCAAACATCAGGAGATTCAAAAAAGTTTATTATAAAAGTTAAACCCGATCTTTTGTTTGGTCCCATTCTGGAAATAAATGATGAAAATTCCTTGCATATTGTACGTATTACCCCTTTAACCGATAGAGATATTGATGAAACAATGCAGGCATTACATCTTAAAAAGAATTGCGGCATAAGCCAAATTTTAGGCAGACTCTCACAAATGATCGAGGAAATACCATGGTTATGGAATTTTGAAGCTCAAGCTGTTTTAGATGATAAACCTTTGCTTATTGCCGATTTTTTATTAACTATAAAACCCGGCGGGGCTAAAAGACCGACATACTGATAAAGGAAATATCATGTTAATTCGTGAAATAATGAATCGTGATCTTATTACAATATCACCGGATACAAAATTGAACGATGCTTACAGATTGATGCATGAAAAAAATATTCGCCACCTTCCTGTACTGGAGAATGATAAACTTGTTGGTATGGTTACAGATAGAGACCTCAGGCTTGCAACAAGTAAATTAGCAATGCATCCTTTCGACCCGACCAGTGCCGTACAAAATATTATGAGTCATCCTGTTAAAACAACCCATCCGTCAGACCCAATTGAATTAGCTGCCCAATTAATGAGAGAAATGAAAATTGGGTGTCTTCCGGTAGTAGAAATGTCAGAGCTTGTTGGAATAATTACAAGCACAGATTTATTAGATGCACTTCTTCTGTTAACAGGTGTTAACAGACCATCGGGACGATTGGAGGTGCGCCTTCCGAATCGTTCGGGTGAACTGGCGAGATTGACAAATCTTATTGCACAGCGAAATGTTAATATTAATTCAATTCTAACCTATCCCGAAAAGGATAAGAATATCAGGCTTGTTTTAAGAGTAGGTACTATGGAAATTAAAGCTCTTGCCGATGCGCTTTGCGGCTCCGGTTTTAAGGTAATTTGGCCTATTCATATATCATGTGTCAAATAGTTTATCATCCAAATTATAAGAAGTACAATTTAGGTGATTCCCACCCGTTTAATCCTATACGGGTGGAAATGACGCTGGATCTTCTTAATGAGCTGGGTTGTTTGAAAAAACCGTTAAAACCGGTATCGATAACGCCTGAATTATTGTATGAAATTCATGACCCTTCTTATGTGGATGTCGTTGAGAGAGTAAGCAATGGTGAAATCTTAAAGGAAGCGGAAAATTACGGCTTGGGTAGTTTAGACAATCCTATTGTAAAAGGGATGGCTGAGGGAGCGCGTAATCAGGCGGGAGGAACTTTATTTGCAGCCGGATTGCTGCTGGAAAATAAAGCAAAAAAGGTTCTTCAATTAGGCGGAGGCTTTCATCATGCTCATCGAAATTTTGCGGCAGGCTTTTGTTTATATAATGATATTGCATTAGCCGTTAAAGAAATGACAAAAGCCGGATGGCACGTTGCCTACCTTGACCTGGATGTTCATCACGGTGATGGAGTCCAGGAAATTTTTTATTCGGATGATAAAGTTATGACGATCTCACTTCACGAATCAGGCGAGTATCTATTTCCGGGAACTGGCTGGATACATGAGCTTGGGCGTGGGCTGGGTCGTTCATTAAAACTTAACCTGCCTTTGGAACCTTTTACGGAAGGAGATTCCTACCTGGATGTTTTAAATGGAGTAGCAGCACCCGCTTTGGCCTGGTTTAAACCGGATGCTCTCGTTGTTCAAGCAGGCACGGATGCACATTTTTCCGACCCCCTGGCCGATTTAATGTTGACCACGCAGGACTTTGAAAGAATTTATCGGCGTGTAATTGAGCTTGCAGATCAATTTTGTAAGGGAAGAGCTTTGTTTACGCTCGGCGGAGGTTATTCGTTAACCGCCGCTCCCAGAATTTGGGCAATCCTTTATTTAATATTGTTTGGTTATGAAGTGCCGGATAAAATTCCGCAAAACTTTCGTAAACAGTGGAGCGAAAAAATATCACAAAATATCCCGGAGTTTTTTCATGATCCTGAACATGCATTTAAACCGATTCCGCGAAAAGAAAAAATCATTGAACTTAATCATGAATTGATTCAAAGGATGATGGATGCCGTAGCTGCTTATTGGCTCTGATTAAAACCTATTCCTAAAATTATTTTGTTCGCTCTGCTGCGGTTTATTCTTTGGCAAAAGCAGATTCTTTGGGAGCTTTACCTATTATTAAAAAGGCAGGGTGAATAAAATCTTATAATACGATTATTTGTATTTCCGCTTTAAGAGCTATTGATTTGTTATTAAAAATAAAGCTAATAAAGTGACAAAACAATTAAACTTTCCAATTCATTTTGTTTTTCAATAATCTCAATTCATTTTGGACATCCGTTTGCAACTTTGCTCTTTTAGCAGGAAGTTCTGTTTAAAGTTGAAAAAAGATTGAAAAGTTAATAAATTTATAACTAAAATTAGATAGAGACAATATTATAGGTTTATCTATTCATTATCGAGGAAGTTTTAAAGAAGACGCTTCTTTTTGTTGATTCGGCCGGCGTTGCTTTAGAAAATATCCCAATTGAGGAGGATGAAACTTTTGATGGATATTTTGAAAGGATTTTACAAATAATAGGGCAGAAAAATAAAAAGCATTAAAACCTATTAATAAAAAATTATGAAAAATATTATTAAAAATTGTTAAAATATAACTTATTCTCGTGCGATAAATGAATATACTGATAAACTTACTAAAAGAAATTGCGGTTTTCCTTGTTATTGCTTATCTATTCAGCAAAACACCTGTATTTAAATTACTGCTGGCAAAAGACTTTAGTCTTCGGGATTATTTTACTCTTTACATTTTGTTCAGCACGATGTCTGTAATCGGTACATATTTTGGCATTCCAACTCATGGTGCAATAGCAAACAATCGGGTTATCGGGGCGGTGATAGCCGGTTTAATCGGAGGTCCGGCGCTTGGATTTTCAGTTGGAGCTACTGCCGGAATTCACAGGTATTTTTTAGGGGGGTTTACGGCTGTTTCCTGTGGTTTATCTACAACAATAGAAGGGTTATTTGCCGGTTTAATTCACCGATACTTTTTTAACAAAAATAAACATGAAAGAGTGTTTGATCCTGATGTTGCTTTTTTTACAACCTTAATTGCAGAAATATTGCAAATGATAATTATCATTGCAATATCAAGACCAATAGAAGACGCCGTTAGTTTAGTAAAAGTAATTGCCCTACCGATGATTATTTCCAATTCACTTGGAACAGCTTTAATTATAAGCCTTTTTAGAGATCAGAGGTATAATTATGATAAAATCGGTTCTATTTATTCTAAGCAGGCATTAAGAATTGCAAAAAGAATACTCGGTGAATTGAATAAGGGAATTAATAGAAATTCGGCTAAAAAAATAGCAAATATTTTACTTGAAGAAACCAGCGTCGCGTCTGTATCTATTACAGATCGGGAAAACATTCTCGCTTTTGTAGGGGTTGGTGAAGATCATCATATCGCCGGATATCCGATTGCTTCCGATCTCACAAAGGAAGCAATTAAGGAGAATAAAATTGTATTTATCGACGGCTCGAATGAATATTATCATTGCCCGATTTCCAAAGAATGTAAACTTTCTTCTGTTCTTGTAGTTCCCATGAGGGTTAAAGATGAAGTGATAGGGACCATAAAACTTTACGGACAAAAGAATAAATCTTTTTTCAAGATTAATAGAACATTGGGAAAGGGTATAGCCGAAATAGTTTCGAATCAATTATTAGCTGTAAGATATGAATATCAAAAAAATCTTTTAACTAAAGCCGAGCTTAATTTAATTCAAGCACAAATTAATCCCCATTTTTTATTTAATGCTATTAATACAATAGTTGCTATTAATAGGCGCAATCCAAATAAAGCGGTGGATTTACTGATTCACCTTTCCAATTTTTTTAGGAAAATGTTAAAACGGAATGAAGATCTTTCGACTATCAAAGAAGAATTGGATCATGTTAATTCCTACCTGGAAATCGAAAAAGCCAGATTAGAAGATCGTTTAACTGTTATAACAGATATCGATAGTAATTTACTGGATGCAAAAATACCTACTTTTTCGTTGCAGCCTTTGGTGGAAAATGCTATTAAGCATGGTATTTCCGACCTTATAAGCAACGGAAAAGTTGAAATTAGAATTTTTAGAAATGACGGACATCTTCAGATAGATATTGAAGATAATGCAGGCATTTACAATGAAAAAAAAGGTAAAAACGGATTGGGTATTCGAATTGTAGATAAAAGAATTAAAAATTTAGTAGGAAACGACTATGGTGTGTATATGCACTGTGAAACAGATTTAAAAACAATTGCAACAATATTATTACCGGGAGGAGGTATTAATTGATGTTAAAAGCGTTAATTATTGAGGATGAGATAAATGCCAAAGGCGAAATGGAATTATTATTAAATGAAACAGGCGAAGTGGATGTGTTAAGAAAATGTTCGAACGCCTTGGAAGGAATTAAAGCAATAAACAGTTTACATCCGGATGTGGTTTTCCTTGATATTCAATTACCCGTTATAAACGGGTTCGAAATGTTGTCCATGATAGAAGAATCAAATTTACCCAGAATCGTTTTTGTAACCGCTTATGATGAATATGCGATAAAAGCCTTTGAAAATGATGCAATTGATTATTTATTAAAACCGGTTGAACTGGAGCGGTTGAAAAAGACCATAGAAAAGCTTAAAAACTCAATTCAGAATAACAACCCGCAAAACCTTACGATCCCCGAATTAAGAAGAATACCGAGTATAGGAGCAAATAAGATAAAATTAGTAGATATTGATATTATCGAATACGTACATTCGAATGAAACAGGCGTATATTTTTTCTGTAACAATAAAAAATGTTTTACAGAGCTTACGCTTAAAGTACTTGGAAGCAGAACTAAATTTTTGAGGTGTCACAAACAATATTTGATAAATCCTGATAAGATTGATGAAATTCAATTTGAAGAAAATTCTACGGGCAGGATAAAAACAGTTAATAATAATTTTATACCGATAAGCCGCCATTATTTAAAAAAGCTAAAAGAACGTTTAGGCATATGATGCAACTTAATTGATTTATATTACCTGTTAAACTTAAATAATGCATCATAGCATCTTATCACTTGCCAAATCTGCTTATAATTTGTAACTTTCCTACATAGTGAAAGCAAAAGCAAAAATTATCGATCAAATATCTAAAGAGAATTATATCAATAGAGGATTTTATCAATTTGTATGATATAATAATTAAACAGTATAAGTCTTTTTAAGACTTAGTAATCTTAACTACGAATGGGAGGCGTACTATGAAAAGGTTTTTATTAATCCTTCTTATTTTTTTGTTCCCGTCTTTTATGCTTGCACAAAATGTGAGCACCGGCGGGCATGAGCAACTCACAATAAAGGGTTTTATCAGCACTACTTTGTTCGGGCAAAATCAAACATTTGGTTTTGCTAACGGACAAGCTGCCGAATGGGCAGTAGGACCGGAATATACGCAAAACCGTTGGTTTTACGGCGGTGATGTCAGGAATACGAGAATGACATTTGTTTACAATGGTCCTGAAGTATCCAGTAGTTGGAAACTTGGCGGAGTAATGGAGTTTGATCTCTTCGGCGGCTTTGACGGAGCAGGCGCTTTCAGCGCTGAAAAGCCGATTCCGAGGCTTCGTCTCGCTTATGTAGATGTCATTCACGAAAATCTTAAAATCCGGATTGGACAAGCATGGACACCTCTTTTCGGAAATGTTCCGGCTTCTTTATCTCACATAGCATTTCCGTTGGGATATGGGAATGCCGGATTTGTCGGCTGGAGATTCCCGGGAGCTTATTTCTATTATAAATTCAATTCCAATGGTTCTACTCACCTTGGGATCGATGCCGCAGTTTTTGAAGGTTCATGGAGCGGCCCCGGCTCTAATCTGAATTTTCTTAATGCCGGGAATGCCGGAACGCCGCAATTCGAGGTAAAATTAAATTTGAGCAGTAAAATTTCTAAGGCTGCAAGTTTTAAAGCTTATGTTGCAGCACACTATGATAAAAAAGATCTTGCCGGCGTAAATAACTCACCGTCCGTTGATTTAACCGGAACGGCAGTCGAGTTTGGTGCAAGCTTAAAAGCAGGGGACTTTTTAATTCATGGTAATGTTTATTCCGGGAAAAATATCGGTCAGCAATTTGGTGAAATAACTCAAATACAGCATGTTAACAAAGACCTTTCATCTGTCGGTCTTTGGGTTCAACTCGGGTATAATTTTACTAAAAATTGGGGCGTATATGGTTTTTACGGGCTTGAAAATGTCGATAAAGCTCAAGCCAAGGCAATTTTCCCGAACCCAAGGTTAACCCAAAATCTGTTAAGCTTTATGCTCCGGTATAAAACAGGTCCTTTTGCTTATGGTTTTGAATTACTTCAAAGTAAATTAACATACGGTTTAACGGAAAAAACCGTAAGCGGTACACAGATTGCCTTTAGTACTTTGTACAAATTTTAATATCAAATATTATAATTCATATTAAACGAAAATGAGGGAAAATTAAAAAGTTTAATTAAATACAGTTCAACTAATTATAACAGGAGGTCACATGTCTGACATTATGCAAATTGCAGATTCTTCCGCAAATCCTGCGCCTTTAGGACTGACAGCATTTGGTATGACAACCGTTCTTCTCAATGTTGCTAATGCTCATCTTATACCTTTAGGGAGTATGATATTAGCAATGGGTTTGTTTTATGGAGGATTGGCTCAAATTTTTGCCGGATGGATGGAATGGAAAAAAGGAAATACATTCGGTTTGACTGCCTTTCTTTCGTATGGTTTGTTTTGGGAATCTTTTGTTTTCCTGATTATAATTCCTAAATTAGGGTGGTTTAGCGCGGCTTCTAAAGGCGGCGTGGTTGCATATCTTATTTTATGGGGCTTATTCACATTTATTCTGTGGATTGCTACTTTAAAGCATAATAGGGCGATTCAAGTAGTTTTCTTCACTTTATGGATATTGTTTTGGCTATTGGCAATAGGAGAAGCAACCGGGAGTAGTCTGATTACAACAATTGCCGGATGGGAAGGTATTTTCTGTGGTTTCTCTGCTATATATGCCGGACTTGGTCAGGTGCTGAATGAAACTTATGGAAAAACCTTGTTTCCACTTGGATAATTCAATTTTTATTGATAAAAGTATTTAAGAGGAGTTAAGCTATGAGTGAAAAGAATAATGAAAAAGTATCGGAAGCACAGATAGCTGTTCATTGGAAAGAGGAAGGTTATTTTGAACCTCCCAAAGAGTTTATTGCTCAGGCTAATATAAAAGATGATAAAGTGTTAAAGCGCTTTAGCATGGAAAATTTTCCGGATTGTTACAAAGAATATGCGGATATGCTGGATTGGTACAAACCTTATACTAAAATTCTGGATTCGAGTAATCCTCCATTCTTCAAATGGTTTATCGGCGGTAAATTAAATGCCAGCTACAATTGTATCGATAGACATTTGCCGAAGTATAAAAATAAAACCGCACTCCATTTTGTCCCGGAGCCGGAGAATGAACCTATCCAGCACATAACCTATCAAGAACTATATGTAAGAGTAAATGAAATGGCGGCTTTACTGAGAGATTTTTGCGGACTCAAAGCCGGCGATACGGTTACTTTGCATATGCCAATGATTCCGGAGCTCCCGATAACGATGCTGGCTTGTGCACGATTGGGAATAATTCACTCACAGGTATTTTCAGGCTTTTCAGGCAAAGCCTGTGCCGATAGAATTGTTGACGGGAAAAGCAAAGTATTAATTACAGCAGATTCTTATTACCGCGGAGGAGGTCTTTTAGATCATAAGGAAAAAGCGGATATTGCTTGTGATGGAGCTTTGAAAGAGGGACAGAAAGTTGACAAAGTTCTCATTTGGCAGAGATATCCGGGAAAATATTCTGCTAAAACACCTCTTGTTAAGGGTCGCGATTTTATAGTGAATGATTTACTTAAAGATTATAAGCGCGCCCGTGTTGAGCCGGAACAACTTCCTGCGGATGCAACCTTATTCATTATGTATTCATCAGGAACAACCGGTAAACCCAAAGGCGCTCAGCATTCAATCGGCGGTTACATGTCTTATGTTACAGGTACATCCAAGTATATTCAGGATATTCATCCGGAAGATGTTTATTGGTGCATGGCGGATATCGGCTGGATTACAGGGCATTCTTACATTGTCTATGGCCCGCTTGCTTTGGCAGCTTCATCTGTAATTTATGAAGGTTTACCGACTCATCCTGATCCGGGAAGACCTTGGCGTATTGCCGAAGAACTAGATGTCAATATTTTCCATACATCTCCAACCGCAATTCGTGCACTCAGAAGAGTTGGACCGGATGAACCTGCAAAATATGATTATTTCTTTAAACATATGACTACCGTTGGCGAACCGATTGAACCGGAGGTTTGGAGATGGTACTATAATGTTGTTGGGAAGAAAAAAGCCGTAATCGTTGATACCTGGTGGCAGACAGAAACGGGAGGATTTCTGTGCTCCACTTTACCCGCTGTTCATAAAATGAAACCCGGGAGTGCAGGACCCGGTGTCCCTGGAATATATCCGATTATATATGACGATGAGGGAAACATACTGCCTGCCGGAAGCGGGAAAGCAGGTAATATCTGTATTCAGAATCCATGGCCCGGATTAATGATGACCATCTGGGGCGATGATGAAAGGTACGTTCAGGTCTATTATCAAAGGTATAATAAAGATCCTAAAAGTAAAGATTGGCATGATTGGCCATATTTTTGCAATGACGGAGCTGTCCAGGCTGCTGACGGATATTATAGAATACTCGGAAGAATCGATGATGTAATTAATGTCGCCGGACACCGCTTAGGTACCAAGGAGTTAGAGTCCGCTGCATTAATGGTTAGTGAAGTCGGTGAAGCCGCCGTGGTTCCTGTTGCTGATCCAATTAAGGGAAAAGTTCCGCATATATTTGTTTCTCTTAAGCCTGGAGTAAAAGCAAGCGCGGAACTCGAAAAGAAAGTTACCGATACTTTGGCAAGTGAAATCGGTCCGATTGCCAAACCGGCAAAAGTTTGGATAGTTTCGGATATGCCTAAAACGCGCTCAGGTAAAATAATGCGAAGGGTATTAGCCGCAATAGCAAATAAACAAGATACCGGTGATATTACCACACTGGCAAATCCACAGGTAGTGGAAGAAATCAAAAATATGGCTTAATATTTTTTGTGCAGGAGGTCTTTTACACTTGTTTAAGACCTCCTTTTTTATATAACCCGTTTTTTAGGTGCAATAAATTTAACAAAATCGCTTTAATAAGGGGCAGCAACTTTTCGTCTTGAATTTAACAAGGAGGAAAGTTATGGATACCCAGGGTAAAACCGGCGATTACGGCAAGCATTACGCGTTTGCCGAAAAAGAAAAAACACTTCAAGCTGTCCGATCGCCTGGTCAATTTATTCAACACTTCTTTGCTTCATAGACACCCGAGCGGCAGAAGCGTGCCTGCTTTAGGGCTCTTTTCCATGCCGTTTTTACGGCCGTCGTCCGGTCGAACATTTTCTACCCCTCCTTTAGAATTTCATTAAAATCCTTGACAAAAATCTGCCGAATGCCTATATTGATTAAGCCGATCAAATGAAGGCTGCCCTTCGAAACGAATACGGAAATAATCCTGGAGAACACATTTGCAAGACCAATTGATTACGGCCCTGGAACTGATTCGAGATTGGGTGTGGGGTGTGCCTTTAATTACGCTGCTTGTAGGGACGGGCATTTATCTGACCGTTCGCCTGCGCGGCATTCAGTTCCGTACGCTGCTGTATTCCCTGTATCTGGCGCTCATTAAACGCAAAGAGGATACGGACGAGCCCGGTGATATTTCTCACTTTCAGGCCTTAATGACGGCTTTGGCCGCAACGGTCGGAACGGGAAACATTGCCGGTGTGGCCACGGCGATTGCTGCGGGCGGCCCCGGCGCACTCTTCTGGATGTGGGTCACGGGGCTTTTTGGGATGGCCACGAAATTCGCCGAGGCGGTTCTGGCCGTAAAATACCGGGAGACGGAC
Organism: bacterium BMS3Bbin03; assembly: GCA_002898015.1. Lineage (GTDB taxonomy): Bacteria > Zhuqueibacterota > JdFR-76 > JdFR-76 > BMS3Abin05 > BMS3Abin05. Next base: position 1,447 of record BDTM01000146.1, on the reverse strand, counting down.
AAATTCGGCACCATGAGCGGCGGCCCCATGTATTACATTTCCAAGGGGCTGGGATGGAAATGGCTGGGTACCCTATTCGCTATATTTGCGTTTATCGCCGCCTTCGGCATTGGCAATATGGTGCAGTCTAATTCCGTGGCGGACGCTGTGGAAAAAATGTTCGGCATTCCATTCTGGGTGACGGGAGTCGTACTGGCGGCTGCCACGGCTCTGGTGATTCTTGGGGGCATTAAAAGTATTGGGAAAGTCACCGGAACACTGGTTCCCGTCATGGTTCTCTTCTACATGGCCGGAGCGCTTCTGGTGATTATCATCGAATACAGGAGGATTCCGGAGGTTTTTGCTCTCGTCTTCGAAAAAGCCTTCTCACCAACGGCCGCCGCCGGCGGTTTTTTGGGATCAGCCGTTCTGACGACGGTTCGAATGGGAGTGGCCAGAGGCGTTTTCTCCAATGAATCCGGTCTGGGAAGCTCCCCGATTGCGGCGGCTGCCGCCCAGACGAAATATCCGGTGACGCAGGCGCTTGTTTCGATGACGCAGACGTTTATCGACACCATTATTGTCTGTTCCATGACTGGCTTTGTCATCATCGCAACAGGTTCCTGGATTACCGGCAAAACCGGCGCAGAACTGACCACGATCGCATTTACCGAGGGGCTGCACTCTTCCATCGGCGGCCTGATCGTGACCATCGGCCTGATTCTTTTTGCGTATTCGACCATTATCGGCTGGAGCTATTACGGCGAAAAATCCCTCGAGTATCTTGTGGGTGAAAAATGGGTGATGCCCTACCGGGTGGTGTTTACTATTTTTGTCGCCGTGGGTGCGGTGATGGAATTGCAGTTGGTCTGGACACTGGCCGATGTGATGAACGGCCTGATGGCAATCCCAAATTTAATCGGTCTCCTGGGGCTTGCCGGCGTGATTGTGCTTGAATCAAAAAGCTATTTTAAAAATCAACTCCGCCGGAAGTGGTAAGCTTTGGTGATGGTGTTTTGGGGCGAAATCAAGAAATAATGGTTCTTCGCGAGAATGCGCACTTTTCAAACGATTGGCAGCAATCGTTCCGGATAAAAATGAAACGAGATATTTATTACGTCAGAAATTACATAAAATAACGTATTAAATCTTATAACAGTTAAGGTCAAATTCAAAAATCCGAATGTCAAATGAAGCTCAAAATTCAAATGCAAACCGGAAACATGATTTAGAGGAAAGAACGACTAAAGAACGGCTGTAGCTGGAAGGAAGCTCAGGAGTTGACGCTTATTTTTTCCTCTATTCTTCGTCCAAAGCAGAAACAATCCGTTTTGTTATTGAGTCATTCTTGCCCCGTTAGATACTGAACAGGATAATATGATTTTTCAGAAACAGAAGGGTGTCTGACTATGGATAAAAAATGCAAATACTTTATCTAACGGGGTGAAGATTTTATTTGACATTGGCG
>BDTM01000145.1 GCA_002898015.1 bacterium BMS3Bbin03 | reverse complement strand
AGATTATTCTGCGCCGTTTCAATACTTTTACCAAAAATTGAGATCAGTTCATTATTTTCTTCTTTTGCTCTTTCTATTTTTGCTTCTGTAGTGTATAAATTCGTTCTATGAATTATTTTCAGACAGACAAATGTTTCACGTAATTCTTTCAAGACCACTTTCATTTTATGGATAAAATCTTTTCTCGATTCGCCGCTTTGTGCTTCACCATAATTAAGAGAAACAGACGTCCCTGAACGGAGTATTTGCCCCGATAAATGATTTCCAGCTTTTGAATTCGGCATTTCATTTACAATCTCAATTATTAAAACTGAAAATGCAATTAATCGCTCTTCCAAATCAAATTTATTCATTTGGCAATCTCCAATCCTAAATTCTTAAATCTCCAATCCTTGTTCGGTCTTCAATCCCTCAATCTTTTTTATTGTCCTCTTTATTTGATTTAGATTTTTTTGCGCCGTCTCTAATCCCAAAATCTCAAATCTTCAATCCTTGTTTGGTGTTCGATATTCAATTTTTTAATCTTTTTTCGCCCTCCGGCTATCCGCCCGACTCTCTTCTTGCCGCTTTTTTAATGATCGGCGGAAGCCGGTCTTGTCGCTTTCGGAGAAATTCCTCTGTTTGGGCCGGCTCATCTTTAACGGCTTTTTTAAAAAAGGCGGCCACGCCTTTCTGGACAAGCACATTCTGATCCTCGATCAAAGGCTCCACAATTTCCAATGCACTTTGTAAATCGAGCACCAGATGTTTTCCGTCTTCAGGCTTCGGCAAAAACAGGGAAACCGCTGCCGTCCGGCGCCGCCAGACATTGTCTGAATGTGTCCATTTACGAATGTGGACGGCCTGCTGCGGGTAGGCTTTTACAATCAGGGCAATCTGGTGACCCAGGGCATCACACAGCACGGTATCTTCCACTTCATTCAACCAGCGGCTGAGACGGCCAAACAGGTTCCGATCAAATTCTTTCCGGTACCGGTTCAAAATACGAAGTGTCAGCATCCGCTCCTCCCAGATGTCGGAATGCCATAATCGCCGTAAAAATGGGTACACCTGAGTTAATTCGTACCGGTGTCCGTATCTGTGATAAAAATCCCGGGACAGGAGGCTAATCCGGTCATCTGAAATTCCCAATACTTTGGCGGATGTTTTCAAGAGCCGCTTTGAGCGGACTGCCTGCTGAGGATCGCCGAAACTCAGCAGTGTAATGTGCAGCGCTTCGAATCCGACTAGCAATTTCGACATGTGAACATCACCCGTTTTCATTAAATTTAGCCGTCACCCGTTTCAGCACTTCTTCCGGACTTCCTTCTCCCAGAACCTCCACCCAGGAAGGCCTACCTCCCCCCTTCACCGGCCGGATCACCCGAATATCATCCAGCCAATCTCTGAAATCGATTGTATCTTTCTCCGGATGCGCTAAAATGAGCCGCCAGGATTTTTCTGATTTAATAAATATTGCCGCGCTTAAATTGGTCTCACGCACTATTTTTTGAGCCACCTGTCTGGCATCCGCCGGGTCGATGCCCTCATACAGATGAAGACAAAAGTCCAGGCCCTTTTCCCCTGCCGTGTCTGTCAGCCGCTTTGCCTCCAAGTCAATCCAAAATTCTTTTAATTGCTGAATTTCCTTTTTCTGAACTTTTAGGACCGATTTAAAATCCCGGACACGGGCCAGAATTTCATCTTCCCCCGCAGACAGCTCCAGATTTAAATCCCGGGTAAGCCCCCACAAGTTTCGGTAATGACGAACGGCCCGCTTCCCTGCGTAAAAATAGAGCCGCAAATAACCGCGGACTTTTTCCCAGCGGACAATCTTGACGAGCTGCACTTCTCCCGTATGGCGCACATGTGTGCCGCCGCAGGGGTCCAGATCGAAATCCTGAATCTCGACAAGACGAATTTTTGTCTTCACCGGCGGTATTTTCCGCAGCGGCAGCTCCGGCAGGTTTTTCGGATCGGCAAAGGCGGCGCGCACCGGCCGGTTTTCTGCAATAATCTGATTGGCCAGATCTTCTGCGCGATGAATGTCCGTCCCCGAAACGGAGGCCGCCCCGATGTCAATGGTTGAAATGTCTTCTCCCAGATGGGACGAAAGGGTTTCCAGACGGAGTTGATGTAAAAAAGCGCCGGCAAGAAGGTGAAATCCGGTGTGCTGCTGCATAAAATCGAAGCGCCGTTCCCAATCGATCTTCCCTTTCAAATGAGTCCCCGTAATTTTCTCAGCCACCTCGTGCAGAATCACATCTTCTTTTTCGATTACATCGGTGACCCGAACGTCATTCAGCCGGCCGGTGTCGTGCATCTGCCCGCCGGAGGTTGGGTAAAAGGCGGTTCGATCCAACTGAACCCAGAATTTTCCCCCCTCTTCCAGCAGATTCACGGGTTCGGCATCGAATTCTTTCAGATAACTGTCGGCGTAATATAGTCGTTCCGTCATCCGCACTTTTCCCAAAGAAAGATTTCCAATCCTTACCAAATTTCCATTTTCCACACCTGTGCGCCGTTCAGCCCGGAATAGTGCCACGTGTTTCCCCCGTTTGTGCTTTTAAAAATTCCTCCGTTGACCGTACCCGCAAACACGATGTTTGGTTGTCCCGGCACAATTGCCAGCCCGTGAAGCACCCGATTGGTCAGCCCTTTGTTTACGGCTTTCCAGCGCCGGCCCCCGTTAGTCGTTTTATAAACGCCGCCTTTGTATGTCCCGGCGTAAACCGTATTGGGATGCGTGCGGTCGATTGCCAGCACATAAACGGTTTTATATTGAATGCCGTGATTCACAGCCGCCCAGACTTTCCCGCCGTCGGTGCTTTTAAAAACACCTTTATTTTCGGTTCCAAGGTAAAAAACAGCCGGTTCGGACAAATTTTGCTCAATGTCCCGCACCGGTTCCCCCTGTAAGGCAACCCGCTTCCAGGTCTTTCCTCCGTCCCGGGAGCCGAACAGCCCCGCTTCCGTTCCCAAAAGCAAATGATCGGGATTTTGACGGTCGATCTCAAGCGCCGAAATAAATTTTGCGTCGATCGTATTCAAACCCGTATTAGAGGACTGCCAGCTCCGCCCGGCGTTTTCAGATCGAAAGACGCCGTACGGCGTGCCGATGACGAGCTTTTGCGGCGTCACCGAATTGACCACAATTTCCTGCACTTCGGTCACGCGCCAGCCCGTTGTAATGCCCCAGCGCTTTCCCCCGTTTACGGTTTTTAGAACCCCATTGCCGCTGGCCAGATAAAAAACCTCCCCAACCTTCTGAGGATCCATTGCCATCCCAAAACACCGGATGTTTTTCCAGCCCACATGCTGCCAGGTGTTTCCGAAATCCGAACTGACAAACAGTCCGGTTTCCCGGTTTTTCGCGCCTACAACGTACCGGCTGTTTGACAGCACACTGGCATAAATAATCGGGGTTTTTTGCTGCGCGAAGGCCCTGAAACCAAACGCTAAAAAAAGGAACACATTCAATAACATGAATCTTTTAATCATTTTTACTCCTCAAAATAGCTTATTCTAAAATAAAAAAACAGGCTGTCACTTGCAAGGTTTTTATGAAGTTGTTTTAAATCCGGATAACCCTGCTTTCACCAATTGATAAATAATAAGATATAAAATGACCAGAATCGACCAGCCGATAATCAGCCATTTTACGGTGGCTGCAATCGATGCCGCTAATATTAAAATTCCCGAAACTTTCGGGAATTGCGCGAGAATTATTAACTGAAGTGTGTTTTCAACATAATCTAAAATTGCGGCCAAAAAGGGTAAGAGGATAAGTGTGTATCGTGCAAATTGCGTGAACATTTTCCAAATCGTGGAAAAATAAGCGATTGTGCTGGCCAAAAATGCGGCGTAAAACGGGGGATAAATATAATCGATCCACAGGGTGTCCCTAATTCTGGAAGCGCCCTCTGCACCCCACAGGCGGATTATTGTGCCGGCCGCTTCAGGCGTAAAAGCAAATTGAAGCCCCAGAATGCCGTTCGCACCCCCGCCCGTCGCTTCCCGGTCAATCTTGGACAAAATCGACATCAGTAAAAAGACGGCCATTCCGGAAACCACTACAATCCAGAGATTAGCAAGTTTGCTGAAAAAATATTCGAGTTTTCGCGTCATAAATTGCCCGATGGTCTCCCGGAATAAGATACGAATTTACGAACACGCCGTCCTTTCCTCTAAAGCATATTTCCGGTTTGCATTTGAATTTTGAGCTTCATTTGACATTCGGATTTTTTGATTTGACCTTAACGGGTAATGCCAGCACAAATCCACACATTTCCGGTAGTAACTATCTCATTTCATTTTGATCCGGAATGATCACTGCCAATCGTTTAAAAAGTACGCATTCTCGCGAAGAACCAAAATTTATATATGTGAAGCGCCCGCTTTACGATTGTGGGCTCGTTTATTCGGATCAAGTTCCATTTTCCTCAGGCGAATATACTTCGGTGTGACTTCAATAAGCTCATCTTCGTCAATAAACTCGATGCACTGGTCCAGAGAGAGCAGCCGCGGGGGGCGAAGCGTCACCGTAAAATCTGAATTGGAACTTCTCATATTGGTGAGTTTTTTCTCCTTTGTGATGTTGACATCCAAATCTCCGCTCCGGTTCCGCTCTCCGATGCCCATTCCCATGTACACTTCCGTTCCAACTTCAATAAACAGCTCCCCCCGGTCAACCATTGCCAGACTGGCATACGCGGTTGCCCGGCCCTGCCGGTCCGCCACAAGTGTGCCGGATATCCGCTGCGGAATGGGGCCAAACCAGGGTTCGAAGCCCTCGAACAGCGTATTCATAATACCCATGCCTTTTGTATCAGTCAGGAATTGACTCCGAAGACCGATCAATCCCCGTGAAGGCACGAGAAATTCCAGGTTGACCCGGCCTCGGCCGTTGTTTACCATATTCTGCATTCGCCCTTTTCGGATGGAAATTTTCTCCGTCACCACACCGATAAATTGCTCAGGCACATCGATGAGCACCCGTTCCACCGGTTCAAAAATTAACCCGTCTTTTTCCTGTGTAATGACCTGCGGTTTGGAAACCATAAATTCATAGCCTTCCCGCCGCATGGTTTCGATGAGAACGGCCATTTGCAGCTCTCCGCGGCCGCTCACTTTAAAGGCATAAGCCCGGTCCGTCGGTTCCACATTTAACGCCACATTTTGGAGCATTTCCTTCTCGAGACGATCCTTCAGGTGACGGCTGGTTAAATACTTCCCATCCCTTCCGGCAAAAGGCCCGTTATTCACATAAAAAATCATCGAAACCGTGGGGTCGTCCACATGAATACGCGGCAGGGGTTTCGGAGACTCTCCCGATGAAATCGTGTCTCCGATTTTGATACCCGGCACCCCCGAAACGGCGATAATATCGCCGGACTCGACGCAGGAGAGCTGTTTTTTCTTCAATCCCTGAAAGGTGTACAGCGCAGAAAAGTGCACCCCCGAAACGATTCCGTTCTCCGTACAAAGCGAATAATTTTTATTTAGTTCCAGGGCACCGTTTGACAACCGGCCGATGGCTATTTGGCCGACATACGCATCATAATCCAGGTTCGTCACCAAAAATTGAGGGATATGATCATCCTTGACCTCCGGCCCCGGAATCCCGGAGATGATCGTTTCAAACAGCGGGCCTAAATCTTCGGAATCATCGCCCAATTTCCGGTGCGCCACACCGGCTTTTGCATTTGTGTAAAGAATGGGAAATTCGATCTGGCCGTCGTCGGCATCCAAATCGATAAAAAGATCGTACACGGCATTCACGACCTCATCGATTCGGGCATCGCCGCGGTCAATCTTGTTAATCACCAGAATGATCGGGAGTTGTTTCGCAAGCGCCTTTTTCACAACAAATCGTGTCTGCGGAAGAGGGCCTTCGCTGGCATCCACGAGCAGAAGCGCGCCGTCCACTAAATTTAAACTTCTCTCCACTTCGCCGCCAAAATCGGCGTGACCCGGCGTATCGACAATATTGATTTTGATATCGTGGTACAGTACAGAAGTGTTTTTCGCCATGATGGTAATCCCGCGCTCCCGTTCCAGATCCATCGAATCCAAAATACGCTCTTCAACTTCCTCGTTCTGCCGGAAAATGCCGCTTTGTTTGAGCATCCCATCCACAAGTGTTGTTTTTCCATGATCCACGTGGGCAATAATGGCGATATTTCGAATACTTTCTTTTCTCATATAAAATATTAATTCTTATTTTTAATTCACTGCAATGAAACCATGAGGCACGACAAGAAGTCCTCAAAAGACAACGATAATTCTATTACAAAAATCTTGCAAGTGCCAGTTTTATTTTACAGAAAGTTCGTTCGGTTTGACACTTAACGGTTCTTGGGGAAAAGGCCGGTCACCACTTTCCGGATGGCCCGGATCATGTCCTCAATGTCCTGTTCCGTGAAGAATTCGTTCAAACGAAATGTGACGGCTGTTTTTAAGACATTTTCGGCCGCCGGACATAAACCCTGGGGATAAGTCACGGAATGCGCATATTGCGGAAAGTCTTCCGGCCAGTTGAAGTTTGGATAAATCGTTTTCTTTTGAAAGAGTTCCGATAAATACAGGGGTCTGGCGATATAACCCTTTGTACAGGGAATGCCTTCCGCACCGACCGCATCTGCGAACAAATCCCGGGCGGCACCCAGCTTTTTCTCGTCGACTCGCAGCATGTAAAACCAGAATGAGCTTTCCCCGCCGGGTGTAATCTTGTGCGGTGTTATGCCGGGCAGACCGGAAATACCTTCGGTCAATCGATTGCCGTATTCCCGGCGCCGGGAAACAATCCACGGCAGCCTGTCCAATTGTGCGATCGCCACGGCGGCTTCCAATTCATTCATGCGATAATTTGCCGCAAGAAACGGCGGATTGTGCGCCTGTTTTGTTCGATCATACCCTTTGTCCGTGAACATCTGAGCCTTCCAGGCAAGGTGTTCATCATTTGTGATAAGCATTCCGGCATCCCCCGCGGAAATGTGTTTGAAGTCATTTAAACTGAAACAGCCGAATTCGCCAAAGGTGCCGGCCAACTTTCCGCGGTACAGACTCAAATAGCTCTGAGCACAATCTTCGACAACCGGAATGCCGTGTTTTTGAGACACTTCTAAAACGGCATTCATATCGGCCGGGTTTCCGGCAAGATGGACCACCTCGATCACCTTTGTCTGCGGCGTAATTCTTTCTTCAATACTTTCCGCCGTCATATTGTACGTGTGGGGATCGATATCCGCAAAAACCGGGACGGCATTCTGGAACAAAATTCCGATGACAGATCCCATGTCCGTAACGGCCGATGTAATAACTTCATCCCCGGGGCCCACATCGAGTGCCGCAAGCGCGGTGTGAATGGCCGCCGTTCCGGAAGAAGCCGCCACCGCGCAGGGACTGCCGTACATTTTTTTGAATTTATTCAAAAACCGGGCGGTCTTTTTCCCATGCGCATAAAAAAGGGTGTTCTGTTCCAGGGCTTCCCTGAGCTGATCCAGTTCTTCCTGTCCGTAACGCTTTCCGGAACCGAAGGGTGTGATTTTTGTTTTAGGCCCCCCATAAAGCGCTAATTTTTCCACAATTCTGATCTCCGATTTTTAAAGCTGCAAAACGCCTTTACTTATTTTAGATGTATTTCATTTCGATTTTCGGCACATTTCCCGCTTTGAGC
>BDTM01000144.1 GCA_002898015.1 bacterium BMS3Bbin03 | reverse complement strand
AGGGTTATGATTATGTCATCTGTTTGGATGCCGACGGACAACACGATCCGCTTTATATTCCGTCGTTCCGGCGCATGTTCGAATCAGGGGGATTTGATTTGATCCTCGGCACCAGAAAGCTGTCGCCCGGACACATGCCGTATGATCGATACTTGAGCAATCGTTTAAGCTCTGTGGTGGCTTCGATTGCCACGGGAAAGCGAATTCACGATTCGCAATCCGGGTATCGCTTGTTATCGAAAAATCTGATCGGCAAACTGCGGTTAAGAACGCAGCAATATGAAACGGAGACGGAAATCCTTTTACAAGCCGTAAGAAATTTTAATGTGAAAACAGGGGAATTACCGATTACCGTCTCGTACGGCAGGGAAGAGAGTCACATTAATCGATTGACGGATACGATTCGATTTTTACGGGTTGTATTGAAATCAATAGGAAGTAATTGATTGCTTGAGCATTTTGTTCAATATTTTCATTCGGTGCCAAGGGAATTGCTCACACTGTTCATTTCCATGATTCCAATTTTTGAATTGCGGGGTGCCATTCCGTGGGCATTGGCAAATCCGCCGATAGGCGGGGGCCTGGATTGGCAAACGGCTTTTATCTTTGCTTATATCGGGAACTTTATTCCGGTAATTCCGTTACTATTGTTTTTGAATCCTGTGACCAATTTTCTCAGAAGATTTACGATTTTTGACCGGTTCTTTGATTGGCTGTTTAAGCGAACGCGTCGAAAAGGAAAATTAATTGAAAAGTACGAGATTATCGGCCTGATTCTTTACGTCGGCATTCCACTGCCTGGCACCGGGGCGTGGACGGGATCGCTGGCAGCCTATTTGTTCGGAATCAAATTTAAGAATTCCCTGTTTTCAATTTCCGTTGGAATTGTTCTGGCGGGAATCATTGTTACCCTGGCTTCTTTGGGTGTAATATCAATATTTTAGGTTATTTATTAGTCGAAGTTCGGGGCGTAGCGCAGTCCGGTTAGCGCGCATGCTTCGGGAGCATGAAGTCGGCGGTTCGAATCCGCCCGCCCCGACTATTTTTTGTTATGAGGAGGAAATGGAAGGTTATTCAGTCAAAGAGGTTGAAAAGAAATGGCAGGATTATTGGAAAAAAATCAATCTATTTAAAACAAAAGCCGTTCCTCAAAAGAAATATTATGTCCTCGAAATGTTCCCCTATCCCTCCGGTGATCTCCATATCGGACATATGAAAAATTATGTTATCGGAGATGTCATTTCCCGCTACAAACTGATGCAGGGTTTTGATATTTTACATCCCATGGGCTGGGATGCTTTTGGTCTTCCCGCCGAAAATGCCGCCATTCAGCGAGGCATTAATCCGGAGAAGTGGACGTACAACAATATTGCCGTTTCCAAGAACACCATGAAGCTGATGGGACTCAGTTACGATTGGGAGAGGGAAATCACCACCTGTGCCCCTGATTATTATAAATGGACGCAGTGGTTATTTTTAAAATTATATGCCCATAAACTGGCCTATCGTAAAAAAGCGTCTGTCAACTGGTGCCCAAGCTGCCAAACCGTTCTTGCCAACGAACAGGTGGAGGAGGGAACCTGTTACCGCTGTCACACGCCGGTGAAAAAAAGAGACCTCGTCCAATGGTTTTTCAAAATTACGGATTATGCCGACAGGCTTCTTGAAGATCTTGAAAAACTGGACAAATGGCCGCTTCCCGTTAAAACAATGCAGCAAAACTGGATTGGCCGAAGCGAGGGGGCTGAAATCGATTTTTCTCTTGATAAAATTGATCAATCAGTTCGTGTATTTACGACACGGCCGGATACGCTCTTTGGCGTCACTTTCATGGTATTTGCGCCGGAACATGAATTAGTCCCTAAACTAATCAAGGGCACTTCCCAGGAAGATGAAGTCAAAAAATACATCGAACAGGCCGGAAAAAAATCGGATTTAGAACGAACTTCCTTAAAAGAAAAAGACGGCGTTTTCACGGGATCGTACGCCAGCCATCCTCTGACCGGAGAGAAAATTCCGATTTGGGTTGCGGACTATGTTATCATGGGATACGGCACGGGCGCTATTATGGGAGTGCCTGCCCATGACGAACGTGATTTCGAATTTGCTCAAAAATATAAAATCCCCATAAAAACCGTTATCCGGCCGAAAGCCGTTGAAGACTTCGACGCTGCCCAAAAAGGTGCCGCCTACACGGAAAAGGGCATCATGGTGAATTCCGAAAAATACACGAATCTGACTTCGGAAAAGGGCATAAAAGAAATCCTAAAAGACTTGGAAACCAATAAGATCGGCAAAGCTGCCATTTATTATAAACTAAGAGATTGGTTAATTTCAAGACAACGGTACTGGGGCGCTCCAATTCCCATGATCCATTGTGAAAAGTGCGGGGTCGTGCCTGTACCGGAAGAAGATTTACCGGTTCTTTTGCCTGAAGAAGGGGTTGACCTAACACCTAAAGGAAAATCTCCGCTGGCTTCCGTCGATGCATTTGTGAATACAGCCTGTCCAAAATGCGGCGGTTCTGCGCAGCGTGACGCCGACACGATGGATACCTTCGTCGATTCATCCTGGTATTTTCTGCGTTATACGGACAATAAAAATAAAAAAGAACCCTTTAATAAGGCGAAAATCGACGCCTGGATGCCTGTCGATCAGTATATCGGCGGCATTGAACACGCCGTTCTTCATTTGCTCTATTCCCGTTTTATTACAAAATTTTTATATGATATAAAACGAATCGCTTATGACGAGCCTTTTAAGGCCTTGTTTACACAGGGAATGGTGCTCAACAAGGGCGAAGTGATGTCGAAGTCGAAGGGGAATGCGGTTCCTGTGGGACCCTTTGTAGAAAGGTGGGGGAGTGATACCGGCCGAATTACGATTCTCTTTGCGGCGCCCCCGGAACGGGATTTAGAATGGACGGAAGAGGGCGTGCAGGGATCGAATCGCTTTTTAAATCGGGTCTACCGCTACGGGATGCAGCATCTGGATGAGGTGAAACACATCGATATTAAAGACATGGAAGTGGCCACATTAACTCCAGAAGAATTAAAGCTTTATAAAAATGTGCACCAGACGATTAAAAAAGTGACGCACGATCTGGAGCTTTTTCACTTTAATACCGCATTGGCGTTTTTAATGGAATTACTCAACAGGCTTTATCGGGTTCAAAAGGCCAATAAATTTCTTTTAAGATTTGCCATTGAAAAGTATATGCTCCTGTTGTCCCCATTTGCGCCGCATCTTGCCGAAGAAATGTGGCAAAAGCTCGGGTTTACCACCAGTATTTTTAAAACCGATTGGCCTGGTTTTGATCCCAATTATATTCAGGATGTGGAAATCGAAATCGTGATTCAGATTAATGGAAAAGTGCGCAGCAGGCTGACAACGGAACCGGACACACCGGAGGAGGCTGTTAAAAATGCCGCCCTGGAAGATGAGAAAATAAAAAAATATTTGGCTGCAAAAGAAATAAAAAAAATCATTTATATCAAAAACAAATTAATCAATATTGTCATAAAATAAATAAAGCCCTCATAGCGTGGGCTTTATTTAAAAAGATACTATTATACATAATATATCTTATGTGCATATATAATAAGCACACTAATTCTTGGTAATCGTGTAGGATTGATTAATTGTATTCAGCAATTTCTCCGCCTGGCTTTTAAGCGGCGATTTTAGAGGCATTTCCAGTATCGTTTGAATTTCATGATTCCCCATTTCAAAATCACCGTTTTCAATATAAGCCCTTGCCAATTCATAGCGCGCAAGAATATTGTTTTTATCTAATTCCAGAGCTTTTTTAAGATTCGGGATGGATTCCTTAATTCTTTTCAATTTGTTTAGATTTTTCCCAATTAAGGTGAATGTCACGGTATCTTCTTTGCCGAATTCGGCCGCTTTTTTCAGGACTTCGAGCACATCATTCGGCTTTCCGAATCTGTCCAGTAATAGACCCAGTTCTTTATAATAAAGTCCTTTTTTAGGATTAATAAAAATGGCTTTTTTAAAGGCCAAAAATGATTTTTTGAAGTCCTTTTTCCGCAGGCAGGCCTCAGCCAGATAATAATGAATCAGATCATCTTTTGGACGGTAGTGCAGATATTTTTCATAATTATCGATCGATTCGTTGAGGTAGTTTCCTAAATAAAAGCGAAATCCGTCCATAAAATAATGTTCGATATCTTCGCTGGAAATGCCGGCCGCTCTTGAATTCAACAAGGCCTTTTTGGCAAAAGCAGCAATAGAGCTGTTTGGGCTTATTTCTATGATTTTCTTGAAATTAAGATTAGCCTTTTGATAATCTTCTTTAAATGCATAAATTTTCCCCAGTCCCAGATAAGCCCGCACTTCGGTATTATCGATCTGTAAAGCTTTTTCAAACATTTGGATCCCGTAATCCCCTTCTTTCCGGACACTGTAAATGGCGCCCAAATTTAAATAAGCCATTTTGTTTTCGGGATTCAGGCTGAGGGATTTCTTAATGTAATCTTCGGCAATATCAAACTTTCGCAGTCTTAAATAAGCCGAACCCAAAATCAGGAGGGCTTTATGATGATCCGGCGCTATTTCCGTGACTTTCTTGAGATAAACACAGGCCTCTTCATATTTTTTCTGTTCGAAAAATACGATGCCTAAGCTGTACAGGGCGGTTTTATTTAAAGGATCTTTTTCAAACGTATTTTGCCAGATTGCGATGGCTTCATCGTATCTTTTTTGTTTATAAAAGACAAGTGCCTTTTGATTTAAGGCCTTAACCGCATCATTTTTCTGAAGCGTTTTATTCAATTTTCTGAAGCGTTCCTTTTAGTTCTTCTTTGTAATGATTCACATCAACCAAAAAAGATTTTTGTAATCTTCGAATTTTAAACTCAAGCCTGTTGTTTTTTAAGTTTTTTTCTCCGACGATGATTTGCAACGGCATCCCCAAAAGATCGGCGTCTTTTAATTTAAATCCAGGACCGACATTTCGATCATCGATTAAGGCAGAGATTTTCTCTTGATTACAATAGTCGTAAACGGCCTCTGCCTGTTCCAAAACGGATTCATTCTTCACATTAATCGGAATGATGTGGACAAAATAAGGTGCCAGAGCCTTTGACCAGACAATTCCCTTGTCATCCGAATTCTGTTCGATATGGGTGGCAAGAATCCTTTCGACGCCGATTCCATAGCTTCCCATAATAATAGGCACTTTTTCTCCGCCGGGATTCAAAACCGTGGCGTTCATGGCTTCCGAATATTTCGTGCCCAATTTGAAAATGTGCCCTATTTCAATGGCGTTTACAATTCGAAGCGGATGCCCGCATTCCGGACACTTCTCCCCCGCCTTGACGGTTGACACATCAATTATTTCTCTGATCGAAATATCTCTTTTTAAATCGATCCCCTTAAGATGGAAATGATCCTTGTTGGCACCGGAGATAAAGCCCTTTTGGTTCACAACTGTTTTATCGACATAAATAGCCATCCCCTTTAACCCAACAGGCCCGATGAAACCCGTGTGTGTGCCATCCATTATTTTTTCGATTTCATCTTCGGCGGCCGGTCTGAATTTTGCCCCGAATCGGACCTGCATTTTACTCTCATTGAGCTCGTGGTCCCCCCGAATTAATATTAAAATGGGTTCGTCATCCACGATATAAACAAGGGATTTAATAAAACGGGATGCCGGAACATTTAAGAATTCTGAAACTTCTTCAATTGTCCGAACGTTTGGTGTGGAGACCTCTTCCAGCCGGGTGGGTTCGTCCACAAGCTCTGTCAAATCGGATGTCGCTATTTCAAGGTTGACGGCGTACCGGCAGTGGTCGCACAGGACAATGGTATCCTCACCGACATCGGATTCCGCCATGAACTCCTGCGATCCCGAGCCGCCCATTAAACCGCTCGAAGCGCCCACAATGAAGTATTTGATTCCGGAACGATCGAAAATCTTTTTGTAGGCTTCTTTATGAAGCTCATAGCTGTGATCGAGCCCCGCCTGATCATAATCCAAACTGTAAGAATCTTTCATGATGAATTGTCTGGCACGTAAAACGCCGGATCGCGGCCGGGGTTCGTCTCTAAATTTATTTTGGATTTGATACCAGATTTGAGGCAATTCTTTGTAGGAACGCACTTCCCCCCGCGCGTTTGCGCAAATGATCTCTTCATGTGTGGGGGCTAAAACCAATTGGTGGTTTTTTCTGTCTTTCAATCGAAACATTTCATCGCCAAAATCGCCTGCTCTGCCGGTCTCCTCCCAGATTTCCACGGGATTTAAGGCGGGTAAATAAAATTCCTGTCCGCCGATGGCATTCATTTCTTCGCGAATAATTTCCATCGCTTTTTGCATTATCTTCCACCCCAGCGGCAGATAGGAATAAATTCCGGCGGAGAGCATTCGAATAAGACCGGCTCGTAACATGAGCTGATGACTCTTAATGACTGCTTTCGAAGACGTTTCCTTAAGCGTTGGAATAAAAGCTTTCGATAATCGCATGTTCCCTTTCCGCTGCAAGTAATTCACTGAAATGAGTTGATAAAAAAAGTGCGCCAGGGGGGAATCGAACCCCCAACCTTCGGCTCCGGAGGCCGACGCTCTATCCAATTGAGCCACTGGCGCAGGTAGACCACTTAGCATTTATTTATCGTAAAATATAGGAACTTTATCAGGCGAAAACAATAAATATTTTGAAAATAATTCGGTTTATATTTAGCTCATGAATTTTTCAGGATTCTGACATCTCCATTCCGTTCCGTAAATTGGAGGCTGTCGAAATATTCGATTAGGGGAACGGCATATTTTCGGGTGGTTCCGAGCAGATTTTTAAAATCGGTCAATTTCAATTCCTTATTTCTTTCAAAGAAACGGCTCAAACTGTTTTTCGCCTCCAGAATGCTTTCTTTTGAAAATAATAGATCCCCTGATAAGATAAAAAGATCTCCTTTGCCCCTTCCATACCGGATTAAGTTGTCTAATAAATCACGCGTTATTAACAATAATTCGGAATATTCCTCCCGCTTTCTGGTTCGAAATTTATCTTTCTTCAATTCATCGATAAAATCGTGATAAATCCTAAGCGATTTTTCATTCAGATTTATCGAATGATCAGGCAATCGAACCCGATCGGCTTCGATTGCAATTTTATGCTCATTTTGCAATTGCACCAAAATGGTTTGAAACACAGAATATTCAAGATTTTTCTTAAATTTATGGTGTAATTCGGCTTTTGAAATACCGGATTCGAAAGGATGATCCCGATGAAATTGGTGAAGAATGCCGATGATAGTTTGGGCGTATTCATTCAGGGTTTCGACGGCAAGCACATAAATTTTTTGTCCGGATTTTATTTTTTGAATTGCTTGTTCCGTTTCCAAAATATCGATCAGGGTTTTCGAATCGCCGGTGAGAATGCCAGCGCCGGAAGCAATTTCTTCAATCGTAAGCGGAATTCGTTGATTGATCAAAAGTTCCTGAATAATGACTTTGGCATCCTCGGATTCCAGGCGCTTCAAATGGTCTAAAATTTCACCGGAAAATCGCTTGTGGCGGTGAATGGGGTGATTGTCCAGAACGATGCCTCCTCCCATGGTGATTTGCGGAGAATATTGCCGAACCACAAACCGGTCCATCCGGTTAACGGCGACCTCTTTCTCAAAAAATATCTGACAATAAGAGGAATCTCCCGGATCTAAAAAATAACGGTCTAAAAATCGGATTCGGGCGAAGAGTTCACTGGTGCCCACGTGAAATCGCACGCGTGCCTGGTTTTTCAGGACCCGCGGGGCATTTTTAAGGTGTTGATATTTTGCATCGATGCGCTTTGTGGGTTTTGCGAAATTGGGGGATGCCAATACATTTCCCCGAGTTATTTCTCCTTTTGCAATCGATGCCAGATTTACGGCGGCGCGGTCGCCAATTTGGACTATTTCCGTGTTTTTTTCATGGCTTTGTAATCCGCGCACCTTTAACAGACGGCGAGCGGGAAGTAATTCAACGGACTCCCCTATTCTCAATTTTCCGGAAAGTACAGAGCCCGTCACAACCGTGCCAAAGCCTTTGATGGTAAAAGAACGGTCGATAGGCATCCAGAAAAAGCCCCGGTCGTGTTTGGGGGAAGGCGTTTTCAGGAACGCATCGAGCGTCTTTTTAATTTCGGAAATGCCTTCGCCGGAAACGGCCGAAAAATACAAAATGGGCGCATTCTCCAGAAAGGTGTCCTTTGTCAGCACGTTTACATCCTCGGTCACCAGCTCGAGCCATCCTTTGTCCACGAGATCGATTTTCGTAATGACCACAAATCCCCTGGGCACGCCCAGGATATTCAATATATCCAGATGCTCCCGGGTCTGCGGCATCACCCCATCGTCTGCGGCAATCAGCAGGATGGCCATATCGATTGTGGTCACGCCGGCCACCATGTTTTTTATAAATTTTTCATGGCCGGGGACATCGATGAAAGAGGCTTTGTCCCCATAAAATGCAAATCCAATGTCGATCGTCAGGCCGCGCTCTTTTTCTTCAGCAAGACGATCCGGATCCATCCCTGTGAGCGCTTTAACCAATGTGCTTTTGCCGTGGTCGATGTGTCCGGCAGTGCCGATGATGATATGCCCGTCTCGCATGTTTACTCCGTGAAAATCGAAGAAATGGCGTCTTTTAAAATGGGAAGTTCCGATTCTTTGATGGTTCGCAGATTCAACGTAAATTTCCCCCGGCGGATGTAGCCGATTACCGGATAACTGTTTTTCCGGAATAATCCTGCCAATTGATTGGCGCTTAAGCTGTTATGAGATAGAGTTAACACATAGCTTTCAATTTCTTCAAGCGGAACGGCACCGCTGCCGACCTGGGATGTGCCGGTTGTCAGATCGATAGTCCCGGAATCAAAAATCGCTTTTGGCAGTTGATCGAGCAGGGCCTCTCCCCTCTTTTTTTGACTGTTCATGGGTTCCATGAGCATCCGCAGGGCCGGAATTTTCTGCTCGAAATCTCTCTTAAAATACAGTTTCAATGTCTCCTCCAGCGCCGCAAAAATGAGTTTGTCCAATCGTAAGGCGCGTAAAAGGTGGTTTTCCCTGATTTTCCGAATATATTTTTTCTTGCCGACGATCAGGCCGGATTGCGGCCCCCCGAGGACTTTATCGCCGCTAAAGGTGATCACATCCACGCCGAGTTTCACATTGTCGGAAACAACCGGTTCGTGCGGCAAACCATATTTTTCCAGATCGACAAAAACGCCGCCGCCAAGATCATAGATAACGGGAACAGCGTGTTTATGAGCGAGGCGTACCAGTTTTTCCAAAGGGACTTCCTGAACAAATCCCAAAACCCTGTAATTCGACGGATGAACCACCAGAATGGCGCCGGTGTCTTCTGTAACGGCATTTTCATAGTCCCGAAGATGGGTCTTATTGGTCGTTCCGACTTCGATCATTTTGGCGCCGCTTTGCGCCATGACTTCAGGAATTCGAAACGAGCCGCCGATCTCAATAAGCTGCCCCCTCGAAAGAATGACCTCTTTTCCATCGGCAATCGAATTCAATGCCAGAAGAACGGCCGCCGCATTGTTATTGACAACCGCTGCGGCTTCTGCTCCCGAAAGCGCCGTAATCAGGTGTTCGACAATGCCGTTTCGCTCGCCCCTTTTACCGGTTTCAAAGGCATATTCCACACTGCAGTAATTTTCAGCAAGATCGTTCAATTTATGCCGAACTTCAGGCGCCAATGGGGCGCGTCCCAAATTGGTGTGAAGCACCACGCCCGTGCCGTTGACGACACATTTTAATTTTGAATTGAAAAAGGCGGTCAGTTCCGCTTCCGTCAGGTGAATGATTTGCTTCGTCAAGTCCTCTTTATTAAAGGCATCGGCGGCCGAACTTCGAATCGTCTCCCGTATTTGTTGAACGGATCGCCGCAATAACTTGATTATAAATTCACTTTTGTACTCAGCCAGCCAGCGCTGTACAGGTTCTTCCTGAAGAAGCGCATCTATTGCGGGGATTTGTCTAAACAGGTCTTGAGTCGAATTCATGCGGTCTCCCGAAATCATCAAAACTTCTTTTTTAATTCAAGAGTAAACAGCGAAAGTCTTGAGTCATTGTGTTCCAGTTCCTGATCGATCGCGGCGTCTCTGTGAAGGATTGCGTTCAGCTCCCAATTTTTCAGGAATTGCCAGGAGACAAACGCCATGGCGGTCGTTTCATTTTGATCGGTGTATAAATTGAACCCGCTTGAAATTTCCTCTCCGGTATCCCGGTAGCGCCGCAATTCGTAACTGATCGAGGTCGATATCATCAAATTATTCATATTCAAAAAGTCGATTGAAAAGGTTACGCCTTTTACCGAATAATTTTTAACAGCGGCCAATTGTAGATTCTCCTGTTTAAAATCGTAAGTTTTCCGGATATTCAAATAACCAATTTCAAAGCTCAGCGAGGCATTGACTGAAAACTCGATCGAAGGCGTTACATTCACATAGTTAAAATTCCGGAGATAATCGGAGTTTTTCAGATAATTTCGGGAGGTAAATTCACCGTACAGATTCAATCCCAGCCAATTCAGGAGTCTCTGCCCCGCCCTGAATGTTGTAAACCAATCCCTGTAGCTCCCCTGATAAAGTGTGGTGTCGATTTGACTATTCGTATACGTGAGCAGCCGGCGATCGATCTGTAATGAGAGCCGGGTGCCTTTAAGATTGGAATATTGTGTGGACAAGGAATACGTCGTGTTTCGGTAATCCAACTGTTGAAAGGCATCGTGCGCGCGGTTTTCGGTTTGCGCCGAGAGCTGAATCGAATTCAGGAGAGCGGGATAGAATTTCAAGGATCCCCAGAACAGATGTCTTTTGTAATTCGGAAAGTTCTCATCCTGGTGGTCGTAAACACGCCTCAAAAACTCATATTCTGCAAAGGCGTTCACAAAAGGCCCCAATTGTCCCCGCCACTGAATGCCGGAAAAAAGCTGCGCATATTTCAAGCGAATGTCTTTTTGATAGGACATGCCTTCCATATCGACCCAGATTTTTGCGGTCCGGGATTGTGCGAAACGCTTTTGAAGCGCACCGTGCCAATTCCCGATGAAGTAATCCCGGCTGTATTTTAAAATGCCGTTCCAGCGCAGATCTGACATCTTTTTAAGAGCCACATCCCCATCCGAACCGATTGCGAAGTAGGGATTGTTGGTGGCATCCAGAAGGCTGCTGTCTTTTCCCCCGTAAACCAATTCAAAATCCTGCCGGGAGATATCCATTCCGCTCAAGGCGTAAAATTCATTATTCAGAGAATTTCCGCCGTATTTCCGCCGGTTTAAATTTTTATCCGGCTGAACCGGAGGAATTGGAACAGAAGATTTCAGGGAGTTTTTAAGCAGATCTTTTACAGACGCCAGATAAAATTGGGCCAGAGACGTATCCCCCTGCTTCAGCGCATTTTCAACCAGTTTATTGAACAAGTCGATTTCCTTCAGGAGAGAACTGTCTTTTACCGCGGAGAGCTGAAGCTTAAATTGTAAATAATCCAATTCCACCGCGACTTCAGGCGAAATTGAATCCTTAGAAGCTTGCGCCAATTGAGATTGTGCCCGCAAAATTCCGGGAAAACCAAGCGGAATAAACGCCAGAATAAGCGGATACAGAATGAATTTCTTCAAGGATTTCGCGCAGATTCTCAGACGAATGAGCATCCATTTTTTAGTGCTATTTGATTTGATCAATTAAATTCCTGGCCAATGACAGATATTGATCTGCTTCCGTTAAGCGACCGGCTCTTATAGCAGAACGAATTTTTTTATTCAAATTTAATAAAAGACGATAATACAACTGCTTATTTTCGTTGCGTTCAATCTCTCTTTTATCAAGACTCCGGAACTGCAGCCGGAAATTTCTATAGTCTTCTTTTATTAGATCTTTTGAAATTCTGCTTTTAACAGCGGTCTGGCCAGGCATCTTTTGCAATTGAAGGGTTAGTCGGTTGGCTACCAACAGATAGGCGGCACTTTTTCGTAAGTTTTTTGCAGACAATTCATTCCGGCTTTTTCTTAAAAAGAGATTTGCAAGATGAAAAACGGTACCGGATGCTTCATCTTGACGGATGTCTTTTTTGAGTGCCTGCAGGCTCTGCTGTAAATCACGAATATTTTGCTTGAGTTTGAAATTATAATTTTCGGTTTGACGAACTGGATTTGTCCGGATTCTCGTTAATATTTTACGGGCGACATCGGACTTTTGAATGGCAGACGCGTATTTACGCTGATTGAAATCGGTTCGGGCGTCGAACAATAGTTTACGAACCTGTTCAAAGATCTTTTCCGTGATCTTGTCTGCACGGGTGGAATATTCGGTCACGGTGGCCTGGTAAATCTGATCCGTTAATTGTAAATCGTCCTTTGCCTGTTCCGAAACAGCGTAATTTCCCGTTTCCGAAAGATTAATCACCCGGAGCAGAAAACGAACCGACCATTGATAGTAAAGATTCGCCTGTTTTAAATTGCCCTTTTTAAAGGCCTGCTCCGCCTTCCGGGATTGGCCAATCGCCTGATTGTACAGGTTCACTGCCAGAGACACCCTGGAACGCTGAAGACATTTTTCGGCCTGAGTTTTAAGTTCACGAAAGTTTTCACGTTCTGTTTGAAGGCCGGCATATTTTTCCGGCATATTTCGATCCAGAATTTTCAGGCAATTTTCCAATAACGATTTCTCCACTTTGTACAAATCACCGGCCTTGTTAAAATTTCCGCGCTGAAAGGCACTGGCGGCGTCTGTGCGAACCTGTCTGGCCCGCTTTAACAGGCGGTCGGCATCGGCATTGTAACGTTGATGCAGCATCATTTCGGCTCTTCGAATCATTTCGTCAAGGTTGGCCTGGTAATTCCTGGCAGCCCCACCCAGGGAATGCTTTATAAGCGAATTGCACAGTTCAAGCGCCAATCGTAATTCCTGATTTGCGGCTCTGTATCTTTTCTCTCTGCGGAATTGCAGGGCTTTTCGCCGGTGCTGTTTGACGGTTTGAATCTTCTGCGTGAGCTGCGTATTGGGAAATTGAGACGCAAGTTTCTCCATGGTGGCAATTTTCTGGTCCAGTTCATTCAGCATTTGCTGAAAATGGGAAGAACCCATATTTTGCGCAGCGCTGTTGCCGGCAAACGCAAGCGTCGCAAAAAAAAGGGCGAGAAAAAATATTTTGGTTAGTTTAATCTGCATTATGTTTTGATTTTTTTCAAAGTTACAAAATATTTCACAAGGAATCAACAAAAATAATAGGCACCTTCATAAAAATGAAGGTGCCCGCTGCCTGATTTATCGCATGAGCATCATTTTTTTCACACTCCGGAAGGCAATACCGCTGCTGTTTTTCACCTGAATTCGCAGCAGATAAACACCGGATGAAACCTGCAGCCCGGCATCGTTTAAACCCTTCCAATGCAGGGTGTACACACCGGCCGCCCGGTCTGCATTTTCCAGCGTCACAACTTTTTCACCCAATAGATTGAAAATCGTGACCGTCACATGTCCTGATTGGGGGATGGCGTAGCGAATGTTCGTCTCCGGATTAAACGGATTGGGATAATTCTGACGGAGCGTGTACGACTCCGGCAGGCTTCCGCTTCCCTCCTCAGACACGCCTGTGATCGCCGTCTCCGACATCGTGATGTTGGCGTCGTCGTAGCTTTCACCGCTGCCAACCGACACGGCCAGCGAATCGTTTTGGGACATATTTCCGTTCAGATTTTGCCAGAAACCGACCCGCATGGCAAATACTTTGTAATGTCCTGCCGGGATGTTTGTGATGGCATACAGGCCGTTGTTATCGGCCACGGCAAATCCGGCAATGCCCCCGGGGCCTCTGGCATACACAAAAGCATAATCCAGCGGCTGGTGATTCGATCGCATCATAATTCTGCCGGCGATGGTGTAGGCGCCTTCCGCCACCGGCTTCAGGCCGAAATTAATGCCGGGTGTAATGTCCGGGGATGTGACGGGAACCGGATCAGCATTCTTCCAATTTCTAACGTTGTCGTAGAATTCGCCCGTAAATCCGCGTGCCCAGGCCATTACAAAATAATTACCCGAATGCAGATTGGTGAATTTGTATTCGCCCGCGGGGCCCGTGACGGTCAGGAAGGAACGGCCGGCCTTCTTCGGGAAAGCCATGACCCAGGCGCCGCTAATCGGCAGGCTGTCGGCATCGGAAAATACGTAGCCCGCAATGCCGCCCTGAACCGGTGCTTTCTGCAGCGTGAAATTTATGCCGCCCAGACTGTCGGAATCGGTGATCTCTAAAACAGCGGCGCTGTCTCTGTCCGCCGTATTCAAATAAAATTCACGGGAATGGCCTTTTGCGATGGCCATGATAATATATTTCCCCGGAATGAGTTTTTCGAAGCGATAGGCGCCTTCATCCGTTGTGAAAACCATTTCATAAAATGCAGAATCGATTCTCTTTGCCTTCACCACCGCATGAGAAACGGGCATTCCAGATGCTTCGTCTGTCACGCGTCCGGTCACAATTGCGGCGCGGCTCAGCGTGAAATTCACGTCTGCAATGGTCGTATCCGTAACCACTTTAATCAATTTTGCGTCTTTCAGTCGCGAAGCTTCTTCATAAAATTCCGGCAAATAGTTTCCGGCTTTCGCCACCAGCACATAAATGCCGGGCCGGACATCGGGAATTGTGTAGGATCCGTCATCCGCTGTTCGAATCCGGTAAGGTCTTCCATGCCAGGTTTCCGAAAAGGCCTCCACAATGGCATTCCCAATGGGGCTGCCGGTCGCCTGATCCACCACTTTTCCGGAAAGTGAGGCCAGCGGGTCCAATGAAAAATTGATCCCGTTTTTATGCTGATCTTCCAGAACCGTCACAGGCGCGGCATCGTTAAAATGGGTGACATTATCGAAGTACATTAATCCAAACCCCCTGGCCATGGCGCCGACAATATAATTTCCGGCGGGCACGGAGAGCACATAATTCCCATTTTCATCTGTGAATGTGCGCCTGTACGCGTGTCTTGAACCGTTTGCTCTCAAACGCATCACGAACACCATGGCTTTTTCGGGCAGAGGGCCGCCGGTTGAAGTCACAACCTGTCCGGTAATGGCACTTCTTGTTTCCAAAGTGAAGTTAAGATTCTCCACAGAATCGGGTTCCGTGACGGAAACAGATGCGGCATTTCCGGGATTTTCAACGTTGTCATAATATTCTTTTTTATACCCGTCTTTGTAAGCGGAAAGAATGTACGTTCCCGTTGGGATTCCGGTGAGTCTGAATTCGCCCGATTCATCTGAGACACCATGGAATCGTATCAGCGGATTGACGAGCAGAGTGGCCTTTACAAGCGCTCCGGAGAGTGACACAGAGTCTCCTTCCGTCCAGACGGTCCCTTTTAAAACGGAACCGATGTTCAGATGAAAATCGATGCCGTCAGCCGTTCCCGCCGAGTCGATCTTGACGGGTGTTGCTTCCCGCAAAAAGCGGACATCTTTATAATATTCGGGAATATAGCCCTTCTTCGCAGCAAGAACCACATAAGTGCCGGGCAGAAGGTCGTTCAACGCGTAATTTCCGAGTGAATCTGTCTGCGCTGTCATCGACCAACGGATTAGGCCGATCCGGTAAGCCTTAACCCGGGCACCCACGATTGGCAGACCCGAATCTTCATCCTGGACCAGCCCGGAGATGATGCCCTCGCCTTCCGGCGTGATGTAAACTTTTGCCTCCACTTTGTAACGCATTCCCATAAACTTGGTGTAGGCGACTACCGTGGCTTCTCCAACCGTTTCACCGGCCACAAAAACGCCCTTCTGGGAGATTTTACCCTTGTTTCTCGGAATGACAAACCAATTTAAATCCAATTTCGGCACCGGTAAACCTCCCACCGTTTCGGCGCGCACGTGAAATTTCAATGTGTCTCCGGGATGAGCAATTTTCATCTTCGGAAATATCTCCATACGCATCGGCAAACGCCGGTCTGTGATGATGATTTTCGATCTCGCATGGACTTTCATCCCATTGCCGAACCCCATATCAGCCACAATCATGCCCTCTCCGGGATTGTCTCCGGCAATGAAGTATCCGTCTTCCGTAATTGTGCCCAGTGTGTCCGGCATAACTTTCCAGGTGGTCATTCGCATTTGCACAGGCATTGACCGGTTGTTAAATAATTGTACACGAAACTGCTGCCCTTCTCCCGGTACCATGACCGCTTTGTCCGGCGTCATCATTAAAATGTCCGCCTTTGCCGATTGTGCCGGTTGAAGGAAGAACAATCCCAGCAAAAACAGCCAACCGAATCTTAAAAATCCTTTTTTCATAACAACCTCCTTTTTAATTTTGTTAATTTTAAACATCTATCTAAAATGCACTCTGTAAGGGATTCCCCATGCACGGGAATCATAGGGTGCTGTGTCGTCGTAAAGGGTTCCGTTGTCGATCACATCGACGAACGCGTGGAAAACACCTCTTCTGTGACCAATCGCCCACATTCCGGAGTAAATGCCGTCGCCTGCGGTTTCATCCGGATAGACGCCGTCATCATGGAAAGCCTTGCGCGCACGATGCATGCCGCGGTTGTTTCGGTAGCGCAGAAGCACGATCTCCCCGGGTTTTTCGGAATAGACATTTCTATTCTGAAGTGTGACATACACCTTCACGGAATCACCCGGCTGAAATGTGGGAATATCGTCGATATTCATAGAAAAATTCAGGGGATCGGTGATGGTCCATGAACTGTCGTTTGTCGCCATAATCTTTACCTGATCGATCATAATGCTTGTTTGTTCCGAAACAAGCTCACTTCCGCTGATGCACTTCAGCTTCCAATTCATACGGTGATGTTTTGTGCGACCCTGTTTTGAGCGGCCCATTCTCCTGAAAATTGCACGGCGTGTAATAGTGTTCTTCATGTCCTTCTCATAAAGTGTGCCCACGGCATTCGGATTCAGTGAATCGACCGCCAGCACGAAAAAGCGGCCGTTAAAAGAATGGACAACAACCGCTTCCAGAAGCCCATCTTCGTTCCGAGTGATGTTGAGACTTTCCAGTTGAAATCTGCCTTTCCGTCCGAACCGAATGGGGTCTATCGGCATCAACGATTTCAATAAACCATCTGTGGAATAGTTGATGGGTTGAGCGCCGTCGTCGTTCAAACCGTCGGCTGTGAAGTAATCCGCATTTTCTTCGACAACCGCTTTCAAACTGTTCTCTAATTCATTATCGGAACTTTCCGCCGGATTTTTAGAACACCCCACGGTGATCAGTAACAATAAACCCAGAATCGCAATTCCTGTGA
>BDTM01000143.1 GCA_002898015.1 bacterium BMS3Bbin03 | reverse complement strand
TACAAGCATTCGTTTCAAACAGTGCTCACACATGTGATTTTGGAGACGGCGTTCACCACAGACTTCAAACGGGATGCCGCTTTAATTTATAAGGCGCTGAAAGAGGGTCACGCTTATATTTCTTATGAAAAAGCGGGTGATCCGCGCGGATTTAAATTTTCACTGGAGGGGCCTTTAAATTTTGCCATCATGGGGGATGAAGTTTTTTTTGACCCCGAAGACGTCCTGACGGTCGAACTGCCTGAAAAGGCACAGGTTCGTATTCTGCGAAACGGGAAGCCCGTCATGGTCGGTTTTTCAAACGGTTTAAGTATGCAGGTTCGCGACCCCGGTATTTACCGGGTGGATGCTTATCGCAACGGCAAACCCTGGATTTTCTCAAATCCAATTTATGTGCGAAGTGTGAGTGAATCGGAAGATGAATCGGATGTTCAAGAAGATTATTAGAATCAACTTTCAAAAATCTATTATTGTGTTGGGAATTGGGCTTTTCCTGATCAGAGCGCTGCCTCTTTTTTCGTTTCAAGATGCCACATTGAAAATCAATGTCGAAGGCGAGAAAAACGTCACTACAAATTTGGATTGCCGGGTTGAAGGAAAGCTTTATTTCGTTCTGGTTCGGAAATTAGCCGATGTGCTTGAAGCGCGTACTTACTACAACAATCTTGCAAAAAAGATGGTTTTGTATATGGGTGCGCACAAAATCAAAGTGACGGCGCTTAATCCTTTTGTTGTGATCGATAACCGGGTGTATCAAATGCCTGTGGCGACTCTTTATGACCGGAGCGGCATCTGGGTGCCGGTACAATCTTTTATGAAGCTGCTGCACAATTATTACTCACAGGAATTCCAGTTTGATCCCCGCTCTCTGCAACTGAGCATTTTCCAGGAAACACATAACATCGCGCGGATTCGGGTGGAAAAAAAAGTCAACGGCACCCTGATTCGAATTATGATTCTGAAGAAGTTTAATTCGTCCAATATTGCCACACGCGTGTCTCAAAAATGGCTGTATGTGGATATTTACGGAGGGACGGTTGACACGACGCGGCTGCGGACGTCACCCAGAATCGGCATTGTGCGGCGAATTATTCCCATACAATTTGAAGAATCGGCACAACTCTCTTTTCAATTAATGAAGGCGATCGACAAAAAAGATGTCTCCCTTCAAATTGGGGACGGCGAAATTCTGGTTTCCATCCGGACATCGAAAAAAATTCCAAAAAATATTTTATTGGATCTGGAAAACGAAAAACAAAAATGGAAAATCGACAAAATCATTATCGATCCCGGTCACGGGGGAAAAGATCCCGGTGCGATTGGGCCGACCGGCTTGAAAGAGAAGGATGTGGTGTTGGACATCGGCAGACGCCTGAGAGATCTATTGCGGAAAAAACTGCACGTCAAGGTTTTGATGACGCGCAGTACCGATCGCTTTGTGGAATTGCGGGAGCGGTCTGCATTTGCCAATCGCAACGGCGGGAAGCTTTTTATCAGCATCCATGCCAACTCCAATCCCAGACGTTCTGTGAGAGGATTCACGACGTATTGTCTCGGGCCCGCCCGTTCCGATGAAGATCGGGCCATCGCACAGGAAGAAAACTCAGTCATCAAGTACGAAGACTCCTGGGCGGGTTACGGCGATTTGACGAATGAAAATTTCATTTTACTCTCTATCGCCCAAAATTCGTTTAATAAGGAAAGCCAGAATCTGGCGGCAATGATTCAGAAAGTTGTCCATCAAAGGCTTCATACGTATGATTTCGGGGTTCGACAGGCGGGATATTTGGTTTTGGTGGGAACCACCATGCCGAAGATTTTGGTTGAGGCGGGCTTTATTTCAAACCGAAAGGAAGAAAGACTGCTGCGTTCGGCCAGGTACCGCCAGAAAATAGCGGAAGTTATTTTTGCGGGAATCAAGAAATTCCGGTCGAAGGAAGAAAAAATCATCGAAACGGACAATTCAATGAGTCAGGTGCTGAAGGCGGGAAAATGAGTTTAAAATATTCCTTGCAAAAAATATAAAAACATTTTATATTTATCGGATATGATTATAATGTATGATGTTTAGTGATTGTGGCTGAATCCATCTTTTTGGAGGTTAGATGCAATATAGTGAATCCGGCCCGGTTTCACGGGACGAAGAAAATCCGTTTGAATCGATGAAGCGCCGCTTTGAAGTGGCTGCACATTATTTAGATTTAAAACCCGGCATTTACGATTACTTGATCGCTCCCGAAAAGCAGGTGATTGTGACGGTCCCCATTCAGATGGACGACGGCACAGTTCAGGTTTATGAAGCATACCGCGTGATTCATAATACGGCCCTGGGGCCTTCAAAAGGCGGGATTCGATACGCGCCGGATGTGAATTTAGATGAAATAAAAGCGCTCGCCGCCTGGATGACCTGGAAGTGTGCGGTGGTGCGCATTCCTTTTGGGGGGGCAAAAGGCGGGATTAAATGTGATCCGACCCGGTTGACTCAGGTTCAATTAGAGAAAATTACGCGCCGCTACACGGCCAATTTGCTGGAAATATTTGGCCCGGAAAAAGATGTACCCGCGCCCGACGTCAACACAAACTCTCAGGTTATGGCGTGGATTATGGACACGTATTCGATGCACGTCCAGAAAACGGAGACGGCTGTTGTCACGGGGAAACCCCTGTTTCTGGGCGGAAGCCGTGGGCGCCGTGAGGCCACAGGCCGGGGCGTTATGCTTGTGACGATGCGGATGATGGAGAAAATCGGCCTTGCGCCTAAAGAAGCCCGTGTGATTGTCCAGGGCTTCGGGAATGTGGGTTCAGTCAGTGCCAGCCTTCTTCATGAGCAGGGATGTAAGGTTGTCGGAATTAGTGACATCTCCGGCGGCTACTACAATCCGGGCGGAATCGACGTCAAAAAAGTTATCACTTATATGGAGTCTCATAAAACGCTTGAAGGATTTGACGGAGCCGATCCGATTGACGGGATGGAATTGCTGAAACAGGATTGTGATGTGTTGGTACCGGCCGCTCGTGAAGACCAGATCACAAGCAAAAATGCTCCGGACATCCGGGCGAAAATTGTGGTGGAGGGTGCAAATGGCCCCACAACGGCCAAGGCTGACAAAATTCTGGACGAAAGAGGAATTCTTGTGGTGCCGGACATTCTGGCAAACGCAGGGGGCGTCACGGTCTCTTACTTCGAGTGGGTCCAAAACCGAATGGGTTATTATTGGTCTGAGAAGGATGTCAACAAACGGCTGAAGCGCATTATGAAAGAGAGTTTTGATGAGGTTTATCGCCTTGCCAAGGACCACAATGTGAGCCTGCGAATAGGGGCGTATATTTTGGGGGTGGACCGGGTGGCCAAAGTCGTGCGCATCCGAGGCATTTACGCCTGAATTTGTTTTTAATTAGTGATTAAGGTTTTAAGGAGGCAAATAACAGAATGAAAAAAAATTTCTGGATAAAAGTCGGTATTATTCTTGTCGCAGTTATCTGGTCCCTATGGCAGCTTTATCCCACATATCAGGTACGCCATCTTTCTGCAAAAGAGACGAAGGCGCTGAGGCTGTCCGGGAAATTAAGTAAGCTGCAGGGAAAAACAATCAAACTGGGGCTGGATTTACAGGGGGGGATGTACCTGGTGCTGGAAGTCGATTTGCAGCAGTTACTGCTGAATCTTGCCAAACATAAAGATGCTCAGTTTTACAAGATAATGAATGAAATCGAACAAAAACTGGAAAAAGATCCTAACCTGGATTATTTTACGGTTTTTCAACAGGTATTTAATCAGTACAATCTGCGTTTAAACAAATATTTCGGTAAACTGACTCAAAACAATGAGGAAGTCATTAAGGGACTCCAGAAGCAGGCGGACGATGCGGTGAATCGCTCTCTGGAAATTTTGCGGAACCGGGTCGACGAGTTTGGGGTGTCTGAACCGAATATTCAAAAGCGCGGCAATCGGCGAATTGTCATCGAATTGCCCGGCATTCAGGATATTGAACGCGCAAAGGAATTAATCGGAAAGACGGCACTTCTGGAATTTAAACTTCTCAAAGCGCCTGATGTGTCTAAGGAAGTTTTAAAGCGCATCGATGAAAAATTAAAGGAAATTCAAACAGCCAAAGGGAAAGCGGTTCTTTCTCCGAAGACGAAAAAAGAAGCCAAAAAAGTGGCGAAAATCGACACCACCGGTAAGAATATTGTGACTCAACAGGATATTTTCGGTACGAAACAAGAAATAACAGATACGTCGACACTGGCAGACACAAGCGCTCTCGAGGTGAATAAAAGCCTGTTCAATGAGCATCCGTTCCTGTCGCTGCTCAGGGATTTCAGAGGCCACGGAGGCGAGATTGCCGTACCTGAACAAAACAAACACGCTGTAGAAAAAATCTTAAATATGCCGCAAATTAAAAAAGTGATTCCTTCGGATGTGGAATTTTTGTGGGGGAGTAAATCCGTTCCCGTAGGGGATGAAAAGTACTACGAACTTTATTTGGTAAACAGAGAACCGGAACTAACCGGTAAATATGTCGTTGGGGCGGGAGTGCAGATTGGCAGCGGCAGCAGCTTCACCTCTGCGGGAAAGCCCATTGTTAATCTGAAAATGAATTCGGAAGGCGCAAAAATATTTGCGCATGTAACCGGTGCTAATATTAATCGCCGCATGGCCATTGTGCTGGATAATCGTGTCTATTCGGCTCCGGTGATTCGCAGTAAAATTCCAAACGGGGACGCCATTATCGAAGGCATGGGAAACATGGATGAAGCGAAAGACCTTGCCATCATTTTGCGGGCCGGCGCTCTTCCCGCTCCTGTGAAAATCATCGAAGAAAGAACCGTTGGCCCGTCACTGGGTCGGGATTCCATTCGGCAGGGTACCTTTTCGGCCATTCTTGGATTCGCCCTTGTGATATTGTTCATGATTTTTTACTACAGAATGTCCGGTTTTTTGGCCGATCTGGCGCTTCTGTTAAATATGTTATTCGTCATGGCCGTTTTGGCCGGTTTCCATTTTACATTAACACTGCCCGGAGTGGCCGGTATCATTTTAACAATCGGTATGGCGGTAGATGCGAATGTACTGATCTTTGAACGCATCCGTGAAGAACTTCGGTCGGGCAAGACGATTAGGGCTGCCATCGACGCCGGCTACGGGCGTGCGTTTATTACCATTCTGGATGCGAACCTGACGACATTGTTTACCGCAATTGTCCTTTATCAATTCGGCACCGGCCCGATTCGAGGATTTGCACTGACGTTGTCAATTGGTATCCTCAGCAGCATGTTCACAGCGATTGTGGTCACACGTGTGGTTTACGATTATATTACAGAACACTTTGCGCTAAAGAAATTAAGCATATAGGCTTGTAGCGATAAGGAGATTGGTGCAGATGCAGTTTTTCAAGAAACCGAGTATTGATTTTATTGGCAATCGTAAATTTGGATATATGTTTTCGGGGACATTAATTTTTATTACATTGGTTTTATTGTTTGTTCGGGGTCCGAACTACGGTATCGATTTCAGGGGCGGTGTGTCCATACGGGTAAAGTTCGATAATTCCGTGACGGTGAAAATGATTCGTGGTTCGCTCCAAAAAATTGGTTATGGAAACGCCGAGATTAAAGAGACATCGCGCAAAACGGTCGGCGGCATTGAAAAAGAAATGATCATTCAGGTTGAATTGACCCGGAAACCGGATGTCATTGCTTCCAAGGTAACCGAACAGCTAAAAAAAGATTTCTCAAAAGGGCTGGATATTCGCAGCATTGACACAGTGGGACCGAAAATCGGAGGGGAGCTGCGCCGGGCCGCTATCTGGGCGGTGCTGTTTTCGATGCTTCTCATTTTGGTTTATATTACGCTGCGGTTTGAATTTAGATTTGCCGTTGGCGCCATCATTCCTTTGTTTCATGATGTTTTGATTACACTCGGGTTCTTTTTAATTTTCAATCTGCAGATTTCACTGGATGTGGTGGCGGCATTTTTGACCATTGTGGGGTATTCTCTAAATGACACCATTGTCGTTTTTGACCGTATTCGGGAAAACATGAGAACCCGGAGGCGGGAATCTTTCTCCCAGATCATTAATGAGAGTATCAATGAAACATTAAGCCGCACGGTGATCACATCCTTTACCACGTTTTTGGTAATTCTGGTGCTCTTCTTATTTGGAGGTGAAGTGATTCACGATTTTTCCTTTGCCATGTTGGTGGGTGTGGTGATCGGTACATACTCCTCTATTTTTGTAGCTGCACCGCTGTTGATTGAGTGGGAACACTACTCACCCCGTCATAAAAAGATGGCCGAAGTACGAGCCAGAAAAGCGCATAAACCAAAAAGACGATAAGCTGTTGGCAGGAGGGTTTTATGGAATTTCAGGAAGAAGAAAATTACGGTCTGGTTGTCATCCGTTTAAAGGGCAAAATGCTGGGTGGCGCCGATGCCAACGCGTTAAACGAACGCATTCACCAGTTATTAGATGAAGGCAAAACACGCTTCATCGCGGATATGGAAAATGTCGATATGATGACCAGCTCCGGGCTTGGTGTTCTGATCAGTGCTTTAACAGCCGCTCGAAACCAGATGGGAGACATTAAACTGGTAAATCTTCCTGAAAAAATCCACCATGTTCTGGAAATTACGAAATTGGATCGAGTATTTGATATTTATTCTACGGTTGAAGAGGCGCAAAAGAGTTTTCAGTAATTGATTTTCGGGGTATTTATTTTTTGCAAAAATCCGGGCCGCCAGAGCGACCCGTTTTTTTTGACGTGAGAGGTTAATCGAATGGCCGTACGAGTGGTTGTGGGTGCGCAGTGGGGAGATGAGGGAAAAGGGAAAATTGTCGATCTTCTGAGTGAGAAATGTGACGTTGTGGCCCGCTATCAGGGCGGGGCGAATGCCGGACATACGGTCGTAATCGACGGCGAGACGTCTGTTTTTCATTTAATCCCTTCCGGAATTCTTCACGAAAATGTGACGTGCCTCATCGGGAACGGAGTGGTTTTCGATCCGGAGGCCTTTGCGCAGGAGCTCAAGGTTCTGGAAAAAAAGAAAATTTCTTATGACGGGCGTCTGTTTTTAAGCAGCAACGCCCACGTCATCATGCCGTACCATAAATGGCTGGATGCCGACAGGGAACGGCAAAAAAAGCTGTATCTCGGCACGACCGGGCGGGGGATCGGGCCGGCGTATGTCGACAAATTCGATCGTCTCGGAATCCGAATTATCGATTTATTTGCACCGAAAATTCTCAGGGAAAAAATAGAAATCAATCTGGCCTTAAAAAAGCCGTTTCTTGAAAACCATCCGGTCAATATCGATGAAATTTATGCGACTTTTCTGAAGTACAGTCATTGGTTGGAACCCTTCGTGAAGGACACGTCGGCCATTTTGAATCGGATGATTGCGGAAAAGAAGGAAATTCTTTTGGAAGGGGCACAGGGGGCGATGCTGGACGTCGATTTCGGAACTTACCCGTACGTGACTTCTTCCAATCCGATTAGCGGCGGCGCCTGTACAGGGCTGGGAATCGGGCCGACGAAAATAGACTCTGTTTTGGGTGTGGCCAAAGCTTACACAACACGTGTGGGTGAGGGGCCTTTTCCCACAGAATTTCACGGCCCAATCGGCGATAAGATTCGCAATTTAGGGGTGGAATATGGCGCCACCACGGGCCGTCCCCGCCGGTGCGGCTGGCTCGATCTTGTGGCGCTGAAGTACGCCGTTCGCATCAATGGAATTGATTCGCTTGTCATCACAAAGCTGGATGTTTTAGATACCCTGAAGGAATTGTATGTGTGTGTGGCTTATGAATGCAATGGCAAATTGTATGAAGAATTTCCCTATTCGCCGCAACTGCTGCAGGCTTGCAAACCCGTTTATGAAAAGCTCCCGGGTTGGCAGACATCGACCCGGGGGATACGGGAATACGGGGATTTCCCGGCAAATGCCCGGTCTTATATTGAGAAAATTGCTTCTCTGGCGGGCGCCGAAATTAAATTAGTGTCGGTTGGTTCAGGGCGGAAACAAACGATCTGGAAGGCGGCACTTCCGTAGTTTGCGCAAGATTACTCATTCCTAAATTTGTGTATTTTTTATTGACAACCGATATTAAATTTTGTATATTTAAAACTGTCTGTTTTTGATGGGGGCCAGTAGCTCAGTCGGTAGAGCAGCGGCCTTTTAAGCCGTTGGTCGGAGGTTCGAATCCTCCCTGGCTCACGAAGTAAAAGAAGAGGCCCGCTTGACCGGGTCTTTCGATTTTTAAAGGTAATAATTGCGCCCATAGCTCAATTGGCAGAGCA
>BDTM01000142.1 GCA_002898015.1 bacterium BMS3Bbin03 | reverse complement strand
ATCCCAGGAGACGACCCCCTTCGGCAGCCGGACACGCACCGAAACGCTGTCCCCCTGATTCACCGAAGACGGAAAGGTCTGAATTTGGGGCATTTCCGGCGTGAAAAAATCGCACGGATCGAACGCGTAAACAGTCGTGCTGTCCGTGTTATTTCCAAGCAGGGTATCGCATCGCGCATAAACCCAGGCACTGCTGAAAATTTTATGGGGTGTGTTGACCAGCGCATTCGAGGCCCGGGCATCGATGGTAATAATTTTTTCGAGGCCCGGCGAAAGCGTATCAAATCGCCAATGGAGTGTATCGCCCATCGTATCCGTCGGCACCGGCTGGATATTTAAAAACTCAACAGAGTCCGGGACCGTGGCCATCAGATCGGTGTTCCGGAGTGTGAAGGTGCCCACATTGCTCAGCTTAAGTTCATATTGGTAATCTCCCCCTTTGGGAACCGCCTGCACCGGCTGTCCGTTTATTCGAATCACAGTATCGGTTTTGGCCGAATAAGAAAGAGCGGCGTCAAAAACACCGTTGGAATAGATTAATGTCATTTTTTTGAAATGCACACTATTGGGTTTTGAAAAAACACTCGAACTATCTGTCGGTCCGTTCCAATATTCCGGGTATTCATTTACAATTTTAGAATAGTGGTTCAATAAAACCTTATTGATCCCCTTTTTGAAGAAAAACAGGCCGGCATATCGGTGTTGTGAATCAACGGTGTCCGGCGCGGTGGTGTCCGGAACGACTTTATAGGGACCTAAATTGCTGTCACAGGCGGTAATCAGAGAATCATTCGGATAAACGACTGACAGATAGAAACTCTCATTTTTTTGACTCTTATCATTGAGTTCCTGAACCCAGATTCGGTAGTAGCCGGATTTTTTGACATTCACACAGGCGGCAATTTTTGTCCGGGCGGGAGCGTTATCCGCAACCACGTAAATTGTGGAAGGATCGAGTGTGAATGAAGTCGTATCTCCCGTCATGTCATAAACCGTGTCACAGCTCCCAAAGGCGGCGTACTTTACGGGGTTTTTGTAAGAAGCCTGCAAATCGCTTTTCATATTCAGTGATTGTTTTGAAGAAGAAAAGGCGGGGATACCGTTGGTCTGAAAGAAGATAAAAAAGGCTGTCAACAAAATGAAAAAACGGCGATAACAAAATATTGATTTCATTTTAGGCTGAACTTTCTTTTTAGGTGCAAAATTCCATTTTATTTTTTCTTCGCTTCTCCCAGGCTAAAGCCGCAAAAAGGCAGTTTTATAATTTGTCGATCATAAACAAACAATAATTATACCAGTATCCGCGGATCGGTCCCGGCAAAGCGGTATTCTTTGAAATATCACTCATAAGCAGCTAATTATTAAATGATTATCTGCTTCTAAAAGCGATGATTCACCTGCAATAAGAGTGTATGATTTTGTGGCGGTAATTGTCTCTTTTTGAATCAGTTGGAATGAAAAAGGTAATCCGTTCACCTCTTCCCGATTTCTCTGCTGCTCTGCCCGGAGAGATCAACCCATTGATTGATTATTCATTGGGCACATAATCTTCAATAATCGGGAAATTGTCCAATCGCTTGGCGATGGCCGCCAGCAGGAAGGAGTTTACCCACCAATAAATATTGATCTTCCGAATCGATTGCCGTAATTTCTTCATATGGAACCGGCGTTCTTCGGGTGTCATCGTGTAGGCTTTGTAGATGGCATCCGCCACTCCCTTAATATCGTAAGGATTGACCAGAATGGCATTTTTCTGAAATTGAGCCGCCACACCGGCAAACTCGCTCACAATCACAACACCATTTTCTTCAATATTAGAGGCACAGTATTCTTTTGATACAAGATTCATCCCGTCTTTCGAGGGAGTGACCAGAAGAATTTCAGCGGTTCGGTAGTGCGCCACCAATTCCTTCCGGTCCAGATTTTTGAAACGGTAATAGATGGGCACCCAGCCCGACAGTGTGAATTGTCCGTTAATTTCGCCCACCAATTGCTCGATTTCTTCCTTTAAACTGGCGTACATCGGAATACTCCTGCGGCTGGGGACCAAAATTTGGGCCAATATGACTTTTTCCTGCAGTTCAGGGTACCGGATGAGGGCATTTCTATAAGCATTTAATTTTTCGATAATTCCTTTGGAGTAATCCAGGCGGTCTACTCCCAGGATGATTTTTACATTCGGGAGATTTTCATGAATGTACCAGGCATCATTTGCCACTTCTTCCGTTTTGGCCACATTTAAAAATTCATTGTAATCGATACTAATCGGAAAGGCGCCGACGCGAACTTCCCGATTTTCCGTGGTCATGCGAATCACCTGTCCTTTTCCACGAATCACGACTTCTTTCAGTAATGTCCGCACGCACTGGACGAAATTCCGGCGATCCCGCAGCGTTTGAAACCCGATAAGATCATATTCCATTAATAGTCGAAGGATCTGAAAGCGCCAGGGTAATTTCAAAAAAATATCCAGCGGAGGAAACGGAATGTGCAAAAAAAAGCCTAACCGGGATTCGTTCCCCATTTCCCGTAATTCTTTTGCCACGCCGATCAAATGGTAATCATGAATCCAGATAAAA
Organism: bacterium BMS3Bbin03; assembly: GCA_002898015.1. Classification (GTDB taxonomy): domain Bacteria; phylum Zhuqueibacterota; class JdFR-76; order JdFR-76; family BMS3Abin05; genus BMS3Abin05. The sequence goes on along the minus strand of BDTM01000142.1, from coordinate 44,095 downwards.
TCTTTCCCGCTGCTATTATCGTGTACGGTTTTTGCAAACTTTCGATTTACCTTTTCGTAGAATGTCCAATATTCCGGATTGAAATTACAATACGGCACAAAATCATGAAACAACGGCCAGAGAATTTCATTGGAAAATCCCTTGTAGTGTTTTTCAACTTCTTCAGCCGTCAAATACACCTGCTTTAACCGGTAACCGGAGTCTTTTGTCGCCTGTTCGATGAGCGCATCTATATTCGCATCCTCTGTTACGTTAGCACCCGCCCAGCCAATCCAGAGTCCGCCGCGATTCTTTAATACAGGCGCCATCGCCGTCACCAATCCTCCGGAACTGGATTCCACACGCCATCCGCCGTTTTTGTCCTTTAGAACCACAATCGGCAAACGATTGGAAACAATAATGACGCGACTTCTGGGATGCTGCGGTTCCTGCTCTGCCATTTTTAAATCCTTCCTTTATTTACCCGGCGGTTCTCTATCTTGTTCGATAAAAATCGTCTGTGTGGGAAAGGCAAACTCAATGCCTTCTTCGGCAAATTTTCGATAGATTTCCAGGTTAATCGTCTGATGGATGTCCATGTAAATATTATAATCCGCATTTTGAATCCAATACACAATTTCAAAATTCAGAGAAAAGTTTCCGTAAGACTTGAAATGCGCCCGGTCAAACCGGATTTGTTCTTGTTTTTTGATGATATCCTGAATCATGCCCGGAATGGCCGATAATTTTTCATAGGGCGTCTGATACGTCACACCGAGTGAAAAGATAACCCGCCGTTCATACATGCGTTTATAATTTCGGATGCGGCTTTTGAGGAGATCGTTGTTGGCAAAGATAAGCTGTTCCCCCGAAAGACTCCGCACCCGGGTCGTTTTCAGGCCGATGTGTTCAACCGTTCCAAGATAGTCGTCGATTATGATGAAATCACCCAAAACAAAAGGCTTATCCAAAACAATCGAAAGAGACGCAAACAGGTCACTCAGGATGCTCTGGATGGCCAGGGCGACGGCAATGCCGCCAATCCCCAAACCGGTGACCAGTGCCGTAATATCAATGCCGAGATTTTCTAACGCCAGAAGAATAATGATTGAAAAAAGCAGTAATTTTCCGATAAATCCGAGCGCCACCACTGTGGTGGCTTCGGATGCGTCTTTTCCCAGCCGCTGCTTTTTGTAGTGCTCGAGACTGAAAGTAATCAGTGCATTGCCCCAGAAGGCTGTTTGAAGGAGAAGCACGAGAATGACGATGCTTTGAATCACCTGATGCGCGACTGTCGAAAGCGTTAAAACAAGAGAGCCAAAAAATAGTGAGAGAAAAAGGAGTGTGAGAAAATTGATTTTTTTTAAAAGAAGGACAATGATGTCATCGACGATTGTTTTTGTGCGTGTTGCAAATTTGCCTATTTTTTTGATCAGGATTTTCTTTAGAATTTTTAAGATAAAAAAACTGATCAGAATGACGGCAATGGATATGACCCACATCTCAAGGGAATTATTAAAGAATCTCCAGTCCAGAAATTCCATGGATTGCCTCCATAAAGAAGTTAAAAGTCCGGCGTTATTTTCTCACAAAAATTCTTAAAAAGGTTGTTCTGTCTCGAATTGAGCTTTGGATAATTCATCTTCTTTGCGGTCTAAATTAGTTTACCCAAAAAAACGAAAAGCCGGCTCGCAATACTTTAAATATAAGTTTTTTCAGGCAATTTATCCAACTAAAATATTAAATGATTTAACCAACGGCTGAGGAATTCTAAAAGTTCTTCGGGCGGCACGAGATGAAGGGCGGCGGCTGTGGGCCGGAATTCTTTTCTCACAAGGACGGCAAGGCCCTTGCCGCGGAGGGCGTGAAAGGCATCTTCATCCGTCAAGTCATCCCCCAGATAAGCGGCAACGGCCCCCTTTCCCTTTTCACGCAGTAAAATTCGCACGGCATCGCCCTTGTTCACACCCGGGAGACGGATTTCAATGCCGCCGTCAAAATTTTTCAGCAGGAGATCCTGCCGGCGGGCGGGCGGCGCCCACGCATCCAGAAAAGCCTTTTTCATCTGATTTTGTGCCGGTTCACTCAGGCCTCGCCAGTGCAGAGCCGTGCTTCCCGGCTTCACCTCGCACCGTTCCCCCCAGCCCTTTTGATCCGCCCACTTTTTGACCTCTGTGAATAATTCCCGAAGAGAAGGGTCGATTTCGATCTTTTGACCGGTTCCGTCCGGAAATCTTCTTTCCAAACCATGAGAACCCCAAATTTCCGGCAGCTCTTTTAATCCCAATAAGGGGATTAAATCGGCAATCGCGCGCCCGCTGATAATAACCACCTGCGTCTGCTTCGAAAGAATCAACCGATTCAAAATCTCGCGAACGCCCGAATAAGGGACTGCCCGTTCTCTTTCGATCCGAAATGGGGCAAGCGTGCCGTCGTAATCGAGCATCAGCAGCCGCTTTTCAGGCGGCGCATTTTTTAAGTCATTAAAAAATGGCTCTAATATTAAATTTGCTTCCGGCTTTTTTTCGAATAAAGTCATTCTTTTAAAACTCCGGAAAGAATGCCTCTCGCCATAAAGCGCTGCAGGAAGGCGATCACCAGTACCGCCGGAATTAACATGATTGCGGCCAACACACTGGCAGAGCCAATTTGCCCGAACTCCGTGTAATAATAAATGAGCGGCGGCATTGTTCTGTGGGTCAATTGAATCAGCAGTGCGTAGGTAAATTCGTCCCAAGACAACAAAAAAATCAAAATGAAAGCCGCCGCAAGAGCGCCTTTGGAAACGGGCAGGGAAATTCGTACAAATGCCCCGACCGTCGAGCAGCCGTCGACGGCGGCCGCCTCCTCCAATTCACGCGGCAAATCCCGAAAAGCGGCGTAGGCAACTAAAATCGCAAACGGCAAACCAATGGTCAAATGTGCCAGGATAAGCCCAAATCCCATCGGATGATTGTACAGATGGAACGGGATGAAAATTGCGGTTAGCGGAATTGCAATGGCAATCGGCGGAAGCACCCGGCTCAACAAGGCCGATTGTGTTGAAATGGATTCCAGGGCGCGCGAGCGGGCGGCCGCCCAACCCGCCGGAAACCCCATGAGCAGCGAGAGAAGCGTGGTGGCGAGCGCCACCCAGAAACTCAGCGAAAGATGGGACAACAGCGATTGTGTTCTCCACAAGAGCTGAAAATTCAGAAACGTCACCTGCCTGGGGAGGAGCCGGAGCGGCCAGGCAACCGATTCGCTTCCCGGGGTAAACGCCTGGCGCAAAACCAGCACAATGGGAAACACATTCACGAGCACCAGAGCCATCAACCCCAACACGGTCATCATTTTAAAAAAACCGAATTTTCGGAATTTCAACACCGGATTCATCTTTGATCTCTCTTTTTCGCCGTGAATAAAATTGTAACCAGCGTGCCCGCAAACAGCAGCACAGCCAGGCTCAGTGCCGTCACATTGGCGGCGGCGGGATTGTTGGCTTCCGCTTTATAGTGGTAAGCCACAGACGTAATTACCGGAAGCGCTTCGACGCCAAGCAGGACCAATGGTGTGGCAAAAATTCGGAACGCATCCACGGCGCGAAGCGCAATTGCCACCATCAGGGCGGGCACAATCAGTGGAATTTGGATGAACCGGATAAGCTGCCACCGTGTGGCACCGTCTAATCGAGCCGCCTCTAAAAAACTTTCGGACAGTTGCTCGAGCGCCATCAGGACAATTAAAAACACGACAGGGGTCACACGCCAGGCATCAATGAAAATGATCACCACCATTACCAGAACCCGGCCGGGTTGAAACCAATCCACAATCCAGGTGCTCCCGTGGAGGTTCAGAAGAAGACTGTTTAAATAACCGTGCTCCCGAAAAACCAATTTCATGGTTAATAAATAAACAATTTCGGGCACTGCGTACGGCACAATGGCAACGGTTCGCCAAAAGGTCTTTCTTTTTCGAATAGAATAAAACCACAGCGCCATTCCCACACCGATAACCGTTTCAAAAGCCACACTGGCAATTGGAATGATAAAATTGTTTCGCACCGCCGCCCAATAGAGCGGATCCGAAAAGACCTGCTGAAAATGTGCGGTGGTCAGGTGACCGGCCGAATTGGTGACGGCCGATTTTACGGCGTACCCCAGCGGCCAGATTTGCAGGCCAAGAAAACCCAATGCCGGGAGCGCCAAAAGCCAGTAGGTCAGTTTCCGGCGAGACAGGTAATTCATTTTGGGGTCTGCCCGGCCAACGCGTCAATTTTTTTCTGCATGTTTTGAAGCACCGACGGTATGTTTTTATTTTCGAAGATCATTTGATAAAAGCCATCCTGCCAAATTTGGCTTAACTTGGGATAAAAAGGAACCGAAGGTCTGGCGCGCACCTCTTTTTTCATGGCCAGAAATCCTGAATAATCAATTTTATCCTGCGCTGTCATGGCTTCCCAGCCTTCTTCACGAACCGGAAACCAGCCCAATTCTTCCACCAGCTTTTTCTGGACGTCTACAGAAGTTAAATAGTCGATGAGCCTGGCCGCAAATTTCGGGTGCGGTGCCGTTTTAGGGATGCCGAGGTACCCGCCCCCCAGAATCGTGGCCGTCCCGGAAGGCCCTGCCGGCAGCGGTGCGGTTTTGAAATAGGTGTCCAATAAGCCTTTCTGTTTCAGCAGCGGCACCACAAACGGCCAGTTTTCGTGCAGTAAAATTTCCTGGTGCTCTTCTGCCTGAAGAATGGAGTTCTCTTTGTAAGACCGGACGGCCGGATTGAAGGCGGGCGCCAGCTTTTTTAAAAACGTCATGGCCTGAAACGCTTCCGGGGTATTGGGATGAAGCGGATCACCTCCGGCTTCCCAGATAAACGGAAACAAATCACAAATCAGGCCTTCGTACCGGGCGGCTTTAAAACCGATTTGCCCCGGATATTTTCTGCCGACGGCCAGTAATTCCTGCCAGGTGCGCGGCGGCCGGGACAGCACTTTGGCATTGTAAATCAACGCCTGCCAGTTGAGGCGGTCCGGAATGTAGTACATTTTAGGAGGCGTTCCCAGCCGCCCGGCTTTCCAGGCCACCGCCGGCGAATGCTTTTTCAAATCAGTCAGGGCGATCGAAAAAGAATCCAGGGGCAGCATGTAAGATCGCATCAGAGGCAGCATGTAAATGTCTAATTCGGCGAGATCCAATTCACCCTCCCCGGCCTGCGCTTCCGCTTCAATAACGGATCGAATCTGATCGTACTGCTGCGCCACCAGAGTGACGGAAATGCCCGTCTTTCGGGTAAAATCATCTAAAATTTCACTGTAAGCGACTTGCTCCGAAGGCAGCAGAGCCACGGCAATCGTAATCTTTTTCGATTTTGCAGAATGGCTGCAGGAGAGAATTGCAGCGAGAAAAAGAAGGGCAAGCGGTACGAATAAAAATCGACTTAACCGTCTAAAAAATCCAAATGTTTGATTCATCTCTTCTTCCCGGGGAAATGTGACTCAAGAAACTTCAGTCCAGTTTTTTATTTGCAATCAGGCTCGGTACGCGCGAGTCCTGGGCGTTGTTCCGCCTGGCAAAATTTACTTCAGATCAATTCGCTCCCGGCTCCCTTCCAATATATCAAGCATTAATGTTAAATATTCGCGCAAATGACGTGTGATTAAAAAGTTTTCGAGAACGAACCGGTGCGCCTTTTCCCCCATGATGGCCAATTGCTCTCGATTGTAAAACAGGTACCGGATTCGCAGAGCCGCCCCCTCCGGCGTGTCCACCAAAAACCCCGTGTGGTGATTCACGATCTGCAACTGGATGCCGCCCACATTTCCGCCGATCACCGGTTTTCCTTTCCACAAGGCTTCCGTTACCGTAAGCCCAAATCCTTCTTTAATCGACTTTTGAATCACCACATCGGCTGCGCGCTGCAACGCATTAATTGTTCGATGCGCATCGGACGGTAAAAGCAGAATCGTAATGTCTTTGTCATCGTTCGCCGCGTCGTAAACATCATTTAAAACGATTTTCGCTTCCGGGTCGTCGGTCGCTTCTCCGCCTGCCAGGACAAGCTGTAAATCAGGGACAAATTTTCGGGCGAGGCGATAGGCATGAATCACGCCGACCGGATCTTTAAAACGATCAAAGCGAGAGACCTGCACGACGAGCGGACGTTCAGGATCGATACCAAAACGACTGTAAACCGCATTTAATTCCTCTTCGCCCAATTCCAAATTCTTATCACTCAAAGGATCGATACTCGGAGCGATCAGGTATTGCGGATGCGGCATCAATTGCGCAAAATCGGCCAATGAAAAAATGCTGGCATCGTAGTCGGTCACAAAATTGCGCAAATATTTCCAGACGGGACGGTACGGCCGGCTCACATCAATATGGCAGCGCCACACCCATTTCCCTCTTCGATTGGAACAAAGGTGCAGCAGCGGCGCGGGCTGGGGATCGTGAATGAACACAATATCGGCATCCTGCAGAATCGGGCAAAGTTTTTCAGCATTTTTTTCATTTGTCGCTTCGTACGCCTTCAGCGTGGATTTGGGGATTTCAACCACATTCCCCTGGAGTCCGTTATGAAAACTTTTCGTACATTGAAAGAACGTGTCATCCCCCTCGATCACTTCCCAGTGGGCATCGATTCCCAGATCCCGCATCAAGGGGACCAATTTATTCAAGATTTCAGCCACCCCCCCTCCCATCCGGGTGGAATTCACGTGGACGACCTTCAACCCCTTTAGCGGCTCGGCAAGCTGCAGAAGATGATCAATAACGGTTTCTCCCGTGACCTTGGCATATTGTTGAAGATTTGGTTTCATTTTGAACTCCGCTTAAAATAGGATTTAAAAATTTGGGAAAGCTGTTCTCTGATCTGGGTTAATGTCTGAAAATAGGGATCTAATTTCGCAATTTCGTCGTACAGGCCGGCATATTTTTGGTTAAAGCCGGAAAGCCATTCCCGAAAATCGTCCGTTTTGTTCGGGGTGCGCCGCATGGCATCAATAAAGTGATAAAAAATACTGCCCACAGACATCCGCGGGATGGCATCCACCAGGTCTTTGGGGTGTTCAAGGGATTTCTTGGTAGTAAACACCACAATTTGCGAGGTTAAGAAATTGAATTGCTGATCTGATTTTGCCCAGGGCACCATTTCACTTTCATCCAGCCGTTCTTCAATCACCTCGATCAATTCATGGCGAAGGTCTTCAAGGCTCTCAAACTCTTTGGGATCAATTGCACCCAGGCGCTCTGCGATTTTGCCGTCGTGCAGAGCGTGACGCCCCCAGGAGGCGAAATCATTATTATATTCCGGATCATCAAAACCCGGGCGTAACCGGCCGGCCCAAAAATGGTAATAAATACTTCCCGCATCAATTACGAGAAGGCGATCCCTCAGCTCCCTGAGGTTTTGAGCCTTTTCACCGGTGGCGATAGCAATTAAAGCACAATCCTTGACAACAAAAGGCGTTCTCTCATTTTGATTCTCGGGCATTGCGAAACTCCTCTGCCTTAGGTGATTTGGGTTCACCCGCTTTTAAAATTATAACCAATCGTTTAACAATTTAAGTTTTAATTTAAAAAAAAATATTCCAATTTACAACAAAGATTTTCTTATAAATATTAAAAATTTAACCTGGTGCAATATGAACTCTTCATGCCGGCGATTTTATCATTGCATTTCGGCGATTTTATTCTTATTATTAATACTCAAACAGTTAAGTGGGAGGTACTATGAACATTCTTTTGGTCTATCCCGAATATCCTGAAACTTTTTGGAGTTTCAAACACGCCCTAAAATTTGTCTCTAAGAAAGCTTCCATTCCGCCGCTGGGATTGTTAACAATTGCTTCCTTGATACCGGAGGAGTGGCCTAAAAAATTAATCGACATGAATGTTGATTCTCTGAAGGACAAAGACATCCAATGGGCGGACATGGTTTTTATCAGCGCAATGGTCGTGCAGCGCAAATCTGTGAATGAAGTCATTATAAATGCCCACAAATTCGGCAAAAAAGTTGTGGCAGGGGGCCCCCTGTTTACGGAAGAGCCGGACAATTTCACCCAGGTGGATCATCTTATTCTGGATGAAGGCGAAATCACATTCCCGGAATTTCTGAAAGATCTGGAAGCGGAAAAGCCAAAACGCATTTACCGGACAGCGGAACGCCCTGATATCACGAAAACGCCGCCGCCGCTGTGGAGTTTAATCAACAAAAAAAAATACGCAACCATGGCCGTGCAGTATTCCAGAGGATGCCCCTACAATTGCGAATTTTGTGACATCGTGGTGCTTTACGGCCACCGTCCCCGTACAAAATCGAAGGAACAGATTCTGAATGAAATCGATCTGCTGTACAAAACAGGGTGGAAAGACGCCGTCTTCTTTGTCGACGATAATTTCATCGGCAACAAGAAAAAACTGAAAAGCGAAATCCTTCCGGCCATTTCGGAGTGGATGAAACAGAAGAAACACCCGTTCTTTCTCAATGCGGAAGTTTCCATTAATTTGGCACAGGATGATGAATTGCTGCGGATGATGATCGACGCCGGATTTCGGAAGGTTTTTGTCGGGATCGAGACTCCAAATGAAGAGAGTTTAAAGGGGTGTAAGAAATTACTGAATGCCGATATCGATTTAATCGCGTCGATCAGAAAAATCCAGAATGCCGGGATGGAAGTCCAGGGCGGATTTATTGTGGGGTTCGATCAGGATCCGCCGTCAATTTTTGAGACACAGATTCAGTTCATCCAAAAGAGCGGGATCATGACCGCCATGGTCGGACTCCTCAACGCGCCAAGAGGCACGAGACTCTACAATCGTTTAAAATCCGAAAAACGCCTTCTCGGCGATATTTCCGGAGATAATCTGGATTTCTCCACTAATTTCATTCCGAAAATGAATTTGCAAAAGTTAATTAAAGGATACAGAGAAATTTTAGAAACGATTTATGCTCCGGATGTCTATTACCAGAGGCTGAAAATCTATTTAACTCATTATAAAATGCCAAAAGTCAAACACGTGTCTTTCCATTTTTATTATATAGAAGCCCTCATCAAATCGATTTGGGTTCTGGGGATTCGGGGTAAATTCCGTCAGTACTATTGGAAGATCATCGGATGGAGTCTGCTGAGGCACCCAAAACTTATCTCCGTGGCCATCACGCAATGGATTTATGGTTACCATTTCCGGAAAATACTGGAAAATTATCCGCCGGAACCCACTTACGAAACATAGAATTGCGCGATTTATGGCGTTGAATACCTGATCAGGCAGAAACAAAAAAAGGCCGAATGTAAGATTCGGCCTTCCGGAAACGTTTTCTCAGCTTATCCCAAAAACTGTTTTAACGCCTTGCCTTTCGTGGTTCGACGCAGCTTGAGAAGTGCCATTTCCTTAATCTGACGCACGCGCTCCCGGCTCAATCCCAGGCGGTCGCCAATTTCGCTCAGCGTTAACGGACGCTCTTCAGTAATCCCAAAATAGAGCTTCAAAATAGTCCCTTCACGTTTGGGCAGAGAATTCAACACCCGGTTGATCTCCACATGCAGAGATTCCGTCTGCAAGTTTTCATCGGGCTGTGGCGACTGATCGTTGGGGATAAAATCCATCAACGTAGAATCAATATCATCACCAATCATCTCATCAAGAGATAAATCCCGTCCGAAATTCCGCATAATACTCGACAAATCCGAGTGGGAAATTCCCAATGCCACAGCCACTTCTTCCAGACTGGGGTCGCGGCCAAGATCGTTCCGAAGTTCGTTAAATGTTTTTTCCACCCTGAAAACATCCCAGACTTTGTTAAAGGGCAGACGTACCATTTTGGACTGGTTCACAATCGCTTCCATAATGGCCTGCCGCACCCACCAAACGGCGTAGGAAATAAAACGGAAGCCTCTCGTGCTGTCAAACTTCCTGGCAGCCTTGATCAAACCGATGTTGCCTTCGTTAATGAGATCTTCCAGAGGCAGCCCTCGATTTTGATATTCTTTTGCAATCGAAACCACAAAACGCAGGTTCGATTCAACAAGACGATTCAAGGCTGCTTCATCCCCATTTTTCACGCGCTCCGCCAATTCAATTTCTTTAGTAGGTGTTAACAAAGCGACCTTCTGAATGTCCTGCAAATAATTTGCTAAAGAGGCTTTATACGTATACCGGTATTTTGGATCTTTCTTCATTTTCATACCTATAATTTAAATGGTTTGATTGTTTCCTTTTTAGTCGTAATAGGGTTTTTTGTACCTAAATCATAACTTTCTACAACCGCCAGTTATCAAGAGTTCCATTTTTTATGGGTTCAATTTCAATTTCTCCAACTTTTTTTTCATCTCTGTAATGAACCCGAACGGCGGGTTGATTTTTGCCATCCGAATAACGGGCTGTAATCGCCGCAATAATCGGAATATCCTCATCCCGCACCTCACCCTCGGCCACGGTCAACGGCCCGCTGACATCCACCGCTTCAAATGCCCAGCGCCCTTTTAAAAAATTAGTCAGAAAATTATTTTCCGCCTCATCCCGCCCCACAATCACTTTCAGATTCTCATTGATTCGAAAATGCCGGCCGACCTTTAAAAGAATCATATCGTTTAACGTCAAAGAAGCGCTATCGCGATATTTAAACAAATCCTTCAGGCGCAGGGCATAATTTTGATCCGTCAAAAAGCAGCAGCCTCCGGCAGGCTGCGGGTAGTCATCGATTCCCAATTCTACGGCAAGCGCCATCTGTTTGTGACGAGACCGGCCCGAAATGTCCTGCAGTTTCTCACGATCGATCCACCCCTCTTCTTCAGGCAGTGTGGGGGGCAGCAATTTCCCCGACAAAGGGCGCAAAATCAGTTTCGTCAGTCCGGATTCTTTCTCAATCAGGCGAAGCGTCTTAAAATGCTGGGTCATTGGGCGCTGCCCCAGCACTTCCCCCGTGATAATAAAAGGCGCGCCAATGGCGTCCGCGTATTTTTTGGCCTTTTTAAGCATAAAAATCCGGCAATCGATGCAGGGATTTATGGCCGAACCGTACCCGAATTTCGGATTGACCACAACATCCTGAAGGTACTCCTCGGAGATGTCCTCCATCGTAATCGAGGTTTCCGTCTGCCGGCCTGCCCGAAGGGCTTCATTTTGTTCCGGCCGTTTTCCGGTCCTCGTCCGTTTCTTGGGCCTTCGCGGATCTGCGTAGCAAAAACCCGTGACAAACATGACGCCGTGAACATCGATGCCCTGGTCGACCATCATCTTTACGGCGAGTGTGCTGTCAAGGCCGCCCGAGACCATGGCAACGGCTTTTGTTTTACGAGCCAATCGGCATCACCTCATTAGACAAATTAGTCTTCAAAACCCAATTTTAACTTCGCTTCCTGACTCATCATCGATGGATTCCAGAGCGGATCCCACACAATGTCCACAATAACATTTTTAACGTTATCCACGGCACTCACCTTTTGACGGACATCATCCGCAAGAAAAGAGGACATCGGACATCCCGGTGCCGTGAGTGTCATTTTAATCTTCACCAAACCATCATCAACTTTGACATCATAAATCAAGCCGAGATCAACAATATTTATCGGGATTTCCGGATCAAAACAATTTTTTAAGCTTTCCCAGACTGCTTTTTCATCTACCATTGAAAAATTCCTCCGAATTTGAATTTATCGGGACGATAGTCCAATGTTTCAGGATAAAACTCCTGTCCCTGACAGTACACTATTTTTGAAATATAATTGGAATCTATTAAAACGAAAAAACACCGATTTGGTTTCAATTTTTTTCTCGATACGGCATTTTTTTTTGCTAAACATGCACATGAGGCGTGCCGGCTGTCTTCTCCTTCACGCCGCTGTGGATGATCCGGTCCGCAAGTTTAAAAAATACGCCGGCAATCGGCGAATCGGGATTTACTTCAACAATGGGACGGCCGGTATCACCGCCAATCCGAATTTCAACATCCAACGGAATTTCTCCTAAAAACGGAACCCCCAGGCGCTTGCTTTCTTTTTCACCGCCCCCATGGCCGAAAATATCCGTTCGCCGGCCGCAATGCGGACAGACAAAATTACTCATGTTTTCAATAATACCAATCACGGGCACATTGACTTTCTGGTACATCACAACGCCTTTCACGGCGTCCGCAAGCGCCACATCCTGAGGCGTTGTTACAATAACCGCACCAGACAGATCCAAAAGCTGGGCAATGCTCAATTGAACATCCCCCGTTCCCGGCGGCATATCAATTATGAAATAATCCAGGTCACCCCACGCCACATCCCGCAGCAACTGTTCAACCGCCTTTGCCACCAGCGGGCCCCGCCAGATTAGCGGCGTGTCTTCCGGTAAAAGAAATCCCAACGACATGAGTTTAATGTGATGCACATCAAAGGGCACAAGTTTTTCATCTTTTACTTCCGGCTTTGCGTTCACGCCGGCCATCATGGGAAGATTCGGACCATAAACATCCGAATCCAGCAAACCGACTTTTTTGCCCTGTTTGGCAATGGCAATGGCAAGATTTAACGCCACCGTGGATTTTCCAACGCCTCCCTTTCCGCTGGTAATGGCAATTTTATTGCTGACATTTTCCAGATATTTTGCGCGTTCACCCGTGCCCTGGCTCTTGATATTCCTGGCCGCATTTGCCTGCTGCACATTCATCGAAAGCTTCACATCCTTTACCCCGGGCATTGCCTTTAGCGCCGCACGGACGTCCTTTTCAATCTGCGGGCCCGTTGTATCGTCATTTGTAATGACACTCATATTCACAACGACAACAGAATTTTGCACCGTGACCTCTTTCACAACCCCAAACGACACAATATCCCGGCTGAAACCCGGATATTTGATTTTTTTCAACTCTTCCAGGACCCGTTCTTTGGTAAGTCCATTTCCATTTCCGGACATCTGAATGTTCTCCTTATTGCTAAACACCGTCTATTTCGGAATCGAATCCAGCCATTTCATCTGATTCCTTAATTCCTCCGCATTCTCAATTAGTTTTTCAAGCGTTATTTTGTCAAGAATTTCATACATTTTTTTTTCGGCTTTTTTCATGGTGGCCGTAATCAGACAATCCACCACAAAATCACAATCTCTTCGATCATGGTCACAGGTATAAATCGGAGACGTCCCTTCAACAGCCTGCATGATATTTTTCAGCGTAATCTTTTCCGCAGGGACAGCCAGATGATAGCCCCCCTTTGCACCCCTGTAAGATCGCACCAATCCCGCCTTTACAAGACCTTGAAATATTTTAGCAAGATAAGATTCCGAAATATTTTGTGCGCGAGCAATTTCAGAGACTAAAACGGTCTGCCGATTGTTGTTTACAGCCAGATAAAATAAGCTGTGAATGGCATATTCTGTACTTTGTGACAACTGCATTTTATATTTTTCTTGCAATAAGATAATTCGGACAATTATTATCCAAATATACAAAGACGGGGCTGAAATTGCAAGAAAAAACTTCGCCGGCCTAAAAAAAACCGTCAACTACGGGCAGGAGACGGCTTTAAGAAAAAATGACCTTTAAAATTAGCGCTTCTCGGCAATTCGAGCGGCTTTTCCCCTCAAACCGCGAAGGTAAAAGATTTTGGCCCGCCGCACACGTCCCCTTCGCAGGAGATCCACTTTTTCAATGTTGGGTGAATGCATAGGAAATATTCTTTCCACACCAATTCCGTTAGAAATTTTTCGCACCGTGAACGTCCGGTTGATTCCGCTGCCGCGCTTTTGAAGCACAACCCCCTGAAATATCTGAATGCGTTCTTTATCACCCTCCCGCACTTTTACATGGACGGCAACCGTATCTCCGGGGCCAAAGCCGGGAAGATCCGACCGCAACTGCTCGACACCAATTGCTTCTAATTTACCCATTTTCAATCACCTCCAAACTCTATTGATTATTTTTGTTTAAATTTTTCAATAAATCTTTGCGTTTCCTGATAGTTCTTTCCAGAGATTTTTGTTTTCTCCACTCTTCAATTTTTTGATGGTGCCCCGAAAGCAGGACATCCGGCACCCTGTACCCTCTATAGTCTTCCGGCCGTGTGTAGTGAGGATGATCCAGCAAATCCTGCTGAAATGTGTCCGTCGCGGCCGATTGATAATCATTAATCACATCCGGGATTAACCGGACGACGGCGTCAATCACGACCAGTGCGGGCAGTTCACCTCCGGTCAGCACATAATCGCCGATCGAAATCTCATCGGTAACCAAAGCCTCTGTAACCCGTTCATCAACCCCTTTGTAATGACCACAAAGAAAAATCAAATGCTCCCAGTGCACGAGTTCGTTCGCCATCTTTTGGTGAAAGGTTTTGCCCTGCGGAGACATAAAAATGACCTTCCGTTTTTCAGAAGGAAATTCCCGGGTAATTTTATCAAAAGCCCGAAAAAAAGGCTCGGGTTTCATAATCATTCCTGAACCGCCCCCGTACGGATAATCATCAACCTGATGGTGTTTATCAGTGGTAAATTCGCGCAAGTCATGAATAAAAATCTGCACAAGCCCTTTTTCCCGGGCTCGTTTCAGAATACTTTCCTGTAAAGGCGTCCTGACCAGTTCAGGGAAAGCCGTCACAATATCGATGCGCATGATGTGCTTACTCCAGAAGCCCTTCTATCGGCTGAATCACAAGCCGTCCCCCTTCAATATCCACGATTTTCACAAATTCTTCTACAAATGGAATTAAAATCTCTTTATGCGCGGAGGTTTCGATGACGAATAAGTCGTTATTGGCGATTGACTGTACATCCCTTACCGTTCCAATAAACTCACCGTCCACGGTTACCGCCTGAAGTCCGATTAGATTAAAAATGTAGTAACGGCCTTCCGGCAAAGGCAGGCATTCATCTTCAGGGATTTGAACCTCCCATCGCCGGAAATGCTCAGCATCATTCCGTGTGGCACAGACATTAAAACGAATTACGACTTCTTTCTGACGAACCCGAACCTGTTCCACATTTGCTTCAAGGCGCTCACCTTCCGGAGAGGTTAAATAGACTCGTTTTAACAATGAGAATCGCCCGGGCTCATCGGTGGTGGGAAGTATCTTGACAGCACCCCCAATGCCGCTTGGCTTCAGAATTACCCCGATTGTTACAAGTGTCTCATTCGATGTCATTTAAAAGAACAATTGACCCCAAATTACTCAAGAATTTCCAGCACGGCTCGTTTACCCGCTTTTGCGGAAGCAGCAGCCAGTAACGTGCGAATCGATTTAGCGGTCTGGCCACGCTTGCCAATCACTTTACCCAAATCACCATCGCCGACGCGAAGTTCGTACACAATTGTTCGCTCTCCATCGATTTCGGTAACATGAACTTCTTCAGGCTTATCCACCAGATGCTTCGCGATGAACTCGACGAACTCTTTCATGCTTGTCCCTCCTTTTAGGTTACAGCTCTTGCTTAAATAAGTCCCGGATTAACAAGATAACTCATTTCCGCAACGACCAGCCTCATTCTATAAAGTCAAAAAGGGCAAAAAAAGTTCCAGTAACCTCGCGCTTCCTTTATTCCTGTTCTTGTTCGTCTGTCGCTGAATCTTCATCTGTCTTTGGAGCTGTGTCTTCCGCAGTTTCTTCTTTTGTTTCAACTGCCGCCGCCGAAATTTCCTCATCAGCGGCCGGTTTCTCGGTCTTCACTTCTTCAGGAGCCGCCGCCTCTGCGATTTCTTCTTTCGCAGCTTCTGCCGGCTTTTCCTTTTCTTTGATTTGTTCGGCTTTTCGCCTGCGCTCTAATTGGATCACTTCCAGTTTTCCAAGCTCTTCCTGAATGCGGGCTTCATCAAAACCTTTTTTCATCAAATCCCATTTAAACAGGATTCCTTCCTGACGAAGCAAATTTCGAACGGTTTCAGAAGGCTGAGCCCCGACTTTAAGCCAATAAAATATTCTTTCTTCTTTTAATTTGACGTCGATTGGATCGGTTAACGGATCGTAATAGCCCAAATTTTCAATGTACTTTCCGTCTCTTCGCTTCCGGCTGTCCACCGCCACGACGCGGTAAAAAGGTCTTTTTTTCCTGCCCATTCGCGCAAGACGCAATCTTACTGACAAATTTTCCTCCTTTTTAATTTTTCTTATTGATTAAATCTGCTTTTCGTTCATTTTGTGTGCTGCGCCGGCCCGCCTTTTCAGAAGGGATAATTCCCGCCCAGCACGCCTCGCATACTTCTCTTACCGCCTTTTGAAAACCGTTTCATCAGCTTTTGCATCTGGTTGAACTGGCTGATTAAACGATTCACATCCTGAACCGTCGTGCCGCTGCCCCTGGCTATCCGGCGCTTTCTGTTTCCATTTAAAAGTCTTGGATTTCGGCGTTCTTCCCGTGTCATGGATTGGATAATCGCTTCCACTTTGACCAGTGCTTTTTCATCCACATTGGCTTTTCCCAGCGGAGATGCACCAAGTCCGGGAATCATTCCGATGATTTGTTCCAAAGGCCCCATTTTTTTTATCTGGCGCAATTGCTGTAAAAAATCGTCGAATGTCAGGCGTTTTTTCCGAATGGCCTCTTCCATCCGGCGGCTCTCTTCTTCGGAAACGGCGATTTGGGCTTTTTCCACAAGGGAAATCACATCGCCCATTCCCAAAATGCGGGACGCCATCCGGTCCGGATGAAATTGTTCCAGGGTATTGAACTTTTCCCCCATCCCCACAAACATAATGGGTTTCCCCGTTACGGCTTTGATGGAAAGTGCCGCCCCGCCCCGGGCGTCGCCATCCATTTTGGTCAGAACCACACCGTCGTACGCGAGCCAATTGTTAAATTCGGTCGCCGCTTTCACCGCATCCTGTCCGGTCATTCCGTCGGCCACAAAAAAGATATTGTGAGGTTTTGTTTTTTCTTTGATCTCACTCAGTTCCTTCATCATATTTTCATCGATGTGAAGGCGTCCGGCCGTGTCAAAAATCACCACATCATTTCCATTCTGCCGCGCCTGCTGAATCGAATCCCAACAGATTTGAATCGGATTTTTGCCGTCTTCCGAAAAAACAGGAATATTTAATTGTTTCCCGATTGTTTTGAGCTGATCAATGGCTGCCGGCCGGTAAATATCAGCCGCCACCATGAGCGGCGAATGCTTCTGTCCCCGAAGATAAAGCGCTAATTTCCCCACAAATGTCGTCTTCCCCGATCCCTGCAGCCCCGTGGCCATGAATATGGTCGGGGGAATATTGGCAAATCGTAATGAAGCGGTCGATTGCCCCATCAGGCGTGTCAGCTCATCGTAAATAATTTTAACAATTTGCTGCCCCGGGGTAATGCTTTTCAGTACCGCCTGTCCGAGGGATTTCTCCTGAACCGACTTTACAAATTCCTTCGCAACTTTATAGTTCACATCGGCTTCCAGAAGAACCTTCCGGACTTCACGAAGGGAGTCTGCGATATTTTTTTCAGAAAGTTTTCCCTGTCCCTTGATTTTCTTTAGGACATGGTCTAACTTCCGGGTTAAATCTTCAAACATAACCGAAATCGATTCCGATTCTGCTTACAGTTGTAAGTTTCAGTGTTTCAAATAATTACAAACATTTTCCACAGTTTATCAATTTAATAAAATTTATTTCATTATGCAAGAGTTTTTTAATGGATTATTATCTACGAGCTGAAGCTCGTGGCAATCCACCTGCGGCGGAGAGCTTCAGCTTATGGTGACGCCAATTACCCCTGCCGGAAATCGCTCATTTAAACCTTGACCCGGTTTTATTTTATTGATATATTTCAGTATCGGTGACAACCCGGTCTATTGGGGTCATCTGCGAACCTTTCTGACCCTTCTGTTTTTCACCGGCAGGGTGATCCGCCTTTGTCACTATTTAGTGCAGTAACACTCTAAATATAATAATTCCGGATCGCTTTGCCTAATGTTTATTTTAGAATTTCAGAAAACATAAAGAGGTGAGAGCTTATGAACGAGAACGATGGATTTTATCAAAACCCGGACGGACAAAATCGATATTACCATTTCTTTTTTGCAGAACCGCAAAAGGCAGCCATTTTGCTTGTCCATGGGTTGGGAGAACATGTGCTGCGGTACAAAGACATTGCCGAACGGCTTACATCGGATGGATTTACGCTGCTGGCGTTTGATCTTCCCGGGCACGGAAAGTCCGGCGGCAAACGGGGACACATCGACCGATTTGGAAATTTTGTTGAGGAAGTTCAGGCATTCCGGAATTTTTTGGCAAAAAAGGGCCTGCATCCGATTTTCGTGCTGGGCCACAGTCTGGGCGGGCTCATCGCTTTTCATTACGGATTGACGAAGCCGGAAGGGATAAACGGGTATATTCTCTCATCGCCCGGACTTAAAGTCCGAATGAAGGTTCCTGCCTGGAAAATTTCTCTGGGAAAGTTTTTTTCCCGCCTGCTTCCCGGATTTACGCAAGACAGCGGACTCCCGCCCAAGTCCATTTCCACCCTTCCGGAAGAGGCGGAAAAGTACCAAAACGATCCTTTGGTTCACAGCAAGATTACGGCCCGCTTTTATGTGGAAATGCAAAATGCCATGGAGGGCGTGTTTCAAAATGCACAGGCGTTTACGTCTCCGGTACTGATCATTCAGGGAGAGGAGGATCCCATCATCGATCCGTCCGGAGCGAAGCAGTTATTTGAAACGATCGGTTCCGCCGACAAGGAGTTCCGGCTTTATCCGGGCGCCTTTCACGAGGTATTTCATGACCGGCCGCGTGAACAGGCGTTTCAGGATGTGATCAACTGGCTGAACAAACATCTTTAATCGCTGAGATTGAATCGTTTTAATTTCAGGGGGTATTAAACCCATAAAAAAAACCGGCGGTCTCCGGGATACGGAGATCCTCCGGCTCATTGAACAGCCAAAGATATTTTAAAAGAATCTTATTTTGATTGCGTTTTAACCGAATCATGTTCCATTTTTAAAAACTGAACACTATTGATATCTTTCCCCATATTTTTCAGCTCCCACTGTACCGATGTGGCCAGCTCATGTGACGGATATTTTTTCAAGAATTCGTCGTAATATTTTTTCGCTTTGCTGTAATTTTTAACGTCATTTGCGTAAATAAAACCCACCAAAAAAAGTGACTGCGGTGCGAATTCACTTTTCGGATACGTTTTAATGAGCCGCTCATGCAGTTGAATGGCTTCATTGGATTTTTTCAAATTATTCGCGTACATCACGGCCGCTTTAAACAGTGCTTCCGGTGCTTTCGGGCTGTTCGGAAAACGTTTGGAGAGCGAGAGATAAACTTCAGCCGCTTTGGCAAATTGTTCGTCGCGCTCGTAGGTGTCCGCTTTATCGTAAAGCTGTTTTTCCGTTACACGTTTCCCGCATTCAGTGGATGTAAAAACCAATCCCGCCAAAAAAATTACGCCCAACCCGTAGGATAAGAATCGTTTCATTCGCCAATAACCTCCTAATTTTAGACAAAGATAAATCCGGTATCCCGAAACCGGAAAGCCAACTTTCCGACATGATTCACTTTTTGCCGATTGTGTATTTTCAAATCTAATGCGTTTTCTTCTCAAAATCAAGAGAATTTTCACGGCGAACCACAACGATGTGATCCCCGGGCCCAAAATCACCGGCCAGAATGCGTGTGGCAAGCACATTTGTAATCATTTTCTGCATAACCCGTTTTAACGGCCGGGCCCCAAACGAGGGATCGTAACCCAACTCCGCCAGCAGCTCTTTTGCTTCTTCCGATAATTCAACCGACAGGTATTGATCTTCAAGTAATTTCCGGATGTGCCGGAACTGCAGATCCACAATCTTCTTAATATCTTCTTTCGTCAGCGGATGAAATACAATCACTTCGTCGACCCTGTTTAAGAATTCCGGGCGCAGAGACTGCTGCAGCAATTGTAGGATTTCGCCTTTAATTTCCTGATAAATCATCTCCCGGTTTGAATCCGTAATCTGCTGGGACTTTTCCATAATCAGCGGCGCGCCCAGGTTGGACGTCATAATAATGATTGTGTTTTTAAAATTAACCGTGTGCCCCTTGTTGTCGGTTAACCGCCCTTCATCCAGAACCTGGAGAAGGATGTTAAACACATCCTGATGGGCTTTTTCAATTTCATCCAGCAGGATCACCGAGTAGGGTTTCCGCCGAACGGCTTCCGTCAACTGGCCGCCTTCCTCGTATCCCACGTAGCCGGGGGGTGCGCCGATCAATCTTGAAACCGAATGCCGTTCCATATATTCAGACATATCGATTCGAACCATCGCTTTTTCATCGTCGAACAGAAATTCTGCCAGCGCCCGGGCTAATTCCGTTTTTCCGACGCCTGTCGTTCCCATGAAAATGAATGAACCGATCGGACGGTTGGGATCCTGCAGTCCGGCACGCGCCCGGCGGATGGCATTGGAAACGGCATCGATCGCTTCATCCTGCCCGATCACACGATCATGCAGCCGTGCTTCGATTTTTAACAATTTCTCCCGCTCCGATTCCAGCATTCGGCTCACAGGGATTCCCGTCCAGCGCGACACAATCTCGGCGATGTCCTCATCATCCACTTCTTCTTTCAACATTTTCCGGTCTTTTTGGACCTCCTGAAGCTTTTTATTCGCTTCTTCCAACTGCTTCTGCAGCTCAACCGATTTCCCGTACTTCAATTCAGCCGCTTTGGCCAGATCGCCGTCCCGCTCTGCATGAGAAATCAGGATTTTTGTCTGTTCGATAGCCTCTTTGATCGACTGGATTTTCTTGATCACGGTTTTTTCCATTTGCCAGTGACTCTTCAGCTCGTTGCGCTTTTCCTGATAATTCGCCAACTCTTCTACGATTTTTTCAAGCCGCTTCTTCGCCACTTCGTTTTTGTCCCGTTTAACGGCTTCACGCTCAATTTCAAGCTGCTTGATTTTTCGTTCGACTTCATCCAATTCTTCGGGCATACTGTCGATCTCAATCCGTAACTTGGAAGCTGCCTCGTCGATCAAATCGATCGCCTTGTCGGGCAGGAAACGATCCGTAATGTACCGGTGTGAAAGCGTCGCCGCCGAAATGAGGGCTGAATCCGAAATCCGGACCCCGTGGTGGACTTCGTATTTTTCCTTCAATCCGCGCAGGATTGAAATGGTGTCTTCCACCGAAGGCTCCTGTACCAGCACCGGCTGAAAACGCCGTTCCAATGCGGCATCTTTTTCAATGTATTTGCGGTATTCATCGATGGTTGTGGCCCCAATGGCTCGCAATTCTCCCCGTGCCAGAGCCGGTTTCAGCATGTTGGATGCATCCACCGCACCCTCTGCAGCACCGGCACCCACCAGCGTGTGCAGCTCGTCGATGAACAGAATCACTTCCCCTTCCGATTCCACAACTTCTTTAATGACCGCTTTCAGCCGGTCTTCAAACTCACCCCGGAATTTTGCCCCGGCAATAAGCGACCCCAAATCCAGCCCCACCAGGCGCTTGTTTTTCAGCCCTTCCGGAATATCTCCGCTCACAATCCGGAACGCCAGGCCTTCGACAATCGCCGTTTTCCCGACACCCGGATCCCCTATGAGAACCGGGTTGTTCTTGGTGCGCCGGGAAAGCACCTGAAGCACGCGCCGGATTTCCTCATCCCGGCCGATCACAGGATCCAATTTGCCTTTTCTGGCTAAATCGGTCAAATCCCGGCCGTACCGTTCCAGCGCCTGATATTTGGCTTCGGGATTTTGATCGGTCACGCGTTGGGAACCCCGGATGGCCCGGAGCACTTTCAGAATATTATCATGGCTTAACCCTTCGGCACGCAAAATATTTCCCGCCTCACCTTTATCTTCCGATAAAGCAAGCAGGATATGTTCCGTGCTGATGTAGTCGTCTTTTAGGTTGTTGGCCTGTTTAAAGGCGCTCTCCAAGATTTGATTCAGGCGTTTGGAAATGTAAATATTCCCGATGCCGCCGGCGCCGTAAACCTTCGGCAGCTTATCCAGAGCCTTGATCGTTTTGGCCTTGATCTGATCCGGCTGGCTGCCCAGTTTTTTAACAACTGCCACCGGAATGCCTTCCGGGTCCTCCAATAACGCCAGGAGCAGATGTTCCGCATCGATCTGCTGCTGATTCCGTTCGGAAGCAATGTTCTGAGCCTGCTGTAAAGCTTCCTGAGCTTTGAGTGTAAATTTATCTAAGGTCATTTTATTCACTCCAAATTCAATAGTTGTCATTTATTAAAATCGCCGAAACCCGCGGTCTTCGCAGACATAAGGCCTGCGGCTGTTTCCGATTTCTGCACCGGCAGTTCATCTGCAAAAACCGTGAGTCTCGATTAATGTAAAAAACGGCGAGTAGAAGATCCACTCGCCGCTTTACTCACCACAAACGTTTTATCTGATTCTTATTTTGCTTCTTTATCGTCAACCACTTCAAAGTCGGCATCTTCTACTTTTTTACCTTCTTCAGCTTTCGGCTCTTCCGGCGTGGGACCTTCAGCCGTCGGACCGCCCGCCGCCGCCTGCTGCTCCTGGGCAGTGGCGCGTGCATACATCTTGCTGGACGCTTCACTCCACGCCTGGTTCAAAGCATCCGTCGCCGATTTGATCTCATTCATGTCCTCGCCCTTCATGGCTTCACGCAGGCGCCCCATGGCCGTCTCGATCTTACTTTTCTCATCCGGTTCAAGCTTTTCAGCCATCTCCTTCAGATTTTTTTCAGTTTGATAAAGCAATTGATCGGCCTGGTTTTTGGATTCCACAATTTCCCGGCGTTTGCGGTCTTCCGCCGCATGTTCCTGCGCTTCCCGAACCATCTTGTCGATTTCTTCTTTGCTCAATCCGGAAGAGGCTTCGATTCGAATGGACTGCTCTTTTCCGGAGGCTTTGTCTTTCGCCGTCACATTCAGGATACCGTTGGCATCGATGTCGAATGACACTTCAATCTGCGGTATGCCGCGCGGGGCCGGCGGAATTCCATCCAGATGGAATCGTCCAAGCGATTTGTTGTAAGCCGCTATTTCACGTTCGCCCTGAAGCACCTGAATTTCCACAGATGTCTGGTTGTCCGCGGCGGTGGTAAAAACTTCACTCTTCCGGGTCGGAATGGTTGTATTCTTCTCGATCAATTTTGTGAAAACGCCGCCGAGGGTTTCAATCCCCAGAGACAGCGGAATCACGTCCAGCAGCAGCACATCTTTAACTTCGCCGCTGAGAACGGCACCCTGAACCGCCGCACCAATGGCCACCACTTCGTCCGGATTCACGCCTTTGTGCGGTTCTCGCTTAAAGAAATCCTTAACCATCTGCTGCACTTTCGGAATACGCGTCGACCCGCCCACCAGAATGACTTCATTAATCTCGTTCACCGTCATGCCGGCGTCTTTTAAGGCCATCCGGCAGGGTTCGATGGTGCGGTCAAACAGATCGTCACAAAGCTGCTCGAAATTTGCCCGGGTTAATGTCATGGTTAAATGTTTCGGCCCGGAATCGGTCGCCGTGACAAACGGCAGGTTAATGTCCGTCTGCATGACATTCGACAATTCGATTTTCGCCTTTTCGGCGGCTTCTTTTAAACGCTGAAGCGCCATCGGATCCTGGGAGAGATCCACGCCTTCCTGTTTTTTAAACTCTCTCACCAGCCAGTCGATAATGCGTTTATCAAAATCGTCCCCGCCCAGATGTGTGTCGCCGTTCGTGGATTTCACTTCAAACACACCCTCGCCGATTTCCAGAATTGAGATATCGAACGTGCCGCCGCCCAGATCGAAAACCGCAATTTTTTCATCCTTCTTCTTGTCCAGGCCGTAAGCCAGTGATGCGGCGGTCGGCTCATTGATGATTCTCCGCACATTCAGGCCGGAAATCTCACCCGCCTCTTTAGTGGCTTTCCGCTGACTGTCATTAAAATAGGCGGGGACTGTAATCACGGCATCCGTCACTTTTTCACCGAGATAATCTTCAGCCGTTTGCTTCATTTTTTGGAGCACCATGGCGGAAATTTCCTGCGGTGTGTAGGTCTTGTCTTCAATTTTTATGGAGACCATGCCGTTTTTGCCGGCCCTCACTTCGTAGGGCACCTGTTTAATTTCTTCTTCCACCTCATTGAACATGCGTCCCATAAAGCGTTTGATTGAGAAAACGGTATTTTTCGGATTTGTGATCGCCTGCCGTTTTGCCGGATGCCCTACAACACGCTCCCCGGTCTTTAAAAAAGCGACCACCGAGGGTGTCGTCCTGAAACCTTCATTATTCGGGATCACCGTCGGCTCACCGCCGATTACAGCGGCTACACAAGAGTTGGTCGTACCCAGATCAATGCCGATAATTTTGCTCATTCGTTTTAACCTCCTTTTATAGTATGATGTCTATTTATTGGATTTTAATCTCTTTTTCCTGAATCGATTTTTTCGGTAGATGAATTTCAAGAACGCCGTCTCTGTAAGCCGCACGAAGCGCATCCTTTTGAATCTCTTTAGAGAGTTGGAATTTCCGGATAAAATTACCGGTAAACCGTTCTTTGTACAGCATTTTCTCATTCGGTTCTTCACGCGGCGTTCTTTGGGCTTTTAGTGTTAACAGCCCGTTATGAAAAATAACATCCAATTCTTCTTTTTGAAAACCCGGTACTTCTGCCCGAAGAATAAACTCGTCTTTGTTCTCGAGAATATCCACTTTCGGATAAGAGACACTCCTATCATCAAATTCAACAATGGGGACAACAGGTTCTTTTGTCTCCGGTTCACTCGCAAAGATTTGATCCAATTCCTGTTTCACCGGATTTATGATTTCCATAAATGTCATAAGGCTTTACCTCCTTTGCCAACTTTGCCAAAAGTTCAATTATTCGATTTTATTCTATTGATTTGCAAGCACTGTGCCAAAGATGATTTACCTTTAACATCTCAACCTAACTCTTTATTTGTCCATTTGTTAGCAATTTTTATGTAAAACAATTTCTAAAAATAGAATTCCAAAAAGGCTGACAATATGACATATTTTACAGGCCGTCTCTGCCAGACTCATTCCAGGAAGATTAAACCGCAAATTGTGGCGATCGATTCAGCGGTTTTAGCAGCAGAAAAAACGGAGAGGTAAATTCTCTAAAATAGTGGTTCACCGCCAGGCTAATTGTAAAATATGATTCTTCGCGAGAATATGTACTTTTTAATCGATTGGTAGCGATCATTCCGGATCAATATGAAATGAGATATTTAGTGCCGGAAATGCGTGGATTTAGGCTGCCATTAACAGTTAAGCTCAAATTTAAAAATCCGAATGTCAAATGAAGCTCAAAATTCAAATGCAAATGAGTCATTTGGATTTTATTTGACATTGGCGTTTTTGAATTTAGTATTTGGTGACCGTGAAATTAGGATGAACCTTATATTTTTATGAGAAAATGTACGCCTTTTCACGTCGCGAAAATATTTTAAAAAAATATTGGCCACTAATTCACGAATTTTAACGAATTGAGTTTATTGGGATTAATGGAATTAAAATTCGTGTAATTCGTGTAATCCGTGGTTGTTATTTTTGCTTCTCTATTCTCGCCGAAATTTAACCAGACGGGCCGGCGTCTGGCCGGAGGTTTCTAAAATCAGAAAGTCGTTCGTCCCCGGAATGGGTGCAATGGCTCTGGGCGCTCTCAAGAATGCACTGTGAATAATTTCTTTTAACCTGTAACGCCCGGTGTCCCAGACGGCGATGTACCCCGGACCCGGTTCACACACAAAAAGTTCATTGGGTTTCTTCCAAAACACCGTTCCGAATCCGGCATCTCTTACCGGAAAATCCTGAAGTTTCCGGTAGCGGGCTTCACCTTCAGAAATATCCCCCACCCAGTGGTGGACTTTTCCGTCGCTTCGGCAACTGACAAAAACAGACTGCCCGTCCGGCGTAACGGCAATTCCGTAGCTCCGGTGACTCCCGTTAACGGGACTTCCGGCGAGTTCATTTCCTGCAGAATCCAGAACATGCCAGCGGCTATTTTCCGCTTCCAGAATAAAAAAATGCTTCAGGCTGTCAACAGCAATATCACCGGGAAAGAAATTCAGATCAACGCCCGGCAAAGGCGTGCCGGCTTTTTCATCAAAGACAAATAAATGGCCTCCGCCGTTAAAGCCGGTGACCACAATTTCTCCGAGTTCATTCTGTGTAATTCCAAGACACGATTTTAAGCTCAGAGAGTGCCCCGCCGCATTCAGGCCGCGTGTGATAGGGGAAAAGGGCGTTTCATTGCCGGTCGAATCGAAGACAACGATTTTGGCACCCGCAGGAACCCACGTCTGCTTCTCTTGATCGATAAAAATTCTTCGGGCGCCCTGAACCGGTTTTCCCCAGAATGACAGAAAGCGGAAATGACTCAAATTGGATGTGACGGGGAAGTGAAATGACCGGAGCAATTTTTGGGGCTGAGCGTCGTGCGGCCGGGCAAGAATTTGAACGGTTAAGTTTTCGCTGATCTGTGAAAGCGGAATCACATGCTGTGAGCGTAATTGTACCGGCTGCCCCGATATTGAATCCAGAAGGTCGGCGTACAATTCGTGCGGATCCGGCGTGTAGGACCATTTCAGGAAAAATGCATCCGCCCTTTTTTTAACCGGCTCATCGAAAGTAACAATCGGTTTTTGCTTTGAAACCAAAGGAAACCCGCCGTTTCGAAATGAAATAGATTCGGGGTAGGGGAAGTTTCCGGAGGGTCGATTCAGGGGGACGGGCATTTCCGCCGGATCATTTAAAAAGTAATCGTGGAAATAATAGGCCAGAGCATTTGGTGATTGACCGGGAAACAGCGTGCTGTAACTAAAAAATGAAAACCCCTTAAAATGGAATTGTTTGAGCAGCGTGAGTTCTTCCAGAAAAACGGATTCGGATTTTACCATCAGCCCGGGAATCACGGAGGCTCTGGGGTAATCTGAAAAATTCACAAGCCAGTGGCGAAATTGAAGCGTATCTGCCGTGTAAGTCATGGGAACTACCCAGTCCAGCCAATTTTTATAGACCCATTTTTGGCTGTCCTGAAAAAATACCCGTCGGCCCAGCAGAATATCGCCGATAATGGCGGCGGACAAAATCAGGCGCGGATTCTTTTGCAGCAATTCACTTCTGCAGGTTTCCAAAAAATCCGAGATCCGATCTCTTCGAAAAGAATCCCAGCCGGCCTCTGTGGCGTGTGAGAACGGAAACCGCTGTTTAAGCGCGCCGGAGGCGGAATCTGCGGAAAAATCTCCGGGTCCCGGATAACGAAAATAATCAAAATGGATGCCGTCCAGATTATAATGATCGGCTAATTCCAGGACGATATCTTTAAGATGTTTCTGAACGCCGGGCAAAACCGGGTTCAGCCACACGTAGTGAGAATTCAATTCCGGCGGCGAGGACTTTGAATGGTTCAAGAACCATTCCGGATGGGTCAATAAGATCTGCCGGGGATTTTGAGGTAATTTTGTGCCGCGCCAACCCGGGAAAATGTTAACCCAGGCGTGAATTTTAAGTTGGTTTAAATGCGCTTGTGCCACCGCATACGCCAGCGGGTCCCATTCAGGATTTTCCGAACCCAATTCCTGTGCTCTGGGTTCATAAAGTGAGGTGTAAAAAACAGTGGCATTCCCCCGGACCTGAAAAAACACATGATTGAAACCCGCCCAGCGGGCGTTTTCCATGATTTGTGCAATGTCATTCTTCGTCCTGTAATCCCATCGCGTGACCCAGAGTGCCCGAACTTGAAAAGTATTCGTGTCTAACGGGGCGGCGGCACGTCCGGGAAAGTTGAGCGTGAGCAGAAGACACAGAACAATTCCATAAGAACGAAGTGTTTTTGCCGGCGTGTTCCGGAGTGATTTTTGACGATTCCGATGAATGATTTTCAACTCATTTTTCCTGTTTGGCCTGTGTATTCGTCTTAAAGTTAGAATAATTTTTTTAATTTGCAAGAGAAAATCAGATTAAAAGAATTGTCAATCCGTCTGGCAAAAGGTCTGTCATTTTAACGCACGGGTACTGAAAATCTGTCAGAGATCCGCATCAAATGAATTCTTAATAAATATCGTGTTATCCTATTTGATATTAAAGAGTTACCGGATATTTACAAATTTGGCACACCTATTGCAAGTGCAGTGGTTGAAAGTGAAATAAATCACGATCAATTAAAAAACCAAAAAGAACCCTAAATTAGGAGGTGATTCATCATGGCAATCGTACGATGGAGACCCACGCGGGATATTTTGGGAATTCGTGACGAGATGGATCGGCTGTTCGACGAATTTTTTGGCACGCTGCCGGAGAAATTTGCCGGAGAAAATGTGGAGGGGGTTTGGCTGCCGGCAGTGGATATTTCCGAAACCGAACATGATTTGATTGTGACGGCCGAATTGCCCGGCATCAAAAAAGATGCGTTAAAATTATCCGTTCAGGACAACATCCTGACCATAAAAGGCGAGAAAAAACAAGAGAAAGAGACAAAAGACGAGAATTACCATCGGATCGAGAGAAGCTACGGCGCTTTTCAACGCACGTTTTCGTTGCCGGCGATTGTGGATGCCACAAAGATTAAAGCGACCTTTAAAGATGGCGTGTTAAAGATTCGTCTGCCGAAGAAGGAAGAAGCCAAGACCAAAGAAATTCCGATTGCAACGGAATAAAAATTGAAGAATTTGGAGCGCGGGAAACCTGCAGTGGGCCACAAACCCTAAAGAGCTGATTTATGCTTTTAAATCAGTTAAGGCAGGAAAACCCGCGCTTCTTTGTTTGAAAACACGGGAATTAAATCCGGTGTTCGATCAGGATTAAAATAGAAACTATTTTCCTTAATGAGACGTTAATAGTGTGAACATCTGCAGGAGATGGCGAAGATGGCTCATGAAAATCTCTATTTAATCCTGGGTGTGGATCGAAACGCAGATCAAGAAACGATCAAAAAAGTTTACCGGGAATTGGTCAAAAAATATCATCCGGATAAAGGGGCCGACCGGGATGAAGAGAGATTGAAAAAGGTAAATGAAGCCTATTCCGTTCTTTCGAATAAAGAAAAACGGGCCTCGTACAATTTGACGCTTGATACGGCGCCCGGAGCTCAGGAAAAGCATGATGTGCGTCCGCAGAATCTCTGGGATCTGATTTTAGAGAGGGATGATTTTTTAAACGATTTTTGGGAATTCCCTTTCAGGGGTTCCGTCTCCGGGCGGCGTGATTTATCATTTGAAGTATTTTTGGAAGCCGGACAGGCCGGGAAGAAAGCAAGTTTTCAGATTCAATTTCCGGAAAAAGCGGCCTGTTCATCCTGCAGAGGGAGCGGATGGACCGGCCTGGGTGTTTGCTCTGTCTGCCGGGGAAGAGGCTATTTAGTAAAGAGCCGGGTTGTCGATGTCGAAATTCCTGAATCTGTGCGGGAAGGGTTCGTTCAGACGATTGGTTATTCGGCTGATTCCGGGAATGATTACGTGATTCATCTAATTTATCATATAGAATAATTGAAACAGCGGAGGAATATGTATGCAAGATCGATCCTATTCAGTTCCGATTGAAGATGAGATAAAGCACAAAAATAACGAATCGGGTCCTGATGGGCTCGATCAGAAAATAGATCCCGATTCTTCAATTTCTGAAGAATTGGCAAAATCTCGAGAGACAGCCGGGACGGTCACTCAGGCGGACAAAAAAGATAAAGGGAGTCGCCTTGAGCGCACCTCCCGGCAGAATTTAAAAACAGAAGAATGTTTGCGAATGCTGCAGCGGTTAAAAGCCGAATTTGATAATTATCGCAAGCGCGTTCGGAAAGAACATTCGGAAATTTATGATTATGTTCGGGGAGACGTGTTTAGGATGCTCTTGCCCGTCATCGATGATCTGGAACGGCTGCTGAACTCGGAAAGTTCCGAACAATCCCTGCGGGAGGGCATTGGAATCATTTATAAAAATCTCATGACCACGCTTCAATCTCACGGGCTGGAATCATTTACGGACGAAGGGAATGCCTTTGATCCCAATGTGCACGAAGCCGTTTCCGTTGAAGAGACCGAGGCGCAGATGGACGGCAAAATTGTGGATACGTGGCTAAAGGGTTACCGCTACAAAGGAAGGCTGCTGCGTCCGGCAAAAGTAAAAGTGGGGCAGAAAAACCGCTGAAGGTGTGATCCGACGAAATGGAATTAAAGGACTATTATAAAATTCTGGGTGTCGACGAGAAAGCATCCGATAGCGAAATCAAAAAAGCCTACCGGAAATTGGCAAAACAATACCATCCGGATTCTCACCCGGGCGATAAAGTTTCCGAAGAAAAATTTAAAGATGTTGCGGAAGCGTATGATATTTTGAGCAATAAAGAAAAACGGGCAAAATATGACCGGCTTCGCAAATATGGCGGAGAAATCCCCGACAGCGGGTTCGACTTCGGCAATATAGGGAATATGGGGGAGGTGCATTTTGAATTTAACCGGGGAGGCAGAGAGGCGTCGTTCACCGATGGCACACCATTCGACCTGGACAGCTTGTTCTCCCAGCTTTTTGGAGGGGGAAGAGACCGGTTCACCCGAAGCAGGCGGTGGCCGTCCCGCGGGCAGGATGTCCGGGTGGAGTTGGAAATCCCGTTTGAAGAGGCTGTGAGAGGCGGGCCGCATAAATTTTCAATCGCTTTAAACGGACAGACAAAAACAGTATCGATTAATATTCCGCCCGGCGTGGATAACGGCACTCAGATTAGAATCGCCGGTCAGGGTTCACCGGGGCCGACCGGTAAACCGGGGGACCTGATTGTACAAATCCGCGTCGGAAAACACCATTTTTTTGAGAGAAAAGGGAACGATGTTTATTGTGAGGTGCCTGTCGGAGTGACCCAGGCGATATTGGGGACGCGCATTCGTGTGAGAACCGTCGACGGGAAAAAAGTGGAATTAAAAATTCCTCCCGGAACACAAAGCGGACAGGTGTTTCGTTTAAAAGGAATGGGGATTAAAACACAAGACGGTAAAAGAGGGGATCAATATGTAAAAATAAACGTTCAAATACCTACCGTTCTGAATGAGAGGCAGAAAGAGTTACTGCGGGAGTTTGAAAAAGCCGGCAAGTGAAAATGAAAATAGAAATGAATTGAATAAACCAAAGGGAGGGCATCTAATGCGAAAAAAATGGGTTTTATTATTAGTAGGCGTGGCATTGCTTGTTGGAAGTCTGATCACCGTTATTTTAATATCGGATTTCAATTTTACACATAAAGGGCTTGCTTCAAACGGCACACCCGCTGTTGAAGCAAAAGTAAATGCCTCAAAAACACAAGGGCAACAATCATCCACGGCCCTGACGAATAGCCAATTTATTTATCAATTAAATTCAGTTTTTGAAAATGCGGCTTCGAAAGTGAAGCCGTCCATTGTGACGATTTTTAGTGAAAAGATCATTAAAATGCGCACTTATCAGAATCCGTTTTCCTTCTTTTTCGGGCCGGATTTTTTTAATCAATTCGGACAGGGACAACAGCCAAAGCAGAAAAGAAGGCCGCAGTACAGGGAATATCACGAGGAAGGAATGGGATCCGGCATCACCATTACATCCGATGGTTACATTATTACCAATAACCATGTGGTGAGCGGATCGGATGATATTCGCGTCAAAACGCCGGCCGGAAATACTTACAAGGCCAAAATTATCGGAACGGATCCCAAGACAGATATTGCTCTGATCAAAATAAAGGCAAAAAATCTGCCCATCGCCAAACTCGGAAATTCCAATAATTTAAAAGTCGGAGAATGGGTTTTGGCTATCGGAAATCCTTTTTCACAGAAATTACATCAAACCGTGACAAAGGGCATCGTCAGTGCGCTTGGCCGTTCGGGCTTGGAGCTTTCACCTTATGAAAATTATATTCAAACAGATGCGCCTATTAATCCCGGAAACAGCGGCGGAGCCCTGATTAATCTGCAGGGTGAAGTGATTGGAATGAACACCGCTATTGTCGCGCCGTCCGGTGCCTTTGCCGGAATCGGATTTGCCATTCCGATAAATATGGTGAAATCGGTGACTTCCGATCTGAAAACCAAAGGGCATGTCGTGCGCGGATGGCTGGGCGTTCAAATTCAGGGCGTAAATGAAGACCTGGCTAAGGCGCTAGGTTTAAAGGAAAACAACGGTGTGGTCATCTCCGAGGTGACAAAAGGGAGCCCCGCCGAAAAAGCCGGACTAAAGGTTTCGGATGTGATCTTAAAGTTTAACGGCAGAAAGATCACCAGCCCCAGTAACCTGGCATTTATGGTCACCCAACTGCCGCCGGGGACAAAAGTGACGCTGGAAATTATCCGCAATAAGAAAGAGAAAAAGATTACCCTGAAGTTGGGTCAAATGCCGGAAAGCCAGAAATTGGAAAAAGTGAGCAGCAAGACTCCTGAAATAGATTTAGGGATGGAAGTGTCCAATCTGACACCGGATCTGGCAAAGCAGTACGGCTACGAAAAATCCAGAGGGGTGCTGATTACAGCCCTTAATCCTTCCGGACCCGCGGCCCGAAAGGGATTAAAAACGGGTGATTTAATTCGTGAAATTAATCGGAAACCGGTGTCAAACGTTCGCGAATATCATAATGTGATTTCCAAGCTTCATCGCGGAGACGTGGTGCTGCTGTTGGTGCAGAGAGGCAAAGACAACTTCTTTGTGGCGATAGAAATTCCAAAGAAGAAATAACCCGTTTCAGATGACTTTAAGCGAATGGGAAGCCGGTGCGGAAGCCGGCTTCCCTTAAAATTTGTTGTGTCTTTGACTACACGCCCCAAAAGGGTACGGGACTTTAATATTGTGTAACCGCAGTCTTTATGCCTGCGTTTTAATCGTTGACATCGGAGTGGGATTTAGAAACTGAAAATGCTGAAAAGATTGCGAATACAATTAGGGATGAGCGTGTTTCTTTTGTTCGCTTTTTCAAACGCTCAGGCAGAACTGGCTCGTGCAAAAGATCCCGGGCTAATTAATTACTATTATCAAATCGCCAATTTTCCTTCTCCCGATTTAACGCAGTCCAATTGCAAGGTTTTCATTGAAGTGCCTTACGATGAACTGGTTTTTGTCCGGGTGGATTCAGGATTTCAGGCAGAATATTCGTTTTCCGTTTATTTATTCGACCGCAAAAACAAAGAAATGCTGTTCGAAAAAAACTGGGTGCGCAAAGTCTTTACAAAGCATTACAAAGAGACCAATCAAAAAAAACGTTTCGACCGCTTCGATACGGAAATCAATACGCCTCCCGGACGTTACAAACTGCGTTTTGAAGTTAAAGACAAACAAACAAACCGTCCTTTTTATTTCAAAATTCCCGTAAAAATAAAAGATTTTCGCAAAGCGCCGGTTTCTTTCGGCTCAATTCTTTTGTTAACCGTCCCTCCGGATTCGCCAGATCAAAATGAACTTCCTGTACCCATCGTTTCGAACCGGTTCTCAAAAAATTTCTTTGCTTTTTTTACAGTGGGGAAAACCGATCCAAAAGATTTTAATCTGTTATTTCAGATTAAAAACCGCGAGAATGGAAAGATTTTTCAAAGAGATACACTCCTGATTTCGGGGGAAAAGCGGTTTTTTAAATTTTCCCCGATGGTTCGTGTGGATTCGCTTATTTCAGGAAAATATGTTGCGGAAGTTTCCGTGCTGCACGCCAAAAATGTGAAACCGGAGCGCACGCCGTTTGAAGTGGCAAAAGCAATGGAATTCAAAAATGCTAAACAATTGGATCAAGCCGTTGAAGTTTTAGTCTATATTGCCTCTTCGGATCAATTGGAAGCGATGAAACAGGCAAAATCATTCGCTGAAAAAAAGAAACTGTTCGATGCATTCTGGGAGCGTGTTGATCCAGCCCCCGGAACCGAATTGAATGAATTACAGACGGAGTACTATCGGCGGGTCCGGTACGCAAATGAACATTTTGGAGTCGCCGGTCACGACGGCTGGAAAACGGATCGCGGCAAAACCTATATTCTTTACGGTCCGCCGGATTCTGTGGAACGCCAATTTGATGAACGCACCAGGGAATATGAAATCTGGAGATACAATAAATTGGGACGTTCGTTTGTATTTTTTGACCAATTTGGCGATGGAAATTATCGATTGGTTGAAAGACGTTAAAATTTTTAATGGAAAAGAGATGGCGGCAATGGATAAAAATAAATTAGTACATTTTACAAAAAAACTCCTGACCGAATACGAGCGTGTACAAAAAGAGCTTGGCTATCTGCAAACGGATATTGCCGAGTTGGAAGGGACATCTCTGGTCACAGAATATGAGGAAAAATCGTCCATCGAAGAGCAGAAAGACTATATTTTAAACTTTTTAACCCATGATGCGGCGGAATTGAAAGAAATTCAACTTGCGCTGCAAAAAACGCTGGACGGCACTTACGGCATTTGCGAGCGCTGCGGACAGACCATCGAAGAAGACCGCCTGGAGGCCGTACCGACAGGCCGGTATTGTAAAAAATGTGAAGAAGAATTAGAAAAAGAACAGCGGTAGAAAATACTGGATACTTCGCGGATTTTATGCTATATTTTTGTTTAATTTTGCCTCAGATAATTTAATAACGGGAGATTGTGGAATGCCGACCTATGAATACAAGTGTGAATCCTGCGACTACATCTTTGAAGAATTTCAATCGATGCATGATGAACCAATCAAACTCTGTCCTCAATGCGGAGGCCCGGTTCGAAAATTGATTAGTTCAAGCTATGGCGTGATTTTTAAGGGCTCCGGTTTTTATGAGACGGACTACAAGCACAAAAACGCCGATTATGCGAATCACGATGGAAAGAAAAAGGAAAAATCTCCTTCAAAAAAACCTGAGGCAAAATCCACGCCGGCGCCAAAAGTTGAAAGGAAGAAAGCTTCTTAGTCACGATTCTGCCACAACATCACCACGCTGCAAAGGAAAGAAATGAATTCTAAGCCGTTTAAAATAAAAATATGAAAAAGCGTAATCCTGGGCTGCAGCAGTAACCAAAAATTGTAAATCGGGAGGGATATTTTTATGAAAAGAAGCCGATTAATGATGGTGCTTGTGCTGGGCTGTTTGTTTCTTTTACAGGCAAATATCGCACTGGCACGGGTCAAAGTGACAGAGACCATTATCAAAACATTTGCGTTGACGCCAAACGGGGATTTATCCATCTCAAACATCAATGGGCGGATTCGGATTGAATCCTGGAATAAGGATTCGGTAAAAGTGGTGGCCGAAAAAATTGTCAAGACGTCATCCCGGGAACGTGCGAAAGAGTACCTCAAGGAATTACGGATCGAATTTGATTCCGGAACGGATTACCTGAATGTTAAACCCATTTATCCCAAAGGGTTAAAAAACGGCTGGAATTTCTTTGATTGGCTTTTTGGCACAGGTGCAAGGGCGGATATCACAGTTCATTTTCATTTGTGGGTACCCCGGGCGACCAATATTGAATCTTCTTCCATAAACGGTTCCTCAAAAATCAGCGATGTAAGCGGCGACATTGAGTCCAAAGCGACCAATGGAAAAATCACACTGAAAAATGTGACCGGCGACATTTCCGCCAAAACGATAAACGGCCGTATTGAAGCCAGCATCTCCGATGCCGGAGGTCTGGGCTCCCTTGTTCTGAAAACGATCAACGGCTCCATAAATCTCGAGCTGCCGAAATCGGCCGGAGGCCGTATTGAACTTGCAACGGTCAACGGATCGATTCAATCGGATTTTCCGATTGAAATTTCCGGCAAAATCAGCAAACACAAAATGCGCGGCCGGTTTGGCAAGGGTCACTCACGCATCGAATTAAGCACCATTAACGGGGCTGTTCGAGTAACTACACTGCTCCGGGAAAAATAATATTTCCCGGGCGGCCGTCGTAAAAACAGCTTGCGTCTTTTAAGCGGTTTTGCTATATTTTGAACTGTGTGCGATATCCATCCCCGGAGGCTTAACGCCTGCGCGTAGGGATGCGGTCATTGATTTTTTACCGGAAGGGAGGATGCGATGGCTTCGCTGTTTAAGAAATTGAGCGGAAGCTGGAAAAGCAGTTTTGGTGACCTTGAGGCTTCAAAACACAAAGATTTGCTGGAGCTCCTTCAGGAAGATTATCTGAAAAAACAGACGCAGGCCCAACGCCTTGAAAAACATGCCCGCGAACTGCACTATGCACATCATCAAAAAAAACTGCTGGAAATTGCCGGGACCGAAAAGAAACACGCCGAAACCTTAAAAAACCTCATTCTAAAATTGGGCGGAACCCCGACGGAGGTAAAAATTCAAGCGCCCGCAGACGAATCGAAAACCACTTTCCAGAAGCTGATCGAGGATTTGGAAGCCGAAAACGAAAACC
Organism: bacterium BMS3Bbin03; assembly: GCA_002898015.1. Lineage (GTDB taxonomy): Bacteria > Zhuqueibacterota > JdFR-76 > JdFR-76 > BMS3Abin05 > BMS3Abin05. The sequence goes on along the minus strand of BDTM01000142.1, from coordinate 7,921 downwards.
CCCGGGAGGTTTTGAAGACTATTTTCGAGTTTGAGAATAAGGGTTTCCCGGAAATCATTTCGGAATTGGAAAAAATTCGAAGAGAAGATGCACGTTTGAGAGACGAACTTCTGGATATCCTGCAAACGGCCAATCCCTACTCCATGTAATACGGCCTTTTTACATAAAACCACACTTACGGATGGGCTGCAAAAAAAGACTGCCATCTCATAAATCCAAACAATTGTGCGGCCATAGGTCTTGCCTTGCCCCATGGCAAACCGCGGGGCTAATAATAGAAAGGACGCTGAAGCCGTCCTGCTATGTCAGCGCCGTTTACAGCGCTTCCCATTTTTAGCCTGATGGTTCGCCATCAGGAGAATCTCAAAATAAACGATCCCCACCCGAATGTGAGGTTTTATCTTTTTACATCGGTACTCATTCCGGTTCATCGCAAAACCGATCACCCTAACAGGGTAGACAGGGAAGGCGGGCCCGCTCTATTCGTGCCGCAAGGCTTCGATAGGACTGAGTTTTGCGGCTTTGTAAGCGGGATAAATCCCGAAGAAAATTCCGACCGTGGATGTAAATCCCACACCTAACAGAATTGCCCAGATTGAGATGGTCGCCGGCAGAGGCGTGGTAGACCGGATGAGAATACCGATCAGAAACCCCAGCAGCATTCCGAATATGCCGCCCAGAAAACTTACCAGCAAAGACTCCACCAGAAATTGGAACAGGATGTCTCTGCGTTTGGCGCCGATGGCTTTGCGAATGCCGATTTCGCGCGTGCGCTCCGTCACGGAGACAAGCATGATATTCATGATGCCGATACCGCCCACAATCAGCGAAATAGCCGCCACACCGAGTGCCAATAAATACAAACCCGTGGTTAAATTCCGGTAAACACGCGTAATCATGTCCTGCTGATTGATGGCAAAGTTGTCTTCCTTCATCGGCGGCACATGGCGCGCCAGCCGCAAAATCCATCGGAGTTGATCTTTTGCGGCGGCCATGTATTTCGGATCCTTGATTTTCACCCGAATCGTCAGAGAACGCCGCGATCCGAAAATCTTCTGAAATGTGCCGAACGGAATGTAAACGCGGACATCCAGATTTTGGCCAAAAAGTTTCCCCTTTTTCCTGGCCACCCCGATCACCCGAAAATTGTAGCCCCGGAGGTTAATGCGGCGATTAATGGGATCCATGCCGTTATAGAGATTTTCCGCCACATCCCAGCCGATGATGGCCACGTAGGTTCGGTGCCGGACATCCGAAGGAATCAAGAACCGCCCCACTGCCAGATCCACATTGGCGGTTTGGGGATATTGCTCGTTGGTTCCGATAATTCGAACATTTTTAACAGTCTCATCCCGGTAGCGGGCGACGGTCCGGGTCGAATTCTCGTAGGAAACAGCTTCCACAAGGGTCGCCTTTTCTTCGATGGCGCGCACCTCTTTTAAATCGATTTTGGGCCGGTTTCGATATTTGAACCAATCCATCCCCGCAAACCAGGGGTATTTTTGAACAAACAACACATTCGAGCCCAATGACGAAATTTCGCTCATCATCGCTTTGTCAAGGCCGTTGATGACGGTAAAAATCACGATGATGGTCATCACACCGATAATGATGCCAAGCGTGGTCAGAAAGGTCCGCAATTTGTGAACCACCAGGGCTTTGATGCCCATGACAAGGTTTTCCCACATTTCCATCAGAAGCGGCATGCCGGGGACTCCTTAAGGATTTTCATGGTTCTGATGGTTCATCACCCAGCGGGACTGCTCGGGAATGGTTTCATCCGTTTCGATTAAGCCGTCCCGGAGATGCACGATTCTCCGGCTGTGTTCGGCAATGTAGCGTTCGTGTGTCACCAGAATAATGGTGTTCCCCAGTTCGTACAATTCCTCAAAAATGACCATGATTTCTTCACCGGTGACGGTGTCCAGATTTCCGGTGGGTTCATCGGCCAAAATAATGGAGGGATTGTTGACAAGCGCCCGCGCAATGGCGACCCGTTGGCGTTGTCCTCCGGAAAGTTCATTGGGCCGGTGGTGAATCCGGTCTGCCAGCCCCACACGCTCGAGGGCTTCCGTGGCCTGGCGTTTTCGCTCTTTGGAAGGAATGCCCCGGTAAATGAGAGGCAATTCCACATTGTGAAGCGCATCCGCGCGCGGCAGAAGATTAAAGGTCTGGAACACAAAACCGATCTTCTGATTTCGAATTTCAGCCAGACGGTCATCGTCGAAATTACTCACATTTTTATCTTCAAAAAAATAATCTCCGGAACTCGGCGTATCCAGACATCCAATGATATTCATTAAAGTAGATTTCCCGGATCCGGACGGGCCCATAATCGCAAGATATTCGTTTTTCCCGACCGTTAAATCGATCCCCCGCAGGGCCTTTACCACAACTGTCCCGAGATTGTAGCTCTTTTCTAAGTTTCGGACTTCGATAATCATTCAACAACTCCTGCGCGTTTTGGTGATTCTTTTAAAGAATTTCATTGAATTTCGTTTATCTCGACGTCATTTTAAACTTTTTCTTCTTCTCGATCTTAACAGGTTTGCCGTCCCGAAGCTGTTTGCTCAGCGCACGGAAACTGCCCACGACAATGGTATCGCCCTCTTTTACGCCCTCTAAAATCTCGGTGTCCGCATCCGAAGAAATGCCCGTTTTGACCGGCCGAATGTGAGCCACCCCATTTTTTATCACAAACACAACCTCCCGAATCTTGCTCTCCGGGCTAATTTTCCCTTCCGCAATTTCAAGGGAATCTTTCTTTACCGTCTTTTTCAAAGAGGGAATTTGTGAAATGCTCCGCACGGTCACAGCCTGAAGGGGCACAATCAGAACATTCTTAAGTGTTTCCGTTTTAATATCAACCGTCGCCGACATTCCCGGACGCAGCTTCGGAATGGTGTCCAAAATGCGGATTTTGACCTGAAAATTTGTGATCTCCTCCTGTGTGCCCAAACCCGTTACAATCGCCGTGTGGGAAATTTCCGTCACGATTCCGTGATACGTGGTATCCGGGAAGGCATCGATGTTAATAAGAGACGTATCTCCCTGAGCCACATCGACGACATCATTTTCATCAATCTCACTCTGGACTTCCATTCTCGAAAGATTGGCCACACGTAAAATGACATCTTCCTTAAATTGCGAACCCACCGCAATTTCACCCACTTCCTTGTTTCGCTGAATAACCATTCCGTCAATGGGTGACCGAATTGTCGTTTTGTTCAGATCGTCTTCGGATTGTTCCAATCGGGCTTTCGCCTGAATAACCTGATCTTTCGCGGCGTCATAAATGGATTTTTGGACCTCGGATTTGGTGCTTGCCTGATCCAATTGCTCCGCAGAAGCCAACCCCTGATCAAACAGTTTTTGCGTTCTGCCCAGGGAGATCTTCGCATTATTATATGAAGCCTTCGCCTGCCGTAAAGAGGCTTTCGCAGAACTCAGGACGGCCTTCGCCTGGGTGACGGCCGCTTCGTAACGGGTCCGGTCCAGCACAACCAAAACCTGACCCTTATGAACTCTCTCGCCGTCTGTAACGTTTAGCTGCGTAATTCGTGCAGACACATTTGCGCTGATTTTAACATCTGTTTCCGGTTGTATTTTTCCCGTACCCGACACCTTGTGTGTGATTGTGCCGCGTTTCACTTTTTCAACCTGCACCGGTATTGTTTCCCCGGAACTTTTCCGGACGTTCACGTAAATCAAAATAGCCAGTAACAGAACAACACCGCTAACGATAAGGATTTTCTTCCAGTTGGACATTCCTGTACTCCTGACTGTTTATTCTTTTAACAATCTCATAATTTTCTGTTCAATAATACCCATCGAATCATATAATTGTGCCAGAGCGATCAGATTATCATATTTCGTATTCACCAATGTAGCCTTACTTTTTGTGAGGGAAACCTGCGCATCGATCACTTCTAAAAGTGTGCCCGACCCAACCTTGTAACGCTCCGTTGCCAATCGTAAATCTTCTTCTGCGGCTTTCAGATTTTCTTTGTTAATGTCATAAATTTGCCGGTACGCCTGAAGATTCATAAACGCCTGTTCCACACTTTGCAGCAGCAAACGCTGCTGATCCGAAAAATTCTCTTTGGCGATGAGATAATTTAAATTCTGGTGTTCCACATTTGCCGCCCGTTGAAATCCGCTAAACAGATTCCAATTGACACTCACAGAGAGATTTAACCCGTAATTTTTATCCCATGTCGAATACACCCGGTCAAACAGTGTGTTAAACCGGCTGTAACCGGCACGCGCCGATATCTGAGGAAGATAATCCCCTTTTGCAACTTTAATGGCGTATCGATAGGAAGAAATCTGCTCTTTGAACGATTTCAAATTCGCATTCATTTGAAATGCCTGCCGTTTGGCATCTTCAGCCGTCCCCTTGAATTCTTCCATACCAACTTTTTCATTTGAAAGTTCAATCGGAGTCCCCGGATTTCTTCCCAGCGTCACGTTTAAATTTGATTTTGCAATAAGCACTTTATTTCTCTGCATGATGGCGTTCATCTTCGCCAGTCCCAAATTCACCTTTGCCCGGTAAACATCCACCTGTGCCACAGCACCCACTTCGTACATGCTCTGGGTTTTTCGATATTGTTCCCCCGTGGATTTAACGGATTGTTCATAAACCTCCAGAAGCTGAGAGGCCTTAAGCAATTCAAAAAAACGCTGTGTCACCTGTAAAATGATGTTCTGCCGCGTCGCTTTGTATTTCCACTCCACCGACCGGTAATTGGCGTTTGCCTCCCGAATCCGGTTCCACCATTTCCCTCCGTCAAAAATTGTCTGGTTCAGATAAACACCCAGATTGTGCGCATTTCTTGCATATCCGCCTCGAATAATTTCACGTTGGGCATAAGTGACTTTTTTTGTGATTGGATTAATGTAAATGGGCACATCCTGCACAAAGGTGCTTGGCGCTTGAATGGCGCGGGCTGATGAGGCATTTCCGGAAATAGACGGAAGAATAGTGGCTCGCGCCGACGTAATACCGCCTTCGGCAAGATTTATTTGTCGATAGGCATTTTTAACCTGAGGATTTGCCTGCAGTGCAATCTTTATACATTGACCCAAATTCAAGGATTTTGTCTGGGACAACCCGGGGAACGTCATCCCAAACAGCAAAAAAAATGCAAACACACCTGACCAGAACCGTTTCATAAACCCTCCTAAACGATTAACCACCCAATCTTGACGTTTTAAAAATTGATCCGAATAAAACAGAAACCACAATCCATAAGACGTACAGGCCAAATACAACGGTTGCGGATTTTTTAGTATTAAATTTATAAATAGCCACGAAACCAAGCGTTACTAATATTAACTGCCAGATCATGAAAACATCGATTTTTGAAAAAACACGGTACAGAAGACTTCCCCGGCTGTCCGCAGAAAGAAAAGCAGCCAGACTGGTTTGAACCAACATTGTTTTTTTAATGAACATGAGCGGGGTCCGAATGATCATTCCAACAATACCCACCGCCAGCGACGTGTATGCCCAAATGGATAAAACCTTTTTATAGGGAACGTCGCCCGCCATAAAAACCGTTCCGACCAGGTAAAAGAAAAGCGCTGCCACAATTTCTACCACAAAAATACCGATGAACGCAGAAATGGGGACGATAAATTTCTGGAACTGCCGCCCTTTTTGAAGCAGATCTTCCGCTTGTTCACGCGATAAATTTCGGATATCCATTAAACGCTCAACCTGAAACTGATGCATGATGGGCGCCAAGGCAACCATGATGACGGCAGTCACAACCGCCATTACGACGACCGGGAGTACCCAGTCCGGTTTGCTGTCGATGCTTTGAAAAGATTTCTGCGGGTTAAAATATAAATCGAACCACTTTTGAAAAAAACCGCCGCCTTCTTCCGTCTTTACCGAACTCTCCCCAGTTTCATTGGTTTTCTCGTCCATTGTTTCCTCCCGTTTTTGTTATAGATTATTGACGAATATTTTATAAGAATGTTTCTTGAAAATATTTATTTGATTTAAAAAACCGCATTTTTCTTATTGACGCGCGTTTTTTTCTTTTCGGAGCGAAGAGAGTTGTCTTCCTGTAAATAGCGATCTTTTATTTGCATCAAATAAGCTCTGGCGGCATCGTGTTCATTGGGAATCAGACCGTCTAAAATCGCCTCTTCAATGGCTTTTTTTAATTTTCCAATGCGCGGACCGGGTTTCAACCCGGTAATTTCCATGATTTCCCCGCCCCGCACAGGGGACTGGAATTCCCGAAGTTTGTCCTTCTCCCGAACTTCTTCCACCCGCTGCACGACATAATCAAAATTGGCTAAATGGTTCCGCACCTTTTCGGGATTTCCGGACGTAATGTCCGCCCGGCAGAGGATAAACAGGTCATCCAGATCATCCCCGGCCTGCACAATCAGCCGCCGGATGGCCGAATCCGTCACATCCTCTGCGGACAGAAAGATCGGGCGCAAATGAAGACGAACCAATTTCTGCACGGTCTTTTTGAAATTATTGGAGAGTTTCATTCGGCTGGCGATGGGTTCCACCATTCGGGCGCCGATTTCATCGTGCCCATGAAAGGTCCAGCCAACCTCTTCTTTGAAGTCTTTTGTCTGGGGCTTGGCGATGTCGTGCACCAGAGCCGCAAATCGCAGCGTAATTTTATCCGTGGCCACGGCCACATTATCCAGAACTTTCAACGTGTGCAGGAAGACATCCTTGTGATGAAAGCCCCGGCGCTGCTCCACACCTTTCAAAGGAATCAATTCAGGAAACACATACGGCAGCAGCCCTATTTCATCCATCAACCGAATACCCCGCGAGGGCTGATCGGCCGATAATATCTTTAAGAACTCATCCGTAATTCGCTCCCAGGAGAGTATTTTCAGGCGCGGCGCCATTTTTGCCATCGCTTCACGGGTCTTTTCTTCAATCGAAAAATGCAGGAGCGCGGCAAAACGAACCGCCCGTAAAATCCGCAGGGGGTCGTCTTTAAAGGTGAGATCCGGTTCAAGAGGGGTGCGCAGTATTTTCTTTTTAATATCGTGCAATCCGTCAAAAGGATCGTAAAGATTTCCAAAAGAGGCTGAATTGAGACCGATCGCCAATGTATTAATTGTAAAATCCCGACGGGACAAATCACTGAACAAATCGGCACGCTGAACAGTCGGTTTTCGGGAGTCGTCTGCATAACTTTCGGTCCGGGCGGTCACAAGTTCCAATTTGTAATCCTCGATCTCCAGCATGGCCGTACCAAAGCGTCTGTAAACAATCAGATTTCTTCCGTGAAGTGCCTTTTTTAGGGTACGGGCAAATTCAAGGGCATCACCGACCACCACAAAATCGATATCCTTGCGGTCGACTCGCCTGAATTTTTCTGTCAGAAACCGGTCGCGCACATATCCTCCTACCGCGTACACCTCAAAATGAGCTTCATCTGCCACCCGCCCAATTTTCTTTAAAAAACTGATGTCATGCCATTGGGAAAGCTGTGAAATCTGTTTAACCGTGCGATCTATTGTGTTCATATAGCGGAATTTTTATTTAAAATATAAAAATCAGTGTTGTGCTTTAAGAGTTTAACAATCTTTTAAATTACTAAAGAAGGGATTTAAAATCAAGGATATTTTTGAGATAGGCGATGGGCAGTAAAACCGCACTTACGGGAATCCACCTGATAGCGAACCATTTGGCTAAGAAGGGGAAGAATGAAAAATTCAAAACAAATCCAAAATTCAAACGACCTAATTTCTCAAACACAGAGCCCATGGTTCTTTTGCTTCGTTTTGGATTTCGATCACTCGAATTTGTTTCGGATTTCGTGCTTCGGATTTTAACAGGTGGTATTTTTGCATTTTAAATTGCAATTTTGATTTTTGATTTTTTCAATTTGATTTTATTTGTGATTAGAATCGTTTTTAAAAATGG
>BDTM01000141.1 GCA_002898015.1 bacterium BMS3Bbin03 | reverse complement strand
TGGACAGATGCTTCAATTTTATCCAGCCGGATATCCGGAACACTCTTTAACTTTTCCTTTGCAATTTGCAGCAGGCGCTTAGAATGACTCAGCTTCTTTCCCTGAAAAGAAATCAGAATTTCATCTTTACCATTTTTCGCCTGTTGTTTCTGAACCGGTTCTTTTTTACCGGTATCCTGCTGAACACCCGATATATATTTTTGGGAATTTATCTCATTTATTTTCATTGGTCAATACTCTCCTATTAAGCCGTGCCCTGTCGATATAATTGCTCCTGCAAAATATACTTTCTGATATTCTTTTTGTTCACGGCTAATTTCGATAAATCACTTTTGACCTCATTTTTCTGATTTTCCGCCATATTTCGGTTTTCATGCTCCACCGAAAGCAAATCTTTCACAATGGATTGAATATTCTCAAGTATTTTCTGGACTTTCTGCCGGTCGTCAAAGGACAGATGATCTCTGAACAGGCTCCACTCTTTTTTATAATGCGTTATTTCTTTCTCGCTGATCTTGAGGCTTTCAACCAGATTCTCCTTTTTAGGATTCGTTTTAAATAAGGAATCCACTTCCTTATTTTTCAAGTAATTATTTTGTTTTTTGGATATTTTGAATAAGTCCTGATATGTCTGATAGTGATTACTAAGAGCCGTCAGCAGCCCCTCTTTATACTGATGAATCGACATAATGGTTATCCCTTTATCAAACAACAACTGCTAAATTTCTTTTCTGCTGTTTTTCAGAACAAGTGCTCTTTGCAGCGATATGTTTTCGTTTTCCTGTAATTTCAACCCAGGCGCTTTTCAATTCCAGAATTGCCAGGAGAACTTTTTCAAGTGCAATACTGTCTTTTTCAAGGTTTATCCGATTTAATTCTTTAAACATGAACAGGTAAATGGCCTGAAGATTCAGCGCGATTTCACCGATTTTTAAGTTTAATGACGATAACAACTCCATCACGATATCCTGGCTTTTTAAAATGGCTTCTCCCTTTCCACTCATGTCACCGGAGTTAAGCTGTTCAATGGCGGTTCTCAAATGGTCTTCTAATTTTTCGTACAGCAGGACAATTAACTTTCCCCCGTCCATTGTGTCAACACTGGTATTCAGATAAGATTCCACTCCCTGTTTTTTTACCATGAAACTGCCTCCGATAGGTTTATCCAAATGAAGTACTCAACCCTGCTAATTGCCTGCTCAAATAACTCTGTAATGAATTCATTTTGGCCATTGAGGTTTCCAAATTCCAAAACTTACTCTCCAGATTCTGACGTTTCTTTTGCACCCGAATTTCCATCATGTCCATCCGGTCCTGAATATCTTTCATAACATCTTGAATATTTTTTTCCCGAAGCGCCACATATCCGTCGTATTGGTCGGTAATTCTTTGCAGATGCATATACATCTGCTCCGCCATGCCGTAAGTCAGGGAAATGCTGCCCTGATCCGCACCCTGCGCCGTGAGTTGGTCGGGTGTCAGCGTCACGCGAAGGACCAAGCCGTCCACATTCGAGTCGCTGCTGTCACCGGTAAGCAGTTGACCGGAGCCGGTGGCATTTTCACCGTTAATGGTACCATTCACATCGATCCCGGCGTAATCACCATCGGTAATACCAAGATTATTGACACTTTGAACAATTGAAAATCCGGAACTTGATCCATAAACGTCATGCATTATTTTTAAATACCCATTCTCATTATACGCACTGATCTCCAGAGCATAACGCCCCTGCTGTGTTAAATCCATTGTCCCGAAATTAATGGAGCCCCCTCCCTCATTATTGGCCGTCAACGTGATTTCCATCTGGCTTGTGCCGGAATCCACATCGGTCACCACAATTTCGCCCTGACTGTTAATGGTTGCCGTGGCCGTGTTGCCAAAAATATTTTGAATATTCGTGAGCAGGTCTTGAATTGTGTCGCTTGCGCCTATTGTGTAGGTTCCGGATACCAGATCCCCGTCGTGTCTTGTGCCCGAAATGGTAATGGTATCTCCGGTTGTGGCAGTCCCGTCCACACTGCTCCATGCAGTGCTTGCCGTGGCCGGATTCCCACCCGCCAAAAGGGCGCCGGACGAGGTGCGTTTTTGGCTGTATTCCCGGGAGGTTTCGGCATTAATTTGACTGACAATTTCATCAATCGCTTCGCCTGCAGTCAATGTGATCGAGACACTTTTGCTGGTCAGTTTATCGGTTAGGGTCAACACTTCCGCGCCGGCAATTCCGGTTTGTAAATTTGTCGTGCCGAGTACCGACGCCTGTGTGGAGGCCTGCGTAATATTGACGGCATACGTGCCGGCAATCGTGTCTTTTGTGTGGTTAATATACGTAATGTCACTGTCAGTGGTGATGCCGACTGCGGAGAATAATTTCACAACACCGTCAAAATCGCTCTGTATTTTTGTGTCAAATTTGTTTTCATCAAACGAGAGCTTTCCGGCATCGTCCGTATCGATTCCGGCCTGAGCCAAGGATCGAAGGTCGGCGGGTAAACCGCTAATTTGATTGGAAACAATGTTTTTAATCTCGGATTGAACGGAGACAAGTGTTGTGTCTCCCAAAAGGGTGCCGGCTTTCTTTTTGTCGGCATCGTAACTAAACTGCTGATTAATAAAAGTGACTAAATCATTATATTTGGAAATAAACGCATTTATATTTTTCTTAATTGCATCGTAATCCCGTGAAACCGAAACATTAAGGGTTGTTGCTGTATCGGCCTGGTGCAGATTTAATGTCACGCCCTGCAGGATATCGGAAATGGAATTCGACTTTCGGGTTAATTGGATTCCGTCTACTTTCAGCGACGCATCTTTTCCCTCTTGTAAATCGCCGACAATGGCATCGCGGCCCGTTTTGGAGACCGAAAATGTGCCGAAATTTAAAACGCCGCCGCCCTCATTATTCTCAATAAGGTTCACATCCAATTGGCTTGCGCCGGCCACGCTGTCCGTAACGACAATCTTTCCGGAACTATTGATGGACGCCGTCACATTCCCCGAAAAAGCCGTTTCAATCGCACTTAGCAAATCCTGAACACTTGTGGTGGACGTGTCCGAAATCGTAAAAACACTGCTCACATCGCTGCCGCTGTGATCTTTCCCCACAATTTTAATGGTATCCCCGTTTGTGACATTTGCATTGTAGATGCCGTTAAAAAGAGTGGCCGCTGTGATGGCCGTGGAACCGTCGGTTGTGTTGACTGCGCTGCCGGTAATTTCTTGATTTGTGCCCGCAGCACCCGTGTCCCCTTCCAAAATTCCCAGTGTTTGAAGCACATTATTGTTATCTGAAAAGGTTGAAGTGCCTTCTATCCTTAATTTATAAACGATCTGATTATTTTCCGTGCTGGTGACGATAGAGGCCACAACTCCGGTCGGATTTGCGGCGTTTATTTTATCTTTAATGGCAGATAGCGTATCTGCCGAGAGATCGATAGAAACCGTTTTATCACCGATGGTGACGGTGCCGCTCTGAGGAGATGACAACTTTAATACATTCCCGGCAGCCGAAGAAATATCTGAAAAACTATCCGATTCCACGCCTCCGGTAATTTGATTTTTTACGGCGGTCGTTCCCGTCACAAAACCAAGACTTTGCAGGACATCGGTCGTACTGGCATCCAGAATATGAAAACTGTCGGCACCCGTGGATTTGCTTGAAATGACCAGACGGTATTCGTTATCGCCAAGCTGTAAGATGGAAGCCTGCACATCCGCATTCGAATTGTTTATCTTGTCCATCACGTCCGTAAGACTGTCCGTCTGACCGACGGAGACCACCTGAGCATTAATGATAAAATCACCGGAAAGATTCAGGTTATCGGTTTTGCTGTTAAACGATTGAGAAGAGATTTTCCGCTGTTGCGCGAGCTGCAAAATCGTAACGGAGTGCTCCGCCGGCTCGGCTGAAGAGGTTGCCGTTAAGGTGATCGCATCTTTATTATCCGTGCCGGTGGTAAACGCTTTAAAATCAGACTGCGTTCGCAAATTACTCAATGCCGAAACAAGTGATGAGAGTTTGGAAGAGACTTTTTTCCAAACATCTAATTTTTTTTGATAACCCATCTTTCGGGACTGGAGCAGTACAATCGGACGCCGTTCGATTGCTATCAATTGGTCCAGAATGTTTTGTGTGTCAAGGCCGGAAGCTAAACCGCCAACCGAAAATGTACCGGGCATTTAATTCTCCAGTTTATCCTCTCCGAAAATTGTAAAATCTCAAATAATTTTGGTTACAACTAGACTTTTTCATCAAGAACAATGCCAATCATATTATCAATTCGATTGACAAAATTGATCATTTTCTCAGGAGGAATTTGCCGAATCACCTCTCCGGAACGTGAATCAATAATCTTAATGATGACTTTATTATCTTTAGAATTGACAAAAAACCGAATTTCCCGGCCGAAAATATCCATAATCTGGTTCAGCTTTTCCTTGTGCCTCCGAAGCTGATCCACATTCCATTTTCCGGACTTTTCCTTCACCGCATGAGAATTTTTCCGGGATTTGCGCACTGAGTCCTGGGATCGATTCACAAAGGCAGGTGCCGCTGCGGGCAGCACAGCCTTCGCCGGTTCTGAGAGAGATGATTTCAATGCATAAATCGCACTCATTTTTCACCGCCTTCCTTCAAAATAAAGGGGAAGAAGACTCTTTCTTCCTCCCCCTTTATTCTGATTCAGTTTACTTACCCTCTCAGAAGAGTTAGTACGTTCCGGGGTGTTGCGTTTGCCTGAGCCAACATTGCCGTACCCGCCTGTACAAGAATTTGCGATCTTGTGTAACTCGTCATCTCCAAAGCGAAGTCGGCATCTCGAATGGTTGATTCGGACGCTTGAATATTTTCCACCTGGTTGTTCACATTAGCAATGGTGTATCCCAAACGGTTCTGAACCGCGCCCAGACCGCTGCGTTGAGAGTTCACCGCATCAATGGCGCTGTCAATTGAAGTGATAGCGCTTTGCGCGGCAGTCTTTGAGCTGAGATCGGCACTGGTCAGAGCCAATGTTGTCCCCGTGGCTTTCAAATTACCAATCGTAAAGCTGATACGGTTATCTGTTGCATTGTCGGCGCCCACCTGGAACTGTCCGCCTGATCCGGCGTCCACTGTAATAATTGTGCCGTCCAGATCCGTATCATCATAGCTCCAATCCAGGGTCAATGTAATGCCTAACTGGTCAAAATTGGCGGTAATCTTTTCGCCGTCGGCAGGAGCGCCGCTTGTACCGGTACCGGTCAGCGTTACTGTCTGAGTGGTTGTACCATCGGTCATCTGAATGGCCGCACCCGAGGCATCCGTGATTGTAAAGACGCCCGAATTGGCACCGTTCAAGACGATCTGTGTCACACCGAACTCAGAAGTTGCCGTTGTGGCAGAGGCTGCATTGCTCACGGCATTTCCGGAATAGCTGCCGTTAATCAGCTTTGTGCCATTATACTCTGTTGAAGTCGCGATTCTGTCGATTTCATTTCGCAGCGATCCGAATTCAGAATTAATATAGCCGCGATCTGTATCCGTAACGCTGTCGGAAGCGGCTTGAACCGACAACTCCCGCATCCGGGTGAGCATATTGTGGATTTCATTCATGGCACCTTCTGCCGTCTGCACCACATTAACGGCCTGGCTGGCATTTCGGCTGGCCATCTTGAGACCGCTAATCTGTGCACGCATTCTTTGAGAAATACCCAGACCGGCCGCATCGTCCGCGGCGCGATTGATTCTCAGACCTGACGATAAGCGTTCCAATGATTTGGTCAGCATTGAATCCGCTCTGGACAGGTCGCGATAGGATGTCATCGCAGCAATGTTGTGATAAATACGTAAACTCATGATTAAACCTCCATGTTTTTGGGTTGTTTGTTTAGCATCCGTGCTATTTGCCAGTTTTCAAGGGCTGACAACTCCCTTTCAGCTACCGGTAAGCCGACGTTTTTACTAACTCCAATTAAATTATCGTCAGATTTAACCAATACTTTAATGAAATATTTTAAGATATTGTAAAATTTGCCCGGGTCGGGCGGGGGTTCATTGTGAGGCTAATTCTTCTATTTTATGGCGGCACATATCGACTGCTTCTCCTGTCCCCAGGGAAGTGTAACATTGGCCTAAATATCGAAAATAGCGAATTAAGCCGTTCAAATTCTGTGATTTTAAAATCAAATTCTCCAGACTTCCGATGGCTGCATTGAGATGAAAAGCCTGCATTTGAATTTCGGCAAGTGTTTCCAGAGTTTCCGTTGAAGGGTCCTTTTTCAACAAACGGTGCATTGTATAAGAAAATTCACTTTCGTAATACCGGCCGTTTTTGCCGTAATCCTCTGATAAAATTAGAAAGGCATCTTCCAACGGCCGTCCCGTAAATTTTTCAATTTGATTATAATGTCCCGAAAATAGTTTTAAAGCGTCACCGAAGTTTTGAATTTCCCCTAAACAAAGCCAATTTAACAGCAGCAGCAGGGCGGCCTTTTCGGGCCTGCCTTCTTCATCGAGCTCCTGCAGCGACCTCACACTTTTTTCATATTCTTTTTGATCATACAGGGTGAGTGCTTTCTGAAAATAGAGTTCATCCTCCCCCGAATCGTTTTGAATCGCTTTTTCAAGATACGCCAGCGATGCGTCAAATCGACCGTAGAGGCGTTCCAGAATTCCAAGATTGGTCAAAATTTCCCTCGTGTTTGGAATAAGCTGTTGGCAGATTTCGTATTCCTTTTTTGAATGAGAAGCATCACCCATGGCCAGATGAAGGTTACCCTTTTTAAAATGGTACAAAAATGTATCTGGTGATTTTTCGATCGCTTCCTTATAAAAGGAAAGAGCCTTGTTCAAATCCCCACTTCTTTCGTACCACTCGCCCCAATAATAGGCAATTTCAGCGCGCTCAGGCTTGAGTTGCTCGGCTTTTTTCAGATATTCTTGAGCCTGTTCTAATCTATTTAATTTTATTAAGTTCGAGGCAAATAATGTGTTTTGGGCAAAATGGAGAATACCATAGTCCAAAGGTATAAATGAAATTTTGGGATGAGTAAGATCTCCTATAGACTCTAACTCTTGCAGCGCTTTTTCCATATTATTGAGATTTGTATAAATTTCCGCAAGCGAAACCTTCAGAAAATCTGACTCGGAATCAAGCTTTTCTGCCTCAAGCAAATGATGAAGTGCTTTGGGGAAATTGCCTAAATTTAAATACGATCGTCCCGTTAAAATAAGTGAATAAAACAAGATATTTCTGTCCTGATTCAAGCATTTTGAATTTTTAAAAAATACTTCGAAAGCTTCTGTTGCATCACGATGGCGATCGATTGTATGAAGTGTCATTGCATATTGGTAGCGAATCAGGCAATCTTCCGGATGTTCCTGAAGCCAGGAACTCATCATTCGTATGTATTTGTTTTTCTTATCCATTACAACTTGTACACTGGAATAGCCTGTATGAATAACCATTACATCTGACATTTCAATAGGGATCTTTAATCGATCTAATGTACGAGCCACCTGTTCATGAACAGCCCCTTCAAATCGAATATTGGGTCGATTCGGGAACATTCGAAGCTGGTAACACCGGGAATCGTCGATACCCTGATTACGCAGAATAAAACTAAAACCCTTGTTTGGTTCCTGCTGCG
Organism: bacterium BMS3Bbin03; assembly: GCA_002898015.1. Lineage (GTDB taxonomy): Bacteria > Zhuqueibacterota > JdFR-76 > JdFR-76 > BMS3Abin05 > BMS3Abin05. The sequence goes on along the minus strand of BDTM01000141.1, from coordinate 43,278 downwards.
CCAGTTTCCGTATTTTTTCGTGCTCGGAACCCGGCACAATATCATCCGCATCGAGCCAGAGAATCCACCGGCTCGCGGCATGTTTAAGGGATTCATTCCGCGCATCGGAAAAATTGTTATTCCAGGGAAAATAAAAGACCTTTGCGCCGTAATCTTTCGCAATTTGTACCGTGCCGTCGGTGGACCCCGTGTCCACAATAATGAGCTCGGCGTCGAGCCCCTTTAGACTTTCAAGGCAGGCCGGCAGATGCGCTTTCTCATTTTTCACAATCATGCAAATGCTAATCACCGGCACTTCCGGTTTATTTTTTGACGGCTTGTTTTTATAAGCGATTTTCTGTTTTCTATTTTTGCGTTTTCGTTTCGATTTGGCCATTTAGACCGCCTCCGCCGCTTCTGTTGAGACCGTCTGTTCTTCCCGGAGGTGTTCTTCCAAAAAGCCCAGAGTCTGTTCCATTTTTTCATCGGAATGCGCCGCCAGGTAATTTTTCAGCAGGGTGATGGCTTCGCTCGCCTGTCCCAATTGATAAGCCATCAGGGCATATTGGAGGATCAGTTCTTTATTTCCCGGGGCTATCCCGGTGATTTCATCCATTTTCTGCAGGGCTTCATCAAACCGTTCCCGTTCCCACGCCACCAGCGCCAGTCCGATTCGACCCTCGATCGAGGTCCCCCGGATGCGTAATATTTTTTGAAAGCAGTCCTGCGCTTCGGCGGTTCGATTCTTTCCAAGCAGAAGTTTGCCGATTTCATAGAGAAGAGAAAGATTGCCGGCGGCATCCGGCATTTGCCGGCACCATTTCACTAAACGATCCGAAAGATCGACCTCCCGGGCAAGCTGCAAAAGATTTTCCTGCGCATCCGAATATTCCGGGGAAACGGTCAATGCTGTTTTGAAATTTTCAAATGCCTGTTGAAATTTAGTTTCCTTCCAGTGAACCACACCCAGATTATTCCAGGCCTGGGCGTTTTTCGGCTCCCACTCGACTGCTTTTAAAAAATGAGATCTTGCCGAACTAAAATCATCCCGGGCAAAATGTTTCTCTCCCGTCGTAATTTCAGTGCGCGCAAAATTGTGTAAATCGTCTTTTAAATAATAAACCCCGTTCCGAAACTCGATTTCATGCTTCCATTTTTCCGTAAATTTTTTCAGGTTTTTCCGCATCATCGTTTTATAAGAAATATCATTCTCTTTGAAAGCCCGGTTGCCATAATGGTGAATAAAGACAGCCCCGGCAATGATGAGATGATATCCGGCTTTCCGCACCCGGACACAATAATCGTCATCTTCAAAATTACCCAGGCCGAAGGACTCATCTAAAATGCCGACCCTGTCCATTACGGATCGCTTCATTAACAAACAGAAGCCCACCAGTTTCGTCGCGGTTAAATAAACCTCTTTATGCTGCCGGGAAAATTCCCCGGCAAACCGGTGCATGTCCTCCATTGTTTTGTAAGGCACGTTTTTGATCTGCTGGTATGGATTCTGAACGTAATTCGATCTGGGGCCCGCCATGCCGGCATCCGGCGATAATTGGACCGCCTGAATCAAGCCCTTCAACCAGCCCTTTGTGACCACGGTATCATTGTTCAGCCACACAATGAAGTCCCCTTTGGCTTCACGCATTCCCCGATTGTTCCCTGCGGCAAATCCCCTGTTTTCGGCATTTAAAAGGACCTTCACATTTTCAAGAGACTGCAAATAGTCACGCGTGCCGTCGGTTGAGCCGTTATCTACAACGATCAATTCGTAGGGCGCCTCCGTATTTTCCCGAATGCTCGAGAGACATTGTTTCGTGTAGTCGATGCCGTTGCAGGTCAACACAATTATAGACGTTAATTTATCCGTTGAAAAAGCAGGCTTTTGTGTTTCGAGTGTCAACACGGTCTCGAGCAATGCCCGCATCCGTTTTGGGTAGGTGTGCTCTTTTAGAATCGCTTTCCGGCCTTCACGTGCCGTTCTTTCTCTTTCGTCCGGATGCTTCAAATAATACTCTATTTTTCGGAGCAGATCATTTTTGCCCGAGTAGACGGCCACCTGCTCACCCGTTTTAAACAAAACCTCCAGACCGTTGTCCGCCAGATCATTTGTCAGCAAAAGACTTCCCGTGGCCATGGCTTCAAAAACACGCATATTAATGTCATTCTTCAGGCTTCGATTGAAGACAATTTTTGATTCCGAATAAATCCGGGCCATTTCATCAAAGAATTTTTGCCCGATGAAACGGTTTGGAACCGTCTCCCGAATGGCTTGCAGCAATTCATTTCTCTGGCCCGGCGCCAAATGTCCCACAAAAGAAACATCATATTTTTTGGGCAATGCATATTTTTTATGAACAGACGGGTCGGCGGCCAGAGGCAGCCAGAAGACATTCCGGATGCCGTCTCTTTCAAGCTTTTCGGCCCCGTCCCGCTGGGCTGCAAACACATAATCAAACAATCGGGCTTTTTCCAAATCCTTTTCATATCGGAGATGAGTATCGATCACCCACCAGGCGTTCGGGCGTAATTGAAACGGAATGGGATACTCGAGCCCGTCATCGATAAAAAGATACAAATCGAAGGCGCCCGGCCGGATCTTGTCCATATCATCCGGTAAAAAGTGCGTCACTTTGCAGATCGACTGAAGCGCGCGCCGGCAGTATTCCCCGGTCGTATCCGGCCGCACCTGATTATCATAAATGAGCGCCACCCGCCTTTTTTTGAGAAACGAGGCTTCCTTTTTGGGTGTCAAAAGGGGTTCAGGCCTGCGCCCGTTTTTCCGTCGGGTCGGTGTTCCCAGAATGTCGATTCCCCACAATTCTGTGGAGGAGGGCACCCTGCCTTCTCCAAATTTCGTCTCCAGTTTTTCATAAAATCGATCCAGGGATTCCTGCATCAGGGCGGCTTTTTTTTCGGCTTCCAACATTTTAAAGCTGTGCTGCCCTTCATGGTAGATGAACGTGTCTGCGGCGATTTTTAGCTTGTAGCCCGCTTCGCGCAGCCGTAAAGAATAATCCAGATCATCGTTCCCCAGGAAGAGATTTTCATCCAAAAGACCCGCCTTTTCGACGGCTTCCCGCTTAATCATCAGGCAAAAGCCGATCAATAGTTTCGTCTCAACGGATTGGCCCTTATTTTTATCGTAAATGAAGGTACTCAATTTTTCTAATGAAAAATCCCCCTGCCAGCGCCTGTCCGCATAGTGCGAAAAATTCTGCCGGCCGGCGGCATAATTGGAAATGGGGCCCACGGCACCGGTATCGGATGAAAAATGACGCATCAGCCGCACACCCCATTCATACGTGACGGCCGTATCAGGATTGAGCAGCACGATGTAATCACCCTGTGCCTGTTTTATCCCCTGATTGGCGGCAGCAGAAAACCCAAGATTCTGTGAATTTTGAATAATCGATAGGGGTAATTTAGATTCAAACGGTTCAATAACCTTCCGGACATCCTTCTTTGAGGCATTATCAACAAGAATAATTTCATAAAGAGTCGTCATATTGCCGTCAATGCTTTTAAGACAGTTTTCAAGTGTCTTTTCAGAATTATAGGTCACAATAATAATTGAGATTAAGGGTTTTTCATAATGAACCCACCCAACTTTGGCATTCATTGTACCGAAATTCGGAATATAATGATTTTTTAAATAATAATGAAAGTCATCTCTACAAATCCATTGGCGCCACTTATTTAAAAATATCTGACGGTTCCGAGGCATATGATTTTGTCGTCCTTCTGTTCTGGACGCAAAATGAATGAGTTCACTTTTGGGTTGATAAATGACTTTCTTCCCCAATTTTTTGATTTTAAGACATAGGTCGATATCCTCCAGCCCATTCAGATATGCTTCATCAAACATCCCGATCTGAAAAAATAATTCTTTGCGGATTCCCAAACAGGCACCGGTCACCGCGGAATATTCTTCTTCACGATTGAGAAAATCAAGATGTTCGGGCAGTCCTTCGTAAATATGATAGGGAAGTGAACTGTCTGTAAACACTACCCCGGCGTGTTGGATGGTTTTGTCCGGGAAAACGAGCTTGCTGCCGACAATTCCCACATTATCCCTTTTAAGGGTCTCCGCCAAAGCGGGCAGCCAATTCTCCTGAGGAATTGTGTCATTATTTAAAAAAACCAAATATTTCCCATCCGCTTGCCTGGCGCCTTGATTACAGGCTTTTGCAAAACCGGAATTCATTTTATTTGAAATAATTTTTACATTTCCCTTTAAAACTTTCAAATACTCTTTTGTCCCGTCGGAAGACCCATTATTGACTATGATGATCTCGTAACTATCTTCCGGCGTGTTTTTTCTCAAAGCATCAAGACATTTTTGAGTGTACTCAAGTTGATTGTTCACAGGAATAATAATGGAAAATTCATAATCTGTTTTATGGCTTCTGACTTCACTCTTTAGACTTACCAAAATTTTTGACCGGGATTCTATAATAGAAGGTTTAACCTGCACCAAATTTTCATATTTTTTATAGATGATTTCCATCGTCCTTAAGAAATCGTTTCTTCTCCCGCTGGTCATATTTGAACCGTCTACCCGAGATCTAAACTCGGAGGTAATGCTTTTAATATGCTTAAAGTTAAACTTTTGTGACATACGAATCCAAAATTCCCAATCTTCGTGAGGGGTAAACGTACTGTCAAAAAAACCGACTTCTTCAATACATGATTTTTCATGCATAAAACACTGGACGGGTGCGATATTCTGTACCAGCAATAGATCTTTTGAAAAATCAATTGAATAAGGCACATCTCTTTTTACAATCTCATAAGAATCGCCTCTTTTAATTTGATGGGCCCGATAAGCATCTGAATAAGCGACTTTATAAGAAGTGGATTCTAGGAACGATAGGAGTGTTTCCAAATGTTCCGGATAATAGATATCATCGTCATCGAGATAAGCAATATATTTTCCTCTGGCAATTTTTAAACCAGTGTTTCGTGCGGACGCTTGATCTTGATTTTTGTTATGAACAACGTAAATAATTTTCTTTTTTTTGTCGAATTTTTTTATTTCGCTTTCGACACTCACCCCATCATCATTCACAACAATGATTTCAAAATTTGTGTAAGTTTGTTTCATGATGCTGTCTAAAGCCTCCAGAAGCATTAAAGGCCGATTAAAAGTCGGCACAATTATACTGATCATGGGATTTTTTGATCGATTTGCAGTGTTTTCCCGGCAGTTTTGGGAGGGTCTAAACGCATGAACCGTTCCGTTTTCGTCCAATATATTTTCGTTCGATTTTAACATAATTCCTGTCCAATGTCCTTTTGCCAAAAAAAAAAATAGGCCTATTTGCCTATTTTATTTTTCAATATTATTTCCGCCAGAGATGCCACGGATTTATCTTTCGATTGGGCGGCTGTTACATTTTCCCGCTTAATTTTTTCATAAAGTTCTTTCCGGTAAACCTTAATTTCGCTCGGCGCATTGATCCCGATTTTAACTTGGCTTCCCCGCGCTTCAATAATTACAATCTCAATATCATCTCCAATAATAAGGCTTTCGCCCGACTTCCTTGTCAACACTAACATGATATCATCCTTGATTTTTATTGAAATACTATTCCTTTAGAATTTTGTATTTGACCGAATATCTTTCATCCACAACCACAATCTGTTTTCCCATCTTTTTCGTTAAATTGATCAGTAAAGGCCCCTGCAAATTGGCGGTTGATTCTTTCGGATCATTCGCAATGGTGACGATGGCATACAAAGAGATCCGGTCGGATTTGGAATATCCGGTTTCGGAAAGATCACTGTTAAATAATTTGGGATAATAATCGGAACAAAAAAGCAGCGGATCAATGATCACAAATCCGGTCTGCGAATCATCGAGACAAATCAGCCACCGGAAAGGCTTCATATCCGCGGTATCAAAAATAGCAAAATGGCGGCAGGATTCGAATCCCGGGATGCCGCGCGGAAAATGAATCGTCTCATCCGGATTGATTTCCAATGTCCCCCAACGGCCGGTTTCCAAATAATAGGTGTTCGATTTTGTTTTCACGCCCAACAAAGTTCTTGCCTCCTATCTTAAAAAGTTTACAAAAGACTGCTGCAGCAGTTGGCCTCCGGCCTGAAGCGCGGCCTGGTAAGCGATCTGTTCCTGCTGGTAGTACACGTAAGTCTGGGCAATATCCGTATCCTGAATGTCCCCGAGAAATTGCTTCAGAGTCATATTTTCTTCATCGATCATATTTTTTTGATCATCGATCGAATTGATCCGGACACCGATTTCGCTGATCCGGTCAACCAGTACGTCCAGTCGAGACTTCAAATTACCAATCGCATCCGTGATGGCCTCCCCCTGCCCTTTTTCTTTTAAGGCATCACGCAACTGAATAAGATCATCGAATACGGTTTGATCCCCCGTAAACAGGTCCTTGTTATCGATATTGACAATCGTCTGTTTATCCGTTCCGATTTGCCGGTAGATTTTCCCGTCGACACTTCCGGCGCCGGTGACGGCCGTGATGTCGCCATTCTCATCCCGCTCAATTTTGAACGGCACTTTTCCATAAGTCCCGCCAAAAATGTATTCATCAAAAGATTTTTTATTGGAAATCGAAGCCACCTGTTCCAGTATCTGGTTGACTTCTTTCGACAGCCCGTTAAGATCGTCTTTCGACAGTGTTCCGTTGGCCCCCTGAATGGCCAGATCCTTCGAGCGAGTGACGAGATTCTGCAGATCATTCAAATAGTTCTCCGTCTCATTCAAGCGCTGCAGCCCATCCTGAATGTTGCGTTTATATTGATCATTCAATTTGAGCTGATGCATAATTTCAATTATACGGGACGCATCGAACGGATCATCGGACGGCTTATTCACCCTTTTGCCTGAGGATATCTCTTCCTGATAACGATTTAAGCGAACCAAATGATCATCCAGATTTCTTATAAAATTCTGGGATATGATTTGAGAAGTGATTCGCATGGCTACCTCACAATATTCAGGACGGTTTGGATCATCTCATCCGCTATCGAAATTATTTTGCTCGAGGCTTCCAGAGCATGTTGATATTTTATCATATTGACCATTTCCTCTTGAATGGAAACCCCCATCACCGATTGCCGCTGTGTGTTTAAAGCCTGAACCAACGATTGATTTTCCGAAACACTCATCGTGGCCTGACTCGACTTTTCTCCGATGTCGGTGATTAACTGACCATAAAAATCCGAAAACGTCGAAGCTCCTGAATTCATTAGGGTTTCATCCTTTAATCGGGCCAAAGCAAGAGCACCGGAATTATCCCCTATTGAACCATCGGAAGAAACACCGATTTTCTTAGCATCATTTGCAATTGTTTGACTTAACGTTATGGCATCGGCTGAAATTCCGTTCGGATCAAAATAATCTCTTCCGCTGCTTCCGTCGAGACCGTAATATTTTTGATGAAGCGTGTTGACGGATGTCACCAGGTTCTTTGCAAAATCATCCAATTTGCTTTGAAAATGGGAGATAATGTTGTTTTTTATGGAAAGAAGGGCGCCGATTTCCCCGCCGGGAGATTCAAGTGCCGCCCCATTTTTGAACTTCACGGCCAGCTTAGCCCCGGATTGGTCCAATTCCAATGGGGTCGCCGTCACACCGTCCACCAGTGACATCGATCCGATATTCACGCCGACCGTGCCGCTAGAGCCGTCGGAAACATTCACATCGATTAAACCGGACAGTTGATCGATGAGCTGGTCCCGTTTGTCCATTAAAGTGATATTATTAAATTTGTTCCCGGCCGTTTGAACAATTTTATTGTTCAGATCGGCGATTTGTTGTGCCAGGGTATTAACTTTGGCAAGTGTTAATTCGGCATCTTTGGAAACGGACCTCGACAACGCCTGAAGCCGGCTTGATTTTTGATGAAACTGACCGACCAGCACATTTGTTTTCTCGATCACCTGTGACCGGGAGATCATATCCGACGGATGGTTGGACAATTCCAGCCAACTGTTCCAGAAGCCGTCCAGCGCACCCGAAAGCCCGTCCCCGTTCACCTCATTGAAAACAGCTTCAATCTGCTGAAGATATTTTTCACTGGCCTGGGAATTACCCAAAAGTGATTTTTGACCCCACAACTGAAAATCCAGTGCGCGGTCCCGCAGGCGTTGAACAGAAGCCACATCAACGCCGTTTCCCAGAGGCCCAAAGCCTGTGTATTGGGGATAGGCCGGAACAAAATTGACGCGCTGCCGCGAATAGCCGGGTGTATTGGCGTTCGAGATATTGTTGCTTGCGGTGTTTAAACCAAACTGACTGGCAAAAATGCCCTGTCTGCCGAGAGATAAAATTCCAAAAATGCCCATAAATTAGACCTGTTTATTCACTAACTTCGGAACTTCGTTTTCACTGTCGCCGTTCTGGTTGTAAAAGCGCTCGCCCCATTGTGTGAGCAGCTTTATGCGGTAATTCAGCATTTCAAGCGATTTTTGAATAAGCCTTCTATTGGTATCCCGGTACAAATTGACCTTCCGGATTAAATCCTTCATCCGGTTTTGCTGCTCACGCAGCGCACGTTTGATGTCATCCGGGGCCGATTCCAGGATGTCCGTCAGCGTCAGATCCTCGATTGCCCGTTCGGGGAACCTGTTTTCCAACAGGGCTTTGCGTGTTTTTTCGGACGCATCCGCTTCCCAGACCAGGATTTGCTGCTCTTCCAGATTTTTTACAAAGCCCTGCAAATCATTTTTAATCAGTGCCTCACGCTGTAATTCATAGTTTTTCAAAAGCTCTCCCAGCAGTCCGCTCTCTTTTTCTAAAGCCCGAAAAAGCTCATTATAAAACAATCGATTCCCCTGACTGATTTCCGGATTAATTGTTTGTGTTTTCATAGTGAACCTTTTAAATTGATGGTGTACGCAGTTTAAACGCCAGATAGCGCTGCATCACCCGCTTTACATAAGTCTTCGTCTCTGAAAAAGGCGGAATCCCCCCGTACTTTTCCACATTTCCCGGTCCGGCATTGTACGAGGCCAGAGCAAGGACCTCATCTCCCCCATAGCGGTTCATCAGCGATTTAAGATAGCGCGTACCGGCAAATATATTTTCGGCGGGATCCCACACATTCTCCACCCCCATGTCTCGGGCGGTGGCGTCCATAAGCTGCATGAGGCCTTTTGCCCCTTCCGGGGAAACGGCCTGCGGATTTCCGGCAGATTCATGATAAATCACGGAGCGGATGAGATCCGGATCCACACCAAATGTTTTTCCGGCACGTTGAATAATGGACTCCAGTTTTTTAAAACCGGCCGGCAATGACAATTTCTTAAATTGATCCGTCTGACCCTCCGGGCGCTGTAAAGGCCTTATATGAGAATCGAGTTTAATGGTCTCAGGTTTCATCTGCAACCTCCCGGATAATTGTTTGTAAATCATGCTGGCTAACCCCAAACTCTGGTGAGCGGATGCTTTCTCGGAAAGAAATGAATCGAACATCGAAGTGTAAATATTATTGGCAAGCCCTTCTTTCAGCAGGCCGGCTTTGGGAATCGTTTCGCGCATGCTTTTCATCATGTAATTCAGGAAAATGGCCTCAAACTGTTTCGATGCCTTCTTTAACTCGGCCTGTTTTTTCTGATGCGCCGTCTGAATCGATTGGGCGAGATTTTTAAATCCTGATTGATTTGTGATTTTCATAAAAAATCCGAACGTTAAAAAACATGAGAGAACTCAACACACACTTACATAATAATGAGCTGCGCTTTTAGTGCACCCGCCTGTTTGAGCGCCTGAAAAATGGCAATCATGTCACGCGGCGTAACGCCAAGCAGATTTAATGCCTTCGCCAGATCCTGAAGACTGGCCGTTTGATTGACCACTCTCAATTTGGACTCCTGCACATTGACCTGCGTCTGGGTCTGCGGCATCACCACCGTCTGCCCCCTCGAAAAAGGCGCCGGCTGCGAAATAATAGGCTGTGCACTCACTTCCACACTCAAATTCCCGTGGGAAATGGCGACTTCAGAAATACTCACATTCGCTCCCACCACAATGGTGCCCGTACGCTCGTTCACCACCACGCGCGCCAATTCGTCGGGCGTGACCTCCACTTTTTCCAATTCGGCCACAAATTGTACGCGTCTGCCGGCCGATTTCATAGATTCTGGGATCCTGACCTGAATGCGTCCGGCGTCCATTGCCTGGGCGATTTGACTGCCGAAGGCTTTATTGATGGCCTGAGCCGTTCGAAAAGCCGTGGTAAAATCCGGCTCCCGGAGAGAAATGGTCAACATTGAGTCGGGTTTAAAAATCTGACCGAGATCTTTTTCCAGAATTGCACCGCCCGGGACGCGCCCCACAAGGGCATAATTCTGCCGGATTTTTTCGCCGCCGTTTGTCTCGATATTGAATCCCCCAATCGAAATCGGGCCCTGCGCGTGGGCGTACACCTGCTGTTTCCGGTCGATCAGCGGCGTCAGCAGCAGCGTTCCCCCTTCGAGACTTTTGGCATCTCCCATCGACGAGATCAGCACATCAAAAGTATTTCCCTTCTTTAAAAACGGCGGGATCTGCGCCGTCACCATCACGGCCGCCACGTTGCGCACCCGCATCGGGACGTTGCTGGGCAGTGTCAGCCCAAAATGTTTGATCATATTTTTTAAGGATTGATTCGCCATTAACGAACGGCGGGTGTCCCCGCTGCCGTCCAATCCGACCATCAAACCGTAACCGATCACCTGCTTTTTTGAATAATTTTCAATCTGTGCCATATCTTTCAGCCGGACCGCGCCGAAAACAGGACAGCCGAATAAAATCACCAAAAACAGGATCAAAAGTTTTTTCATCAAAACACCCAATTAATTAGTTTCGTAATCCAGCCCGGTTTTTGTGCGGCGTTCACAACGCCTTTCCCCTGGTAGGAAATCTGCGCATCCGCAATCGCGTAGGAATAGACGATATTATCTGTTGAAATGTCTTCGGGGCGGATCCAGCCGGTCAGCACCGTAATTTGTTTATCACCGTTGATTTGCACGATTTTTTTGCCCTGAATTTTTAAGGTGCCGTTCGGGGATTCTTCCACGATTTTCGCGCTTAATTTTGCTTTCAACTGCCCCCGTTGACTGGTTTCGCCTTTGCCGTCGAATGAATTTCCGTACGAAAGATCCGCACCAAAAAGAGGCAGAAATTTCAATGCGCCGCTCCCGCCGCCGGATTGCAGGCCCGCCTTGTTGCTGTTGTCGGTTTTTGAAGACGCCGAATTGCTGGCCGTTGAAAATTCCACGATGTAAATCGTGACGATATCTCCCACGCCGTGGGCTTTGTAATCGGCAAACAAAGACTGCGCCTGCAATTTTTCAGCCGGAAGAAATGCAAAAACAAACGCCGTGCCGAGGATCAAGCATTTTTTCATCATGAAAAGAAACCTCTCAGAGCAAAACTTTGACTGTTTTTTCATCGACGACTCTGGCCTGAAGCCGTTTTCCCGATGAAATATTTTTCACATTGATGGTGTCCCCCAGGCGGCCGTCTTCCAGCGCCTGCCCCAGAGCCGTGACCTCCACATTTTTCAGGATAATTTCAATTTTCACCACATCACCCCGCTTGATGACAGGCGGCAATTCGACCATGCTCGCAAAAATCACTTTCCCCTTCTGGATGATCTGTTTGGTCCGGTAACCGATAATGGCGTCGTCCCGGCGGAAGAAATGCCGGTTAAATTTTGTGGTTTCCACCCGCTGCGACCCAATATCGTCCTCCGTTATTTTCTGGTGACGGTCCAACATGCGCCTGGCGACAATCACGTCGTCGAAGGGCCGCACACGAACCACCGTGCTAAATTCCTTGTACACACCATCCAATGAGTAAACGGTGACATTTAAAAGGTTGCTGCCGTTTTTGATGGGGCTGTATTCCGGATTAACCTTGACGTCCCAATCGCTGCCGCGAACCAGGATATCCGCCGGAATATTCCGGCATTCCACCTCGATTTTATCGTGGTTCTCTTTGTAATTATTCAGCACGAACATTTCAATCCGGTCGCGCAAAATCTTGGTACTCAGCGTCACCGGATTTCCCCTTTTGGATAGAATGACATCGGCATAGCCCCCCTCTTCCTGCGCCTGAACCCCGGTTGCCCATAGTACCGCAAGCGACAGGACGATCGCCATAAAAATTCCCGTGCGTCTCATTGCCTCACCTTTTCATTTATCGTTTTAAATTATTCGCCATCGCCAGCATTTCTTCAGACGTCTTAATTGCCTTTGAATTAATTTCGTAAGCCCGCTGGGCGATAATCATATTGACCATCTCCTGAACCACGTCCACATTCGACAATTCGACATATCCCTGCATCACACGTCCGAAACCGTCATTGTCCGGTGTGCCGAAAAGCGGCTGACCCGAAGCGGCGGTCTCCTCAAAAAGGTTGCGGCCGATGTTTTTAAGACCCGCCGGGTTCACAAATTTCGCCAATTCCAATTGACCGACAATTTCCGGTTCGGTTTCGCCGACCACTTTTGCACTGATGACGCCGTCCGAGCTGATATTAATCCCGCTGGTGTTTTCCGGAAGTGAAATCCCAGGATCCAGAAGATACCCGTCGGATGTGACCAGCCGCCCGTCCGCAGAAATCTTAAAGGTGCCGTCCCGGGTGTACGTGATGCGGCCGTCGGGCATCTGTAATTTAAAAAACCCCTCCCCGTCAATCGCCAGATCAAGCGGATTGGTGGTGGGACTTACATCGCCCTGAGAAAATATTTTCAGCACGGAAACCGCCTTTGTGCCGTGCCCGATCTGGATTTCGGAAGTCGGCGCCGAATTCCCCGTGTTTGAGACGCCGGGATTTTGGATGGTCTGATAAAGCAAATCCTGAAACTCCACTTTGCTTTTTTTAAATCCGGTTGTGTTTATGTTGGCCAGATTGTTTGAAATGACATCGACAACCAATTCTTCGCCGTACATGCCGGTGGCTGCAGTTCGAAGCGATCGAATCATATAAAATACCTCCTAATAACGTGCCGTCTGATTAATTAATTTTTCAAGCGTCTGATCCTGCGCCTGGATGGCTTTTTGACCGGCCTGAAAATTTTTATCGATCATAATCATTTTCACCATTTCGGTGATGGCGTTGACATTGGAACCCTCTAAAAATCCCTGGCGCACAATAAAATTTTCCGATTCAACCGGGCGAATATTGGGGACCGTGAGGACAAAAAGCTCCTGGCCGGCTTTTCTCAGAGGCAGTGGCTTCGGAAATGTGACAATTTCCAACCGGTCAACTAAATTGCCGTTTTGGTAAATATCCCCATTTGTTTTCACTTCAAAATCCCCTTTAAACAACTGGATTGGACCCGATTGTCCCATCACAGGATTGCCGTTTCCCGTCACCAATTGATTTTCCAGATCGAGTTTAAAATTGCCGTCCCGGGTAAAACGCAGCCCATCGGGTGTCTGAACGGCAAAAAAGCCGTCCCCGTCGATCGCCAAATTCGTTTTCACATCTGTGGGCTGTAATTCCCCCTGTGTAAAATTGATGAGCGTCTCCTCCGCGGAGGCCGTATCGCTCTCGCCGCCGTGCAGGGAATCAAGCGCAAGTCGCTCGTCCAAAACACGCTTAAAATGAACGGCATCTTTTTTAAAGCCCGTGGTGTTTATATTGGCTAAATTATTGGCGACGATCTCTTCTTCCAGATCCCTCGGCAGTAAACCGGCGGCTGAGATGTAAAATCCACGAATCATTCGGCAAAATCCTTAATTTGAATTTCCAATGGTAATTTCATTTCCACTATCAGTTGAAGCAAGGGATGTGCCAAAATAATTTATAGGCGGGAAATCTCGTTACTAATTATTTATTAAATGTTTAGAATATTGGGTCTAAAATGAGTTCAAAAACCTGTAGGAAAGTTTTTCCGTGATGTCGGGTCAAAAAGGGTCTGTTTTTCCTATTTTGCAGATTCCTTCAAATCGAGCATTCGGGTTTCACCCACGTAATCCGTGCTCACGGGTTCTTTAATTTCACGAAGTTTCTGTGTAATTTTATAAATACGCTGTGCATTCCGTTCGATGGTTTTCAACCGCTTTACCGAAAGCGCATCCAACTTATCCTGATCCCGCAGTAAAATCTGCGTGTTTCCTAAAATGGGCGCCAACGGATTGTTGATTTCGTGATTGACGGCAATGGCTGTTTCCATAAAGACGGCCAGTTTTTCCCGTTTGATTAACTCCTGCTGAAGTTCTTTGAGATCGGAAATATCCGTGGCCACAATGAGGCTTCCGATTCGCTCATTATTCTGATTTTTCATACTCGTCACCGTAATGTAAACCGGGATTTTTTCCCCTTCGGAATTGATTAAAAACGCTTCCTTTCTTAAATTTTCGACGCCGCCTTCCCAGAACGCAGGATTAAACGGCTTGTTGTCTTCCGAAAAGATGATTTTCCTGAAATCCTTGTTCAGAATATCAGCCCCGTCATATTTCAGAATATTCGAATGACAGCCTTTAAAATAGGTCACTTTGTATTGTTGATCGATGATAAAAATGGCATCGGGAATGGAAGCGATCAATTTTTCCAGGAAATCTTTGGCCTCTTTTGTCACTTTGTACAAATCCATCTGCTGATGAAATTCCTGAGCCTTCTCCAGAGAGGACTCGATAATCTCGACGAGCTCCCGCATCCCGAAAGGTTTGGTTAAATAGCCGTAAAGTCCTTTTTGCAGTAATTTTTGTTTTTGAATTTTATTTTCCCTGCGTGCGGTCAGCATTAACACGGGGATATGCCAAAAATCCTTAAAGCGTTCCTCGGAAATGAATGTTTCAAAAACCTGTTTTCCACTCACTTTTGGCATCATATAATCCAAAATGATTAAATCGGGATTTTCTTCCGGAATTTTTTCAAGGCCGTCTTCACCGTTATAGGCAGAGACCATTTGAAATCCGTTCTGTCGGAGAATAATACGCATCATCATGTGAATCTCGGGATTGTCATCAATCAGCAAGATTTTTCGGGGCTCCATTTCCACCTAAAAAACCCTTTCCATAAAAAACTGATCAAAATAGGCGATTAATTTTTTTAAACTGTGGTCCGAATAAAAATTCGGAGAAATATGCCCCAAATTGACGACCCACGCGGTATCCCCATTCCGGATGATCGGCACACACATAAAGGATTTAATCGGATTACTTTTGAATCGCTGCCCGCGATGCACATGCTTCAGGACAATGGATCGCTGATATTTCGCCACCCAGCCCGCCAGCCCGTTCCCATTTTCAAACTGAACGCCGTCGATCATATTAAAACCATGCTCCAACAAAGAGACTTCCTGCAGCGTACAATCGGACTTCTGCACCCAATAGAGCGAAATCCATTGAAACCCGATTTTCTCCCGAATGCCCCGCACCAGTTGATGAAAAAAAGACTTTTCATGTAAAAAACCGATCTGAAGAGGATTTTCCTCATCTTCATATTCTGCGAATCGTTTCGAAACGGCTTGCATCTGCTTTCCTCCTTCTCCTCCGGCTCTAATTAAAGGCCATCACAGCCTGATCGGTTGATGCATACGTTTCAAAAAACTTGATCAGGCGCGTTAGTTTAAAAATTCGTTCAACATTTCCGGAAAGATTGGCAATTTTCAGAGTCCCGTTGTTTTTTCGCAATTCTTTTAAACCGGAGACCAAAACACCCAGAGCCGAGCTGTCCATGTATGTGACGTTGTTCAGATCAAACACAACTTTGTTTTTTCCGTCGTTTACTATCTGATGAAATGCTTGCTGCAGCTCCGGCACGTTTGAAACATCCAGTTCGCCCTCAGGCGCAATTACCGTAACATTGTGTTTTTGAGTCACATCATACTTCATTTGCTTTCTCCACGTTTTCTTTTCTGAATTTTGTCAGGATAATCTCATTCCCGACTTTTAGATTCTGATTATAACGGATTTCATCCATCAATTCATGCACCAGAAAAACACCCAGCCCGCCTTCTCTCATATCATCCAGGTCGCGGGACTTAAATTCGGCCGGCAGGCTCTTTTCCCCAAAATCCCGGATGCTGATGACCATCTTTACAGGGTCTGCCTTAATTTTCAGAACGATTTCTGAATTCGAATCCCACCGGTACACATGTTCCATAATATTGGCACAAATTTCATTCACGGCAATCGTGATATCATAAATGTCATTGGGATTGTAGCCGAAATCCTTCCCGAATTCAGAAAGACACAGACGAATCAATTTTAAAAGTACCGGATTTCCGCCAAATTCAATCTTCATCGAAAGTGTTTTATCCATACGACGTGTCCTGCATTTCATTCCATCTCTCTGTATTTTTGATGCATGGTGTACAGAAACGACAGGATTTTTGCCACCGGTTCATAAATCTCTACGGGAATTTCCGAGCCGATTTCTAATTGGTAAAGAATATCAAAAAGAAGCTGGTCCGTGACAATCGGGATTTCGTGGTGTTTGGCCTCTTCGATTATTTTAGCTGCCAGCAATCCCTTTCCTTTTGCAACCACCTGCGGGGCCGAATTTGACAAGGGGGCGTATTTAAGCGCTGCAGCGCCTTCCCGTTGATTTCTTTTCGTCCGCCGCTCTTCAACTTTGAACATAAATTCCCTCGATAATCGGATCCATCTTGTGATACTGCAGAATACGATTAATATAGGACTGTTTTAAACGTTCACCTTTGGCCGCCAGCATGACCCCCTTTGCGGTATAAATATCGCGTGTGAGAACCATCCCGCCGCGCACATCGGCCACATCGATCTTCATTTCCGTGGCTTTTTTCTCCGCCTCGTCCTGATAGCGTAAATACTCCAGAAAATAATCCACCACTTTACCCTGAAAAACCAGATTCCGGTTTCCCTTTAGATATTTTGCAGCCGCATTTTCAAAACTCTTGCGATAGGTACTCCGGCGGTAAATTAAATTATCATACGTGTTGGGAACAGAAATAATTCGCGCGCCCAGCGGAATATTCTCCCCTTTCAACCCGTCCGGAAATCCTTTTCCGTTAAATAGTTCGTGATGACCCCGAACAATCTGCCCGAGATTCTCCAGAATTTTAATCGTCATTAAAGTCGCCTGACCCAGGATAGGATGATTCTGATAAATCAGCAAATCGTTTTTACTCATCTGGGAAGGGACTTTTTGCAAAATGAGATCGGGCATGCTCATTTTGCCGACGTCGTGCAAAATGGCCGCCATTTCGATCCGTTTGACTTCGCTTTCACTCAGGCCAAATCTCTGCGCAATAAACCGGGAAGCAGTAGCCACCCGCTTCGAGTGACTTCCCACATAAAAATCCCGCATTTCAAGCAGACTGGAAAAGGCTTTAATGGTTTCAAAAAAACTATCGTTTAATTCGTTGTTTAATTTTTCAAGCGATTCATTTTTCTCCAAAAGCTCGTGATTTTTTCGAAGGACTTCACCTTCCAGATCTTCGGTGAGCCTTTTGAGAATACTATTCTGTTTTACAATGAGATTCCGCAGCCGTTTGTTCTCCTGGAGCAAATCATATTTCTGAATCGCATCCCAGATGATCCGCTTAAGATCCTCCTCTTTCCAGGGTTTCGTGATGTAATGGAACACCTCACCGTCGTTGATGGCCGCCATGGCGGCATTAACGTCGGCGTACCCGGTCAAAACCATTCGGATGGATTCGGGCGAGACCTGCTTTGCCTGATGCAGGAATTCTGTTCCGCTCATGCGCGGCATCCTTTGATCGGAAACAATGACGGCAATGTCCCGCTTTTTAGCGAGCTCCAGACCTTCGGCGCCGCCCAGAGCCGTTAATATTTCGATATCATCTTTCCGAAAAATACGCTTCAATGAACGCAGAATATTTTCTTCATCATCGACAAACAAAACTTTGTGCGCCGGCATTCTAAGGGTCTCCGCTAAACTTCATTAAACATCACTGTCACGCCTCTAACCGCAAATTCATCTTTAATTACTCTTGACGAAATATGAAATATTTTCCCTTTAAACTCAAAATTCTTCAGAAATTTCGATTTTTCACCTTGAATCGTTTTAAGTATCAGTTTATTGATTTCATCCGGGAAAATCGATTCGACTTTTTTGCCGATCGGACTGATGTTCAGTGAATCGAATGTTTTTTCCGCTTCCTGATTGAGGTAAACCACATAATGTTCCAGGGCAACCCCCACCACGGCTATCGGCAGATTATCCAGGATTTGATGCGACAATTCCAATGCCTGATTTTTAATCAAAATTTCTCGTGTGCGCTCATCGACAATATCTTCCAATTGGCGGTTCATACTTTTGAGTTCCAGAACCTGCTCTTCGACTCTCCTGTTCAATTTCCGGTTTCTCTGAACCAATTTCCAATGGCTAAGCGCTAAATTCACCTCCAGTTTCAACTCGCTTTCATTCCAGGGCTTTGTAATCAGTTTGTAAATTCCGCCTTCATTAACGGCTTTCGTCACCATATCGATGGAAGCATATCCACTCAACAAAATTCGAATGGCATCCGGCTGAAGCTGTTTGGCCTGTTTTAAGAATTGTACGCCGTTCATCTCGGGCATTCGAAAATCGGCCAGAATAAGCTGCACCGAAAAGTTTTTCAGAATGTCCAGACCGTCTTTCCCTTTTGTCGCGGCGTAAACATTAAAATCTTCCTTCCGAAAACTGCGCTGCAGCGCGCGAAGCACATTTTTCTCATCGTCTACGCAAAGTACATTGTATTTTTTAAGAAAATCTTCCATAGTTTTCACCGTTTAGTCAGGCCACCTCTTCTAATAGAATTTTTTCTTTCTTTTCGGATACGGCTTCAATTGGCAATTCAATTGTAAATCGAGTTCCCTTTCCGATTTTGCTCTCCACCCTGATCTCGCCATGATGCTTTTTAACAATGTTGTACGCGGTGCTTAAACCCAATCCGGTGCCCTTTCCCACATCTTTCGTTGTAAAGAACGGGTCAAAAATTTTATTCAGATTTTCCTCCGCAATGCCGATGCCGTTGTCCGAGATCTGCACCACGACCCGTTTGTCTTTCAAAAACGTTTTAATTTTAATCAATCCGTTTTTCTCGATGGCCTGCGCGGCATTGACCAATAAATTCATAAAAACCTGATTAAGCTGCATGGGGTAACACCGAATTTCCGGGACCTTGCCGTAATCCTTGATGACTTTGGCCTTGTACTTGATTTCATTCCAGACGATGTTTAATGTGCTTTCCAGGCCTTTGTTAATCTGGAAAAATTTTATCTCCGCCTGATCGATATGCGAAAAATCCTTCAAATCCTGGACAATGACTTTGACGCGTTCTGCACCGTCCAAAGATTCCTGCACAATTTTCTCGAAATCCTCTAAAATGAATTGAAGACCGATATCACGTTCGATAGTCTGGAGTTCTTCAAAGGAGACCTGCAAGTGCTCCCTCTTATTTCTTTTGATGTTCTCTTTCAACTCCTTGTATTTTGTCAGGAATTTCATTAAATCGCTGATGTAATCCTGCAGCACGGACAGATTTGAGGAAATAAATCCGATGGGGTTGTTGATTTCATGCGCCACACCCGCCGCCAACTGACCAATGGAAGCCATTTTTTCCTGTTGGAGCAATTGGGCCTGCGTCTCCTTAATCTCACGATTGGCCGTTTGTAAGTGTTTTGTCGCCTGCTTCAACCGGTGATTCAGATGCTTCAGGCGGGTGTTGCTCTCCTTCAGTTCCCGCTGCAATTCCTGGATGCGCATGCTGGCACGAACCTTGGCGAGCAGTTCATCGTTGTTCACGGGTTTACTCAAAAAGTCGTCCGCGCCGATGTCCAGCAGCCTCACTTTTTCAGCCACATCCGTCCTCGATGTCAGCACGAGAAAATAAATATCTCTTTTGGCAGGATTCGACTTCACTGCCTTACAGAACTCTATCCCGCTCATTTCAGGCATCATGACATCAGAGATAATCAAGTCGGGTGTCTCTTTTTCCAGAATCGCCAGCCCTTCTTTGCCGTTACTGCCTTTAAGTACCTGATATCCCTGCCGGGTCAACACCATTCCGATGAAATTTAAAAAAAATGTATCATCGTCCACGACCAGGATTAAGGGGGCTCTGGTTTTTGTCTCTTGCGTTTCAGTCATTGTCCAATAAATCTTGAATGTCTTTTTTCAATGCTAAAATATCCCAGGGCTTTGGAATAAATTTATCAACCACCTTTTCATAACCTTCTCCGCCGTTCTGTGAAGGATCGAAATAGCCGGTTGTGAGAATGGCCTTTATGCCCGGCCGTTCCTGCTTGGCCTGCTGCAGTACCTCGATTCCCGAAATATCCGGAAGTTTCAAGTCACAGAGAATTAAGTCCACCAATGATTCCCTCACGATTTTCAGCGCCATGCCCCCGCTGCCGGCGGCCAGTATTTCACAATGAGACCGGTGAAAAATGTCCTGAAGAAGATCCAATATCTCCGGTTCGTCATCCACAAATAATAATCGTTTTTTCATTCCGTCTACACCACCATGTTCAGTCCGTATTCAGCGTGCATTTCCTCAACAGGTCTTACCAAATTCCATTTTTCCTGATGGTAAATCTGAACCGTCGTCCTAATTTGGGAATTTTCTTCCAGCCACCGATACCAAAAATCGGATTGTGCGGTTAATTGTTTGTAAAATTCAGTATTGGTCACATAAACTTTAATCTGTTGAATATTGTTTAACCGGAAGGCTTTCAAAATAATAAAGTCTGAATTTTCGGTTTCCAGAACAATTTGAAATGTGAACCCCGGTTCTTCCGCCTGTGCATCCTCCTCGTTATTTTTGTGAAAATCGTAAATCTCCAGGAAGCCTCCTTTCCCTAGAAAATTCTGCGGCACCGGAATTTTCGAATAACTGAAATTCGGCACAGGAATATTGGACTCCCCTCTCACCGGCCTGTCGTTAATTTCCAAAAGTTTTAGTTCAATTCTCGCGTGTTTTTTTAGCACTTTCACCGTAACGATGTCACCTGCCGTCAGAGGAACGGTGGCCTCGGCAATCAGACTCATCCCCTTTGTGCGAAACACGTACAAATTCTCCTGAAGCTGCTGCAGAATTTTCCCTCTGAGAATCTGTTCCGGAGTAAAAATTTCCTGAATTTTGGAAAATGAGACAAATTTCAGATTTAATTGTGCGAGCGACAGCAATCGTGAAAGCATCAGTCATCCTCGTCAAACGTCAGACGCATCCCCGAGGGCTGCGCCATTTTCACGGCTTCTCCGGCAAAACTCATGGCGAGCTGCAGTTCGCCTTTCCCGACGCCGAGCTTTTTGGCAATTTCATCATACGTGTACCCGCGGGACGCAAATCGCTTTGCTTTTTTCACCAACTCCTCTTCCGAATAGGCATTTCGAATCAGGGGTTCTTCCGGTGTAAAGAAATCGGGTGCGTCGTTGACGGGTCCGGGGGGCATCCTTTTGCGCCCGGGATTGGCTGCCGCCAAATCTTCCTCACGCTGAGCCGGATTCCACTGCTCTTTAAAATCCCGCGTCAGGTGCGGCTGCCGCTGTTGAAAAGCCTGTAGCTTTTTCTCAAATTGAATGCCGGGAAAGGGGGGGTTCACTTTCTTCGGCCGTTTGTGCCAGATCCATAAAAACGGAAGTGAAACAAGCGTGATCAAAATTGCGAAAAATAAAATAAGCTGAAACACGGCCCGATCCTCCCGGCTTCCTCCCGGCGTTGCAGGTGTAATCTCCGCGGCAGCAATCCTCTTTTTATTCTGAACAGGGTTTTTTTTGCTGACCGCCGGCGGCGCCGCCGTCATAACGTCCGCGGCCGCAGTTTCCTTCTTATTCCGAACCGGGCTTTTTTTGCTTCCCCCCGGTTTCGCCGGCATAACGCTCGCGGCGGCTGCGGTCTTATTCTTAATCTTAACCCGATCTTTAATCCGATCCTTTTTCTTTTTCTCAATAAACGCCGTAAGCCGGTCCGCTTCATTCCGAAAGCTTTTTTCCGTTCGGGCCTTCTTTAAATTAAAAATCGCAGCCTTCCAGTCACCAAGGGCAAAGCGCGCTTTTCCGGCCCAAAAATAGGCCGCCTGATCCCCCGCCTTAAACCGGAGTGCCCGCCGTAAATGGTTTAACCCCGCTTTGTATTTTTTGTCTTTGACCAGCAAAACACCTTTCCGGTAATTTTCAAGATAGGCGGTTTCCGGTGATTTTTTCCGAATGAGCAGACGCAGCAGATGCTTATTTTGAGTAATTTTTATTTTGGAAGATAAAACTCCTTTGAACAGAATAAAAATTGTGCCGTTATTTAATTGCACGATCTTCGGACGTAAAAAACAGCGTTTCACGGTGCGAATAAAATTATTTTCCGAACCCGGCATGAATTCGGTGTTTAAAAGTTTGATTAACACGGAGTGTTTCTGCGGAAAGTCCGTTTTTTCCACATTCACAATAGAGGTCGTTTTGAAATCCAACCGGTCGTCGATTTCTTCCGAGACATATTTGACACCGGTGATCAATGAAAGTTGTGCAAAACTCTTTTGGCTTCTCAGCACAAAACCGATCAGAAGAATGATAAAAATGCTGATTATTTTGGTGTATCCGGCTTTCATTCTAATTTTCCTCCTCCTTTTTTGCAGGCATGGTAATGATAAATTCGGCGCCTTTGCCCTGCACGTTGCGCACGGAAATTGTGCCGCCATGACTGTCCACAATTTTTTTCGTAATGGACAAACCCAGGCCGGTACCTCCTTTTCCGGCTTTTGTCGTGAAAAACGAATCAAAAATCTTTTTTTGAATTTCTTTCGGAATTCCGGGACCATTATCTTTGAATGAAATTTTCAAGCCCTTTTTCATCTGACGGGTCTTAATAAAAATGTGCCCCTCTCGCCCCAGCGCCTGCTGGGCATTCACAAAGAGATTTACAAAAACCTGCTGCCATTGATTGGTGTTTCCCAAAAATTCTTTCGTGCCGGGATCTAAATCAAGATGAATTGTAATTCCCTCGACCTCCAGGGTATGCCGCGTCAGGTCCAGGGATTTTTTGATCACCTCATTTATTTTAACAATCTCATTCCGTTTGTATTCAGAACCCTTGCGCGAAAAATTCAACAAATCACGAACAATGTGCGTGACGCGCCGCGCCTCATCTTCCACAATTTCCAATTTTTGCTGAAGGGTTTGCGGAAGGTGGTGCCTCATCTTTAAAATTTGAATCCTGCCCAGAATGGTCGTCATGGGATTGTTAATCTCGTGCGCCACGCCGCCCACCAATTCTCCCAGAGCAATGAGCTTACCGGACTGCAATAATTGTGTCTCAATGTCGCCTCTGATCCGGTTCATCTCCCGGACTTCTTTCTTCAACTGCAGCGAGGCGCAGAGACCGGAAAACTGACTCTGTAAAATTTTAAGGTAATATTTCTTCTCCCGAATCGTGCCCTGGCGAAAATAGCGTGTCACGCTTTCAAAAAAACCGAGCGGTTCTCCCATAATTGTCAATGGGACAAGCACCAGCATCTTTCCGGAAAAAAGCTTTGAAAAATGGTTAAGTTCATGCTCGGGACGTAAAAATAATATCTTGTTTTCATGAATGCTCCATTCGATAATCCCCTCTTCAATCTGGTACGAAATGATCGGAGCTAAAGCCTCATTGGAAATCACGGGTTCAAATTGCTGTTTTTCATGCTTCCACACATAAAAACAGAGGGTTGAAGAGGCCAGCAGCCGTTTTATCGTTTTTTGCGCAAATTGAATAAATTTATCCCCGTCGGTGATGGAATTAAGTTCTCCGAAATATTTTTCAGAAAAAAAATGGCCGTTTCTGTTTGCATTCTCGGATACCGGTTTTCTTTTTATATCCCATTGATGCAAAACCACTTCCGAAGGTCTCACTGCGCTCATTTAATTATTCCCTTTAACGGATTCAAAATCCACCGCCCGTGCATTGGACATCTCCGGTGCGAAGGTACCCATATTTTTAAAGCGAAGGGCTTCAAACAGTACCAATTCATCTTCCAATCTCCGATGAATTTCATTTTCATAATCAAGCCGTCCGGATATTTTCCCCCGGGAAAAAACAGGCAGCCGAACCATCTCAAAAACCCCCTCCCCCAATTTGGGGATGGACACATCGCCTGAAAAACCAATATGCTGCTTCCGAACAAAATAATCTCCGATATGCATAATCGCCGCAAGAGAAGACGCCGTGGGCGCCTTGGCGGGTTCATGGTGGTAACGAATGCCCTGTACCAGAGAACCGGGTAAATTCCACCGCTCTGCGAGCCAGGCGCCTACTTCTGCGTGCGTTACACCCTTTAAGAGCTTTTTCTCCATATTATACATCGGCTCTCTATTCTGAAAACTCAACCGGTAAATCTGTGAAAATTCGTCCGGAAAGAACCGGCTCAAGACTAATTTCCCGATGTCGTGCAGCAGCCCGCCGACAAATGCTTCTCCCGAAAGCTGGAAGCCCGCATCTTTTGCCAAAATCCGGCTGGCGATTGCCGTGGCCAATGTGTGATCCCAGAAAAGAGAGAAATCGAATCGAAGACCATTGAGCTGCCGGGAAAACTGATCGATAATGGAGACCGTGAGCAGGACATTTTTCAGCGTTTCGTATCCCAGAACGACCACGGCAAGCGGAATGGTTTTTATCCTTCGCGCAAATCCATAATAAGCGGAATTCGCCAATTTTAAGACGTGGGCCGTCAGCACCTGGTCCTCAGAGATCATCTGTCCCAACTGGATGGCGGTCGACCGGGGATTATCAATCAATTCCAATAACCTGGCCACGGTGGTCGGCAAGGTGGGCAAATTGTAAATATGATTCACAAACGATCTCATCTTCCGGGGTGTCAAACCAGACTTCACTTCAATCTCCTTCTCTGCTCAAACGATAATATCAACATGGTGGTGAAATTCCAAATTCTTCCGGACGTCCTCCGTCTCAATCGGTTGATCCAATTTCGTAACCGTTATTATTTTCTTCTTCTTCTTTTTTTTCCGTTCCCGTTTTCTTCGCTCACGTGTTTTTTCGGCCTCTTTCGAATCCTGAGCCTTTTTTATTTTTTTCTCCGCCGTTCGATTGAGATTCTTTACAAATTGCTCATGGCCGGCCTGTTCTCCGGACTGCTGGGCCTGTTGAATTTTTTCAACATAACTTATTTTCGATAAGTTATCCTGAATATCAATTGGACGTACCATACGTCCTCCTTCGCTGCGAAATTACAGCAATGTTAAACGTGATTTTTTAATCGAAGCTTTAGCCGATTAATGGCTTTGGTGTGAATTTGCGAGACACGGGACTCCGAAATATTCAGAATCACACCAATTTCCTTTAATGTTAATTCTTCGTAATAGTAAAGCGAAATGACCATTCGCTCACTTTCCGGCAGCTTGTTAATCTCATCTATTAAAACCCGCTTTAGCTCTTCATCGATGAGCAAGCCTTCCGGATTTTCAGATTTTGCATTTTTAACCAAATCGTACATCGTGCCGTTTTTTTCGTCTCCGTCTGAAAATTCCCGGTCCAGAGAGAGCAGCGCATTGCCGTTGGCCACTTTTCCCAACAGCGATTCATATTCATCTAAATTCATGTTCAATTGTTCGGCAATATCCACAGGATCGGCCGCTTTTCCGGTTCTGCTTTCCACCTCTTCAATGGCCCTCTCCAGTTGTCTGGCTTTGCTGCGGACGGAACGGGGCACCCAATCCAGAGCGCGCAGCTCATCCAGAATAGCACCCCGGATGCGGGGCACCACAAAAGTCTCGAATTTCACCCCGAGGCTTGGGTTGTAGCGATCGATGGCAGAAATTAATCCCATGATGCCCGCACTTTCCAGATCATCAAAATTCACGGAATTCGGCAGCGAAATCATCATCCGGCCGACCACAAATTTAACCACCGGCAGGTAGTGCACCAAAAGCTGTTCTTTTAAATGATGGTCCTTCAGCTTCACATATTTGATCCACATTCTCTGTATGTCTATTTCGTCCCGGTAAGATTCCTGAGCTTTTTTTGCGATGAAATTGACTGCCATCGACACCTCCATTGACCTGAATGACCCACAAATTTAAAATCGTCAATTTTTTCTGACATTAATTTCGTACATCAGTTCGTTTTTTGAATCTATAAGATTAACCATAATTTGCTTGAGCCCGCGTGAGAATTTCGACCGCGGGTATTGAATGCACTGGGGCATCTGTGACATGGCCGCTTTTCGCACATTCTCGTCGAACGGCAGTGCCCCCAAATAGCGGACTTCCCGCCCCAGAAACTTTTCGGTGATGCCGTTAAATTTGGCAAATGACTCTTTCCCCTGCTTTTCATTTTTCACCCAATTAAAAAGCAGCCGAACGGACAGGCCCGGCATAAAAAAAGTCAGGACTTTTACAATGGCATACGCGTCCCCGATGGCGGACGGCTCAGGAGTGGTGACCACAAATACTTCGTCCGCTGAAAAGATTTCGCCCAGCACAAGCGATGAAATCCCGGACGCGGTATCGATTAAGATCACATCAAATATTTCATCCAATTCCATAAATTCCCGCCGCATGTAGTCTATGAATTTTTCTTCCTGATCCACCAGATCCATCGTGCCCAGGCCGGAAGGCAGAATGAACAAATCGTTCTTAAACGGATAAATGATTTCCATCAGACTGACCCGGCGCTGCAACACGTCGGCAAAATGAAATTCCGGAGCGGTTCCGGTTAAAATAGGCACATTTGAGAGATTCACATCCCCATCGATAATGAGCGTTTTGATGCCTTCGGCGGCCAAAATAATTCCCATATTAATGGCAACGGTGGTTTTTCCGACGCCTCCCTTTCCGCTGGTCACGGCGATGCGTTTCGCTTTCAGCGGAATATCTGATTTTGGAAACAGTTCGTACGCCGGAACCAGCTCCCGCAACTGCCAGGCTTGATCTTTCATCCAATCGTCTCCATTCCTAAAATTAATCGGCTTAATAAAGATTGTGTCGCACTCTCAAAGGTTTTCGGCACTTCCTGACCATACGTCACAAACGAAACCGGTAACCGGTGATCGTTTAACACGTTCAGCATATTGCCGTAAGAACGTGTTTCATCCAGTTTGGTAAACAGGATGCGATTGACGGGAATGGCCCGAAATTTTTGAACGACCTCCAGTAAATCCGTCCTGCGCATCGAAAGGCTTAAGGCCAGATGAATCTCATCCGGTTGAATTTTTTCCAGATAATTTTGAATCTCCTGAATGCCGCCTGCATCTCTCGGACTCCTTCCGGGTGTGTCGATGTAAAGGACATCCATGGTCGAGAATTTTCTTGAAGCACGAATCATATCGTCCGGTGTGTAAACGACTTCCATCGGAATTTTCGATAGATCGGCAAAAATCCGAAGCTGGTCGACGGCGGCTATTCTGTACGTATCCATCGAAAGAAGGCCTGCTTTCTTGCCGCGAAATATTTTGTCTGTGGCAGAGAGTTTGGCAAGGGTGGTCGTTTTTCCCACGCCGGTCGGCCCCACCAGAGCAATCACACGCGGTTTTCCCGGTTTTTGTGCAGGTGATTCGGCAACCGGAATCCAATTATATAAATAGTGAAAGACGGCACGATTGAGTGCCTCCCCGTCCCTGCTGTCCTCCGAAACTTTGAAAACCACTTCCTGAAGCAATGTCATGGCCAGGCGTTCTTCCACGCCGCATTCAATCAGCATTTTGTAAGATTCCACCAGATAAGGCGGAAGATTTCCGATTTGCATATGGCTCCGGAACTGAAGGGTCATTTGACTGAATTTGGATTGCAACTCTTTTAATTCATCCTTGAGATGCAGAATTGTTTTATCTTCTGCACCGGCCGCCGGCCGCATTTTGGGACGGGAATAGGTGTTGTCCCCGCTCAAGGCCGCTTTTTCCCGAAAGGGGTTTTCGGAAGCGCGCACCGTCTCTTCATCCAGGGCAGCCGTCACCTCCAGTAGTTTGGGCTGCATCAGGTTTAATGTTCCCGGTTTTTTGTATTCCTGAACATTCAAAATGACCGCATTGGGTCCGAATTCCGCCTTAATTTGTTGAAAGGCATCCGTCATGGAACGGGCATGAAATTTTTTAATTTTCATAATGGTAGCTGATCACTCCTGTTGTTTGAATTTCAACATCTGCGGGGATTTCATTGTAAGACAAAACGGCGACCTGAGGAAACGCCACTTCAATGAGCCGTTTAAAACTGGAACGAATGATTGGAGAGGCCAGGACAAGCGGCGTGTAGCCCTCCTGAGTCAATTTTTCAGTGCCTTGTTTAATCTGTTGAAAAAGAGCCTTAAGCATATCCGGCGGCAAATTAAGACCGGAGCCCTTATTTTGACTGAGATTTTCAATCAGCGTATTTTCCAATTGCGGGTCCAGCATCATCCCGTACATGCGTTCATCTTCTGCCAGATAATTTTTATAAATGGTTTTTGAGAGGGCATTCCGCACATATTCGGTTAAAATATCCGGATCTTTTGTCGCCCCGGCATAGTCCGCCAAGGTTTCAAGAATGGTCACCATGTCTCGAATCGGCACCTGTTCCCGAAGCAAATTCTGAAGCACTTTTTGGATCTGACCGATATTCAATAGGTTGGGGATCAATTCCTCAATCACCGTGGGAAATTCTTTTTTGACATTTTCAATTAATTCATGAACATCCTGCCGACTGAGAATCAAAGTGGCGTTGCTTTTCAATATCTCCTTTAAGTGCGTGGCCAGAACCGCTTCCGGCTCAACGACCGTAAAGCCTGTGGATTCTGCCTTTTCCTTAAGCTGCTTGGGAATCCAATAGGCGGGAAGGCCGAATGCAGGATCCTTCGTCGGAATGCCATCCAAGTTCGCCGGATTCTCCTCAGCCACCAGCGCAAGCAGGCGGCTGGTCACAATTTCGCCTTTTGCCACATCGGCACCGCGAATTTTGACAATGTATTCATCCGGCTTCAGTTTGATATTATCGCGAATCCGGATGGGCGGGATAATCACACCCAATTCAATGGCCAACTGCTTCCGAATGGTGGTAATCCGATTTAAAAGATCTCCCCCCTGCTCTTCATCGACCAGCGGAATAAGGCCGTAGCCAATTTCAATTTCCAGAGGATCGACCTGCAGGTACTGCTCCACATTCTCACCGGTGTCCGCCACCTCTTTCTCTTCGGCCATCGATTCTTCTAACGTCTCGTGCTGTTTGAGACTTTTCGCTGCTCTGGCCACAGCGAACGTGATTCCTGCCAAAGCGAAAAACGGGATCATGGGCATTCCAGGCATAATGCCGAAAAGCAACAGTGCTCCCGAAATCACGTACAGGCCCCGCGGCGTTCCCAATAACTGGCGGCTGATATCATGACCTAAATTCTCCTCGGAAGCCGCACGCGTTACGACAATGCCCGCCGAGACGGATAAAATCAGCGCGGGAATTTGGGAGACAAGACCATCCCCTACGGTCAGAAGGGTGTAGGTGTGAACCGCCCCTCCAAGGGACATTCCCTTCTGGAGAACACCGATCACGAATCCGCCGAAAATATTGATCGAAGTGATAATTAACCCGGCAATGGCATCTCCCCGAACGAATTTTGAAGCCCCATCCATTGCACCGTAAAAATCGGCTTCCTGGGATATTTTCAGCCGTCGTGACCTGGCTTCGGCATCATCGATGAGTCCGGCATTCAGATCGGCGTCGATGGCCATTTGTTTCCCGGGCATGGCATCCAGGGTGAATCGTGCCGCCACTTCGGCAATTCGTCCGGCGCCTTTTGTAATCACCACGAACTGAATGACCACTAAAATAAAAAAAATCACAAAGCCGACAATGTAATTGCCTTTCACCACAAAATTTCCAAACGCCGAAATGACCTTCCCGGCGTAGGCATCTCCCAAAATCAGGCGTGTTGACGCAATATTCAGCGACAGGCGGTAAAGGGTCATCACCAACAGCAATCCCGGAAAAACAGAAAATTCCACGGGTTCTTTCAGATACATCGAAACCATCAGAACGGTCAGGCTAATGGTGATGTTTATCACCAAAAACAAATCCAGCAGTCCGGTCGGAAGGGGCATAATCATGATGATCAAAATGCCGATCACACCGATAGAGAGCACAATATCGCTCTGCCGGAAAATGCGCTGTATCAGGTTTGGGTGAGTTAACTCGGCCGCCATCATGCGCTTTGTCTCCCGTTAAGTCGATAAATGTACGCCAGCACTTCCGCCACACTCTGGAACAGATCCACCGGAATTTCCATTCCGATCTGAGTGGATTTGTACAGGGCGCGCGCCAGGGGCGGATTTTCCACAACAGGGATTCCCCTTTCACGGGCGATTTCTTTAATTTTCAGCGCCAGCTTTCGAGACCCTTTCGCCAGCACACGCGGCGCCTCCATTTTTTCAGAATCATATTTCAAGGCGACAGCGTAATGAATCGGGTTTGTAATGACGACGTCGGCTTTGGGTATGTCGGCTATCATCCGCTTGCGTGCCATTTCCCGCTGGATGTTGCGAATGCGGCCTTTGACCTGTGGATCCCCTTCGTATTCTTTCAACTCCTGCTTCACTTCATCTTTCGTCATCCGCAAATCTTTCAGATAATTCCATCTCTGATAGGCAAAATCAGCGGCAGCCAGAACGATCAAAATAAGCGTGGCCCAGATGGAAACCTGAAAAATGGTTTTCATCATAAATGAAAATATCTGTCCGGTACTCTGATCCATCAGTAAAAAATAATCTTCATAGTGCCCCTTAATCACCAGGTAAATCACATAACCGATGATAAAAATTTTCAAAATCCCCTTGATCAACTCCACAACGGAGCGTATGGAAATCACCTTTTGAATTCCCTTAAGCGGATCGAGCTTCTCCGGCTTGGGCGTTATGGGTTCAAGTGTAAACAGAAATCCGACCTGCCCTATATTGACCAGCAGACCCACGACTAAAATAGCCAGCAAAATCGGCGCAATCAGTTTTACAAAGGTCATCATCAGTGAAAACGCATACGGCCGGATGGCGGATTGGCTGATTTCATAAGTCATCAACCCGCCAAAAACATGCCGCATCAAAAACGACAGTTGCTGAAACATGTAACCCGAAACAAAAAAAAGAGTGAGTGTACCGGTCAGCAAAATAAAGGCCGAGTTTACCTCCATGCTTCGGGACACATTTCCCTTTTTGCGTGCGTCCTCCAGACGCTTGGGGGTGGGTTGTTCGGTTTTTTCGGCGCCTTGATCAGCCATTCATTTTCTCTTTTCTAAATCCTAAAATAATCGAATCATTCGAAACCAATCGATGCTGAACTGGTTGTAGTATTTTTCAAATACATAAAAAAACAGGGGGATTGAAATGGCCATAGTGGCTAATCCAAGCCCGATCTGCAGCGGAAACCCAACGATGAAGACATTCATTTGCTGCAAGGTCCTGGCCATGATGCCCAATCCGACATTGGTCAAAAGCAGTGTCACAAAAATCGGAGCGCTGATTTTCACGGCGACCACAAACATCTGCCCCGTCATCTGAATCAGAATCTGCGCCATGTGCCCGTTCCACCCTGCCCCCAGCAGCGGAATATACCGGAAACTCTCCGCAATGCCCTGAATAAGCATCAGATGTCCGTTTAACAGCAAAAAGAGCAAAATAGCCAGATAGCTCTGAAACTGAGCGATAATGGACATCTGGACCTGGGACATCGGGTCCAGAACACTTACGATGGCAAATCCCATCTGGAATCCAGCAATCTCTCCGGCGAGTTGAATCGCTCCAAAAAATATGATTCCGAAAAAACCGATAAAAAATCCCACAAACAGCGTTTGTGCCAGTTGAAAGACAAATTCAGGTAATCCCTGCGGCACCGGAATCGCTTTGGGGACCACCGGATAAATGATCACCGCTAAAAAAAAGGACAACCCCAGACGCAGAAGAGAAGGCACGGACTTGTCCCCAAAAATGGGCAGCACCGCCATCATCGCCGCTATTCGGATAAAGACGAGCAGGAAGATTTGAATCTCAGTCACTGAAAAACCAAAGCGGCTCATTTTAACGTCCTCAATGCGTGATGACCGAAATGCTGTTGAAGATGCTCGTCGTAAATCTTAACAGGATATGCATCATCCACGACATAAAAATCAAAAAAGACACCATCACCACCAGAATTTTCGGGACAAACGTCAGCGTTATTTCGTTGATTTGTGTCACGGCCTGAAAAATTCCGACGGCAAGCCCCACAATCAGCCCCGTCACCAGCATGGGTGCCGACAACAGCAGCGTGGTGACCAAAGCCTGTTTTCCGAGATGTAAAACAAATTGTTCTGTCATTTTTTTTCTCCCGCTACATAAAACTTTTGACAACCGAGCCGATGATGAGATACCAGCCGTCCACCATCACAAAAAGCAATATTTTAAACGGCAGAGAAATCATAACGGGCGGAAGCATGAGCATCCCCATGCTCATGAGCACGCTTGCGACGACCAGGTCGATTACTAAAAACGGAATATACAACAAAAAACCGATTTGAAAGGCCAGGCGTAATTCGCTGATGACGAAGGCCGGAATAATTTTGTAAGTCGGCACATCCAATTGGGTTTTGGGTTTCGGACTGTTATCTAAACTCATAAAGAGCGCCAGATCTTTTTTACGCGTCTGCCGAAGCATAAATTTCCGCAGAGGTTTCTGGCCCCGTTTCAAAGCCTCCTGATAGGAAATTTGTTTTTTGAGATACGGCTGAAGCGCATTCTGATTGACATCCGAAAAAACCGGCTGCATGATGAAATAGGTCAGGAAAAGGGCTAATCCGATGAGCAATTGATTGGGCGGCATTTGTTGAAGCCCCAAAGCCTGCCGCAAAAAATGCAGAATGACAATAATCCGGGTAAAGGATGTGGTTAAAATCAAAAAAGCCGGTGCCAGAGAAAGAATCGTCAGCAGCAATAAAATTTCAAGTGTGACGGACAGATCGCCCGGATTTTTTCCGCTGCCCACACTCAAGGACAGTTTGGGAAAGGTCTGCGCGTAAGCGCCGGCCGGAACCAAAAGGGCCGCGATTCCCACAAGCACAATCGCAGCCAGTACCAGGAATGTCTTCCGGCGCCTGTTCATTTTTTCTTTAATAACCCTTCAAATTGTGTTCGGAAAAGATTGGATGAAGTTTTCTGATTTTGCGGTACTGATTTTTTCAAAGTTTCTGCGATCGACGGATCTGTAAATTCCGTTAAATTTGAAATCTGGCTGTCCGTCACCCCTAACACCAGAACACGATCGAGAACCTTGACGATATAAATAAACTTTTTCGGAGACAGCAGTGTGGTTCCGATGACTTCAACATAAGATTGAGAAGAATTCCCCCCGCGCCGGTAGATAAACTTGTTCAGAAACCAGATTGTGCCGTAAATAAGCATCACAACCAGCCCGAACATAAAGAAAAGTTTCAGAAACTGGCCGGTTAAGGAAATCCCGCCTTCGGCCGATTCCGGCTGCAGGCTTTTACCCAATAAGAGATTCAGGAAAAAAAGCATCATGAAAAATGCGGTGAGGCTCGCCGTAATAATAATTTTCTTTTTATGGGTGAATTTTGTTTTCATGAATTATTTCAATCCTTTTAGACGTTTGGATGGATCCAAAAGATTGCTCACCCGGATACCAAACCGGTCGTCGATAACGACGACCTCGCCTTCCGCAATCTTTATGTCGTTGACCAGAAGATCAACCGGTTCTCCGGCCATTTTATCAAACTCCAGAATGGAACCTTCCCCCAATTGTAAAATATCACTGATGCGCACATTCTTCTTTGCCAATTCAACCGACACAGGCAGTTCAAGATCGAAGAGAAGTTCCAGGGAATTTAAATTGTTTTCCGAAACCTCTTCTTCGTCCATATTCTGAAAGGCGGAAGATTCCGTCGAAAGCGCTTCCTCTTCATCATTCAACACCATTGTAGAATCTTCGACTGTCTGCTCGCCGCTTCCGGCATTTTGTTGTTGTGCGGTCTCTTGTTCAACGGTTTCCTCATTCGCTTTTCCAATTGCTTCAGCCATATTTTTCTCCGTTCACTGTATTGATTTTAAAACTTTAAATGCCAGCCGTTTTTTCATGATGCCGGCTTTACCCAAAAATTTGGGGATTTTGCCCACGTAAAGCGCCAGAAGATCCGATCTCTTTTTATCGAGGAATAACACATCTCCTTCGCGAAGATTCATTAATTCCTGAAAAGACAAAGTGGTACCGCCCAGATTTATGGCCACGGGTATAAACGTCTTTTCAATATTTTTCCCGATGAGACGCCGGTCTATCACCGAGCTGACATGTTCCACTTCAACCTGATCATTTTCCACCCGCTCAAGAAGCTGATTGATCATATAGTACGGATACGCAATATTAAATAGATTTACATTTTCTGCATAATTCACCTCGAGAGAAATAGATACAACCGATTCTCCGGACTCTGCCAACTGCACAAAATTGGGATTGCTGTAATAACTGCCCACTTCGATAGACAGATCTTTGACAATGGACCAGGCGGAATTGAATTGAATAATCAGTTTATTCAGCAGCCGTTCCATAAGGCGCTGTTCAATGGCGGTTAACTCCCGGTTTATTTCAATAAATTTTCCCGGCCCGCCCAGGACCCGGTCGACCAAAAAGTAGACCAATTGGGGCTGGATTTCGAAAAGGATATTCCGTTCATAACTTTTGACCTGAAACGTGTACAGGCAGCTTGGATTGGGCAGAGATTCAATGTATTCCGTATCGGACATGTGCGCGTTCGAAATATAATTGACCTGCACATTCATCCGCAGTTGGTCATTTAGAAAATATCCCAGATATTTTGCGAAGGTGAAATGAATCCGCTCCAGCATCCTTCGGGCGCTTTTGGATAATTGATCCGGATTTTTAAAATTGTAGGGCTTAATAGAAAAACCGGTCATCATTTCCGGGGAACCGGTAATTTTCTTTTCAATCGGGATTGAATGAAGAATTGAATCAATTTCTTTTTGAGACAGTACTTGCGGCATTGTTCGTCCCTCGTTATTTTAGTAGGGTTAATATTTCTTTATTGATTTTCACAAATATTGTACCAAAAAAACGGGGCTTCAATTAAATGACTTATCTTATTGATTATTAAGGCATCTCTGGTTTTGGATGATTTTGGGAGAGCGTTTATTTTACCATCAGGGGGGAATTTATTACCGAGTAATGGGTATGGATTTCCCCCTGGTGGAACTTTGCGGGCGTTGAACCTTGTTTGTGACGGAAAGCCGTTCCGGCATTGGGTTATGGAAAAGTGACTTGAATGCGGGCACTTCCTAACTTCACGACTTTTAAATTTTCATGGTAATATTTTCCCACGCCTTTGGCCAATCCGGCGAGAAAATCAACCAGGCTGCGCCGCGAATTATAGTGCATGATGAGGGTTCCGTCATTTTTCCATTCATACGTAAATCTCGGCGGCTGAGCGTTTTTCATCGATTTTGTCATTATTTTATGAACATTATCCATATCCATTAAAAAATCTTTTGCTGTTTTATGTTTCAAATAGTAATGCCTGTACATTTTCTGGGAATACACATTGACCCAATAATCACCAAATGCGTCGCCCAATTGAGATACCGATAAATTCAGATTTTTGCAGGCGGCCTGAACCACCTTCATCACCGCTGAATCCGGGACATCCGAAGAGGCCAGAAAAACAGTATCCCCTTTTATTCCCGCATCTTCAAGGGACTGCTCCCATTTTTCTTTTCCATATTTGTTTTTCATCAATTCTTTCAAACAATTTACAATGGTGCCTTTCATTTTTTTTTGCTCCTTTTCCTTTAAAGTTTGTGTGATGCTTATTCTTGAAAGCGGCTGCCTTCTTCCTGTTTGACCATTTGAAAAAACTCGCAGGCGGCACAGTTCATTATTTTTAATGCGAAACTGCCCTGGACTTCCCCGTCGCATAATGTGCCGACAACCCGCCAGCAGTATCTTCCCGCATAGATTCCGCGGTTTCTGCCGCTGTATGGATTATATCGAGAAGCCGAACAAATGCCCAACTCGGCCGCTTTCGGCCCGCCGGGCTGCCGCCCGCACTGCTTCACTTCCCAGCAATTTTTCATCGTGCTAAATCTCCCGAATAGATTCTCGATTTTGAAAAGCTTTGCTAGCCTGTTTCCGGTCCCGACGCCCCGGCAAAGCGGACCGCTGCTCCGCTATTGAATAATAAAATTACTAAAATAAACGTGCCGAATAGAACCTTTGCCAAACATCAGATTCAGCCTTCTCATAATTTCTTTTTTCAGCGATTCCTTGCTCGAAACGTCGGCTAACTCTTGAATCGTCTTACTGACAAATATCTCAATTAATGCATCTCTGACCTGCGCATTCTGAGCTTTAAGCTCTTTTTCCAGTTTTTTATTGCCTTCTTCCAACCCAATTGAAACATTAACAAAATGACGCCCCATCGTGCCTTTTGGATTTACAATGACATCCTCGATGAGATAAATTTGGCCGGGTTTTCTCTTTTTTTGCTTTTTCACCCCGTCCGCCTCAACTTCTTGTTGAATGGCCTGTCGTTTAAAAACTTTCACGACGATCACGTAGGAGAGCGCTAATTGGACAAGAAAGAGAGGCACCCAGATCATTATCACTTTCTTTAAGGAACCCCCTTTTTTGGAGCCCTCTTTTTGATTTTTTAATACGTTGTCTTTAGGGGAGGTGTCATCTGCCATTTTTTATACGCCTTCTTTTTAGTTGTAATAAAAGAAATTTTCCGTTGATTGTAAATTCCCGGATTCGCCTGAACCTCAACCGGGTTTACTTTTTCCAGGTAAATTTCCACCCGTCTGTTTTTGGCTCTATTTTGCTCGGAAGTATTCGGAACAAGCGGTTTGTTGGAACCGTAGCCCACATAATAGAGCCTTTTGGGATTTATTTCACCTGAGTTTTGAAAAAAATGGATCACATTGATGGCGCGCATTGCCGATAATTCCCAGTTTGAGGGAAATTCGCTGTTATGAATGGGCACATTATCCGTATGGCCTTCTACTCGAATTTTGTTCGGAAAAGTCCTCGCCAGTTCAACAATTTTTTGCAAAATGGGTAAACCCGACCGTTTTAAATTCGCTTTCCCAATTTGAAACAGAATCGGACTCATCATCCGAATGGCAATGCCGTTTTTCGTCACGGCGACACTGATCGAGTCCGACAGGTTATTCTCTTTGATGAACTTCTCGATATCCGATAGTTTTCCCCCCTTCGAAGGAGAATTTCTTAAACCGTTTAGCTGAATCATCTTTTTAGGGCTTAAATTCACAGAAGATTGTTTGTATTTTAAAACGCCGAGAGCGCCTTTTAAAGAGCCCATGGCCTTTTGATATTCTGACATCTGGATAGAAGAGAAGGATACGATTAGAATGAAAAAGGTTAATAATAAAGACATCAAATCCCCGTATGTCACCATCCATCCGGGAGCGCCTTCTTCACATTTTTTGGCCTTCTTTGGCATTCTTTGATTAAACTCCTTCCTCTTCGAAGGTTTTCCTGAGTTTCGGCGGGATAAACGAGATCAGTTTTTGTTCGACGATTCTTGGGTTATCTCCGGATTGAATGGACAACACGCCTTCTTTGATCAATTCCTTTACCATCACTTCCTGAGAGCTGATAGTCTCCAATTTTCCGGCAAGGGGCAAAAAGATCAGGTTTGCCAGAACAGCGCCGTAAAATGTGGTAATCAAGGCAATGGCCATCGAAGGCCCGATCGTCGACGGATCGGACATGGTGCCCAACATGAGAATCAAACCGATCACCGTGCCGATCATGCCATAAGCCGGTGCAAATGTACCCATGGTTTTCATGATATTGGCACCGAGGCTGTGGCGTTCCTGTAACGATATAATTTCTGTGTCCAGGATGGTTTTCATGAGATCGGGCTCTGTTCCGTCCACCGCCAACTGAACGCCCTCTTTTAAAAAGGGCTCATCGATATCTTTAATACGGTCTTCAAGCGCCAGGATGCCTTCTCTTCGGGCCACTTCGGCAAATTCAACCAACATCTTGATGCTGCTGGTCGGATCGGCCGGTTTGTTCAGAAATGCTTTTTTGATGACGCCAATGACACTTAAGACGTCCGACAATGGAAAATTAATAAGTGTCGATCCAAATGTGCCTCCGAGGACGATCATGATCGAGCCCATATCGATGAAACTCATCAGATGCCCGCTTTGTAAAATAGCAAAGAGGATGAGGAATACACCTACTACAATCCCAACAACAGTTGCTAAATCCATTCTACATCATCATATTAAAGTTAGAAGTAATGGTCGTAATCCGATTCATCGCTGCTTACTCCGAAAATCCTGTGCTTGTATTCAATCACTTTTTGGACCACATCCTCCGGATCGTTCAGAACGATCAATTTCTTCTTCGTCGTCAAAGTTAAAATTGTGTCAGGCGTCTCCTGAATCGTCTCGATTAATTCAGCGTTTACATAAATATCTTTTCCATCCAATAAAGTTATTTTAATCATACTTATTCAAAGGAGGCCTTTCAAAGCAAATCAAAAATTCTCTATTATTCATTATCGGATAAAACTTAAATTACTTTTGCTTTGTCGGGCCTCCAGCCTCATTCATTATCGCTTAATGTTCACCAGCTCACTCAACATTTGATCGCTTGTTGTGATGACCCGGGCGTTTGCCTGAAAACCGCGCTGGGCGACAATCATGTTCGTGAATTCCTGTGCCAAATCCACGTTCGACATTTCAAGATAACCGGGCATGATCTCGGCCTGAATAATCTCACCGGCTTTTCCGATCACCGAAGTCCCCGAATTGGCCGAAGTGGTGTACAGGTTGTTGCCGATGGCGGACAGCCCGCCCGGATTATTAAACGATGCCAGTGCCACCTGACCCAGTAGCTGGCTGACGCCATTTGTAAACAATCCTGTAATTTCACCGCTGTTGTTCACGGAAATCGAGCTTAAATTTCCACTCGCATAGCCGTCCTGAGATTTTGTGACCATTGCCGACGGCGAGGCAAACTGTGTCAGGCCGTTCAGTTTTCCCATTTCTCCCAAATCAAGAGTGATATTAACGGGGGAGGCGCCATTGTTAGGATCGAACTGCAGCGTGTTTGCACCGTCATCATAAGTGAAGGACGCGATAGATCCGTTTGAATTGAAAGAAATTTTCCCGGAGTTACCGCTGGAGATTATTTCACTCCCCTTAAACTTAATATTCCAGAGCCACTGATTTTTGATGTCCGATTTTTTAAAGGTTAAGACCATGGTGTGTTTCTCACCCAATGCGTCATAAACCGAGATATTGGCGGTGTGCGTCGCATCTTTGGCTTTTTGCATCTCGGCAAAGCTCATAACGGAACTTAGCGCCGTATTACCGTTTTCCCGAATTCCGATGGACTGCAGGGCATTATCCGCGCCGGGATCACCCTGAACGACCAGTGCGCCTTCATCGGAAATGTGAGCGCCTGTTTCGTTCGTGATGCCGAATGTATCGTTAATCTTTTTTGTTAAATCCGCCAGGGTCGAGCCGGCCGTCACTGCAAATGCGCCCGACACCAATTGACCGTTACTCATGGCACTGATGTCAACGCTGTCCCCGTCGGCAAGATTCAGGGTGTCGGCGACCGAATTAAGCAGATTGACCAGCTTATCGCCGCTTCTGGCCCGGTGTGAGAATTGATCGGTTAAGGTAGATGTGGCATTATCGATTTTTCCATTTGCAGCAGCCAGAGCCGTCTGCAGCGTGGCATTGTTGCTTGTAATCGTTAAATTAGACGCTCCGCTGCCCACATCCCCTGTAAATTTAATCGAACCGTCCGTCTGCAAAGCAGCCGTAAATTTCATTTTGAAATCATTATTAATTTCGGCAATTAAATCTTCGATGGAATTAAAATCGCCCTGTGTGTCTCCGGAATCTGTCTGGGCATACGTGTAGACATGAGATGTCGTTCCATCATTTACGGTCACCGTCGCCGTACCGGGCGTCATTCCCGAAATGAGCGAATTGGCTTTGCCTTTCGCATACAAACCGTTTACGTTGCTGTCGCTGCCGGTGTTTTCGATGGCAAACATTGTGTTCGATTTTAAAATCGTTCCGATGGGCGTATCTTTTGCATTTAAATTGCCCGTAAACTCCACTTTTGTGGTCGCTCTGGCGGCTACCTTTCGTCCAAACGGCAGCAAAATATCACCAATGGGTGTTCCCGGTTTAATCTCGCCGTTTGAGTCCGCTAACTGCCCCTGAACGACATAACCGGAGTTTGGGTTGATTAACCGGCCGCCGGCGTCAAATTCAAAATTCCCGGCACGGGTATAATACTCATTCGCACCGTCACTCAGAATAAAAAAGCCGTCTCCCTGAATGGCCATGTCTGTTTTTACGCCGGTGGATTCCAGATTCCCCTGAGTAAAAATCGTATCGATGCTGCCGATTTTTACGCCCAATCCAACCTGCATGGGATTCATGCCGCCCCGCATGCCGTTCGGGCGGGTCGCGCCTTTCATCGTCTGAGAAATAGCCTGCGCAAAAATAGCCCTGCCGGCTTTAAACCCAATTGTGTTGATATTGGCAATGTTATTGCCGATGACATCCATTCGTACTTGGTGGC
Organism: bacterium BMS3Bbin03; assembly: GCA_002898015.1. Lineage (GTDB taxonomy): Bacteria > Zhuqueibacterota > JdFR-76 > JdFR-76 > BMS3Abin05 > BMS3Abin05. The sequence continues at coordinate 2,815 of BDTM01000141.1, read as the reverse complement.
TTTTAATACCACTTACGCCTGCAAACAGTGATCGCATCATAATAAATACCTCCATTTTGGCGGCTGCTTCTGTCATTCGGCAGCCTCGGGCCCCTCCGCAAAACGAGGTTTTTGGAGTCCAGCCCGTTTGGTTCCTGTGTTTTAGTTGTCTTGATTTTGAATTACCATTGCACTGTCAATATTTGTGATGATTCCACCCTGCATTTGATCCTGAGCCATGGCCGTCACCACGGTTCGATTGGGAATGTTGACGACAAATGCCAATTGATTCAGCAGGATGAGTGAATCCGTTGCGCCTTTTTCGGCCGCCCGATCGACCGCATTTGTCAGCGTTTGATGGTCGGCCTGGGATAACCGGAGGCGGCGGGATTCCAGCCTGCGCAGGGCATGGGCTGAAAATTTCAGGCCCTCCCCGGCTTTAAGCGTCTCATCAAACAGTTTCTTGAACTTCCCCGGAGAAGCTCTGTCTGTGTTCGCCCCGGAAAGCGGTCTGGGACGCAGCGGCCGGACAATTAACCGGGGATCCTGAATTTTTGTGTTCATCACACCCTCATCCTTTCATAACTTCCAGAACGTCGCCAATGCCGTATTTCTTTCCGCCAATCATTAGATAGGCGCCGCCGTCGGAATACTGCACGCCTTTTACCTCTCCGACCAGATAGGTCGGAATGTCGACCTCCTTTTTGTCTGAATTTGTTGTTTTGATCTTCACTTTGTAGACGCCTGCCGAAGCCTCCGCGCCCTCTTTATCTTCTCCGTTCCACTTGAAAACGTGGTCACCCGAAGATTGGGCATCCAATATTTCTGATGCCACCATATTGCCGGCCGAATCATAAACCTCCACGGTCACGTGATCCTGCGGTTGAGAGAGCGTGTAGTGCACTTCCATTTCATCCGCTTTGGATAATTGAAATTGATCCGTCTGAATTTTTACTTTCCGGCCGATAAGCGTCGTCGCCATCGAATTACCGATCGATTGTGCCATCAGCACATTCGAACGCGTACTCTGATCGAATTTTTCATTCAAATTCTGAATTTCTTCCAATGAACTGAATTGTGCCAATTGAGTGACGAACTGCTCATTTTTCATCGGTTCCAACGGACTCTGATATTTCAACTGCGTAATGAGCAGCTTTAAGAAGTCCTCTTTTCCCATCGCCTTTCCGTTGGCCTGCATAATGGTGCTTATGCCACCGGAACTACTGCTATTCTGAACACCTGAAACGGTACTCATGTGATCACCTCCTTTCGCTCACGCCACATATTCAACCGAATTGTATCCGAATCGACGGTTTTGCAGCGGCGTCTGTTTTTGTTCTCCCTGTAACCCTGTGAAATTCCCTGCATTTGAAGATGGATTACCACCGCCTCTCTGCTGAAATAACCGCTGCTGCCGGTTCTGTTGAAAGGACTGTCCCTGCTGGAAAGGATCGGATTGAACATTTAGGCTAATCTGAATCTGCTCTGTCTTAAATCCCTGTTTGGCCAGCGAATGCTGAAGCGCCTGAACATGTTGTTCCAACAAGTCCCGTGTAGCGGGTTTATCCACAAATATTTTGACATCGATTTGATTTTGCATCGTCTCCACCAACAGCCGCACCGTGCCCAAAATGTCCGGCTTAAGCTGGATCTGCATTTGCGAGCCGCCCTCCTGAATCAACAGGCGCGTGCTCTGAACCAGCTTCTGAAACATCTCTTTCGGAAATTGCTTCAAAGCCGATTGGGCCGGGTTGGAATTGACAAGCTGATTTTTTTGTCCCGGCAGCACCGGCCGGCGAAATCCTTCACTCAAGGGTTGTGAAATCCGTTTATCCCGGGAAACTGCCTGCGACTCCTCCTGATTCCCCTGCTTGTGAGCCGACCCCTTCATCTTTGTTTTTCCGGAATGCGGGATTGCTTTTGATTTTTCGCTTGCATTGGTGAACGCATGAGAAAGATCTTTGGCGGCATCGAAAGTCGCCGGGGCGGGCTGCCCCTGGACAGTCTCATTTTGCAGAATGGGGACGTTCTTTCCCAGGGTTTGAGCCGGCCGTAAAATCGTGCCCGCTTTGCCCTGCTTTTGAAAACCCGTTTCGGCCCGACCCTGCCGCCCCGCTTCTGAAGAGACCTTTCCCTTTTCAGACGCCTGGAGCTCCGGGGCAGCCTTCTGTTCCGTCAGCGAAATGTCTGCCGTTTTGGGGACCACCCGCTCAGCTCCCGCGCCGGAGGTTTCCGCCTGGGGAACTGCCGGACGCAGTACAGTGACCGCTTTGGCCGGCTTTTGAAAATTCATTTCGGCCTGACTCTGCCGCCCCGCCTCTGAAGAGACCTTTCCTTTTTCAGACGCCCGGGGCTCCGGGGCCGTCTTCTGCTCTGTCTGCGAAATGTTTGCCCCTTTTGGGACCACCCGGCCGTTGCCCGCACCGGAGGTTTCCGCCTGGAGGACCGCCGGTCGTAAAACTGTTGCGGCTTTGCCTGTCTTTTGAAAACTCATTTCGGCCTGACTCTGCCTCTCGATTCCGGCAGAGACCTTTCCTTTTCCAGACGCCTGGAGCTCCGGGGTCGCCTTCTGATCCGTCTGCGAAATGCCTGCCGTTTTGGGGACCACCCGCTCAGCTCCTGCACCGGAGGCTTCCGTCTGGGAAACCCCCGGCCGCAGTATCGTGCCCGCTTTCCCCGCTTTTTGAAAACCCGTTTCGGCCTGATTTCTCCGCGCTGCGCCGGTAGTGACCTTTCCTTTTTCAAGCGCTATCGGCTCTGAGTCCGCATTCTGCTCTGTCTGCGAAATGTTTGCCCCTTTTGGGACCACCCGGCCGTTGTCCGCACCGGAGGTTTC
>BDTM01000140.1:2500-8851 GCA_002898015.1 bacterium BMS3Bbin03 | reverse complement strand
CGATTTTACAATAGTTTCCATCCGATTGAATATAATAGATGGATGAAGCATTAAGGAAAATAATTTTTTCTTTATAAAAAATCGGGAATTTTCGAATGTTTACAATGCCGTTTTTCGGATTGATGTGTGCTTCTGTCGGCCTGCTGACATCAATAAAGTTCATAGAAAATATATGGCTGTGTTTTTTATCGATCATGTGAATCTTGCAAAAGTCAATCATAAGGACTTTATTTAAAACATCGACAATCATTGTGGTTGGCAGATCGGGTCGGCGGTTTTGTACCTTTTCTATCAGAGATTTGATTTTTGATTGGCTTTTTTGAGAATGGTAAGAAAAAACACTCTTTCCTAAACTGGATTGGTCAATATTTAGGATTTTTTTGGCGTACGAATTTATGCCGATAACTTTATAATCAGAGGATAAAATTATCGTACCAATATCAAAAGAATTCATTGTTTGATCTTGTGAGATTATTTTTATCGCACTCGTGCGGCATATTTTAAAGAATTAAAAATTTACTTAATTACAACCACTTTTAAAAATCGCCGTTTGCCCACTTTTAAAATAAAATCATCTTTGAGTTCAATTTCAAGATCAAGATTGGTGACCTTGCGGCCGTCGATGCTGACGGCTCCCTGCCGGATCAGACGGCGGGCTTCGGCGTTTGTTTGCACCAATCCGCCGGAGGCCATTAATCGAACAATCCAGATTTTGCCTTCGGATACAGAGAGCCTGAGTTCCGGCATGTCGGACGGCAGCTTTTTCTGGCGAAAGATACGATCAAACTCTTCCTCCGCCTGTTTTGCGGTCTCTGTTCCGTGGTAAATTTTCACAATTTCAAACGCCAGCCGTCGTTTTAAATCCATCGGATTGACGGCGGGATCGGCCAATGCCTGTTTGATTTCGGCAAGCGCTTCGTTGGGGACGTCGGTTGCTAATTCAAAATAGGTGTAGATTAAATTGTCGGGGATGGACATGGTTTTGCCGTACATTTCCTGCGGCAGCTCGTTGATGCCGATATAATTTCCCAGGCTCTTGCTCATCTTCTCAGTGCCGTCCAATCCGATCAGCAACGGCAGGGTCAGGATTACCTGCGGTTCCAGCCCGTATTCAGTCATAATGTCGCGTCCGACGAGCAGATTAAATTTTTGATCGGTACCGCCCAATTCAACGTCGGCTTTCAGTGCAACCGAATCATAAGCCTGAACCAGGGGATACAGGAATTCCATCATGGAGATGGGTTTGCCGGCTTTCATGCGCTTTTTGAAATCATCCCGTTCCAGCATGCGGGCCACGGTGTATTTCGAAGTCAGCGTCAGGACATCTTCAAACTTGAGCTTGGCGTGCCAGCGGCTGTTGAAATCGATCATGGTTTTTTGGGGGTCCAGAACCTTAAAAATTTGCTCTTTGTACGTTTCGGCATTTTTGAGAACTTCTTTTTGGGTGAGATGTTTCCGCATTTCGTTTCGGCCGGACGGATCCCCAATCATTCCCGTAAAATCACCGATGAGGAAGATGACCTGATGACCCAACTCCTGAAATTGCCGCAGTTTTCGAATACTCACCATGTGTCCCAGATGAATATCCGGCGCGGTAGGATCAAATCCCTCTTTGATTCTGAGCGGTTTGTTCTCTTTTATGGAACGCTCTAATTTCTTAACCAATTCTTCTTCTGGAATAATTTCATCGACTCCGCGCCGAATCTTATCCATCTGCTCGTTTACGCTGGGAAACATCGAACCTCTGGGGATATTTTAAATTTCAGATTACTGTGATTATTTAAATTCTTAATAATGAACTTTTTGTTTCATCTCACGTTTTAATTCGCGTTCCATGTCACGTTTGGCAATATCGATGCGCTTGTCATACGTGTGTTTTCCTTTGACCAATCCTAATTCAACCTTCGCCCGCCTCTTCTTGAAATAGATCTTCAGGGGAACCAACGTAAGGCCTTTTTCTTTGATTTTTCCGTCCAATTTATCAATTTCAAGCCGGCGCAGCAGCAGTTTTCGTGTGCGTGTGGGATCGTGATTAAAAGCAGTTGCATGAGAGTAGGGGCTAATATGGACGTTGAGCAGGAATATTTCTCCATTCTTAATGGCGGCGTAACTATCCTTTAAATTGCATTTTCCCTCCCGAAGCGATTTCACTTCCGTTCCGACAAGCTCAATTCCCGCTTCAAAAGTCTCCAGGATATGATAATCGTGATACGCCTTACGATTTGTGGTCACAATTTTTATTTTATCATTTGTCATGCGATTGAATCATTAAATAAAATAAGCGATGCCCACGAACCCGACAATGAAACAGTACACCGCAAACCAGCTAAATTTTCCTTTTTTAACAATATCCAGCAAAAAAATGATTGCGAAGTAGCCTGAGATGAAGGCAACGAGCATCCCAATTCCAAGGGTTAAGATTTCTTTGTTTGGAACTGCAGGCCCCACAAGCACCGCCCTCAATTTCAAAATGAAAGCGCCTAAAATGACCGGAAGCGCCAGCAAAAATGAAAACCGCGCCGCCTCACTTTTTTCGACTCCCAAAAGTATCCCCGCTGAAATTGTTGAGCCGGAACGGGAAATTCCCGGAATAATGGCAAACGCCTGGGACAATCCGATAAGAATTGAATCCAATACGGTAGGATTCTGACGCCGGACTTTTCCCAATCGGGAAAAAACCAAAATAACGCCCGTAATTAGAAGCATAAACGATACAAAAAGCGGATCGGAAAAAGCCTCTTCGATTGTTTTATCGAATAAGACGCCTATAAATCCTGCCGGAATGGTGCCGATAATGAGCAGAACCAGCAGCCGGAATCCCCTGTCTGTTGACCAAAGGATTTTTGATTTTGCGGGATGAGACAGCCAGCGCAAAGCGGAGGAAAACATTTCCGCAATGTCCGGCCAAAACGCAACCACGACTGCCAGAAGCGTCCCGAAATGAACAAATACTTCAAATGTAATGCCTTGTTTTTGAACGTGTAAAATCGATTCAGCCAGAACCAGATGCGCAGAGCTGCTGACCGGTAAAAATTCCGTTAATCCCTGAATCAGACCCAGAATGATTGCTTGTACGATTGTCATGTAATCTGTCCCTTTTGAAAATAAATAAAACTAAATATAACCGATTTAGAGGAAAAATTCAAGTTAAAAGATAATTCCTATTGTGAAATTCTGAGGGGCAGGATATGAATAAAAAAAGGTGGATTGTCATTAAACAACCCACCTGAATGATCGTGAGAGAATTATTTTAGGTGATAAAGCACACCGGCGTAAATCCCGAGAAAATCTACACCATCAGTATGGTACCGGAACTCACCGTAGGCAGTCATCTTCGGATTGATTGGATATTCAGCTCCGGCAAAAATCTGGGCTCCAATATCAAAATTTGTGCTGGATTCTTTTTCTTTTGTCCAGATATAGGAGACACCTGTAAATTTCCAGCTATAGTGACTTAAAGCCAGAAGCAGTCCGGCGCCTGCATAAGGTTTAACAGGCATTCCCTGCATTTTAAAATAGTATTTGGCACCGCCGCCAACAATAAATTCAGACCAGCTCCAATCCCACAAACTCTGTTCTGTATATGATTTTCTCCAGAACTGAGTAAATCCAACCAGATGAAAATCGTTCATAAAAGTTCCCAGTTCGGCATTCCCAGCCAACGAAATCGTACTGCCAATGCTGCCGGAAGGATTTACAAAGCCAATTCCTCCGCCCACTGCATTCAGCCCGATCTGCAAATTGGTTTGAGCCTGTCCCAAAGATGCAAATGATACGATTAAGGCTATTGTGACGGCCATAATTCCCGTTTTTCTCATGTTAACTCTCCTCTTGTTTTGTTTGTTTTCAACTGCCGTGTGCTTTAGTCTTATAAAAAGTATTTTTAAGAAGAGATGGTTGCCTCTGGCCCCAACCCGCCTCGGGCACATTCTGTTTTAGATTGAACATGTTCCGAAAATGAATTGTTCCAGGTGATGGAAAAAATGCAGGATTCCTGTTTTTTTAATCCTCTTAAACAGGAAAAAAGACCTGACCATTATATCGATTGATCAGGTCTTTTTATAGGAGGGATAAATTCTATTTATTCTTCTTTAATGCATCGGCTTTATCAAAAGCAGCTTTGCCCTTTTTTGCATTGCCCATACGTACATAAGCCACCGCCAGATTGTACCACGCATTCGCGTTATCCGGCTTTAATTTAACGGCTTTTTCCAAATATGTAATGGCCTTTGCGTAGTTGGCTTTTTCCTGATCTTTGAGTTTGTTTATTTCACTTTTGGGAGTCTTTTTAGCGGGATTTTCCAGTTCACGGCGTTTCTTTGTGATTTTATCCCCGTTGTAAAGATAGGCATTGCCGAGATTGTAAACCACATCATAATCGTCCGAATGTTTCACGGCTAATTTACCAAAAATATCAATTGCATTTTTCCAATCTTCTTTTTGGAAATAAAGCCGGCCAAGATTGAATTCAAGATTCTGATCATTCGGATTATTTTTTAAGGCCTTTTTGTACATATCAAATGCCTTTTCTGTATTTCCGGACAGATCATAAGTCAACGCAAGATACGAAAAGGCCTCTTTATTCTTTGGATTCAACTCGATTGTCTTCTTAAACATCTTAATTGCATTCGGATATTGTTTTTCATTAAAATAAATGGTTCCTAAACTGAAATAAACCCTTGGATCATCGTTTTTTAGCTTTAAAAGTTTGTTGTAAATTTCTTCGGCCTTTTTAATATCCTTTTTCTTAAGATAGGTAAAGGCCATATTTTGATAGGATTCGGCGCGAGCCGGGTCAACTTTAATCGCGGTCTCAAAACTTTTAATCGCATCGTCGTATTTTTTGGCTTTCAAAAGCCGAACACCCATGTTGTAATTTTGTCCCCAATATTTTAAACGATAATTCTCGATATCCTTTTTGTATTTATCGGTAATTTTCAATGATGCCGCAAACGCTTGATTCATTTTATCGAATTTCCCCTCTTTGGCATAAGAAGCGCCCAATAAATAAAATGCCTCTGCATTCGTCGGATTTTGCTTTACTTCAATTTCCAACTGTTCGATGGCTTTTTTAATATTGTCCTGTTGCAAATATACCTTTGCCGATGTAAAAGCCGTACTGCTGCAACTGGAAATGTACGCCGCTAACAATCCCCCCAGAATAAGAACAACGGCAAGTTTAACTTTTTTCATTTGGATTAACCTCCTTAATAATATAAAAGATTTCACAATTTAAAAATCTAAAAAATATAATATATAATCTTTTAGAAATCAAGATTTATTTTCCAGTTTTTTAATGGCTTCCCTAAACGGGGGGGAAAGAACACCTTTTTCCGTCACAATGGCAGAAACAAGATTATGATCTGTGACGTCGAAAGCCGGGTTGTAAACGGCTGCATTTTCAGGAGCAGTTAAAATCCCAAATCTTCGAATCACTTCATTGCGCCCGCGTTCTTCAATGGGAATTTGAGCGCCGGAGTCAATTTTAAAATCGAATGTGGTTGTAGGAGCCGCCACAATAAAAGGTATTTTGTGTTTTTCCGCCAGCACGGCCAGATTGTAGGTTCCGATTTTATTGGCCACATCCCCGTTTTTGGCAATTCGATCCGCGCCGACGATAATGTAATCGATCTTTCCCTGTTTCATCAAAAAAGCTGCGGCATTGTCGCAAATAACCGTTACCTCTATTCCGGCCTGCGTAAGCTCCCAGGCCGTTAGCCGGGATCCCTGAAGTAGTGGGCGGGTTTCATCTGAAAAAACACGGACTCTCCTGCCGGCTTCACGAGCGGCGTAAATGATTCCGAGGGCGGTGCCGTAATCCGCTGTGGCCAGTGCCCCGGCGTTGCAATGGGTTAAGAAAGTCACTTCATTCCCGGTAATTAATGATAAACCGTTTTTCCCGATGAGCCGGCACATCCGACGGTCCTCCTCCAAAATATCCCTGGCTTCCTGTAAAAGCCCGGCAATGCGCTCGTCGGATTCAAGGCCGGCAGCGGACAGGGCTTTCTGTTTCATGCGATCGAGTGCCCAGAATAAATTCACGGCGGTCGGCCGGGTGTTTTTTAAGAGGTGAACGGCTTTGTGCACACTTTTTAAAAAGTCTTCCCCTGATGATTTTGGGTCTGAGCGGGCGCCTAAATAAACGCCGAATGCGGCGGCAATCCCGATGGCGGGCGCGCCGCGAATGCGCATGGTCCGAATGGCTTCCGCCATCTCCGAAATAGAATTAATTTTTATGATTTTGTACTGTTCAGGCAGCAGCGTTTGGTCGATAATATAAACGGAACCTTCTTTCCACTGAATCGTTTTGACAGGCATTTTCACTCCTTTTCATCATTCGCCCACAATTTG
>BDTM01000139.1 GCA_002898015.1 bacterium BMS3Bbin03 | reverse complement strand
CCTCATCCGGAAATACGATCAATTCCTTGCTGCCGTCACCGTCGATATCGGTATAAAATATTGAATTAATCTGACCTGTCCAGGCATAAGTGCCGCTGCTGTCCACGCGCGGTTTCCCGGAAAATAGAAAAGCTTCGGCTAAAATATTTGCGTTATGATCTATTATGCGAAGGAATGAACTATCATTTCGAGTGTATGCAATAACAATTTCATCGATTCCATCACCTGTCCAGTCGAAATGGGTGGCATATTCGATTGTTCCATTGAAATTCACCTGATCAATCAAATTGAAATCACTGTTTAACAAATGTATATCGGATTTATTATGCACCGGGTCTGATTCAAACGAGATGTATTCATCATTCCCATCGTGATCCAGGTCCAGAAAAAGACCGGGCCCCTCGATCTCCCGGATGGGTTTGAATTCATAGGGGAACAGCCCGTTTGGATTTGTTCCGGAATTAAGACTCCCGCAACCAACAAAAGACACCGTTACAAGGAAAAGAAGAATCAGAAAGATTGGCTGCTTTAAAGATTGATAGCATTTTCCCGTTAAGCTATGGGTCATCTTTTCTGTCAATTTTTCACCCCGGTTTTTAGGTCGATTTAGATATGAAATGCAAGGCTATTATTTCCCCCCGGCCTGCAAAAGAATCCCGTTCTACAGGAACGGCAGGCTGTGTTTCAATCTTGATTTATTATTTTAATTTTTAAGATTTGATCTTTGCATTTCCAAAAGAAATACCCGGAGGTCGCCCCCCGGGCTAAAAGACGGATTTACCGTGAAGGGCGGTTATTCTTGAGCCACGGTAAAATTGTTGTATGGGGGCATTTAGGCCCGGAATACGAATGACATTTAATCCTGATTTGCGTCATTGCAGGGGATTCTGTTTCTTAATCCAGCCAATACAAAATACGGCCGCAATTTTCACAGGTGTAAACTTCGATATTTTCCTTTCCGCGTGTTGTCAGTGATGTTGGGAGTTTTACAAAACATCCCAGACACGTATTGTCCTGTACCGGCACCACGGCGCGTTTGTAATGTTGGCGCAGCAGTTCGTACCTTCGAAACAAGGGCTTTTCAATTTTTTCCGTCAATTCTTCACGCGTGGCTTTGAGTTTATTAATGCCCTCTGTCTTGAAGCCCAGCTTTTGTTCACCTTCGGTCTCCTGAATCATAATGTCTATATCCTGAAGTGCGACAAGGCATCGTAATTGCTTTTCATCCATTTAAAAACCTCCTGCTAAAATATCAATCAACTGGTCAAAATTTTCACATTTTGCAAGTTGTTCTCTGTTGCCCTCTTCTTTTAAAATTTCAACCAATTTGCCCAAAAAAGGCAAATAATTCTGATTGTGTTCGTGAGGCGGCGCTACAATCATAAAAATCAGGTGAACGGGTTCGTCATCGATTGAATCATATGGGATTCCATCGACCGACCTGGCAAAAGCCACAAACATTTCCTTGATACTCAACGACCGGCCGTGCGGGATGGCGATGCCGTGTCCGATGCCCGTGCTTCCTAAATTTTCACGCCGTTTCAGCATCTCAAGAATCAACCACTTGTCTTTTAAGCCTTTGTGTTCGGACAAGACGCCCACTATTTCTTCCAGAGCTTCATCTTTTGTTTCGGCCTTTAATTCCGTAATAAACAGATTGGGGTGAAAATAGCTTGTAAATTCTTGAAAATCCATTGACGACTCCTTAAATTCAATTTTCTAAATATTCTCGCAGAACGGGTCGAATAAAAACATCTTCTAAATTCAATGTCCCCAATTCTTCTCGGAAAATCTGTAATTTCTGTTCAAGCGGCAAATTTTTGTTAATCATAAAAATGTAATCATCGTTCAAGCGATACAATCCGCCTTTAAAACTTCCGTATTCGTAACGCACAGGTATTGCATGCTGTTCCAAAATGGCTTCCATTTCCTGAAGGAGCCATTCATTTTTTTGTGATTGTTTCTTTGCCATTACAAATAGTCCGTTTGTTTTTTTCGTTTGAGATAATCGACCAATTCCTTCACATCTTGCGTGCGGTTTTTGGGGCAGACCAGCAAAGCATTTCCCGATTGAATAATCACCACATTTTTAAGCCCGATGGTGGCCACGAATTTGTCGGGAGAATAGACCAGACAGCCCGCCGAATCTCTGAGAATTGCTTTCCCCACAACGGCATTTTTTGATTTATCTTTGGGGAGAAGATTGTACACTTCTTCCCAGCTCCCCACGTCACTCCAGCCGAAATCGCTTCGAATCACGCAGACATTTTGAGATTTTTCCAGAACCGCATAATCGATCGAAATCCCCCGGATTTCCCGGTAAGCCGTTTCCAGCGTTTCATTGTAAACATCCGTTCCAATGGCTTCAGACACCTTTTTAAGACTGTCGTAAATTTCCGGAACACATTCTTCCAATTCTTTCAGAATATCCTGAATCTTCCAGATGAACATGCCGCTATTCCAGAGGAAATCACCGCTCATTAAAAATTGTTTGGCCGTTTCAAGATTGGGCTTTTCCGCAAATGTTTTGACATGGTAAGCCGTTATATTGTTTTCGGTGCACCTGGGACTATCGTACTGAATATACCCATAACCGGTTGCCGGGTAAGTCGGCGTAATGCCGATTGTCAGCAAGCAGGATTCTCTATCCGTGATTTTATGGGCCGTTTCGATGACTTTTAAGAATTGGTTGTTGTCCTGAATGAGATGATCGGCGGGGAGAACCGCCATGATGGAATCCGGGTTTTTGTGCCGGATGTGAAACGCGGCCAGCCCAATGCAGGGCGCTGTGTTTTTACCAAAGGGCTCAACGATGACATTTTCCCGGGGGAAATCCGGCAATTGTTTAAGGATTTTCTCTTTTTGATCGGCATTGATGACAAAAAATATTTTTTCTGAGGGGATAAGCGGAAGAAGCCTCTGATAAGTCTGTTGAATCATGGTCTGATCGCCGAATATTTTTAAAAACTGTTTTGGCTTTTTAAGTCGGCTTCTCGGCCAAAAACGGGCGCCGATACCGCCGGCCATAATTACAGCATATAATTCAGGCATCACAATCCCTTTCTATTTGCTGTTTTAATGTGTGAAAAAATATTTAGTTTGCTCGAATTTGGGAAGACGAGAAATGAAAATTTGTTATGCAGAAAAGTTTCACAAAATGGATGATTGCTGTTCATACGTGACCATGATTAAAGAGAAAGAATTGTAAAATTAATCAAGTTAATTTATGAAAAATATGCCTAAAAATCAAGTAAATCATCATTATATTTTTTTAAACAGGTTTTTAATGACATATCCCGCCACTTTTGGATTTTCTTTCATTCTCCGGAGCGAATAAGGAAACCAATCTTTGCCAAAGGGCACATAAACCCGCAGGCGGTGCCCGGACTGAACCAATTGCGTGCGGTATTCATCTCCAACCCCGAGAAGCATTTGAAATTCATAACGGTCGTTTGGAATGGCGTTGGTATTAATGGCTTCTATGGCTTTTTCGATGAGATACCGGTCGTGAGTGGCAATTCCCACGTAACACTTCCGGTCAAACATAATCATTAACAGGCGGAGATAGTTTTGACGAATCTCCTCCGGTTTTTTAAACGCAATTTCGGGGGCTTCATTATAAATTCCCTTGCAAATGCGCACGTTGATCCCCTGTGAGGTCAGCTCCTTTAAATCCTGTTCACTTCGTTTTAAATAAGCCTGGATCACAATGCCGACATTGGTGAAATCCCGGCGCACCCGGTACAAAATATCGAGCGTGTCATCGGTGCAGGTAGAATCTTCCATATCGATTCGGACAAAGTTCTTGTATCGATCTGCGTATTCCACAATTTCCCGAACATTTTCAAAACAAAATTCTTTGTCCAATTTTAAACCCAATTGGGTCAGTTTAATGGAAATGTTTGAATCCAGTTTGTTTTTCTCAATGGCATCCAGAATTGTGAACCACATTTCTTTATCTTGTGTGGCTTCCTCTTTTCGGGTGATATTTTCCCCAAGCAGATCCTGGGTGGCCATTATATTTTGTTTATTTAATTGAATAATTGTTTTGACGGCGTCCTCCAGTGTCTCGCCGGCAATATATCGGCCGGAAAAGAGTGACACAAAGGATTTAGGCAGAAGGGGCAGAATTGCGACAACGGCACTGTTGAATAGATTCATTGATTCTCCTTTACGGGAAAAGCCTGCAGAATTTGGCGACCATTTGCTGAAATCCGAACAATCATTTTGGGAATCGACCCCTGACTAAAAGAGAGATCCTGTCTCCGGTATTAACCGGGCGGGTAATTTGTGACGTAACCCGAATAATTATATAAAAAATCTTTGATTCAATCAAGTATAAAAAGAAAGAATAATTTTGGGGTGCCGGACTTTCAAGAAGACCCGTTTTTCTGCCGATAATATTAGTAGGCTTTATGTAAATTTTGAAGGAGATGTGAATGACGCGGACAAAACTTTTTATTGTGATGTTGATAGTGAGTGTCTTTTTAGGAGGATGTGCCGCTCCGAAAAAGGCAATTCGATCTTTTTATCAAGGAGACCAAAAACCGGCTTCTCTTAACCCCCAAACGCCGCCTATTGTGCCGTTTAGTCCCAGACTGATCGAAGCGGAACTTCGAGTGGTGATATCCAATATTCATCTATTAAAAGGAAAAGCACTGGCGGATGATAACCGGAAACGAGGCATTCCCCCTCAAACACCGCCGCAATTGCATTTGTGGGCATCGGCCATTATTCCCCGCCTGAACCAGCATGTTCCGGATCTGAAATTGATCGGTCCCGCGCCTCAGGATATTTTTGCGGATAAAGAAAATGGGAATCGCATTTTTTATTGGAATTTAACGCCTTATCTTGAAAAGCAGGACAGTATTGTCATTTCCAGACGGGTAAAGATCGAGTCGTATGCGCTTCTTGGGATTATTGATTCGACCGCCGTTTTGTCTTACGATACGTCGGGCGCCGTTTTTCGTTTTTACACAAAATCGGAACCCTTTCTCGAACTCACGCCGGATATCCGGGCGGCGGCGGCCGGAATCGTGGGCGATGAGACAAATCCTTATAAAAAAACCCGGATGATCTTCGATTGGGTGCATCGAAAGATGACTTACATCTACCCGCCTGCGAAGCGGGGAGCGCCCGCGGCATTGGCCTCGCTTAAGGGAGATTGCGGTCAATACGCTGACCTGTTTATTGCACTGTGCCGGGCTGCCGGCGTGCCGGCGCGATTTGTGGGAGGCTTCCAGGCGCAGAAGAAACCGAAATTAAGCTTTCATGCCTGGGCTGAGTTTTATCTGCCCGGGATGGGCTGGCTGCCTGCCGATGCCACACACGACCGGTCTCAGTTTGCCCGTTTGAATAATCGGCGGTTGATTGTTTCGGTTGGGTCGAATATTTTTTTAAAACATGCGCCTTCCTGGGCCACCTATTCAAACAGCGACCTAGAAGATTCCCGAACCGACATCATGCAGGTGGCAACAGTCGCTTACGCGGGCATTCGGGTCAAAATAAAGACCGGCATCAGAACAATTCGTTTTGATAAAGCGAGCTTCTGAATGGGGGAAGGATTGAACGGGCGGTATTCTATTTACAACTTTCCTGATCTCATGATGGCAATGATTAACCAAAGTCCTAAAATGGAGGCCAGCACATATCCAAAAATGCCCAGAATCGGATATCCGAAGATAGAGGGTCCCTTATTCATGTGAATAATAATGGAAGATCCGATAATTAACGCAGCCACAATCAGCGAAAAGGAGACCCGGTTGCTGGAACGGTCTAATTCCCGCGAAAAATTTTCCAGCCCCTGATGCTGAAATCTTACGGTAATCTGGTCTCTTCTCATTTTTGCGAGAAATATTTCTGCATCCGTAGGAAATTTTTTTAAAATATCCAGGACCTGGTATATTAAGCGATTGAAGTTTCGGTAGTGGTGCATCGGATTAAATCGACTGAGTAACAATTTCCGGGCATAAGGGACCAACAAATCAAAAAGATTAAACCGGGGATAAAGATGACGGCCGACCGACTCGGAAATGACGATTGCTTTTCCCATCATGACAAGGTCCGACGGCAATTTAATTCGATAGTCTCTTACCAGCTCCATGAATTCATTCAGGAGTTTGCCCGAATCAAGTTGATTGAGCGGTATTCCATAATAGCGGTCCAGATAATCTGCTAAATCTCTGTTTAAATTGCGTGTGTTGATCTGTTCGTTAATAATTCCGATGTTCAATAACACCCGTGAAATGCGGTACACATCCTTATCCACAATTCCTAACAAAAGGTCTAACAGGTAATCCTTCATCTCGTCGTCAATTCGTCCGACCATTCCAAAATCGACCGGAGCGATCACATTTCCGGGCAGGGCAAAAATATTCCCGGGATGCGGATCGGCATGAAATATACCCAATTCAAAAATCTGTTTCAGGATGGCGCTCGCCCCGTTATAAGCCAGTTGTTTGGGATCCAGGTGATGTTTTTTAATGCCGTCCAGATCTGAAATTTTAATGCCGTCAATGAATTCCGTTACCAGGATGGTTTCCCGCGTATAATCCCAGTAAACTTTCGTGATTTTAATGGTGTCGTCGTTCTGTAAATGTCTGCTGAAAATATCGATGTTCCGTCCCTCGGTCACGAGATTTTGTTCTCTTTCTATCGTTCTGGAAAATTCGTGAACGATACCCACGGGATCGTATAATTTACTCTCCGGAACATGTTTTTCAATCAGTTCGGCAAGGTTTAATAATATCTCCAAATCGGTTTCAATTGTTTTGTGGATATTAGGGCGCAGAATTTTAACAGCCACTTCGTCACCGCTTTTCAATTGAGCCCGGTGGACCTGAGCGATTGAAGCCGCCGCAAGACTGGTTTCATCGAACCCGGAAAAGACTTCTAATAAAGGTTTCCCGTATTCGGCTTCGACGGAGGGCTTCAATTTTTCAAAAGGGACGGGTTCGACTTCATCCTGCAATTTTGTTAATTCTTCGGCAATTTTCGGAGGGATCAGATCCGGCCGGATGCTGAGCATTTGACCCAGTTTAACAAATGTCGGGCCAAGCTCTTCGAAAGCCAGCCGCAGCCTGGTGGGTGTGCCGAGCGCCGCATATTTACGCTGTTCAAGCTTTGGAAAAATATTTTTTGTGATGCTGCGGATTAAGCCTGCCCGGATTTTTTCCACGAATTCCCAGAACCCGAATTTTACCATGACGCGCAATATTTCCTGATACCGGGCCAAATGACGAATGGATTTTGAGGCTGACCTGACTTTCATATAAACACTTTTGTGACTAATTTTTTATTTTGCGGCTTCACTGCACGATGCACGATTCGGATTAGGATAATTTCTTCTCAATCTGTTCCAGCCGTTTTATGATTTCCTGAATGTCTTTTTTTGTGGCAATTTGAATCTCTTCATTCAGCACTTTTTCGACCGCGGCTTTTATCGTTTTATGCAAATTGGCTCTCTCTTTATCCACCCTGTCCAATAGTTCCTGAACGGCTTTTGACCGCTGGCTGTTGTCCAATTGTCCCTTTTCAATCAAATCATCCACGATTTGGGTCACTTTTTCTTTTGTGACCGTCAGACCACCCAGTCCCAGATAAATACTTTTTTTGATAATGTCCAGCACAATACACCTCCGGTTGTTTGATTTTTCGGTTCTTCTTCTGATTTCTGCAGAAAATACGATCCATAAAATTTGAAAATTTTGACAAGGGACCCGGGCGTAAACGCTCGGGCTAAAAAAAGTAAGAACGCTAAAGCGTTCTTCAGAGAACTTCTTTCTTTTAGCCCATTGCTTTCATGCCGGGAGATGCCTGACACACCGCTTTTTTTAACATCCGGCAATGCAGCCTATCGCACCCTTTGCCAACTTTTGGAGAAAAACTTAATTTTCTACTAAAAGCTAACCCTCATTTTCAAATAAAGTTCACCATTCTTCTTGAAATTTCCAAACACGGAATTTCCATTGCCGCCGATCAAATACGCACCAAACAACATTTTGGCGGCATCGGGTGAGTAATCGCTGATTTCGGGGAAAATCACACAGGCATAATTATTCTTTATTTTGTTCCAAAATTACCTTTGCTTTCAGTTCTTCCAGCACCCGCCTGTGGGCTTCAAAAGCGATGTCCTCCGGCAAATCCGTGAGCGGAAAGAATTTTGCCTCCGAGGCATCGTCGCCCGGGCGGAGTTCCCCGCCGACAATCTCACCTTCGTACACGATCAAAACGGCCTGGTTTCGGGGATCGTCACAGCCCGTGTACACACCAAAGAGACGGGTCAGTTTCACATCGAGATTGGTTTCTTCTTTCAGTTCCCGAACGGCTGTTTCTTTCACTGTTTCGCCGTATTCCATAAACCCAGCCGGCAGCGACCACTTGTTGGCTCTCGGCTCGTACTTTCGTTTTGTCAGCAGGACATTGTGATTTTGCAGCAAAATCACACCGGCGGCCGGAACCGGATTCTGGTAGAACACGAATCCGCAATTGGGGCAGATGAGGCGAATTCTGCCGCCGTGATTCACTTCCTCCAGCCGGGAACCGCATCTTGGGCAAAATTTGAATTTCCTGGGATTAATGCGGACCTCCGGTTTGCACAGATCGTCTAACACGGACACGTTACTCTCCCTTCTGAATGGCGGCCATGTGTTCCTCCAGAACTGCGTGGGGGATGGAGGTGAAAAAGTACCGCAATGCCAGGTACAAAATGGCTATGTCGTCTAACTGCCCGATGATCGGCACCACAAAATCGGGAATGAGATCGATGGGTGAAATTAAGTACACCAGTGAGAAAACGAGACCCGCCTTGGGAAGCATATTCACCCGGGAGTCCTTCATCAGCCGCCCGATGAGCTTTAGAAGTTTGGGCAGAATTTTGATGTTTTTAAGAAGCCAGATAAAAAATCCCTGCTTGTTTACTTTTTCCATGGGTTCACCTTAGTTTTAGGGGATCGCCAATTCCGCCTGAGCAATCGCTTCTTCGTAAAGCATCTCCAGCAGGACAGGATTTTCAGCATTATGAAATGTCTCACTTTTAATTTCCCGAATCAGTTTCCCCCGGCGTAAAATACCGATCCGGTCACAAATTTCCGTCAAGAGCGGCACCACATGCGATGCCAGCAAAATCGTTTTCCCGGCGTCCTTTAACCGGAGCAGCCGTTTTTTCAGGGCTTTTACCATGAAAATATCCAGCCCTTCGACGGGTTCATCCAAAATAAGAAAATCAGGATCTGCGATTAATGCCGAAGCCATGGAGATTTTCTTTTTCATTCCGTAGGAATAATTTCGGATCAACTCATTTTTGTCCCGATCGAGCCGGAAGAATTTTAACAAATCATCCACTTCCCGAACCAGTGCGCGGTTGTCCAGTCCGCGAATTTGACCCACAAAACGCAGATAATCTTCCCCGGAGAGGTAGTCGTACAGATAAGGGGCTTCCGGCGCATATCCCAGAAGTTTTCGCGCTTCGGCTGCGTGTTCCAATCGATTCACGCCGTTTACCCAGATTTCACCCGTATCCGGCTGCAAAAGTCCCACGATCAGCTTGAGTGTGGTCGTTTTTCCGGAACCGTTGGCGCCCATCAGCCCATAAATCTCGCCTTTCGGAATTTTCAGCGAGAGGTCTATAACCGCCTCGGAGTTACCGAATGTTTTTGTAACCGATTCTAATTTCACCATGACTCTTCAACCCATTCGAAACGGGTGCGTGCCGGTTTAACGGCAAAAGCACCGGCCAGTAAAAAGAACATCGGCAAAAACGGGAAAACGAACCAGAACGTCCAATTAACCACCCAGAACGCCATGTAAAGATATTCGCCTGTTTTAACATTTTGTAAAAGGGTTAAATAAAAATTCGTTTGTAAAATACAGAGAAAAACCGGAAAAAGCAAGAGCAAGATGAACGGCCAGGCCGGCAGCGAAAGATTGCCGAACAGAAAAAAAGTCAGCACAAAATAAAAAATTGAAAAGAATTCGTAGATGAGAAGCAGCCCCAGAAATCGTGCCCGCCAGATTTGCCCAAACCCAAGCGGCTGACTCTTGTAAAATGTAATTTCTTTTTGAGATTCTTTCTGATTTCCAAAAAAGGCAGCGGAGAGCATAATATAAAACACCAGCACGCCGAACATTGTATTGTCTGCAAAATCCGCTGCCGAGTGACTGATTTGCCAGCCGATCAGGAGAAGAATTCCAAAAATCAAAATCAGCGCTTTGAAAAACCGGTTTGTGCGGAATTGTGTCCGAACGGTTAAATCGATCAGGGCACGCAGGGAGTGCGGGAAAGTTCGAAAAAAGGCGTCCGAAATTTTCCGGAATAGTCCCGTGCGCGGCCGTTTCATAAATTCAAGATGCTTTTCCCGGCGCAGGATTTGCCGGAACAAAACGTAATTCAGGGCCAGGAAAACAGGCGTTAAAGAAAAAACGGCGGCCAGAAAGTAAATCGAAAAAACGTACGCCGGATGAAAAAGAAATAAGACATCTTCCCGGGAGAGCGCCAGGATCAGGAAGAGCAGCAATTCCATGAGGATCAGGCCGGCGGTTTTAAGTGCCGGTTTTGAAGCCGGAAATAAGAGTTTAAATGCCATCGTCAACGTCCAGAACAGTTCGGCGGCGAAAATCAGCAGCAGTCCGGTTGCCAGAATTTGTGTGAGATGTACCGCAAAGGGAACATTTTGAAATCGAATCCAGGCGATTGTCCAAAAAAAGAGAGCTGCAAAAAACCAGGGCAGCACGCGCGCCAAAAAGACATTTGCCCGAAAAAAATAAATATCTTTTTCCCGGAACGGCAGGCTGAGCAGGGCATCTCCCGAAGGGATGGAAATGGCGTTTCGTCCGGTGAGTTGAATGGAAAAGCAAAACAGGAAAAAAATTCCGAACAGGCTGTTTTGAATGACGGCGGCGACTTCCTGCCGGGACGTGTGAACCCAGGCAAAGCCGATGTCCTGGTGAAACCGAATGGCCGTGGTCACGATTAAAAACAGGGCGAACCCGATTTCCACAAGCGTTTTTGCGGCAAATTCATGGCGTAAATAATTTTTAAAAATCTTCTGCTGCGTGTTTAGAATCAGGAAGAAATTTCGCATGGGTTTCTTTCTTGAGCGTGACGGAAAATTTAATGCGTCTTAATATGAATCGGCCAATTTAGTTTACAAAAACGCCTATTTTTTTATGGAAGAACCGTCAATTTGTTCCAAAATTAGTAGAATAAATTGGCCGGCCGGCGATATTTGGACAGCCGGTCAATTTTTGAAGCCAAACCACGGGAACTGCAGACGGAAAAGGGCAAAAGGCCGGGTGAAACGGCCCTGTGCCCTCTTGAATTTCGGAGACTTGGCCCGTGCGGGAATGGTGTATTTTTACTGCAGCAGCGCGTACATCGGATCCCAGGGGGGCAGCACAACCGGCCTGGTTTTCAGCAAAGCCAGCACAGACGGCGGCAAATACTTTTTGTTGATGACCACCTCATAGACATAATCGTTGAACCACTTGTCGAACATGATTAAATAGCCCTTGCTGCCTGCTTTGGCACCCCAGCTATTTTCCACCAGCCATTTTACCGGTTTGCCATTTGCAATATCCACGCCGGTAAAAACCATCGCATGGGTCGGGACACTATCGTGATATAAAATCCGCTCTTTTTTAGTTAGCTTGAAATTCACACCGTAAATATCGCTGTAATCATAAATCGCAGGGGCCAGGATGCCTCTGCCGATGTCGCTTTCTTTGCCCACATCGCAGCCGAACCAAACAGGCTCATCTGCCAGGATCGACCGGCGCGTGAATGCTTTGAGGCTGTCGATATTAATATTGATGAACGTCAAATCAGAGTAATTGGCCATATTCCGATCCAGGCTGATTTGAAAAAGCTTATTGTACGGATGAGTGGGACAATTGTACAGGCTGACATAGTCGTTTAAATTTACATCGACAACCTGATGAAAAAATTCCTGTGGTGTGTAGGTTTTTGTCTTGCTCAAATTGCCGTTTTTATCTTTGTAGCGCCACCGGAATTGGGTCGGGGGCACTCCGAAATTGAGTGCCAGAATGTGATAAATTTCGCCCAGCATCTCGGTTTTGCGGGCGCGAAGTTTAGGCACGCGTTCGCCCTTTTGACTCATCTGTCGCAGAACAGCCGCATCTTTGCGTAATTTGCGGCTCACCAATCGATTCATTAAGCCGGTATTGCTGCTCTGCCGGCTTTCCGGCATGATACTCCCGGGCACGACGCCGTATTTTTCGATCAAAGCCACGACAAAATTCCACTGACCGCCGTCGGGAAAGGGATGTTTTAATAAAAATTCCACCTTTCGGTCGCTGAGATCGCGTTTTCTCGTTTTGATAATTGATTCAAGAAAAAAGTTCGCCTTTTCCATTTTATCCCAGAAGAAAGGATAACTTTCCGAAAATTCAAAGTGCTTTGTATCGAGTTTTTTTCGTACAACCGGACGCAGGATATTGAGCCCTGCAAACAACCAGCATCGTCCGCTTCTCTTTTGATTGGTGATTGCGCCTGTTTTAATACGATGCGAAAAAAGACTGTCGTAACCCGTAAGCATCCGGCGATTTAAGGCCAATTTGCTGACATCGTTGCGTGTTACGGCGTTCATGACGGCTCGCGTATGCGCGTTCAGCTTAAATGATTCACGAAATGTCTGAATCATTTTAGGGGTGAGGGCGCCGTCTTTAATGGTCTGAGCTTGCAAAGTGCCCAGGCTGAAAACCAAAATAACCCCTATAAATGCGGTAGACCGATTAAACCATTTCATTTTTTTCCGCCTCTGTTTTAAGAAATGCTTCAAATAGTTCCCCGGAGGAGCCGGATTCTTTACTTTCCTTCAATTTCATCTGCTAATTTTCCGGCATCGTATAATTTCCGCAGGGCTTCGGTAATGTAGGAGGTCTCCACAGCAACGGCTCTGTTTGTGGTTTCATCGTACACAAATCGACCGGCGAGGCTTTCGATGTTGCCGTCGAAGATAAGTCCCACCACTTCGGCTTTCCGGTTGATGACGGGTGAACCGGAATTCCCGCCAATAATATCGCACGTACTCACAAAATTGACCGGTGTGGAAAGATCTAATTGATTCTCGCGCTTCCAAAACCGCTCGGGCAGTGCAAATTCGCCTTTTTGGTCAAACCCCAGGGAACGGTTATAAACACCGTACAGCGTCGTTTTATAAGGTGCCTTTGTGCCGTTCATCGGATATCCCTTCACGGTGCCGTAAGAGAGGCGCAATGTAAAGGTGGCATCGGGATAAATGCTCTTTCCGTAAATGGCAAAGCGCGCTTTCGCGATTTTTTCAGTGGCCGGCGCAAGAACACTCTCGATGTTCTCTTTGTACCATTTATGATTCGCGCGCAGAATCGGATCGATCTTGCGTGCCAGGACAATCATGGGGTCCTTGGAATTTTTCACGGCTTTCTCACCGCCCTTCAGCAGCTTTTCCCGAAATTTGACGTCGGCTAATTTAGTGCCGCCGACCAATTCTTTTGCAACCTCGCCGGGCGTTTTGCCGTTCAGCACGATTTTTATGAACGGATCATCGGGGCCCAATGCGTCCAGAGACATTTGGAGACCCCAGGCTAAATTGTTTTCCTCAAAATCGGCGTAAATGGGGGCCGGTGAGAGCAGTCTGAATTTTAGGCTCCTGAGTTGAGACACATGGTAACCGTCGAGTCTCTTGGCGTCGGGCTTTTTGACCTCCACCACATATTGAACGATGGCTGTGGCAAG
>BDTM01000138.1 GCA_002898015.1 bacterium BMS3Bbin03 | reverse complement strand
TGATCCCCCGCTCACGCTCCTCCGGTGCATTGTCTATCGAATCAAACGTCCTGACGTCCGATAATCCTTTATTGTGCAAGTATAGCGTCATCGCCGCCGTTAACGTCGTCTTCCCGTGATCCACGTGCCCTATCGTCCCGACATTCACATGCGGCTTCTTACGATTATATTTTTCTTTCGCCATCAGACTTCCTCCTTAACCTTAAAGGGAATTTTTAAAATACTTAAATAAATAACTTTTTCAACCATGAATTTTTTTAATTATTTCATCCGCCACACTCTGAGGCACTTCCTGATAATTTGAAAATTCCATGGTGTAAATGGCCCTTCCCTGAGTAATGGAACGCAATTGGGTGGCATAACCGAACATTTCACTCAAAGGAACCATCACCGCAATGATCTGGGCATCTTTTCTCGGCGCAATACCAACCACTTTGCTTCGCCTCGAATTCAGGTCGCCCATCACTTCACCCATGTATTGTTCCGGAACCACAATTTCAACATCCATAATGGGTTCCAGAAGAACAGGACTGGCTTTTGATGCGGCTTCTTTCAAGGCTATCGAACCGGCAATTTTAAATGCAATTTCAGAACTATCCACCGGATGATAAGAACCGTCGATTAACGTGGCTTTGACATCGATTATCGGAAAGCCCGCTAAAACCCCGTTCCCGAGAGCTTCTCCAATACCCTGTTTCACAGGGTTAATGTATTCCCTCGGAACCGCACCGCCAATAATTTTATTCTCAAAAATGTAGCCGGCACCCTTCTCGGCCGGTTCAAGTATAATCACAACGTGGCCGTATTGTCCGTGCCCCCCTGACTGGCGCACAAATTTTCCGACCGCCTCCACCCGCTTCCGAATGGTTTCCCGATAAGCCACCTGAGGCCGCCCCACATTGGCCTGAACTTTAAATTCACGCACCATCCGGTCGACCAGTATGTCCAGATGAAGTTCGCCCATGCCGGAAATAATCGTCTGCCCGGTTTCATCGTCCGTTCGAACCTGAAATGTGGGATCTTCATCGGCCAGTTTCATCAACGCTTCACCCAGTTTATCGCTGTCGGCTTTTGATTTCGGCTCGATGGCGACAGAAATGACCGGCGCCGGAAAATCCATTTTTTCAAGAATAATGGGGTGCTTCTCATCACAAAGCGTGTCCCCCGTCTTCGTGTTTTTCAAGCCGACCGCCGCTACAATGTCACCGGTAAAAACAGCCTCGATATCCTTCCGCTTATTCGCCATCATTTGAAGCACGCGGCCGATGCGTTCTTTCCGGCCTGAATTCGTATTCAGCACGTAAGAACCCGTTTTAAGCGTTCCGGAATAAACTCTAAAATAAGTCAATTTCCCCACATACGGGTCGCTCATAATCTTGAACGCCAGAGCAGAGAACGGCGCGTCATCCCTGGCTTCACGCACTTCTTCTTTCTCCGTTTTGGGATTAAACCCGGTGACGGGCGGTAAATCTGCAGGTGAGGGCAGAAAATCCACAACAGCGTCCAGCAGCCGTTGAATACCTTTATTTTTGAACGCACTGCCGCACAGGACCGGGACGGCACTCACATCGAGCGTCGCCTTACGCATGGCCCGCTTGATTTCTTTTTCAGAAACTTCCCGGCCTTCAAGATATTTTTCCATCAGCGTGTCGTCATAGTCTGAAAGGGATTCGATCATGTGCGAGCGATATTCTTTGGCCTGCTCCATCAAATCTTTAGGGATGTCGATTTCCTCCCAATTGACACCGAGCGTCTTTGCATTATAAATAACCCCCTTCATTTTTATCAAATCAATGATGCCGGTGAACAAATCGCCTGCGCCGATCGGAATTTGAATAGGTACCGGGCGGCCGCCCAACCGCCGCCGAATGCTTTCCACGACGGAATAAAAATCAGCGCCTGCACGATCCATTTTGTTGACAAAGGCAATCCTCGGCACATTGTATTTATCTGCCTGCCGCCACACGGTTTCCGACTGGGGTTCAACACCCCCGACGCCGCAAAAAACGGCAATGGCACCATCCAGAACCCGTAAGGATCGCTCAACTTCAGCCGTAAAATCAACATGCCCCGGCGTGTCAATAATATTGATTCTATGATTTTTCCAGAACGACGTGACAGAGGCAGAAGTAATCGTAATGCCTCTTTCTTTTTCCTGCTCCATCCAGTCCGTGGTCGCGGCGCCTTCATGCACCTCTCCCATTCGGTGAATCCGCCCCGTGTAGTACAGGATTCGTTCCGTTGTTGTTGTTTTTCCCGCATCAATATGCGCCATTATGCCGATATTGCGGGTTTTATCTATTTGAAACTCTCTCTCCATCTGATCTCAGCTCTTATTTTACCATCTAAAATGTGCAAATGCTTTATTGGCTTCTGCCATTTTGTGTGTGTCTTCCCGCTTCTTAATTGAAGCGCCCTCTTTTCGCGAAGCCATAATCAACTCGGCCGCAAGTTTTTCGGCCATTGTTTTTTCACCGCGCGCCCGCGAATATTGAATCAGCCACCGCATGGCCAGGGCAATGCTCCGGGCCGGCGGGACTTCTATGGGCACCTGATAGGTTGCACCACCGACGCGCCGGGATTTTACTTCGATAATCGGCCGAACATTGGCCACTGCCTTTTCAAAAACTTCCAATCCGGTCTGGTCCGCTTTATCCTCGACAATATCAAGCGCCGTGTATAAAATTTTCTCAGCAATGCTCTTTTTCCCCCGACGCATAATCGCATTGATAAATTTTGCAACCAATTTATTATGAAATTTCGGATCGGGTAAAACTTCCCGCTTGGTTACTTTTCTTCGCCTTGGCATGCAAACTCCAAATTGTTTATAAACTAAAAACGAACTCTTAAAACATTCTCAAACACTGAAAACCCCCTGAGAGGGGGGAATTTTTTAGACAAAAATACGAAACCTCAACTCAGATTTAATGAATGAATGACTTACAATTAGCTCTCTAAAATTTTCTTCTAAGCGAGGCGCTTAAATAATCGTGTTTTTTAACCCGACTATTTTATTTTTTCCTTTTCGTTCCGTATTTTGACCTGCTGTTGCTGCGAGCGTCCACACCTGCAGTGTCTAATGCACCTCGTATGATGTGATATCGCACGCCCGGCAGATCTTTCACTCGACCACCTCTAATCAGTACAATTGAGTGTTCTTGTAAATTATGTCCTTCACCGGGGATATAGGCTGTCACCTCGATCCCATTTGTAAGGCGTACACGAGCCACTTTCCGTAAAGCCGAATTAGGCTTCTTGGGTGTCGAAGTGTACACTCGTGTACAAACACCCCGTTTTTGGGGATTCGCTTTCAACGCAGGGACTTTATTCTTTTTGATGACCTTTTCCCTGCCAAACCGTACCAGTTGATTAATTGTTGGCAAATTTTCCTCCTGAAATACAAAACTTAAATTTAATAAAAATTTTCTCCTTTGTCAATAAATATTTTACAATTTCTTAATTTATTTTAGGCTCTCAGCCGCTCTCCTCAGTTGGCAATTTTGGCTTCCGGCACATTGGGTTCCGCCGTTTCGGCTTCGTCATTTTTATAAGAAACTCTCAAATTTGCGTACTGGTTCAATCCGGTGCCGGCAGGAATTAAATTGCCCATAATAACATTTTCTTTCAGGCCGTACAAGGTATCCACTTTGCCCGCAATAGCGGCATCGGCCAACACACGGGTCGTTTCCTGAAAGGAAGCCGCGGAGATAAAGCTCTCTGTCGAAAGCGCCGCTTTTGTGATCCCCAACAGCACAGGCTTAAACGTGGCCGGCTTGGGGGATCTGATTTTAATCTGGCGTTTTTCCGCTTTCTCAAGACGCTCATTGATGCGATCGAATTCTTCTCTTTCAAGCATCTGGTTGACGCGAAATTTTGAGTCACCCTTATCGGTAATCACCACTTTTGAAGCCAGTTTTTCGTTGTCCTGCAGGAATCTAATCTTATCCACAAGATCGCCTTCAAGATAGCGCGTGTCTCCTGGATCTTCTACCCGCACTTTTTGAAGCATTTGCCGCACAATGATTTCGATATGCTTGTCATTGATGCGCACGCCCTGCAGCCGGTAGACTTCCTGAATTTCGTTTACCAGATATTCCTGAACCTTGTTCGGGCCTAAAATATTTAAAATATCCTGCGGTGCTACAGAACCTTCCGTCAGTTTTTCACCGGCCGAAACGATATCACCGTCGTGCACCAGAATATGTTTTCCATAAGGGATCACATAAATCCGCTTGTCAAAACCGTCTTTCGACGTCACTAAAATCTTTCGAACCCCGCGGCGAACTTCACCAAATTCCACAATACCATCGATCTCGCTGACGATCGCCGGTTCTTTGGGCCGGCGCACTTCGAACAACTCCGCCACTCTGGGCAAACCACCCGTAATATCGCGTGTTTTGGCAATTTCACGCGGAATCTTCACCAGAATGTCACCCGGTTTCACTTCCTCACCATCCGACACAATCAGGAAGGAGTGCGTGGGAATGATGTGTGTCTCCAACGCGTCGCCGTTTTTATCGACAATGACCAACTGCGGACTTAAATTCCGATTGTGCGTATCGATGATGACCCGCTGCTTCCGCCCGGTTGTTTCATCCAATTCTTCTTTAAAGGTGACATTTTCGACAATATCTTCGTAGCGGACAAATCCCTTCTTTCCCGTAATAATTGTGGCCGAGTAAGGATCCCATTCAAACAGTACATCGCCTTTGTGCGTATGTTGCCCGTCCTTGACTAAAATATTGGCGCTGTAAGGGACTGTATATTGTGAAACGATGCGGTTATTATCATCGATGATCTTAATCCGGCCGTTTCGTCGTGCCGTAATTAAAACATCGTCCTCTTGTTCCAGGATTTTTAGGTTTTCAAACTGAATCGTGCCGTCACTTTTCGCCAAAACACGGGATTGTGCCGCAATCCGGCTTGCCGTACCGCCAATGTGAAATGTACGAAGTGTGAGCTGCGTCCCCGGCTCGCCGATGGACTGGGCGGCAATCACACCCACTGCTTCGCCGTCCCCCACGATGTCGCCGCGGGCTAAATTCCTCCCGTAACACTTCGCGCAAATCCCCCTGGGGGCTTCACAGGTCAATACGGATCGAATGTACACGGACTCGAGACCGGCCTCGGAGATGAGTTCGGCAATATCTTCATCAATGATCTGGCCGGCTTCCACAATAATGGTGCCGCGTTCCGGATCGTAGACGTCTTCCGCGGCCGTTCTGCCCAGAATCCGGTCCTGCATGGGTTCGATGACTTCTTCACCTTCTTTTAAATCACCCACACGCAGCCCAAGAATCGTCCCGCAGTCCACCATTGTGATGGTCACATCCTGGGCAACATCCACAAGACGACGCGTCAGATAACCGGCATCCGCCGTCTTTAAAGCCGTATCGGCCAAACCTTTTCTGGCGCCGTGGGTGGAAATAAAATATTCCAGCACGCTCAGACCTTCTTTAAAATTGGCGGTAATGGGCGATTCGATAATTTCGCCGGTGGAACCGGTCATTTTTTTCTGCGGTTTTGCCATCAAGCCGCGCATTCCGGCCAATTGCCGAATCTGTTCTTTCGACCCGCGAGCGCCGGAATCCGCCATCATAAAGACGGGATTGAAACCATCCTGAGACGTTTTCAGATGCTCGAACATCCGCTCGGCAATAGCATTGGTCGTGCCCGTCCAGATGTCGATAATTTTGTTGTAACGCTCACCGTCGGTAATAACGCCGCGCTTGTATTGCTGCTGAATTTTTTCAACTTCTTTCGTGGAGCGTTCAATCATCTTATATTTTTCCTCGGGAATTTCCACATCATCGATTCCAATGGTGGCGCCCGCCTTCATGGCATAACGAAACCCGAATTCCTTCAGACGATCTAAAAACTGGATTGTTTCGTAATTACCCAGA
The DNA here is from genome assembly GCA_002898015.1 of bacterium BMS3Bbin03. Lineage (GTDB taxonomy): Bacteria > Zhuqueibacterota > JdFR-76 > JdFR-76 > BMS3Abin05 > BMS3Abin05. Next base: position 9,171 of record BDTM01000138.1, on the reverse strand, counting down.
TTCTTGTAGGCAATACCGATCAATTCTTCCAGCCGTCTCTTTGAAAGCAGTTCATTTATAAATTCAAGATTTTTAGGAACAATCGTATTAAAAATGACGCGCCCAACGGTCGTCTCAACTATTTTCCCATTAATACGAACTTTGATGCGTGCGTGAAGCGCCACGACATGGGCATGGTAAGCAATCAGCACTTCATCCGTCGAGCCAAACAGCTTTCCTTCGCCCTTTTCACCTTTTTTGGCTTTGGTGACGTAATAGCAGCCAATAATCATGTCCTGACTCGGAATAGCCAACGGTTTTCCGTTTGCCGGCGACAGGACATTGTGACTGGATAACATTAATGTAGACGCCTCGATTTGAGCTTCATAAGAAAGCGGTATGTGAACCGCCATCTGATCGCCGTCAAAGTCGGCATTAAATGCCGAACAAACCAACGGATGCAGACGGATGGCCTTCCCTTCGACCAAAATAGGTTGAAACGCCTGGACACCCAGACGGTGCAGTGTCGGTGCGCGGTTTAACAAAATAGGATGATCTTCAATAATTTCTTCGAGAATATCCCAGACTTCCGGACCTTTTCGTTCAAGCAACTGCTTGGCACTTTTAACCGTTTTAACCAGCCCGCGTTCCACTAATTTATTAATTACGAAGGGCTTAAATAACTCGAGTGCCATTTCTTTCGGCAAACCGCATTCGTGAATTTTTAACTCAGGGCCAACCACGATTACCGAACGGCCGGAGTAGTCGATGCGTTTTCCAAGCAGGTTCTGCCGAAATCGTCCCTGTTTTCCTTTCAGCATGTCGGAAAGCGATTTTAACGGGCGGTTTCCATCGCCGCGAACCGCAACCGTTTTGCGGCCGTTGTCCAACAGAGAATCCACGGCTTCCTGAAGCATTCGTTTTTCATTTTTTAAAATGACTTCGGGCGCCTTGATTTCCATGAGTTTTTTGAGACGATTGTTTCGAATAATGACCCGGCGATACAAATCGTTCAGATCGGATGTCGCGAAACGGCCTCCTTCAAGCGGGACCAGCGGACGGAGTTCCGGCGGAATGACCGGCAAAACCGTCAATACGACCCACTCCGATTTATTGACACGGCCGTTATCTTTCGGCAGGAAGGCTTCGATCACTTTTAAACGTTTTAATAACTCTAATTTTCGCTGGTGAGATGTTTCGACCTGCGCTTTGGCCCGTAATGTGGCCGAAAGATTTTCAATATCCACGCGCTGCAGCAATTCCAGGATCGCTTCACCGCCGGTCAGGGCCAGAAATCTTTTCGATTCCTCCTCGCCCTCTTCTTTTTGTTCCGACATAATGCGGTAGTACTCATCCTCTTCGATCAGCTCTTTTTCTTTCAATTCCGTCGTGCCCTGCTGAATGACCACGTAAGCTTCGTAATAAATAATACGTTCCAGATTTTTAATGGACATTCCCAGAATGTAGCTAATCTTGGACGGCAGCGATTTCCAGAACCAGATGTGTACGACCGGAACCGCCAGCGTGATGTGTCCCATACGTTCCCGGCGGACACTCTTTTTGGTCACTTCCACACCGCATCGATCACAGACAATCCCTTTGTAACGAATGCTTTTGTATTTTCCGCAGTGACATTCGTAATCTTTCACAGGACCAAATATTTTTTCACAGAATAAACCATCCTTCTCCGGCTTGTAAGAGCGGTAATTGATGGTTTCGGGCTTCAAAACCTCTCCGTGAGAATGTTCTAAAATACTGTCCGGAGAAGCCAGGCCGATATAAATTTTAGAATAGCGATGACGTGCTATTCTCGGTGCATTCATATTTATGTTTAGCAAGGGTAAAACCTCCAAATCTTTTGGTTTTTCCCAAAAAGATTAATTACTTAATAAAATGACGATTTACTCTAATTCAACATCCAGGCAAAGTCCCTGCAGCTCTTTGACAAGTACATTAAAGGATTCAGGCACGCCGGGTTCAGGCAAATTCTCACCTTTTACGATGGCTTCATAGACCTTTGAGCGGCCTTTCACGTCATCCGACTTTACGGTTAGAATTTCCTGCAGTGTATAAGCCGCACCATAAGCCTCCAGAGCCCACACTTCCATTTCACCAAAGCGCTGACCCCCAAATTGGGCTTTACCGCCCAACGGCTGCTGCGTAATCAATGAATAGGGGCCGATGGATCGAGCGTGCAGTTTATCTTCCGCCAGATGATACAGCTTCATCATATAAATCTGACCCACTGTGACCGGCGCATCAAAGGATTCGCCTGTTCGACCATCGTAGAGAATTGATTTACCCCCCTCCGAGAGACCCGCTTTTTTCAATTGTTCTTTCACTTCTTTAAGGGAGGCGCCGTCAAACACCGGAGTGGCATATTTGATATTCAGCTTTTCGGCAGCCCACCCCAGGTTCGTTTCCAGAATCTGTCCGAGATTCATACGGGACGGGACACCAAGCGGATTTAAAACAATGTCCACCGGCGTTCCATCCGGAAGATACGGCATATCCTGCTCGGGCACAATAATGGAGACCACGCCCTTGTTCCCATGGCGGCCGGCCATTTTATCGCCGATCATAATCTTCAATTTCTTCGCCACATAGACCTTTGCCAATTGGACGATCCCGGGAGGAAGTTCATCTCCAACCTGAATTTTTGATTTTTCCCGTTCAAAACGATCGTGAATTTCGGCTATTTTATAATTGTAATGTTCGAAAATCACTCGAACAGCTTCATTCACCTCTTCATCTTTTGTCCAGGGAGATGTGGGATTTAAATGATCGAATTTAATCTTTTCAAGATTTTTATTCGTAAATTTGGTCTCGGCCTTTACGACGATCTTTCCATCGATCACATCCCGAATCCCGGCAGAAGTTTCACCTTTTAATAAAAATCTCAGTTTTTTGTCGCGCAGTTCTTTTAGCCGAAATTCATCGTCGCGAAGATTATTTTCCAGCACTTCAAGCTGTTTCTTCTCCAGCTTTTTGGCCCTTGGATCTTTACGTTTCCTGGAGAACAGCTTCGTATCGATGACAATTCCGTGCATCCCCGGCGGCGCTTTTAGCGAAGCGTCTTTCACATCGCCCGCTTTATCACCAAAAATAGCCTTCAGCAATTTTTCTTCAGGGGTCGGCTCCGTTTCACCCTTCGGCGTGACCTTTCCAACCAGGATATCACCGGGTTTTACCTCGGCGCCAATGCGAATAATGCCGTTTTCATCCAGATCTTTTGTGGCCTCTTCACTCACATTCGGAATTTCACGCGTCAGTTCCTCTTCACCGCGTTTCATATCACGGACTTGCAGCTCAAACTCTTCGATATGAACCGACGTGTAAATATCGTCCTTCACCAGCCGTTCGGATAAGATAATAGCATCTTCAAAGTTGTACCCTCGCCACGGCAGGAATGCCACAAGCACATTTTTCCCCAGAGCCAGCTCACCATGACTGGTCGAACAGCCGTCCGCAAGAACCTGTCCCTTTTTCACCTTTTGTCCTACCCTGATAACGGGCCTCTGATTGATCATTGTGTTCTGGTTGGTTCTGGAAAATTTCATTAATTTGTAGGTCAGAACGTCTGTCTGGTCAAAATCGAGCAATTCCTCCAAAGTCGGTTTTTCTCTCTCAACTAATTCTTTCCGCACCACAATCTCATCGGCCGTCACTTTTTCCACAGTGCCATTGACGGTCGAAACGATCAGCGTACGTGAATCACGGGCGACTTTCCCCTCGATGCCTGTGCCCACCAGAGGAACTTCCGTCTTTAACAGGGGAACCGACTGACGCTGCATGTTCGATCCCATCAACGCACGGTTGGCATCATCGTGTTCCAGAAATGGAATCAAAGATGCGGCGACACTGACCGTCTGGAAGGGCGACACATCCATATAGTCCACCTCCTGCGGAGAAACAACAGGAAACTCACCCCTGTGGCGTGCCTTAACGCGGTCTCGCAAAAAGCGGCCGTTTTTGTCAATCGGCGCATTCGCCTGGGCAATCACATATTTATCCTCATCTTCGGCGGAAAGATACACAATCTCATCGGTGACTCGCCCGTCTTCGACCTTTCGGTAAGGCGTTTCCACAAAACCCAATTCGTTGATGCGCGCGTAGGTTGTCAGGGATGAAATCAACCCAATATTCGGGCCTTCCGGGGTTTCAATCGGACAGAGGCGCCCATAATGCGTATAGTGGACATCCCGAACTTCAAATCCGGCTCGCTCCCGGGTTAAACCGCCGGGGCCGAGAGCACTTAATCTCCGCTTGTGGGTGAGTTCCGCCAGCGGATTGGTTTGATCCATAAACTGGGACAATTGGCTCGTGCCGAAGAAAGCCGTAATAACCGAGAGGATCGTCCGTGCATTGACAAGGTCCTGAGGCGTTGGACGCTCCAGATCACGCAGGTTCATTCGCTCTTTAATCATGCGGGACATGCGCGTCAGCGCCAGCATCATTTGCGCCGAAAGCTGTTCACCCACGGTACGCACACGCCGGTTGCCCAGATGATCGATGTCATCCGGAGCCCGGCGTCCGGAATACAAATCAATAAGCAGTTTAATAATTGCGACAATGTCTTCTTTGGTCAGAACCGTGAGATCCTCGGGGATCTTCAGATCTAACTTTTTGTTCATGCGCACACGGCCCACTTCCCCAAGGTCATACCGTTTGGGATTAAAAAACAGTCTGTCGAGCATGGCTCTCGCCGCATCGGCATCCGGGACATCTCCGGATCGAAATTGCAGATAAATGGCCTCTAACGCCGATTTTTCCGATCGCGTGGTGTCTTTAAGAAGTGTGTTGGTGATAAGATTCGGCCGGCTGCTGGGATCTTCTTTGATGATTTTTACCGCCGGAATTTCGTACTGACGCAGCTTTTCGAAAACAGGCTCATCGAGGATTACACCCTTTTCCGCCAGAACTTCGCCGGTCCCGGTGTCGATCACATCTGCGAAGAGTTTCTGATTAAAATACTTCTGAACCGCCTCCAGCCCGTCTTTTATCGGAACTTCCTCGACCAGATCGAACATCTCCAGCAATTCTTCATCCGTCGAATAACCCAAGGCTCTCAGGAGAGTCGTCACGGGAAATCTGCGCCGCCGATCGATATAAACATACATAATATCATTAATGTCGGTTGCAAACTCAATCCACGAGCCTCTGAACGGAATTATTCTTGCCGAATAAATTTTAGTGCCGTTCGGATGCCGGCTTTCATCAAAAAATACACCGGGAGACCGGTGCAACTGGCTGACCACAATTCTTTCGGCACCGTTAATGATAAAAGTACCCTTGTTGGTCATCAGCGGGATGTAGCCAAGATAGACCACCTGCTCTACAGTATCCTGATAGTCCGCTCCCTCATCCGCACTTTCACGATAGGACAGCCGAAGTTTGACCTTCAAGGGGCCGGCATACGTCACGCCTCGTTCCCTGCATTCTTCAACGGTGTAGCGCGGTTTTTCGACGTAATATTCCACAAAATCCAGAATATAATTCTCTTTGTTGTCCATAATCGGGAACATACTCTTGAAAACCGCCTGTAAGCCTTTATTCTCCCGTTTATATGGAGGAACATTTGTCTGGAGAAAATTTTCAAAAGAAGACAACTGAACTTCTAAAAAATCCGGAAGTTCAGAAGCCTGTTTGATCTTTGAAAATGAAATTCTCTCATTTTGCGTTTCTGTCATATTATCTTCAGTCTCTCTTTCTTTAAATAATAAATGATTAAATACCAAAAATGAATCATTCATCAAGAGAATTTACTTAATCTCAACGACGCCGCCGACGTCTTCAATTTCTTTCTTTATTTTTTCGGCTTCGTCTTTTGAGATGCCTTCCTTAACCGGCTTTGGTGCGTTGTCAACGAGATCTTTGGCTTCTTTCAGACCCAGACCCGTCAGAGCGCGAACAACTTTGATCACCTGAATCTTGTTGGCACCAAACCCGTTTAAAATCACATCAAATTCTGTTTTTTCCTCGGCTTCTTCATTGCCGGCGGCTCCGGGAACAGCCCCACCCACTGCGACTTGAGCCACAGGAGCGGCAGCGGTCACGCCAAACTCTTCCTCAAGGGCCTTCACCAATTCGGAAAGTTCCAAAACGGTTAAATTCTTAACCATCTCGATAATATCACCTATTTTGTTTCCGGAACTTACTTTTTTCTCCTTCTTGGCTTTTGTTTTTACTGCTTTTTCTTCTTTAACAGGTACTTCTGCCTTATTCTCAGCCATGATTCAATTTCCTCCGTCATTGTTTAATATCAAATATGATACGTTTATAATTAGCCCTGTTCTTGTTTTTCACGAATAGCATCCATCACGTAAACCACTTTACGGATAATGCCCTGCAACCCGCCAACCAGACCCACAATCGGAGCGTTTAAAGCACCCAGCGTCATTGCAAGCAGCACATCCCTCGAGGGCAGTTTCGCAAAATCTTCCAATTGTTCAGACGTAAAAACCTGACCCTCCATTACAAAAGCATGCACTTCCGGCTTCTTGTTTTTCTTTATGAAATCCAGAAAAACTTTTGCCGGGGCGGTTGGATCCTCTGTTGCAAATGCCAATGCAGTGGGGCCTTTCAAGTAATTGACCACATAATCATAGCCAATTTCACGAAACGCCAACCGGGCCAATGTATTTTTAACGACTAAATACCGCACGGACTTTTCACGCAGCTTCCGCCGTAATTCACTGATTTGCTCAACGGAAAGTCCGGTATAATTGGTTATAAAAATACTCCGGGCTTCTTCCGCAAATTTTGCGATGGATTCAACAGCTTCTACCTTTTCTGGCCTGAGCATGAGACCCTTTCCTTTCATTCAAATCATTTAATCCGGCTACCGCAATTCGGTTAAAACTGCATTTCTGTCTAATTTGATACCCACTCCCATTGTGGGTGTTATATAAATGGACCGTACATATTGGCCCTTTGCAGATGCCGGCCGCAATCTTAATACAGTTTCAAGAAAGGTTTTGGTGTTATCCACCAATTTATCAATATCAAAAGAGGCCTTGCCGACGCCGATATGCAAAATTCCGAATTTATCCACACGGAATTCAACCCGGCCGGCTTTTACCGCCTTAACAGCTTTCCCTATCTCCATAGTCACAGTGCCGCTTTTGGGGTTAGGCATTAACCCGCGGGGGCCTAAAATACGTCCCAATTTACCAACCTGTGCCATTACATCGGGGCTGGCGACGACGACGTCGATATCCGTCCAACCCGATTTTATCTTTTCGATGTACTCTTCAAAACCGACGTAATCGGCACCGGCCTCCTCGGCTTCTTTTGCCAGAAGACCCTTGGTTAATACTAATACTCGCACGGATTTTCCTGTGCCATGAGGTAGGGCCACTGTTCCGCGAACCATTTGATCAGCCTTCCTGGGATCGACTCCCAATCGGACTGCCAACTCAATCGATTCGTCGAATTTGGCTGTTGCGGTCTCTTTTGCTAATGCCAGACCTTCCTCAAGCCCATATGTATTATCACGGTCAACTTTTTTCGCAATTTCCCGGTAACGCTTGCTTCGTTTCATCCTTTACCTCTGTTCATTTGCGATTCTCGTTAACCTTCCACTAAAATTCCCATACTGCGTGCCGTTCCTTCGACCATACGCATCGCCCCGTCGATGTCGTTTGCATTCAAATCCGGCATTTTCAATTCGGCAATCTTTTTGACCTGTTCCTGAGTCACTTTCCCGACCTTTTCGGCTTTGGGATTGCCGGAGCCTTTTTCCAGACCCGCCGCTTTCAGCAATAAAATCGCCGCAGGCGGCGTTTTTGTAATAAATGTAAACGAACGATCCGCGTAGATCGTAATCACAACCGGTATAATCAATCCCTGCTTTTCCTGCGTCCTTGCATTAAAGGCTTTACAAAACTCCATGATATTTACACCATGCTGCCCGAGGGCAGGTCCCACGGGCGGAGAGGGATTTGCACTACCGGCCGGAATCTGCAGCTTCACCATACCAATAACTTTTTTTGCCATGACAGTACCTTATGTCTCTATTTCTCTAATTCAACCTGTAGAAAATCCAATTCAACCGGGGTTGAACGGCCAAAAATACTGACCATCACCTTCAGCTTGTTTTTTTCTTCATTCACTTCTTCAACAAAGCCTGTAAAATCAGTAAACGGACCGTCGGTCACGCGAATAGGATCTCCCACTTTAAAGGGGATTGCCATCTGTTTGCGCTCTTTGCTTTCTTCTACACGACCAATGATCCGCCGGACTTCATCTTCCCGTAAGGGCTGCGGCTTATTTTGTGTACCTACAAAATTTGTGACCCCGGGGACATTTACCACAAATTGCTGAACATCCTTATCCAATTCCATCTTGATCAAAATATAACCCGGGAAAAAAACCTGATCTTTTATCTTCTTTTTCCCCGATCGCATTTCAATCACTTCTTCCGAAGGAACAAGCACTTGTTCAATTTTGTCCTGGAGATCAGCGTCTTTTATTTCAAGATCAATATATTGCTTTACTTTATGTTCGTGTCCCGACAATACGCGCAGGGCGTACCAGTTTTTTCCCACAGATGATCACCCTTTGTTTTAAGAGCTGAATATTAGAGTAAATAAATATCTAAAAATAGTATCCACAATAAAAATAAAAATAGCAAAAGCAAAGGTCATAAAAATAACAATCCACGTCGATCGCAACAATTCTTCTCTCGAAGGCCAAATCACCCGTGACATTTCAATCTTCACTTCTCTGAAAAAATTTTTAATTTTTTCGATCATTTTCGCTTCAATTCCTCGATTAATCAATCGCCAGACAATTGGCAGGCCTGGAGGGATTCGAACCCCCAACACCCGGATTTGGAGTCCGGTGCTCTAGCCGTTCGAGCTACAGGCCTGTTTAATCTAACGCGTTTCTTTATGAGTCGTATGTTTGTTGCACCTTGGGCAATATTTCTTTACTTCGATTCGCTCCGGATGCGTCCGTTTGTTCTTGGTTGTCGTGTAATTTCGTTCTTTACAAACCGTGCATTCAAGTGTTACAATATCGCGCATTTTATTAACACCAATTTTGATTATTCAATAATTTTTGCCACCACACCGGCGCCGACCGTCCGGCCGCCTTCCCGGATGGCAAACCGAAGACCCTCTTCCATCGCAATTTCATCTATCAATTCCGCCTCGATCGTCACGTTGTCGCCCGGCATCACCATCTCCA
>BDTM01000137.1 GCA_002898015.1 bacterium BMS3Bbin03 | reverse complement strand
GTTGTCCCGGTGGCCCTGCTGCATAATTTAAAACATAATAAGGTGCTGCATTCCGAAATAGCATTTCTTCATTTCCAGACGGAGAGAATTCCGCGTGTGCCGAATGACCGGAAGGTGGACGTTTATAAAATGGGAAGCGGTTTCTATAAAATCACCGCGCATTACGGGTATATGGAAAATCCGGATATTCGGAATATTTTATCTTTGGCCATAGAAAAAGGAATCGATTTTAAAATGGAAAAAATCAGTTTCTTCCTGGGACGTGAGAAATTGACACTGGGCAAGAAACCCGCGATGAGCCTGTGGCGGATAAAGCTCTTTGCTTTTATGTCTCGTAATGCGCTGGATGTGGCCGATTTTTTCCACATTCCTGCCGGACAAGTGATTGAATTGGTGGTGACACTTCAGCTTTAGCCCTGCTTTTTTATTCTGCTGAAAACGGCGTCCTGACAAATTTTATTTGGATGTCTGACTATGGATAAAAAATGCAAATACTTTATCTAACGGGGTGAAGATTTTATTTGACATTGGCGTTTTTGAATTTAGCATTTAATAACATCGAAATTAGGACGAACCTTTGTTTTATTGAAATTTAAGATTTCACATGTTCCTTAATTGGGATATTTTTAAATAACCAATATCCAACAAGGAATAATGAATTATGAACTGAAAAAATTGGGGGCACCGGTTAAAAGGTTTGAAGCTTGGCATAAAGTCCTCCTCCGGCGGGGAAAGGGACTACCTTGCTAAAGTCATTATAGACAATATGTTGTCTAATCCTCTAATCCCATGATCCTGCCAAAATATTTATTATAATCTTAGCGCCTTCGGGACTTGGCGGCAGCCCGACACCTGAACAGCCGCTCTTTTTAAAAATTCGGGTTGACAAATTGGTTTGAATTTTGTATATTGGTTACAGTTCTTTCGAAAACGCAATTTTGGTGCCCGGATGTGCCGGTCAGGTGATCTTATTCGTATCCGGGTGAAAAGGGAATCCCGTGAAACTCGGGAGCAGCCCCGCTACTGTGAAGAGTGACGAAAACTGCACATTGCCACTATCCGCCTCAGGCGGACGGGAAGGCGCAGCGAGTAGAATGACCTCTGAGCCAGGAGACCTGCCGAAATTGAAGCCGGTTCAACCTTCGCGGGCGAGGTTCGGGTCTAAAAATGCGTTTTTTTCGCCCAATTTTTTAAACCCCAATTTTCCTGACAGGAAGGTTGGGGTTTTTTTATGGCCCTGCCTTATCCCTCGTAAGGACTCAACCGCCGTTAAATTTAGACTATTTTTAGTTATTCAGCCCGTTGTGCAGAACGGACAACCCTAAACTGTCTCCGCAGGATCCTTTCTGAATGACAGGCTGAACGGGGACGAATCGTTTTAATCATTTTAAAATCCGGGAGGTTTTTATGTCGTCGAAACTCAAGAAAGGGTACATTCAGGTGTACACCGGTGACGGAAAAGGAAAAACAACGGCCGCACTGGGTCTGGCATTTCGCGCAGCCGGAAATGATTTTCGTGTGTACATAGGCCAATTTATGAAAGGCCAGGAATACGGAGAACTCAAAACAGCCGAGCGGTTGGCGCCCAATATTGTGATCGAGCAATTCGGAAAGCCCACGTTTGTACATGTGGACAAGGCCACGGAAGAAGATATTCAGGCAGCACAAAATGGCCTGGCAAGACTTCGGGAAGTCGTGAAGGGCGGCCTGTATGACATTGTGATTATGGATGAAGTCAACGTCGCGCTTTATTTCAAATTAATCACAGTGGAGGACGTTCTGGAGATTCTTGAAAACAAGCCGGCTTCTGTGGAAATTATTTTAACCGGCCGATATGCGCCCCGGGAGCTGATTGACAGAGCGGATCTTGTGACGGAGATGAAAGAGATTAAACATTATTTCGCCCGGGGTGTGCCCGCAAGGATGGGAATTGAAAAGTGAGTCATCGAACCCGTAAACAAATCATTTTGGGTCTTTTATTTTTAATGGCGGTCTCTTTCCCGTTAAAGGCTGAGCCGGGCAGGAAGGAAGATTTCCAAACAGCCGTAAAAATAGCCGGGCAGGTTTTGAATGCCGCATCCGGGGAGCCTCTGATTGGGGCCGATGTGCTGGTTGCAGGCACCAATTACGGCGCTTCTACCGATACCCGCGGCGCGTATTTTATCGAAAATGTGCCGGTTGGAATTTACACCATCCGCGTGCAAATGATGGGGTTTTCCGAAGCGGAGAAGCAGGGCGTACAGGTGATCGAAGACGGCACGGCCCGGGTTGATTTTAAGCTTCGTCCAAAGGTAATTCAATTTGGCAGCCTCATTGTTTGGGGAGATCGAATGGGGAAGACCTTCTGGGAGAATCCCGCGTCGGTTCAGGTGATTTCGCACAAAGAGATCGAGAGAAGTGCCGGCCAGAATCTGGGTGAGCTTTTGAAAAATCAGCCCGGGCTTTATGTGTATGACACCGGCGGAAATGCCGGGAGTAAGACAATCTCCGTTCGCGGCAGTCACGCGAATCAGGTTTTGATTCTGGTGGACGGGGTTAAGCTGAATTCCGCCCAGAATAATTTGGTCGATCTCAGCAGCATTCCGCTCGGCGAAATCGATTATATTGAAATTTTGAAAAATGGCGGCTCCACGCTTTACGGAAGCGATGCGATTGGTGGTGTGATTAATATCGTCACCCGGAAAAACCGGCAAAGCCGGCAAAAATTGGAGCTGCAGGCGGGTTCGGGAAGTTTCGGATTGCGGCAGGCCTCCGGCGGTTTCTTATTGAAATGGGGATCCGTTCAGACACGCGTAAATTTTCAACGGCGGTTTTCGCTGGGGAATTTTCCGTATCGGAGCTTATTTGGCCGGAGACAAATCCGGGGAAATAACCGGTTTCGGGATTTGAATTTGTTTTTTCAGGTGACTCACGCGTCGATTCTGGGGGGAAAATGGTATTTTTCGGGACAGTGGTACCGGGCAAAAAGAGGCGTCCCCGGCGCACTTCGCCAATTAACGCCGGAGGCAGCCCTGACCGACCGGCGGGGGCTTTTTCAATCAGGATGGACTGTCTTGCTCAACCGATGGGAATCGCTCGAATGGACGGCCTATTTTCAAAAATTTGTGCAGGATTTTTACTCCCCAACCCCCTGGGTTTTTGTGCCCATTTCCAGTCAATATCAAAATGAGGCTTATGGAGTTGATATAAAAAGCAGAACTTATTTTTCAGAAAAACAAACCCTGATTTTGGGAGGGAGCTTCCGGGTCGATCAGATGACCGGGACGGATCGAATTCGGCCGTTGTTTAGTATCGGCCGTGTGAAAAGAAACACAACCGGCGTTTTCGGTCTTTTTCAGTGGGAACTGCCTCTTCCGGACAATCCGCTTTTCCAGAATATTTTCCTTGCCCCGGGAGTTCGCGGGGATTGGCCGTCTGATTTCGAAGCGACCTCTTCGCCGTCTTTCGGGATTTCTTTGAATCACAAAGGGCCTGTGAGAATTTCCTTAAAGGGAACGTGGGCCAAGACATTCCGGGCGCCCACCTTCAATTCCCTTTTTTGGGTTGAAGACGTGTTTGCCCGCGGGAATCCGAATCTTCGCCCGGAACGGGGCGTGAACCGGGAGGCAGGGGTGGAAATGAGCGGCAGATTGTGGGGCGATTGGACCGGCAGCGTTCATTTTTTTAATAACGCCGTAAAGGATTTAATCTATTGGCGCAGAGGCTACGATGGAAAATATATGCCCGTTAATGTAAAAGCCGCAAATTTGAGCGGCAGAGAGGAGTCTGTTTCATTCAAAAGCGCAGGGGATTATCTGGAACTTAATTGGAGCCGTATGTATTTGCTGGCGATTAATCACAGCGGGGAGCGAAACACGGAGGGGAGAATCCTGCCGTTCCGTCCGAAACACACGGAGAATTTCTCGGCGCGCGTGCAGGGGGGAAATCTTTTTGTGAAAATAACCTACCGGCGGGTGAGCAAACGTTTCACCCGGGAAGCCAATACGAAGTTTATTAAAGGTTATAAAATCATCGGTGTGAGCACGGGGATCAATTTTTTATTCGGAAAGTTAAGGCTTCAGCTTCAGGGGAATGTTCATAATGTCATGAATACGACTTACGAGATTTTGGAACGGTATCCGATGCCGGGAAGGTCGTATCAGCTGCAAATTTCGGTTAAGCTTTGAATATGAAAAACAGGAGAAAGAAAATCATGAAACGTTTATTGGCTGCAGCGGCGCTTGTGTTTGCTCTGATCGGAACAACACTGGCACAGACGGTTTATTCAGATTTGTTCGTATTGAATGGATTGGGGGAGACTGTTTCAAAAATCGGGCTGACGGAGGACAGAATCTGGAACAATCTGTACACGACCGGAGATGTGCCCAATCAAATCCGGGTTTGGGGTGATTCTTTGTACATTTTGAATTCTGTCTCAAGCACGCTTCAAATTGTGAATTTAAGTGCCGGCCGGCAGGTGGCCGAAATTGATTTAGGCGTCAACAAAAATCCCTGGAATTTCGCCTATTCCAAAAGCAGCGGGAAAATATTTATCACCAATTTGATGGCAAATTCCGTTTCGGTTGTGGATGTGGCCGCAAAAGCAGTCGTGGATTCCATCGATGTGGGTGGATCTCCGGAGGGCATTTTAGTGGTGGGAAATCGTGTGTACGTCACCAACACGGCCTATGATGCGGCGACTTACACCTACGGCCAGGGTACGGTTTTGGTGATCGATGCCCTGTCCGGTACGGTAATCGACACCATTAACACGCCGGCCAATCCGCAAGCCCTTGCCGTCGATTCCGGCGGGCGGATTCATGTGGTCTGCACCGGTAATTTTGGAAACGTTGCCGGAAGTGTGGTTATTCTGAATCCCGCCACCAATGCGATTGTCGACACGGTTCGTGTGGGCGGCACACCGGGCGAAATTACCATTACCCAATCCGGAAAGGCCTATCTTTCTGCCGGCGGCTGGGTGGGCAACGGCGTTGTGCTGAAATATGATGCGTTAACGGATTCCGTTTTAAGGGGTACGAATAATCCGATTATAACCGGTTTGGGTGCCATGAGTGTGCTGGCAGACAATGCCGGACACGTGTTTGTTTCGGCATTCAGCGATGACCGGGTGGATGTCATCGATGTGTCGGCGGATTCGGTGGTTCAGACTTACAATGTGGGGGACGGCCCGCAAAGTCTGGCTTTATGGAAGACCACCGTTTCAAATGTAACTGAGAACGGTGCGGCGCAGCAGCAGCCGCTTCAATTTAAGTTGGAACAAAACTATCCCAATCCGGTCAGAGCGCATTCCAATGCCGCCGGACGAACCAATTTTACCTTTCGGCTTCCCCGGAATGAAACTGTGACTCTGCAAATTTACAATATTCTGGGAGAAGAAGTCGCCACAATCTTTAACGGTGTTTCTTCAGCCGGAGAACATACGGTTCAGATGAATTTGAGCGGTTTGAGTGCAGGACTGTATTTTTACCGGTTGAAATCAAATGGAACCGCGCTCACACGAAAATTACTGATTGTCCGGTAGAACAATTTTTGTAATGATTCGGGGATAGGATTGCCGCAAAGGCACAAGATTGAAAGATCATATTTTCCTTTGCGGCAACCGGTTACATGGATCGTGACAAATTTTATTAAATATCCAACACTCAACAAGGAATGCTCAATGATGAAGTATAAAAAAAATGAGAATTGGGAGAGAAACTTCAAATTTGAAAGTTCCTTGTTGGTTATTGGATATTCGGTTTTTATCCTAAAATCTTAGTGTCTCCTTGACTTTACGGCAGCCCCATACCAGATCTGTAATCCAAAGTTTCCTCTTGACAAATGATTTTATTTTTTGTAATTTTAGATAAATTATCGGGGAACCTCAAAAACGGCACGGAACTTATTTACAATGCAGGATGTTGTTGATTTAATGCCTTTTTAGTGAGCAAGATAGGGTTTCTTCAATAACAGCATTGGATCCAACATTCTTTTCCCCACAGCTTGACTCTATTTCCCCATTGCCTTACCGTGGTTAGGCAAGCCGGTTTTATTTTATGATCAACAGTTATTTTATTTTGGCAAAGAAAGATCGATTCACAAACCGGATCGATAGGTCTTGTGTGGTGCATTGCAGACACCCTGCGGTTCTCAAACAAACGGTATCCCCGGGAAAGGGGAGAGACGGAAATCGATCGATTGCTTTCGTATCCGGCGCAGAAATTACCGGGACATTCAACCTGTGAGATAGTGGATTAAAAGATTCGAATATTGCAATCCATTTACTTGAAAAAGAGACGGATTTAAAGTATATTCAAGAGTTGTTGGGGCATAACAGTTCAAAAACAACAGAGATTTATACTCATGTATTTAAAAAAGCAACAGACAAAACAAGGAATCCGGTAGACGATTTTTTTGAACAGAAATGTTACAATTATAAAAGAAAAATATAACCAATTGTTCTTATCCCCACAATTTGGCAGTGTAAGAACAATGAATAGACACAACCGTTGTGCCGCATGGTAAAAACAGCATCATAAATAATCTTTTCAGAAAATTGAGTATATTTGATTTATGGGAAAAAATAATTTAAATACAGAAAAGATTATTGAATACTGGGAAAGTTCATCAGACATGGACTTTAATACCATGATGAACCTATATAAATCAAGAGATTATCATTGGGCCTTATTTATCGGTCATTTGGTTTTGGAAAAACTATTGAAAGCATTATACGTAAAAAGAAAAAATGAACATCCTGTATTCATCCACGACCTTTTGCGACTAACAAAAAAGATTGGAATAGAAATAAATGATAAACAAGCAGACATGCTTGATACAATAACAACATTCAACATAAATGCCAGATATGACAATTATAAACAAGATTTTTATAAATTATGCACAAAAGAATTTACTGATACTTGGATTAATAACATTACGGAATTAAGGCAATGGATAAAAGAACAATTTTAAATATCGCGCAGAAATATATAAATATTGTATCAGAAAAATATATAATTGAAAAAGCATTTTTATTTGGTTCTTTTGCCAAAAGAAAAGAAAAAAAACATTCAGATATCGACATAGCCATAGTTCTCATGAATATTTCTGATTTTTTTAAAGTTCAATTGGACTTGATGAAATTGCGTAGAAGAGTCGATTTACGAATTGAGCCGCATCTGTTTTCAATTGAAGACTTTAATGAAACGAATCCCTTAGCTTCTAAAATAATGAAAACCGGTGTTGAATTAAAAATAAAATCCACGACGGCACAACAAAGTGCATAGTTCAGGGCGGGAGAAAGTGATGGTTCGAGCGTTCGTCGCTCGCTTGCAGTTTCGGTCTGATAGTGAGGTGCCACACCACCGCCCCGAAACCATGCACGTCACCGTTGGCGAGCATATGAAAGGACGGTAAATTTTGCAAATGAAAAAAATTGGTTCCCCTCCAAAAATTGGCAAAGGATACAATAGGCTGCATTTCCGGCTATCAAAAAAACCGGTATTTCAAGCATCACCCGGCAGGAAAGTAACGGGCTAAAAGAAGGGCGCTTTAGCATTCTTGCCTTTTTTAGCCCGAGCGTTTACGCTCAGGTACCTTGTCCGAAAGCAGGAGAAGAACCCAAAATTCTTATTTCCATTCTGTAATCCAAAGTTTCCTCTTGACA
>BDTM01000136.1 GCA_002898015.1 bacterium BMS3Bbin03 | reverse complement strand
CAGGAAAATCTCTATCGGTTTGATGAAATGGCTCTTCCGTGACGGAGATTCGTAAAACAACGAATCTGATTTTATAGGAGAAACTTTAAAATTCAAGTTTATTGAAAGTCCCGTCGGGACGCAATGTCGAACCTGCATTTCCAAACAATTGTGCCGGCTATGGGCTTTGGCCGCCCCGTGGTAAACCGCGGGGCTAAAAACAGAAAGGACGCTGAAGCGTCCTGCTGCGTCAGCGTCCTTTAGGGCGCTTCCCATTCTTAGCCTGATGGTTCACCATCAGGAAAATCTCTATCGGTTTGATGAAATGGCTCTTCCGTGACGGAGATTCGTAAAACAACGAATCTGATTTTATAGGAGAAACTTTAAAATTCAAGTTTATTGAAAGTCCCGTCGGGACGCAATGTTTATAGCAAAGTGCCAAATCCAATGATTTAAAGTCCCTTTAGGGACGACATGTAATTTCTAACTTATTAATGAAATAGACCATTAAGTTGACAGCTATCCACCTTCGGCGAACAGGTTTTGCCTGATACCCTTATTTTTTTCGTGACCATTCGTGTTAATTCGTGGGAGCAAAAAACGGAGAGCACTGCCTTGCTTAAAGCCCTTTGGGGCCTATGCCCATGCCAGCAGTCCGGTCTCCCAGGGACTCCACAGATCCTCATGCCACGGCATCACCCGAATCGTGTAGCCGTGCAGCCCGCTGTTGTGGCAGGGAACCGCACTGGCGGCGTACAGATAGGTCCCATCGGTATGGGATTCCACATGTTCCATGCGGGTGGCCCCGGCATCCGTAATGTTTCCCTTGGTATCCAACCGGCCGAGATACAACTCCACCGCTACATCTTCAGGCTTCAAATCACCGAGATGAATCCGGGCTTTGGCTTCCACCTTGTCGCCCACTTTGAACTGATTAACGGCCGGGGCTTCCACGGTTTCGATGCGGACTTGCGGCCAGTTGCTCCGGACATGTGCTTTCCAGAGTGCCAGTGCCTTCGCCCGGGAGAACTGATCGGCGGTCAGGTGTTCGTAATGCCCGGTCGAGGGCATGTAGAAACGCTCCGCATATTCATGCACCATGCGATTCGTGTTGAACACCGGACAAACGGCTCGCATGGCGGACTTCATCCGTGCGATCCAGCGCCGCGGCAGCTCATCGCGGCCGCGCTCGTAGAACATGGGGACGATTTCCTTTTCCAACAAGTCATAAATGGCGTTGGATTCCACCTCGTCCTGATACTCAAAATCCTCATATTCCTCCCCCCTGCCGATTGCCCAGCCCACTTCAGGTGCGTACGCCTCGTCCCACCAGCCATCCAGGACACTCAGGTTAATGGCGCCGTTGGCTGTGGCTTTCATGCCGCTGGTGCCGCTGGCCTCCTGCAGACGGCGCGGAGTATTCAGCCAGACGTCCACCCCCTGCACCAGGTAGCGGGCGACATCCATGTCGTAGTCCTCGATAAAGACGATGTGCCGCCGCACCTCTTCCGTACGTGCAAAATGAATAATCTGCCGGATCAGGTCTTTACCGAGATTATCCTGCGGATGCGCTTTCCCTGCAAATATAATTTGTACCGGCCGCTCCGGGTCATCTAAGATTTTCGTCAGCCGTTCGGGATGCCGCAGCAGCAAAGTGGCCCGCTTGTACTTGGCAAATCGTCGCCCGAAGCCGATCGTCAGCGCATCGGGGTTCAGCACTTCGTCGGCCGCTGCCCTGTCGGAGGAGGGCAGTCCCCGCCGTTCCACCTGCAGGCGCAGACGCCGCCTGGCAAACGCCACCAGTCGCTCCCGCCGCCGTTCGTGGGTGCGCCACAACTCCTCCACGGGCATCTGCTCAATTCCCGCCCAAACGCTTTGGTCCGCAGGCCGTTCCAGCCAGCCGGGCCCTAAATAGCGATCGTAGAGGCTGGCCATCTCTTTTGAAATCCATGACCGGTAATGGATGCCGTTGGTCACCGCGGCAATGGGCAGTTCATCCTCCGGCACTCCCGGCCAGATTCCCTTCCACATGCGGCGGGCCACCACTTTGTGAAGCTGACTGACGCCATTAAAGTGTGCGGACAGCCGCAGGGCGAGAACGGTCATGCAAAACGGTTCCTTTTCATCCTCCGCATGCTGCCGGCCCAGCGCCAGAAATTCCCTGCGGGAGAGGTCCAGCGCGCGATAAGTGTCGCCAAAATATTTATCCATCAGACCCGGTGCAAAATAGTCGTTACCGGCCGCAACCGGTGTATGTGTGGTGAAGACATGTCCGGCCGATGCCACTTCGCGGGCTTCGGCAAAAGAAAGACCGTGGGTTTCCATCAGACGGCGGATGCGCTCCAGCGCCAGAAAGGCGGAGTGCCCCTCGTTCATGTGACAAACGGTGGGCTGAAGGTTCAAAGCGGCCAGCGCCTCCATCCCGCCGATGCCCAACATCATCTCCTGCTTAACCCGCATCTCTTTATCGCCGCCGTACAACTGATCCGTGATATCCTGATCCTCCCGCCGGTTCGCCTCGATATTGGTATCCAGCAGATACAGCGGTACCCGCCCCACCTGCACGCGCCAGATTTGAGCCGTGACCTTGCGGCCGGGGTAGGCCACTTCCACAGTTAAAGGCGATCCGTCCTCCCGCTGTTCCAGTTCAATCGGCATATTGTAAAAATCGTTGAAGGGATAGGACTCCTGCTGCCATCCGTCGGCATTAAGATACTGGCGGAAGTAGCCCTGCTGGTAGAGTAATCCCACTCCGACCAGGGGCAGACCCAGCTCGCTGGCCGATTTGAGGTGATCGCCTGCCAGAATACCCAGCCCGCCGGAGTAAATCGGCAGGCATTCGGTGAGCCCGAATTCAGCCGAAAAATAGGCGATCAGCACGTTATCATCGGCTCCGTAGACTTTACGGTACCAGGTACTTTTGTCGTTCAGGTAGTCCGTAAGATTTCGCCCGACGCGTTCGTAGTGGGCCATAAAGCCCGCATCGGAGGCCGCATCCTCAAGCTGTTCCTGCCGAATACGGCTCAGCAAAAGCACCGGGTTGTGACCGGTCTCCTCCCACAAGTTCCGGTCCAGGCGGCGAAAAAGCTCAATGGTCTCATGGTCCCACGACCAGCGCAGATTAAAAGCCAGCTCCCTGAGGACATTTAAATTTCCCGGAAGAGAGGGAACCACAGTAAAAGTATGAATGGGTCGCATCATCAAATCTCCTTTAGTGACTTCTTATTGTTTGAAAAATCGCGGCACTCCCCAGCCGGGGCTCCGGTAATCGGCACGGTGCACGTTCGCTGTCCACCGTACAGCATTTCCGTAAAACCACCACTGTCGCCAGTCCATTGCCAAAGGTGGCGAGACTGGACTGACCGCAGTCATGGTAAGGACGCTCCTTTATTGAAAGAAAATGCCAATCAAAGGTTTTCTGAAAGAATCCCTCCAGAAAGAAAGAACGCAGGCGGCCAATGCCAAAGGGAGGCAGGCTGGAGAAGGCATACATCACATAGCCGTCGTCTTTAATGACCCGCAGAAATTCGCCCACCGCCTGTTTTGGATTTGGCAGCGTCTCAATGGCCCAGGTGCTGAGCACCACGTCGAAGGTCTTGTCCGGATAGGGCAGCCGGGTCATGTCGGCTTTTTCAAATTGTACCCGCCGGTCCCTGATTTTTTCGCGGGCGACCTGCAGCATGCCGCCGGAGATATCAATACCGATCACCCGGCCGGGATTGGCCAATCGCAGAGCGCTTTTGACCGTCTCTCCGGTGCCGGTGCCCGCATCCAGCACCACGGCGCCGTCTCTTATATGGGCTTGGATGAGACGCTTAACATGTTCAAAAGGCGCTCCCCCCAAAAACTGCTTCCAGAGAAAGAGACCCGTATCGTATTGGGCCGCCACCCGGTCATAAGTCGCTTCCGCTTTGCGATGCCGTGTCTTCAAAAGACTAAAAAATTCATATAGCCCGAATCGTGCATTTTTCTTTAGTCCCTGCCAATAATCCACATAAGAGAGCCTTCCCCGCAGCATCTCTAAAGAGGATTCTCTTGCCGCCGGTACCGCTTTGATCAAGGTAAATCCCATGCGTAAGAAGTGGTAGGCAAACCTGGCCACCTTTTGAGCCGCTTCGAACTCGGGAAACATCTCCCGGGCGACTTTTTTTCCATAGCCGGAAAGGTCTGAATAGTCCAGTGTCATGGCCGAGTGAAGGGTCCCAGCCGCCAGTTGCCCGCTGCGGACGGCGTAGTAGATGCCCTCACCCAGAAAGGGATCCACCAGCGCGGCGGCATCGCCGACCAGCAGAGACCGGCCTTTGGTAATTTGCGATCCGCGGCCGGCGAAAAGGGGTATGCGGTAACCGCGGCGCTTCTCCTGCTGTATCTTTCCTTCGAGACCCTGCTCCTCCAAAAAGACGGAATAATAGCTGCCCGGATGACGGGCAAGATTCTTTACTGAGCCTACACCCAGAGACCAATGATCTTGTTTTGGAAACACCCAGCCGTAGCCATAAGGGATACAGCCCATATCCAGCCGCATGGTACCCCGTAATTGCCTTAAATCTTCGGGACTTACATTCGCCTCTCCTTCCAGGGCCACGGCGATGTTTCGCTTCGGGCCGTAACCCAATGCACGACCGACCACACCGTTGACCCCGTCGGCGCCGACCAGATACTGAGCCCGGTAGGTGCCCTTCTTGGTGTGAACCACGACCTCGCCGTAACGCATCTCAATGCCCGTCACCGGTTCGTTATCGTGCACCTCGGCACCGGCCGCGGCTGCTTTTTGTGCCAAAAAGTGGTCGAATCTGTCGCGCATCACCATATAGGCGATGGGTTCTTTGGATTCAACTCTAATTTCGCCTTCGCCCTGAAAAGTCAAAATCACGTTGTAAATGGTCTCCTCCACCAGCGGCTTAAAATCGTCGTCGAGGATATTTTCAATTTTCCTCGACAGACAGCCGCCGCAGGGCTTGTAGCGCGGCATTTTCTCTTTTTCCAGAGCCAGCACCCTGTGGCCGCGGCTAGCGAGTTGATAGGCTGTCGAACTGCCGGCCGGGCCGAGACCGACGATGATGACGTCAAAGATTTCCATCATCCCTCCACTGAAGTTATCCGGATCGCTGCGGGGTTTAACCGCTGATCTATTTCTCTTTCTTAACGTACTTCTCCGGCTTCTCTTCAAATCTCGCCTGGCATTCAGGACAGCACAAATAGTACGTCTCGCCTTTGTATATAATCTTAATATGAGCCCTGTTCGGGTTCATCCGTCTTCCACATACCGGATCATAGTGCATCGTTTTCCTCAATCCAAAGTCCTTAATTATATGAAGCAGGCATCCTCATTCTCCATGCTCTCTGACAGCGCTTCACTACTCTACGATTAATTTCCCATGCAGCATTCCCATCGCACATTGAAATCCATATTCGCCCGGTTTCTCCGGGGTAAATTCCACAGGAATAGTCTTGAATGGTGTCAGTGTGGCTTGTTTGCGAAAATCAGGGAAAATCACCTGTTCCGAACAGGCTGCAGTTTCTTCACGCAGAAAATTAAGCCGCACCGGTTTTCCGGCTTCCACAACGATGACATCCGGTGAATAACCGCCCTTCACTGTGATAAGCGTCTCCTGCACGCCGCTCGAGGTGCTCTGAATCCGGGTCGCTTTGGATTCCGAAAACCAGAAATACCAGGCTATGCCTCCTGAAAACAGGAGTCCGGCGATGGTGACAATAATTTGATCTAATGCCATGATTCACTCCTTTTTAGTCTTAAATTTTAGCCTTAAATCGCCGCAGCCGATTGGCATTTGTCACGACGGTGACCGAACTAAACGCCATTGCTGCACCGGCAATGAGGGGCGACAGCAGGACACCAAAAAACGGATACAAGATTCCCGCGGCCACCGGAATTCCGAGGCCGTTATAGAAAAAGGCGCCAAACAGATTTTGCCTGATGTTTTTCATGGTCGCTTTCGACAATTGAATGGCCAGAGCCACCCCTTTTAAGCTTCCCTTGATCAGGGTAATATCGGACGCCTCGATGGCCACATCGGTTCCGGTGCCAATGGCAAGCCCAATATCCGCCTGAGCCAAGGCCGGCGCATCGTTAATGCCGTCTCCGACCATGGCGACCTTTTTCCCTTCTTGCTGCAGTTTCTTTATGTTGAAGGCTTTGTCTTCCGGAAGCACCTCGGCAAAGACCCGATCGATGTTCACCTGACGGGCAATGGCCTTCGCCGTCCGCGGATTATCTCCGGTAATCATCACCACTTCCAGACCCATCTTTTTCAGATGCGCAATCGCCTCTTTGGAATCGGGCTTCACCGTGTCCGCCACAGCCACAATACCGGCAGCTTTTCCATCGACAGCAATATACATGGGTGTTTTGCCATCGTCTGCCAGTTGCTGACTGCGCTGACTCAGATCTCCCAGGTCGATATTGAATTTATTCATCATTTTCTCATTGCCTAAAATGATTTGTTTTCCTTTCACTGTGGCCTGCACACCGTGACCGGGAACGGCGTTAAAATTTTTAGGATCGATCAGTGTCAGTGAGCGGTCACCGGCGCCCTTAATAATCGCCTCTCCCAGAGGATGTTCCGATGCTTTTTCGACCGAAGCCGCATATAACAACAGTTCCTCATCTTTAAACCCGTTCACAAAGATCACATCGGTCAGAGAGGGATTCCCGGCGGTGATGGTACCGGTTTTATCCAGCACAATGGCATCCAGCTTTTGAGCCGTTTCCAGCGCTTCGCCGCTGCGAATCAGAATTCCGTTTTCAGCTCCTTTTCCCACACCCACCATTAAGGAGATGGGAGTGGCCAGGCCCAGGGCGCAGGGACAGGCAATGATGAGTGTGGTCACCAGGACGACCAGCGCGTAAATCAGATTGGGGGACGGGCCAAAATCATACCACACCACAAAAGCCAGCATAGCAGTTATAATGACGGCCGGAACAAAGTAACCCGAAACCAGATCGACAATGCGTTGAATGGGGGCCTTTGAGCTTTGCGCCTCCTGTACCATTTTGATAATCTGGGCCAGCGCAGTGTCCTTTCCCACTTTGGTGGCTTTGAACCGGAACGACCCGGTTTTATTAATGGTCGCGCCAATCACCTCGTCGTCTTTATTCTTCTCTACCGGAATCGGTTCACCGGTAATCATCGATTCATCCACACTGGAGGACCCTTCGATAACCGTTCCATCCACCGGAATTTTTTCACCGGGACGCACCAGAATGATGTCATCCAATACCACTTCTTCCACCGGAACGTCCATTTCCATGCCGTTGCGGAAGACCCGGGCCGTTTTGGGCTGTAAACCGATCAGCTTCTTTATGGCTTCGGAACTTTTTCCTTTGGCGCGAATTTCCAACGCCATGCCCAGGTTTACCAAAGCCACAACCACTGCAACCACATCAAAGAAAACATCGGCCAAAGCCTCGCTTGGGAAAATACCGGGAACGAGTGCGGCAACCGTAGAGTAGAGCCAGGCGGCGGTGATACCCGTGGCGATGAGCGTGTGCATATTTGCCGAACGGTTTTTGATCGCTGCCAGTGCACCGGTATAAAAATGCGAACCGGACCAAAACATGATCGGCAAGCTGATCACACCCATTGTGATCCAGATCCAACGCAGCAGGTCGCTTCCTTTCTGCAATTGCGCCGGCAGTCCAAATAAAGCCGGATAACTAAAAATAATAAAGGGAATTGAAAGGATGGCGGCAAAAATAAACTTGTTCAGCAGAGTTCTGTATTCTTTTTCGCGGGCCTTCTGGTTTTCATCTTCAGGCTCGGCTTCTTCGCTGACCGCGGCAACCGGTGAACTTGTTTCATACGTGGGATAACCCAGCCGCTCGATCACTTTTTTAATCTCCGCAATTTGCACCATTGACGGCAGGTAATTTACGGCAGCCGATTCCGTTGCCAAATCCACGCTGGCCGAAAGAACTCCGGGTGTCTTCAGCAATTCCTTTTCAATTTTGGTCACGCAGGAAGCACAGTGCATTTTTCGAATGCCCAGTTTAAGCGTCGCCTGCCCGGTCTGATAACCGGCCGATTTAATGGCCTTCAGTATTTCTTCTGTTTTGACTTCTGCGGGCAGATATTCCACATAAGCCTGTTCGGTGGCATAATTCACATGGGCTTTTTTAACACCGGGCAGCATGTTGATTTCTTTCTCAATGGTCAAAGTGCAGGAAGCACAATGCATATCGATAATAGGAATTTGCAGCCGTTCGATTCCATCATTCGAGATGCGGTAAGTCGGCCCGCTTCTTTCGGGAACAACCGCCACATATTTGGCCGGCTCCGCCTCGAATTTGGATTGGCAGGCGGACGAACAAAATTCATACTTCTGTCCCTCATATTCGCTGTGATACTCCGAAGGACTTTTTAATTCCATTCCACAAACAGGATCACGTATCATTTTAGATTCCTTTACGTTTAGTGTTATTTTAATCTGAGACTGCCTCCATTAACTCGTAATGGCTTGTCCCCAGCGCTTGTGTAAAAAGTTATAAATCGGGACAAATACCAGCCCGACATATATTCCCCACAGAAAGCTTTCAACCAGGCCCAGAAAAAACCCGACTACAGTTAACCACTTGAAAGCCGGCAGCACATTCTCGAGGAATTGATGCATGTGAATGCTTTCCGGCGTAATCAAACCGTAAATGACGCACAATATAAAGCTAAAGGCTGCAAAAATGCCCAGCGACCAGGTTATGATTTTGATGTTTAACATGGCGACGCCTCCTTAAAGTTAGAATTCAGCACAACTGAATCAGTTTGGATGGTTATCTTCTTGATCGGTTTTATCGTCGGATGGATGATCATGACCTTTATGACCCTGCGCGCCGTGGCCTCCATGTCCATGACCAAACAAATGAAACGCGATAAAAAAGATAAAAACCAATACCCAAAACCAATTTTCTGATAGCCATTCCATAAGAATTATCTCCTGATAGATTTCAAATTTAATAAATCAAAAGGTGTGCCAATATTAAAT
Organism: bacterium BMS3Bbin03; assembly: GCA_002898015.1. Taxonomy (GTDB): domain Bacteria; phylum Zhuqueibacterota; class JdFR-76; order JdFR-76; family BMS3Abin05; genus BMS3Abin05. The sequence continues at coordinate 32,230 of BDTM01000136.1, read as the reverse complement.
ATATTTGTAAGCCTATAGATAACAACAGTCTAATCCCCTAATGCTTTATATGGAGCGGTGTGCAGACATCCCATAATTGTAGAATATTCAACAATTTTCTAAATACTATCCATAAATGGCAGGCTTTTTTGCTCCCACGAATCAACACGAATGGTCACGAAAAAAATAAGGGTATCAGGCAAAACCTGTCCGCCGAAGGTGGATAGCCGTAAACTTAATGGTCTATTTCATTAATAAGACAGAAATCACATGTCGTCCCTAAAGGGACTTAAGCTTATTGGATTTGCACTTCGCTATAAACATTGCGTCCCTTCGGGACTTTCAAGAAACTTGAATTTTAAAGTTTCTCCTATAAAATCAGATTCGTTGTTTTTACGAATCTCTGACACGATAGAGCCACTTCATTGAACCGATAAAGATTCACCTGATGTGTGAACCATCAGGCGAAGAATGGGAAACGCCCTAAAGGACGGTGACACAGCAGGACGCTGCAGCGTCCTTTCTGTTTTTAGCCCTGCGGTTTACCACGGGGCGGCCAAAGCCCATTGCCGGCACAATTGTTTGGAAATGCAGATTCTACATTGCGTCCCTTCGGGACTTTCAAGAAACTTGAATTTTAAAGTTTCTCCATAAAATCAGATTCGTAGCTTTTACGAATCTCCGGCATGATAGAGCCACTTCATTGAACCGATAGAGATTCACCTGATGTGTGAACTATCAGGCTAAGAATGGGAAGCGTCCTAAAGGACGCTGACACAGCAGGACGCTGCAGCGCCCTTTCTGTTTTTAGCCCCGCGGTTTACCACGGGGCGGCCAAAGCCCATTGACGACACAATTGTTTGGAAATGCTTCATTGAACCGAGATAGTCTTTAATGATATTTACAATATTTACGTCCCGTTAGGGACAAAATGTTTATAGAAAAATCTCTCTGTTCATTTTAAGTGCCGTTAGGTACGAAATGTCAAATTTGTCTATACTGTTTCCTGTAAAGAAGAATAGTTCTGCATTTCCAAACAATTGTGCCGGCTTCTGATTTTATAGGAGAAACTTTAAAATTCAAGTTTCTTGAAAGTCCCGAAGGGACGCAATGTAGAAATTGATAACCATTGGAAATACAAAACAACCTTTTGTAAATAGGTTGTTTATAAAATATTGGACACCCCTTCGGTTGACGATAATTGCCGCAGGCGGAATCTTCCGCCGAAGGAGGGTTAGAAGATTTATTTTTTAAGATTAATCTTAATAGAAATAGCTCTGCGGCCTCTGCGACCTCAGCGGTTTAGGAACGAATCGGGATAAGCATTTATTGAACCCTTTCCTCATTTTGAATATTGAAAGGTCCGCCTCTGTTTCCAATTTTAAATCGCGGGAAAAAAGCGGGCACTTGCTGTTTGTAAAGTAAATACGCTTCCCCGAATTTGGCTTCCGCTTCCCGTTCCTCCCGCATTGCCAATCGATAATAGGCGTATGTGAGGATCGGCCACATCACCAAAGTAATCAGAGTGGGCCATTGGATGAGCATGCCGATCGTGATGAGAAAGAGGCCGTCGTATTGGGGATGGCGTACAGAAGCATAAATGCCGTCGGTTACCAATTCTCCCTTTGCGGCATGGATTCGCTTCCAGCCTTTTCCCATTATAATCAATCCAATCAGCATGATAAACCCGCCTAACTGGCAAATGATCAGTTTCACCCAGGTCGCAGCACCGAATATGCTTCCTAACAGATGCCCATTGACATGCAGGAAAGGATCCGTAATTCCGACTTTATCGCCAAAAAAGGAAATCAGAACATAAATCGTTAACGGAAAACCGTACATTTCCGTAAAAAGGGCCACGATGAAAGCAGCGAATACGCCTAAAGTGCGCCATTCGTACTTCTTCCGGGGGTGAAGAAATCCTATCACAAATGTCCCGAAAAGAACCACATTAAACACGACCATTAACCATAAGCCGTAATCATAAGATTGATGCATGACCCTTTTTCCTGACCTGTTTTAAACAATTCATTAACAGACATTACCCACAGCAGCCGTGCCCGCCGCGGCTGGATACCGGCTTGCGGTCTAATTCTTCCTTTTTTACATATTTACGAGGATTACGCGCAAACGCAGCCCGGCACTTCTCCGAGCAAAAATAGAATGTGACACCTTTATAATTTTTTGTGGCGGCTGCATTTTGGCTCTCGACAGGCATGCCGCACACCGGGTCTATCCAGGCATCTGCTTCACCATCAGTGCCGTCTTGATGCTCATGATGATGCTGGTGAGTCTGATTATTACCACCGCAGCACCCTCCGCCGCCGCCTCCGCTATTGTGTTCGGACGCCAAGGCCGGCTCTTCCGTGTCGACGGTGCGGCGCCGAAAACTGCCTCCGAATAAGAAGAAAAGGGCAATTAATACGATTCCTAAAATAAGAATACCGGTACTCATGATAGAACCACCTTTCGTTTTGTGAATGTTTCAACACTCGAGTTTACTACGATTTCCTCTCCGGTGAATTGCTCAACAGAGAATTCAACGTCGGTATTTTCTCTACATCAACCTTCAGGAGTTGGGCAAGACCGGACCGGGCCATGTCGGCGCCAATTCCCAGCCAGTACAGGTTTTTTCCTTTTCTAAAAAAATAGTTGACCTGCCCCTGCCCCAATACAATATGAATTGTATTGCCGTCGACATCAAACGTCAGGTGATGGACAAAGCCGCTGCTGCCCTTGCCGATATGTTTCGACATGCTGTTCAATAAGTTCTGAGCCTTGTCCTTAGATTTAAAGCGGCTCACATACAGCATAATATGATTCGGACCGGTGCCATAATGGCCGATGAAGTTTTCCGAAGGCGCCACTTTTTTCCCGTGCAGACGGGCGATCATCGCCGCGGCTTCCGGCCCCGATGTCGATTTCAGCAACTTTAAGCCCTGAATCTCCTGCGGCAGCGGGTTTCCTGTATTTCCCCGGGAGCAGCCCAGGGTGATGAGAACTCCAATCAGGACGCTCCACTTAAAAATCCGGGTAATGGGATGCATTTTCTTGTACCTCCTGTTTTAATTCAAAATATTTTCTACAAAGAGAGACTTTCACTCCTGTCTATGCCTTCGAGGACGATTTCGGATGATTCTTCTTGTCGTGTCGACGATCCGGAGTCGATTTTAATAAGACGACCATGTTCCAGGGTGGCAATACGGTTTGCTTTCCATCCGATGGTCGAGTCGTGGGTGACCAGCACCAGGGTGTGGCCCTCTGCGTGCATACGCCGGAACAGGTTCATAACAATCGTTTCATTGTCTGCATCCAGATTGCCCGTCGGTTCATCGGCAAGGATAATTTCCGCATCATTGATCAGAGCACGGGCGATGCAGACGCGCTGCTTTTCACCGCCGGAAAGCTCGGACGGCAGGTGGTGAAGCCGGTCGCCGAGGCCAACTTTTTCCAGTGCGGTTGCCGCCTCATCTTCATCTGCCATGCTGTGATAATACTGGGCGATCATTACATTTTCCAGCGCAGTCAAATAGGGGATCATAAAAAATTGTTGAAAAACCAACCCGATGTGTTCCCTGCGAAACTGGGTGAGTTCATTAAGTGTCATCCCGGTTATAACGCTGCCGTTAATACTGACGCTCCCTGAGGAAGGTCGATCGAGTCCTCCCAGAAGATTAAGCAGTGTGGTCTTGCCCGAACCGGAGGGGCCCATGATGCTCACCCATTCTCCTTTTTCGATTTGAAGCGTAATTCTATCCAGGGCAGCCAAACGGCCGTACGTTTTAGTAAGGGAATCTATTTCAATGAAAGCCATCTTAATATTCTCCTCTGAGTGTGTTTGCCGGTTCAATTTTGGTAATCTTTTTAATGAAGAAAGGCACACCGGGGACAGCGATAAGAAAACCAATAGCCAGAACCGTTACAAACACAACCGGATTTAAATCGATAGATGTTCCGAAAGCCGAATAGCCGATTATTTGTGCCAGCGCTATGCCAATGCCGTATCCGATCAGACTGCCTGTTAAAGCTACAATACCGGCTTCGCTGGCGAACAGGGCAATAATGCTGATGTTCCGGGCGCCAAGCACTTTCATCAGGCCAATCTCCATTCTGCGCTCTGTGATTAGAGATTGGATGGTTGCCATGGCGGCGATTGTGGTAATCGTTAGGATGATAAACGCGGCAATGAGCGACAAGGCTGAAATGCGATTCAGGAGTTGTCCCTCTGATTTGGCGATTTTAAGCACCGGCTCGACACGGACCCGGGGAGCAACCGCTTCTATCGTTTGGCGGAGTTGTTCTATCGACTGCATGCCGCCGATGACACTCGCCATGATCACATCGATCGAGGTACTTTTAAGCAGCTTCCGGACCGGCATCAAATTTGCAAAAAGCCGGTTATCCTCGGAAGCACCACTTTTAACAAGCCCGGTGATCTGAAACGTCTGTGACTCTCGCAAATTAGATGAACCGGAACCCAACTGCACTCGCTCTCCGATTTTCAGGCCGAGCTTTCGGGCTGCTTCAACACCGACCAGGAGTCCTCTATCCTCTGTGTTTCGAGGAAGCCGGCCCTCAATTCTCAAATAAGGCTTGACCCGAACCATATTTTCAAAGTTTGTGCCCACCAGGACCGCCTGTTTGCTTCCGTTGATCACCACGACCTGATACTTAAGAGGGATCCAGGCAACAACTTGAGGGCGATTCAGGGCGCCGGCAATTTTTTTTAACTCTTTTTCACTGATCTGTGATTCTGCAGTTGGTGAACCTGCAAGAGGAGGCTGCGCCGGCAACACCACCATATTAGCCCCATATCGACGAAGTTCGCGACTCATCTTCACATCTACATTGGAAAAAACACTGAAAAGTGCCGCCACTACCGAGGTGCCGACGATTACGATTGCCAATGCCAGTCCAATGTGCCTTTTGCGGCGCAAGATTGATTTCAGGAGAATTCGCTTAAACATTAAAATAACCTTTTTAAGAAACAATTCATGAAATTTGTGATTTCCGCAAACCTATATTTAGTCATCTTGCGGCTCATTCCTGACCATGAAGGACAACCACCGGTTCCAGAGCGGCTACGCTTCGCAGCGGGAATAAGCTGCCTAAAAGGGTAATGATCACCGCCAGGATTATGGTTATCAGTGCAACCGCCGGATTAAAAGGCGCCGTTATGTTAAAACTGCTTTTGCCAATAATTTGAGCCAGAAATAAACCCAGACCATAACCGATCAAACCGCCGAAAACGCCGATCATGCCGGCCTCGGCCAGAAACAAAGCTTCCACCTGTCTGTTGCTTGCGCCAATGGCTTTAAGAAGGCCAATTTCTGAACGGCGTTCCATCACAATGGCCGTCATTCCGCTGGCAACGGCAAGAATCGAAGCCCCCGCCGAAGCGATGGCGATCAGCAATAAAATAAGCTTGATCTTTGATAAAATCACGCCTTCGGATTCAGCCACCTGCAGAATAGGTTTTGCTCTGGAATTTGAAATGACTTCCATAATTTGATAGGCGATGGCGCTAATGTAGGGTGCACAGTACCATTTTTCATACTCTTCCGGCGTCATGATTGCAGGATCTTTCCTTGCTTTCTTGTTTTCCGGGATCGTCAGCGCGCTTATTTGTATCTTTTTTATTTTATGGGGAAGGTTCATCAGTTTCTGTATGACGGCCAGTTGGACAAATGCTTGATTCTCCTCAACCCCGCCGCTGCGGATAATGCCGACAATCCTGAAGCGCTGAAACCGCCCATTTACCTCTGTCGTAAAGTGATCATTATTTGCAAGATTAAGAACGCGCGCCAGTTTAGCCCCTATCATCGCTTCCGATACAGAGCTGTCATCGCTTGCCCAGCGCCCTTCCACCTGCCAGTAAGGATAGACAATTTTGACGCCTGTCCTGAAGTCAGGCTCATCTTCCGCCGGCATTGGTTTTTCAAACCAGGTTCCGACAAGGGATATCGTTCGGCCGTTGTCTTTCAGGCTGCCCATTACCGGTAAAAACGGTGCAAAACCAACGATGTTGTGCCGCCAGAAAATGGTCTTGATCTTGGGCAGTTGCCGTTCGTCCAGGTAGGCGCCCCGGGCGGTGTTGCTGTAGTCCACACCGTTGATCTCGATTCGTAATGAATCGACTGCCGGTACCACTTCCAGGTTCGCGCCGTAAGTTCGCAATTCCTGCTCCAGGCGATCTCCGATAACCAGTGCAATGCTCAGAAGCGCAGCGATCACTCCCGTACCCAAAGCAACCACAGAGATTGTCAGAGCTTTACGCTTTTTATTAATCGTCAGCGAGCGTCTTAAAATTCGTAAAAACATAACCAGCAGATTTCCGTCAGAATTGTCCTATCATTTATAAAAAACCTTATCAGGATGAAAAGTTTACTGCTGTATCATTCAGCACCTTCTCCTCGATGATGACTTCATTTTGTTGAATGTCATAGGGCAGTTCCATGGGGTTGCAGCCCCCACCCGTGCCGATGGTGGAAATATTAATCGGCGCTCTGCAGTTTAAACAGATGACACGATTGTCGTCCTGGAAATAGCCGTAATCCCCACAGACGGCGCAGGCATCGAGCGCCACCCGATAGTCTCCGGATTTCGTTTTGATGCCGATAAAGCGGACCGCAATACCATCACTCGTCAAGTAGCTGTATCGATGCAGACTGCCGTCGTCCAGTGCGGCTGCGGAGATGCGCACTTGGCCGTTGACAGCCTGCACATTCTCTGCCGCAGACAGGGCAACTGAATTTTGTCCGGCAATAAACGAAAGGGTCAAAAAAAACAGGATGCCCAGGGCGATTACATTAGCCAATTTAAGCCAGAGTTGTTCTTTTTTTTGCCGGGCAATGTGCTTCCTTCTCATAGCAGCAGAGCCCTGTGCAGGTTCTATTTCTGAATGCTGTTTCACGGAAAGCAGAAAAACAATAATCGGAACCGAAAGTATGGCGATAATGAAGAAAATATTGTAACGTACGATGGGACCAATCAGGGCCATTTCTCTGGGACCGGCAGGTATGATCTGCTGTTCGGCAAGCTCATGGTAACCATTGATCAATAACTGTACAAGAAAGATGGCCAGAACAATACCGGTCACAGCAAAAAAGCGGCTGAGATTTATACGAAAACTGCCCTTGACAAAATAGACACCGAAAGCAACGGCCAATATTAAACCCGCCACGCCTCCAAAAGCGACAAACACACCCTGGGTAGAAAAGGAGACGGCGCTTAAAAAAAGGACTGTTTCGATCCCTTCACGCAGTACCATGATAAAGCTAAACGTAAAGAGACCGAGGGATTCTTTGCTAAAAAAAGAGCCCTTGCCTGTACTCGGGCTTACCAGGCTCTCCACTTTCTGCTCGATGTGTTTCTTGATGTTTTTAGATTCCCGCCACATCCAAATCATCATGGTACCCACCAGGAACGCCGCGACGAACATCACCACACCTTCAAAAAGTTCCTGGTTGATTTTAAAGCGTTGAAAGGCGATTGCACCGAGAATGCTGGCGCCAATCGCGCAAAAAAGGCCCCAATTTACCGCACCGCGCAGATGACGCTGATTGCTTTTATTTAAATAAGCGTAGATAATGCCGATTATAAGAGCAGCTTCCACGCCTTCACGAAGGGTTATGATAAAGGCTTCTATCAAATTTTATTCCTATTGCTTGATTTTAATCTATTTCGCTTCCGAAACGATTACTCCGCTTCGCACCCTCTTTGAACGATAAAAATAGAGCCACACAGCCGTGCCGGCGACCAATATACTGATGATCTGCGAGGTTGAAATAAGTCCGTTCAGATAGACCCCGCGCGGGTCGTTGCGAAATACTTCGACAAACGAGCGCGTGACCGCGTAAAGCATCATAAAAACCAAAAACAGTTCTCCCTGAAACTTTTGCCGCTTCTGCCACCAGAGCAGAATCCCAAACACGATAAAGTTGGTTATCACCGAGTAAATTTGTGTGGGATGCAGGGGGATGCCGGTAGGTGCCGCCGAGTACGGACTGGTAAACGTGACGGCCCACGGCAAATTCGTGGGCTTACCGAAACTGTCTCCGGAAAAAAAACAGCCCAGGCGCCCAATGGTCAATCCCAGTGCCAGCGCCGGTGCCATAAGATCGGCGACTTTCCAGCTATTCCATTTGTGTTTTTGTACATACCAGACACCCGCGGCCAGACCGAATATAAAACCCCCATAAAATGTGAACCCGCCTTCCCAGACCATCAACATTTTATGGGGACTTTGAAGATACCCGCTTAAATTACCATCAAATAGAATAGAGAAGACTCTGGCGCCGATAACCGCCCAGACAATGATGATAACAGCCAGATCTAAAAACTGCTTGGGATCGATACCCGCTTTCTGGGTATGACGAAAGGCCCACCATACCGCCACCGCAATCGCCAGCGCATGCAGCACTCCGACGGTGTAGATCGTGATGGGCCCCAGCTTAAATAATATTGGATACATAATTCTCTCACACGAAGATTAGCAGCAACCTGAACGTTTACGACCACCCTCTTTAGATGATCTCCTCTTTGGATTTTGTGTATCTCCATGTGCGCCGTGATGATCGGCAGATGATTGGCTATCTTCATCAACCGGAACCAAATCATGGCCGGCAGGCCCGCGTTTATTCCTGAGCATAAAAAACAGAACAACACCGGCTCCTATGATAATAAGCAATGTCGTTGACATGATAGAACTCCTTTTTGTTATGGATGATTTAATGACATCCGGTTTAAACTACATGAATTTATCTCGCACAATGTTTTTTCTTAACGGTCCGGCTTTCGCCCGGGACCGCTTTACGAACCTTCAACGTTAGACCATTTGCACCAATCACTTCCACCTGATCGCCTCTATTTGAAAAATCCGACGATTCCGCCTTCCAGATCTCCCCGTGCACCCGAACCTTTCCCCGCGGATTCAACCTGTCCAGCACTTCGCCTACATCGCCCACCATTCCTTCGATACCGGTTTTAACAGGACATTGCATGGCATGAATCATGGCATAGTAGACAAAAATGGAACCGGCCAGAATCACCAAATATACCGGAATGGCGATGGGAAGGGGCAATATCCAGAAAACCCCCAATCCCAGAACAGGCATCAGTAAAACGATATGGCACATAAACACTCTTCTTATTTCTCTTCGTAAATCACATTCGCAATTTATTTAAGATCAAGATTTGTGCCAAACCGGACTTAGTGAGGTCATCTCGATATTATACAGATAGTTAATATTAAACCATTACTCCGGAATATTCGGCTGACCTTCATCGATTGAAGAATTTTCTACAACTATTGGAGAATATGCGTTAAGGAGGGGGTTACTATCCTTTGAGGTTGAATATTTACGAATAAGAAAATAGCCCACGAATATTCACGAATTAATACGAATCTTTATTTTGTTTAGATTGCGTCACCCGTCACAAATCCCATAAAAATTTACGGTTCCCTATCCGGCCCGCCTTCGAAACCGTCAGGGCAATGCTGCTGGCATTGGGGGGTACTTTGTTGAAGCTCAGCCTGCCTGAACGATGGTGGCCGCCGGGCGGTGATCCCTCCCATGTGACCGGAAGTGAGATTGGCCGGCCATTGATTTTTAAAGTTGAAATTTTATCCAACCGAAAATCCAGGCTTCCGGAGTGTGTGGTAATTTTTATATTAAAAATCAGCATGCCCTGGGCGCGCTGGTATTCCCCGCCTATAACCACCCAGATGCCGTTTCCCTGCACTTCCTGATTTTCCAGCAGGACCCGTTGTTGAACATCAGCCACTTGTGATGAAGCCGCGGGATTCCCGGAAAAAAATAGCGTCCCCGACAGAAAGATAATCAGCAGGATCGGTATCTCTATCCGGAAAATACGCTTGTAATTGTAGCCTGCCAGGCGGACAAGCCATTTATTGTCGTCAAAATAGAGATGATGTTTGGAGATAATGCTGAGCATGTAGGTGATGCCGAGTATGTTTGATAGAATACCCACTATCATAAAGACCAATTGATACTGGGTCAGGAATACAGCGGCAGCCGAAAGTCCCAATATCGGCAGTAAATCGGATAAATGATGGGCACAGCACGCCACCATGGAAACGGTGGAAACCCCTGCCCCGGCGGCCACCGAAGAAGTCGCCCCTTTTAGTTGCTTTTTAAGCTGAATTGTCTGACGCGTGTGGGTAAAAAGCCCGACCTGAATACCAAAGCCCACCACTAATGCCGTAATCCAATACCAGAGCTGCCAGAATTCACTGAGCGCATGGCCGACGGAATTAGAAAGTGAGACGATGATGAAATAAATACTGAGCAGCAATGCGCTTCCGATGATACCCCATAAAATAGATTTCTGTTTAGCTTTCCGTATTTGCTCTTGCATAATTCAATCCTTTAAAATAAAAAAAAATCCCCCAGATTTATCTGGGGGATAATTTTGGTAAAAAAACACTCGGCTTAATGATGATGATGGTGCATCGATGTGTCATCGGCTTTTTGTGCATACTTCCCGGGTTCTTTGTCAAAGGTATTCTTGCATCCGGAGGAACAAAAATAATAGGTTTTGTCCTCGAATTCACTTTTCTCGTTCGCCTTTGACTCATCAATTTCCATTCCGCATACAGGATCTTTAGTCATGATAAATACTCCTTATTTTTACTGATTCTGCATTTGTGAAATCAAGTATCTGCATAAAACACAAACACTTGACTACCATTTCTAAAGAAACATAATGCAATTCCCATACCAAAAACTCATTCATTGTTTATCCTAATTAACCTATTGATTATTAAGCAATAGCGCGCCTGATGCTTTTTCGCCTGTGTACCGGGTTGTGCAATAATCTACAATCATATGTTGATTATTCTACAAACGGGCGCCTCTTGCAGGAACTCCATCCACTACTTCCTCATGATCAGTTTATTGCCGGCTTTCGTCCAGGCCCGCATTCCACCGGAAAGATAGTACACATTTTTGTATCCCAGCTTCGCCAGCGTTCCGGCGGCGATAATGCTCATGTGGCCGCCGCGGCAATAAACGACTATTTTGGCATTTTTATCCTTGGGGAATTTGTCAATATTCTGTTTAATCTGATTGAATGGGACAAAAAAATCTGTTTCGGGCAGCTCTCCGGCATAAGGGATATGCACATTTACCAAAAGAAAATCCTTCTTCTTCAACTGCGTTTTCAATTGTGCTGCGGATAACGCCTGAAACGGGGTTGTTTCTTTTTTGCTCATTTTAGGGGCCATTTTCTCTGTTTTTTTCGGTGAAGGATGCCAGGCCTCAGGCACGGTATTTCCCTTAACGCCGTAACCGGCTTTCTTGACGGCCGCCGCCATATCGGCAATGGAAACTTTAGTTGAATCATATACGACAACCGCCTGAGTTTTCTTAAATGAAACCCTGGCTTCTTTGACACCGGGCAGCTTTTCAAGTGCAGCCTGCACTTGTGGGACACACGAGTGTCAGGTCATGCCCGTAATTTTCAACGTCACCACCTGAAGCTTTTGCATCGAACATTCACTTTTCTGCCGGGCAGTCGATACACTAAATAAGCCGCTCAACAGGAGCAGCAGGAAAACACTCAGACTTATTTCCAGGCTTTTCCATTTCATAATAATCTCCTTTCCTTTAAACATTTTTTATCGTTGATTCCATGCCGGCTGCCGGTTTGGCTTTTTTCATCAGCCTAAAAAACAGCCCCACGCTTAAGTAAAAGAGTGCCGCCAAATAAATGGCGTAGGAAAATCCCAATTGAATTCCGATCATCATGGCTAATGCCGAACCCAGAACCGATGCGATGCCGTTGATTCCCCACATATACGGAATCATTTCACCAAATCCGCGCTGTTTCATCAACCGGATAGAAATTGGAAAGGGAATTCCAAGAAAAAAGCCCAGCGGAACAAGAAACAGCATTGCGATTAGTTTGGCATTCAAATTTAAGGCAAAAATCCTGGAGAAATAAGCACTATACAAGATAATTAAAATTGAAACTAAAATCATACTTATAATTGCGGTTGTTTCCAATTTATTTCGAACAAAAGAACTCATAAAACTGCCGATAGAGGTGCCCAATAAAAGTGAGAATAGAAGCACCGTCAGCGCAAAAACGGGGTGTCCCAGATAAAGCATGATTTTCTGGAAAATTGAGATCTCGAGCATCATAAAGGCGAATCCGATGAAGGTAAAAATCAATAAAAACAATTTCATTTGGGGATAAACGGAAAACATCTTCATGAATGAATTTCGCCCGGTTAAAGACCTTTTCGGAAGAAATAAAATGGCCGTCAAAAGGACAAAGAATGCCACGATCAGAAATAAAAAAGTTCCGAATGGTTTGGGTAAACTCCGTTGGTACCGGTAAAAAAACGGATCGTCGTCATAAACCGGCTTCAGATTATAAGGCACGGCTTTGACAAATTGCTCCATGGTTGATTCCCCGGCCGCAATACTCACAAAGATCGGGTCAAACATGTTCCATTCCAGGGACTTTCCCAATTGGGCAATAAAGAGCCGGCGCGAAACCTGACGAACGTACGGAATATAATAAGAACCTTTATCATATCCCAAACGATGCAGCATCTCGTGCCGTTTAAGGGCGTCCGATTTATTAAAGGGCTGGTTTTTTATGACCATTGTGGGCATTGACATCATTTTGGAACCCAGGATGTAAATATGTTTCATGGCTTCATTCTCAGGAACGCCGCGCCTGGAAAAGGCTTTTAAGGCCAATGAAAGAAGACGATATATTTCTTCCTTCCCATGGCTGACAATCACGATCCGGCCCTCCTCAGTGAGATGATTCAAATAATCTGTAAAAGCTTCCACAGTGAAAAGATAATTCTCGGTCAGAGCATATCCCTCGATACTTCGGCTGCTTTTGGTAACAGGTATGGAGGTCATAATCAAATCGTATTTTGTTTTTTCGTCTCGTAAATAATTCCGGCCTTCTTTTGTCACCACGCGGACATTTGGATAGCCCGAGTAGATCCCCCCGTTAAAATCTTTATAGTCCTTAACAATCTGAACCACATCGGGATTAACCTCAACGGCCGTTATGGCATTAACCCCTCCCATGAGCGCCACAACAACGTCTCTCCCTCCCCCCGGGCCGATAATCAACGCGCTGTTTTTTTCTGAATCTTTTAAAAAGAAAAAGGGGAAATATTCTCCGAAGGAACGCGTAATCAGATTATAGCCTTTTGAACTATCCGGGAGAAAATCATCTAATTTGTACATGGAAGAACCCGCCGCGCCGTCTACAAAAAGCACCATTTCATCCGGATAACGCGAACTGTACACCACATCCGTTCGTCCGAAGGCACTCCAGCGACTCTCTATAATCTTGGCACGCCCGATCGGGTTGTTTAACATCCGATACATATCTTTGTTCGGGTCCATCGCGACCGGCACTTCGAGATTGATTTTGCTAAAAAGTGTGAAACCCAAAACCAATCCCAGAAGGATAATCGGAATCACATTCAGAACGGGCATTTTTTTAGCAGAAAATCCAATAATGAGCGCCCCGAATGCCGCTATCGAAGCTATGATTAATGAGGCATTTACGGCGCTAAAATTGTTTAATAAGAAAACAACCGTGATGGCTCCCAAAGCGCCCCCAAAAAGATCAAAACCGTAAAGAATTGAACTGAATTGAGCGAATTTTTGGAAAACCTCTGCCAGAACTAAACCCGCGAAAAAAAACGGCAGTGTCGCCAGAAATATATAGATCCATAATCTGAAATCAATCAGACTCGGATTATTATAAATCGGCAGTTTTACGATCAAAATAACGGACACCAGAATAGAGATCGTAAACAGTGATAAATTCACACGGTAATCGCATTTCGGAAACCATTTCCGCCACCATTTAAACAGCATTGCCCCAAGGCCCAATCCGAATAGAGAAAAAGAAATGACCGCAAACACATAATGATAGGTCAGCATGACCGAGAATATGCGTGTGAGAGCCACTTCATAGGCTAATTCGGCGTATGTGCAGAAAGCTGTCGCAATTGCGACAAGCCAGAATTCAGGGGGAATTTTCCGGAGATTGTTATGTTTATCCACGTTTTTAACCATTATTCCTTTTTGGGTCGCATGTTTCCGTAAGTCGTATTCACTGCGAGGATAACCTGATTGACCGTTTGCCCCTTTCCCAGCGCAGACCGGATAAACTTCCGTTCAGCGGCGGCCGTTTGACACGTACATGTCTCCAGAGGCACCTCTTTACAGCCGCCGCATGAACAAAAGAAACTGGATGTCACCTGACTGACCTTCTGTTCCATAACCGGATCGTTGCTTTTGCTTTCAATCGGGTTCGGATTAAGGGGCATATTCAGATTGACAGGCCTGTTCGAATTGACGGATTGATTTGATTTAGATGTAAAACGAACCACAATAAACACGGTAAAAGCGGCTGCGACCACAAGAAATATCAAATTTCGATAGGATTTCGATTTTTGTTGTTTCTTATTCCCAACCCTCTGCTTTTTGGAATAGGGCTGCTTTGATTTTTTTATGGGCGCGGAAGACTTATCCGAATGCGGTAATTTTGATCCGCATTTTGAGCAGTAAAATGAGGTGTCTGAATTTTCCTGGCCGCATTTCGTGCAATAAATGACTTTATTGTTCGCACCCGCCGGCCTGAGACTGCTGCCGCAACCGACACAAAATTTTGCATTCTCATCGTTAAGGGTGCCGCATTTAGGACATTTCATTTTTTCTCTCCCCGTCTTCTAATGTCAGATATTTTTCCGGATTTTCCTCGAATTTGATCTTACACATATTGGTACAAAAGAAATATTCCTTGCCTTTGTAGGTGATTTTGGCAGGGGGTGATGTTTCATCCACTTCCATGCCGCAGACAAGATCTTTGGCCATATTAAACACCTCCTTTTAAACCGGTTTTTTTCTCATTCTCCAAGATCAGCCACCCCAAAATCAGACCGCTCAGAATGGCAACAATGCTCAGGATTTGCGCCATGCTCATCCAGCCCCACAGAATTTTCGGCGTGAGGCGCCAGAATTCCGCAATAAACCGCTCTATGCCGTATAAAATAAGCATGCCGCTGATCATCAGGCCCGGCGGATGTTCTTTTTTCCGAAATTTCCAAAGGACTGCGAAAAAAATCCAGGCCATAAGGGCTTCGTAGAGCGGTGTCGGGTGAACCGGCACATCGGTCGGGACAAGGCCGTGCGGAAATCGCATGCCCCAGGGCAAATTGGTCGGCGGGCCGTAATCGCCGTCACCCGCCAGAAAACAGCCGATTCTGCCGATACCGTATCCCAGTAAAAGCAGGGGTGCAATTAAATCCAGAATTGCCATGGACTTTTCCGGAAGTTTATAAACGACCCAGATAACGGCCACAATTCCGCCGATGAACCCGCCATACCAGGTCAGGCCCCCGCCCGTGAAAATCATACCCAACGGATTCTGCAAAAAATCCCCAAAATGCTCGAGGATGAAATAAATCCTGGCTCCGACGATTCCCCCGATGGCCGCAGCAATCACAACAGTATAGGCCCAGTCGGGCTGTAAGCCTTTGCGGCGAAATTCCCGGCTGAGGAGCCAGCCCGTTGTCAGGAACGCGATGGCCAGCATGACGCCGTAACTGCCGACTGTAAAGGGCCCGATTTTAAATAGAATGGGAATCATATCCGGTTTCTGCTTTCTTTTTCAGTGATTTTCTTCTGCACTCTTTTCATGAATGGATTATGAGAAATGCCGTTTCAATAAAAAGGCCCCGGTAATCGTCAGGATCAAACTTCCCCACCATAAAAATCCGAAAGGAAATAAATAGCGATGCACCAAATCCGATTTCTCGTCCAGTGGATTCATACAACGGCCATGATGCATACTGCTCATCATAATATGATATTGAAGACGGCCGTCGCTTTTCGAAGTATCAGCTTCGCCGCTCCTTCCGGATAAATAAACACTTTTTCCCCGGGTTTTTGTCAATAAACCTCTCATTTCCAGGTTATGGCCGCTCACCACTGTACTCATCATTTGATCATAAAGACAGGTATAGCGTGACTGGATGTTCATCGGGAAAAAAAATACCGCTCCCAATAAACCGATATCAAGCAAAATAAAGGCCACCCAAATCCTTGCATTGGCATTATGTTTCTTAATCATTTTTACTTTTGATCAAAAGTTCGTTTTTTTTTCAGTCCTGTTGGAGTAGGTGTAAAACAACGACCGTACCAAAACTAAAAGCCTACAGAATGTTGACCCGGGAATTCTTTAATTGCACTGATTTTTAAACAGTTAACCAATAGTTCCATTAACGCCCTTAAAAGCCGGTAAAAGAAATATCTGTCCGTTAGATCCTGATCTGGAGAATATTCAACACTCATCTGGAGAATATTCAACAAGTTCGAACCTTAAGGCCTGAAAGGGATTATTAAAATGACTTCTGTGCCTTTGCCTGTTTCACTGTGGATTTCAATTTGCCAATGGTTTTGATCGACCAATCGCCTGACAATGGCAAGACCCAGCCCGGTTCCATTGGGCTTGGTGGTATAAAACGGTTGGAATATTTTCTGTTTTTGAGCCTCCGGAATTCCAGGCCCCTGATCACGAATAGACAGCCGCAAATAGGGAATGGCTTTAGCGATGACCGAACCGAATTCCTCCCGGTTGACGGGCACTGTCTTTTCTGCAGATATGGTAATCTCACCCCCCCAGGACATGGCCTGAACCGCATTTAATAAGAGATTAATCAGAACCTGCCGCAGTTGATTCGGATCGATGAGGATCGAAATCGGATAATTGGGAAAACGATATTTAAACCGAACCCCGGATTTTTGGGCGCTGTGAGTCAATAATTGCGTGACACTATTGATGACGGCAGCCAGATCGCTTTTCTCCACATAATGCTTTCTATTGCGGGCAAAACTCAGGTAATTTTCCAGCACGGCGCTGAGTCGCATGGTCTCATTAATTAGAATCTTAAAAAACTCGGACCGGCGCGCCTCTTCTGGCAATTCATCCCTGAGAATTTCCGTGGCCCCCCGGATGGCTCCGAGAGGATTGCGGATTTCATGCGCCAGGCTTGCGGTTAATTCTCCCACAACGGAAAGCCGGTCTGCATGACGCAGCCGATCCTCCACCTCCGCCAAATGTTTTGACTGCGTTTTCAATTTTTTTAGGGATTTCTCCAAGTCGCCAACGGCGTGTTGATAACGCTCATTTTCCTGCATGCGCTGCTGTGAAATCACGCCCGTGACATAACCAATTAGATTGAATAAAAAAATTTGTAAGAATCGCATCATATTCGTCTCTATCAGTCCCCCCCACTGCAGCATCACATGAGGAAAATAGATAAAACTCACCGCCAGTGCGGTTCCCAATCCCCCGCGGATCCCAAATTGAAAGGCACCTATTAAAATCGGAATAAAATAGCCCTGCATGTAGATTAAATGATATTGCCATTTCATCGTCGGCGTTAAATAGTGAAGTGCTGAAATGACAACCACCAAAATGCCTATCAGAATTAACCAAAAATGCTGCCGCTTGTCCGACATTATTCTCTCCAAATGTCTGCTTCCATTTGTTGATTATACAATATTTTGCAAATGAAATCAAGAAAAAAGGTAACTATTCAATAAACCCTCACATATGGATAGCTAACTTTTATTCCGGGAACAGATCCTTCTGATGGTGAACCATCAGGCTAAGAATGGGAAGCGCCCTAAAGGGTGCTGACCCAGCAGGACGCTTCAGCGTCCTTTCCAGTCTTAGCCCCACGGTTTACCACGGGGCAAGCCACAACCGGCACAACTGTTGGAAATACAAGTTCGACCGCGGTGACCCACTGTCTCGATAAGCGCTTTGATCTGTGCGAGTTTTTGACAGGAAAAATCAGAAATTTATGGGTGAGAGGTCCTCGAGTCAAAAAATAATCATAAAATGAACACCGAACATCGATTAATCCCGCCCAGGCGGGACAGGCTGATTTTAGAAGTTGATTAAGTCTAATTGAGGCTATTCAAAAAAGAGAAATGAAAAAGACCGGAAGATAATAAAACCGAAATCGGTCTTTTTTTACGACTCGCCCGTAAATGAGGTTTTACACGATTCAGGTAACTGTCTTCTATAAAGTCACGAAGCCGGCGGTGGAAAGCAGTTCACCAGCGGATATCCGCTTTAGCCCGCATTCAATGTTTGTTTGTAAACCGGATGCTTTTTTTAATCAGGAAAAGGGACGGCCCTGGATTTTCCAAGACATCTTGCATGCAGCCGCATTTTTTGCACTTTCCAAGGTCGATCCCTTCCTGAAGTTCTGTCTTAAGTCTGTCAATCGGATTTGTCTTCGCCGTTGGGTGATCCCGGACAGGCTTCTACTTCATCATGCCCTTTCCGCCCATCATGCCTTTTCCGCCCACCCCGCACGATTTTGACAATTCCGGCAATTGCTGCAATTGTTTTGCTGTCAGAATCTTGCGACTTTTCTGAACGGTATTTAATACATTTAGTCGTAAACCCGCCTCGATTGAATTGATCGCATTGATCTTTGCTTTGATCTTGCTGTATGCAAGATTTTTGGCACCGGCCAGTTGGCGTAAATCAATTTGGGCAATTTGTAAATCGGCTTTCTTTTTAATCACGGTCTTGACGAAAGACAATTTTAAATTATTCAATGCCTTGATTTGATTTTCGGAAAGATTCAATTTTTGTGCCGATTTGAGCAGATACGCCGGATATCCGGACGTAAACAGGATTTTAAAAACAGGATCCTTGGGGAGGGTCGCGTGACCGCCCATCTTTCCCTGCATCATGCCGCAGTTTTTCATCATGCCCTGCATCATACCGCCCATCATCTGACCTTTTTGCATCATGCCGCCCATCTTTTGGCCTTTGTGCATCATACTCTGCTGCGGCCCCGTTGTTGAACTGCCGGTCTGGCTTGCCGGGGCATGTTGAGCATAAGCTAACCCATAAACAAGCATTAAACTTATGGCCAACATGGTCATTTTGACAATTCTGTTTTTCATGGTGATTCTCCCTTTCATGTTTTGTTGACGTTCCAAGATTTCTTTTTTTCGCTTTGAATTCTTGTCCGGCAGATGATCTCCACTAATCGATGCGCAATCTCATCTTTTGCAACAAGTTCTACTCAACCAATTTTTCGTTTTAGAGTTAAGACGACTTCAATTTCTGTGCCAGCGATTAATAACATAATAATAAATGAGATAAAGTCAAGTAAAAATCGGCAGAAGCGGGTTACACTTGACTGCCAATAAACCTTTCAGACACAACGCCGTTTTATAGAATAATCTACATAAATATAGAATAGTCTACGAATTTACTTTATTTTACTGCTGCCGGCCGCGTGACCATTCAGATTCTATATTTGCAACAAAGACGGGAAGGCACTAATATTATAAACTAAATCTTCTAATCGGCCTTCGGCAGAGAGCTCCGCCTCCGGTAAGCTTGTCTGCCAACCGGTAATACGCATCAACAGAATGGCCGTTCAATATTTTATAAACCTCCTGCCTGCAAATGGTTGTTTCGTATTTTAAATGGTTATAAATCATAGTTTTCTTTTCAGAAAACACGATAGACAAATTTGACATTTCGTACCTAACGGCACTCGAAATGGATAGAGAATTTTTTCTATAAACATTTCGCACCTAACGGCGCTTTTCTTTGATAACCCTTTTAATTTTCTGCACCTAACAGAAGTCCCCTCTATCAAGAGGGGATTTAGGGGTGTGTTGTTTCCGATTCAAATATCCCTCCATTTTTTGAATCCGGCCGTAAAACAGAATAACACACCCCGTCCCGCCTCAGGCAAGCTTATCCGCCGGAGAACACGGCCGGTTGCCGCACAGGTTTTGCCTGATACCCTTATTTTTTTCGTGACCATTCGTGGGAGAAATAAACAGCCCCCTAATAAACACAAATAAATCCTATCTTTCCTTTGCGGCCTGTTGACGTTGCGGCTGAATTGCGACGTCTTTTTGTTAAGCTCAGCAGTGCTCCTCCTCCGCTTTCTGACCAAAAATTAAGCAAAACTTCAGTTGACTCCAAAACCAGAATTCTTTATTTTAATTAAAATACACGGCGGTGCGTTTAGACCGAGAACACAGTTTTAATATTATTGAGATACCCTTCATGCGCATTTTAGTTATTGAAGACGAACACAAAGTAGCCCATGCTCTGAAAGAAGGCCTCGAATACGAGGGCTATCAGGTCGATCTGGCCGGCACGGGGGAAGAGGGATTTTACATTTTAAATTCACAGGAAGTTGATCTATTGCTGCTCGATCTGTCGCTTCCCGGACGGGACGGAATCGAGATTTTAAAAACCATTCGCCGGACCGGAATGATCCTGCCGGTGCTTATTTTGACGGCCCGCGACGCCGTTGAAGACAGAGTTATTGGTCTGAACAGCGGCGCCGATGATTACCTGATCAAGCCGTTTGCTTTTTCCGAATTGCTGGCGCGCATCCGGGTTTTGCTGCGGCGCAGGAAAAATGAAGATTTGCTCCGTTTAAAATTGGCCGATCTTGAGATGGATTTTGTCACGCACAAAGTGAAGCGGGCCGGTCAGCCTATTGCACTTACCGCCCGTGAATTTGAATTACTGGAATACCTGCTGCGCCGCCATGGGCAAATTGTTTCGCGGGAAATGCTGGCCGGAGACGTCTGGCAGGAAACCAACCGGGCTACCCCAATCGATAACCTGATTGATGTTCACATCGCCCGCTTGCGCCGCAAGATCGATGAACCCTTTGAAAAAAAACTGCTGCACACCCTGCGCGGCGTCGGATTTATTTTGTCTGAGGAAATGCCCTGATGTCCTTTCCGCCCAAAAATGTGCGAGCCCGCCTGACGCTGTGGTACGTTCTGGTGCTTACGAGCATTCTATTCGTCTACGCAAGTCTCTCTTTTTTCTTACTGTTTTTAAATCTGCGTCATAATTTAGACAACCTGTTGAAGCAGGATTACGATATTGTCCGAAGCATCACTGAAATTCGGCCTGACGGTTCGGTCCGCATTGATTCAGAGGATGATCCCCTTTTTAAAGAACGCTGGGTTGAATTATGGCTGCCAAACGGGAAATTGGTGTTTCAGAACAAACCTTTCACAGGCCCGGGTCTCCCCCCGCATTTTTCAACGGAAAAAATAACCGGCGGCACCTCGTTCCGGTCGAGGCGGTTGGGCAATAACGACCGCATTCGGGTTTTAACCGGGAAAACCAACATCGAGGGAAAATGGTTGTTCATTCGGGTCGTGCGCAGCGAAGAACCGTTACGGCATCAAATCACCAAATTCGGTTGGATACTGATGCTTACTTTACCTCTTGCCATGGTCATCGCGGGAATCGGCGGCTATTCACTGGCCAAAAGATTCCTGGCGCCGGTCGACCAAATGGCCAAAAAAGCCCGGAAAATCAGCGGGGAAAACCTGCAGGAACGCCTGCCGGTTGTCAATCCCGGCGACGAACTCGGCAATCTCGCGCTTGCGATCAACGAGCTGCTGGAACGCATTCAGAAATATTTTCTGCGGTTAAAACAATTCACTTCAGATGCCGCCCATGAACTGCGCACACCGCTGACGGCTATCCGCAGCATTGGCGAGGTGAGCCTGCAAAATCAAAGAGAGGCGGGCTATTATCGCGACATTATCGGCAGCATGCTGGAAGAAAATAATTATCTGACGCACCTCGTGGACAGTCTGCTCTTTCTGACCCGCGCCGATTCCAACGCTTTCAAGGTTCATATTGAACCCATTGAATTGTATCCATTTGTCGAGCGTACCGTGGAATTCATTAAAGCACTGGCCGAAGAAAAGAATCAATCGCTGTTGATTCGCGGGGACAAACAGGTCCGGGCAAAGGCCGATCGCACACTGCTGTGGCAGGCTCTGTTAAATCTGATCGATAACGCCATAAAATATTCGCCCGAGAATTCATCCATCACTGTACAAATTATACCTGCAGGGGAAACCCATGCCAGAATCGATGTAAACGATCAGGGTCCCGGGATCCCCGAAGCACAGCGTGAAAAAATATTCGACCGGTTTTACAGGGTTGATAAAGGACGCTCCCGGGATATGGGCGGAAGCGGACTGGGACTGGCGATTGCGCAATGGGCGTTACAGTTGCAGGGAGGCACGATTCGGGTTGAGAGTCGAACGGGAAAAGGGTCTTCTTTCAGCATTATTTTGCCCGTGTAATGAAATAAATCGAAAAATAAGGAGAAATCATCATGAAACGAATCATTTTATTTTGCGTTCTGTTCCTGTTTACAGTGTTTAATTTTAGCGGCGTCGGTGCACAGGAAACACATCCTGAAAAGAATAACGAGACAAAACTTTCGTTTGAAACCGTAAAAATCGGTCAATTGCCGGAAGGCTGGAAAGTGGAGGCTACCCATCCAAAAGGCCCGTTGGCCACCTGGAAGGTTATTCAGGATCCATCGGCGCCTTCAGGGAAAAAAGTGCTGGCGCTGACTAAAATCAACCACGTTTTCGGCGGCACATTCAACCTTTGCTGGACCAATAAAACTCAATTTTTAAACGGTGTGATTGAAGTGAAATTTAAAGCAAATACCGGCAGAGGAGATCAGGGCGGCGGTGTTATCTGGCGCACGCAGAATAAAGACAACTATTATGTTGCCCGTTATAATCCTTTGGAAAATAACTTTCGGATTTATTATGTCAAAAACGGCGCACGCAGGATGCTTGCCAGCGCCAGAATCAAACTGCCTGCCCATAAATGGTATGAAATGAAAATAGTACAATCAGGTGTAAACATATCCGGTTATCTTAACGACAGGAAATTGTTAAACGTTAAAGATAAGACTTTTAGGAATGCCGGCGGTGTCGGACTGTGGACAAAAGCCGATGCGGCAACTTCTTTTGACGATTTTGAAGTCGAATCGCTGCACAGTGAAAAAGCTGAACAGAAGGATCATGATTAACCACACGTAAATAGAATCCAGACGTTCAATCAATCGGAAAAAACGTATCTCATCTGCGTTCCGGGTGTTCTGTTTCTAAACACAGGAAGTAAAAATGAAAGTCAAAAATAGCCTTTATTTAGTTTCAATTCTTTTGCTATTTCTTTTTGGATGTTCTCAGAAAAAAAGCAATTTAGTCGTGGTTTACGTCTCTGAGGATCAGGTGTTCTCGGAACCCATCCTTAATGATTTTGAGAATAAAACCGGCCTAAAGGTCAAAGCGATTTATGACACCGAGGAGGCAAAAAGTACCGGCACGATGAATCGCCTCCTGGCCGAGAGGCACAATCCACAGGCGGACGTGTACTGGGCCAACGAACCCATCCGGGCGGAAGTTCTCAAACAAAAAGGCATCCTGGCACGTTATATTTCTCCCAATGCGAAAGACATCCCGGACGTATTTAAAGATCCGGAAGGGTATTGGACAGGCTTTTCTGCCAGAGCCAGGGTGTTAATCGTCAACAAGGGGATAAAGGATAAACCAAAATCAATAATGGCTTACACAAATCCTCGCTGGAAAGGGAAAGCGGTTATCGCCAACCCGCTCTTCGGAACAACAACCTCCGAAATAGCGGCGCTGTTCACAATCTGGGGAGACCAAAGGGCGAAGCTATTTATGGCGGAGCTGAAAAAAAACAATGTCGCAATATCAACAGACAATGGTGAAAGTGCGGACTTTGTGGCCGTAAAACAGTATGACTTCAGCCTGGTAGACAGCGACGATGCGGTAAACCGGATGCGGCAGGGCAAACCGGTTGAAATGGTTTATCCGGATCAGGGAAAGGACGGCATCGGCTGTTTCATTGTACCCAACGCCGTTATGCTTATCAAAGGTGCGCCGCACCCGGAGAACGCCAAAACAGTTATCGACTATTTGCTGTCCCGGGAGACGGAACGGAAATTGGCTTTCGCCGACTGTGCTCAGATTCCCCTGCATCCCGGTGTCCAAACACCGCCTGAATTGAAGCGCATTGAAAGCATTAAGGTCATGAAGGTCAATTATGCTATAGTCGCCAGAAAGATGATGGAGATTCAGCCGTTTTTGAAAAGGTGGCTGGGCCTTTGAGGGTGAAACGCGCTGTTTTGATCTTTACCGTTTTCCTGCTTGTGATAATCGGGCTGCTGCCCGTCGCGGCCATGCTCATTAAGAGTGTGATGGTGAACGGGCATCTGAGCCTGTCATCCTACAGCGGTCTGTTTTTCTCCAGCCATAGCCGGAACCTGATGGGACACAGTTTGGTCTTATCATTGTGGGTTACCTTGTTGACCACAATAATAGGTTTGCCGCTTGGGATCCTTTTTGCAAAGACAAACCTGCCCTTTCGACGCGTTTTTGCCGTCCTCTTCACCATTCCCCTGTTGATTCCCCCCTATATAAACGCTATTTCGTGGTTCGATTTGCTGGGACGAGGCGGGATCATGGCCAGGCTGTTGGGACAGGCATGGGCAAAGACCACTTCTTCCTGGCTTTTCGGCCTGCCCGGATGTGTGCTGGTTCTGTTTTCCGTTTTCATGCCGATCGTTATGCTGTTGACCATGACTTATTTAAAAACCATCGATCCGCGTCTTGAAGAAGCAGGCAGACTTGTCTCGAGGTGGCCGAAAGTACTGAGGGAGATTACCGTTCCACTGATCCTCCCGAGCGTTCTGCTGGCTGCCGTGTTGGTTTTTCTTCTTACATTTGGCGAATTCGGCGTTCCCAATTTTCTGAGATATGACGTCTACGCAGTGGAAAGCTTTATACAGTTCTCCGCTTCTTATAACTTCGGGGCAGCGACGGCTGCTGCGGTTCCGCTTGCTGTTGTCACCTTATTGGTTCTTTTAGCGGAAAGAGTCTTTCTTCGTGAGAGAACCTACCAAATACGACCCTCACCCGGCAGAAGCGGATGGCTCGTGATAAAACTCGGATCTCTCCGAAAATGGCTGTTTGTCCTTGTGGCCGCGGTTTGTTTTGTGACGGTCATTGTCCCGATACTTGTCCTTGTCATCCGGTCGGCTCACATTTCCACTTACAGGGCGGCACTTGAGAAAGCCGGTGACAGTATTCTGCGCAGCCTGAGTTATGCGGCAATTGGTGCATCGCTCCTGACACTTGTCGGTTTTCTCTCCGGTTATCTGATATACAACAGGCTGCTGCCGTTCTGGCGCAGCGTGGATTCATTAACCCTGTTTCTGTTTGCCCTCCCAGGCACTGTTATTGGCATCGGGCTTATTAGCTTTTGGAACAGACCACTGACAAACTTCATTTATGCAACTCCGGCGATTATCATAATCGGATATATTGCAAAGTACACGGTTCTCACCAGCCGCATCACAGTCTCTCAGCTTGCACAAATTCCTGCTTCAATGGAAGAAGCCGCCCAGATGGTGGGTGCGGGCTGGCTTAGAAGGATGCGGGTAATTATCATCCCTCTGGCCAGACGCGGGCTCCTGGCAGGCTGGTTAGTCGGATACATATTCTCCCTGCGCGATACGGAAATTACGATGATGGTTTATCCGCCGGGACACGATACGCTTCCTGTGCGGATCTTCACGCTTATGGCGAACGGATCGCCCCAGCTTATCGCTGCCCTTTGCGTGATCTTAATTTCAGTATCGCTTCTTCCGATTGGGATTTTTTGGATGATCTATAAATTTACAGTAAGGACGGGAATGGAATGAAATTAATCAAGATCAGCTCTGTTTCGAAATACTTTAACGGGCAATTGGCTTTATCGGATTTTTCACTGCAGATAGAGAACCGGGAGCGCATTGTCATTTTCGGCCCGTCCGGCTGCGGGAAGACCACTGTGCTCAGGCTGCTGGCCGGTCTGATTGCACCTGACTCCGGCAGCATTTCCATTAATGATGAAGTAGTGGCGGCAAATGGCCGGATCATAAAGGAACCTGACGAACGTAACCTCGGCATGGTGTTTCAGGACCTGGCGATCTGGCCGCATTTAACGGTAAAAGGGAATATCAACTTTGGTCTAAAAGCCAAGGGCATTCCGAAAATAGAACGGGAACAGCGCCTCCGTGAGATTCTGAAACTCGTGAGGCTGACAGATTATGCCGAAAAGAAACCGGCTGAATTATCCGGCGGTCAACAACAGCGTGTCGCACTTGCAAGAGCGCTGGCACTCCACCCCATCGCTTTGTTAATGGATGAACCGCTGTCCAGTCTGGACCTGGAGTTAAACATTCGTCTTCGGAAAGAAATCCTCCGGCTTCAGGAAGCTGCCGGCTTCACGTTATTATATGTCACACACGATAGAGATGAGGCATTGGCTATCGCCACGCGGGTTGTGATCATGAAGGAAGGGCGAATCGAACAGATAACAGATGTTTTGAACGCAGGTCAATATTTTGAGAAAGCTGTCAAATAACGTCATAACCTGAAAAATTCATGCGCCGCCGAGACTCAAAGGCGCAAAGCAATAAAAAAAGGTTCATTGCGAAAATGCGGTATCTTTTTTTCGTGTTCGTTCGTGCCAATTCGTGGGAAGAAAAAGGCCCACGAATGTGCACGAATTTTTCACTAATTTTTAAAAGCAAAAGACTTAGAATGAACCATAATTTTTTTTATTAGAAAATGTACGCATTTTTATGATGAATCATAATCAAAAAATCTTTATCTCCTTGTTTCTTTAGGGATTTGGGACTTTGCGGCAAGAATTAATGAATCATGCAGGATAAAAAAATTTTGGGTTGCCTATTATGAAAATATCTATAGTGGCAGTGATTATTACAATGGTTTTATTCGCAATGGCTGAAAATGGAAAAGCACAAACATCCCTTCCGGATGTAATCCATGCGTTTAGAATACACAATAAGATAAATGTGGACGGAAATTTATCCGAACCGGCCTGGCAAAAAGCGGTTCACATTTCTAATTTTACACAACGGGAGTTGAACGAAGGGAAGCCCGCTGCCGAAAGCACCGAGGTTGCTATTTTGTACGACTTGAAAAACCTGTACATCGGTGTCTGGTGTTTCGATCCTAACCCTGACAAATTGGTTGCAGAAAAAATGAAACGGGATTTTGATTTTGGCACGGAAGATAATTTTAAAATCGTTATCGATTCTTATCACGACAAACGGAACGGATATTTGCTGATCACCAATCCCAACGGTGCCCGCTTCGATGCACTAATCCAGGATAACGGTCAACATATGAATACGGCCTGGAACGGCGTGTGGACGGTAAAAACAAAGGTGACGAATCAAGGATGGTTTGCCGAGTTTCAAATCCCTTTTTCGACTTTAAAATTCAGTACTGCTAAAAAGCAGTTGTGGGGAATAAATTTTGAACGGGATATCCGAAGAAAACGGGAACAGGATTTGTGGCAGGGCTGGTCGCGCAATTCGGATCTGGAACAGGTGGCGCGCGCAGGCACGCTGGCCGGGATTGAGGGTGTCAACAATGTAACACTTGTGGAATTAAAACCTTACGGCATTGCCGGCTTCGAAAAGGAGACCGGTAAAAAAAATGCAGGACTTGCACACGCCGGCGGTGATTTAAACTATCTGATTACGCCGACAATGAAATTGAATCTGACAATGAACACCGATTTCGCCCAGGTGGAGTCTGACCGAATGAAGGTTAATCTGACCCGTTTTTCGCTTTTTTTCCCTGAAAAGCGAGAATTCTTTTTGGAAGGCCGCAACTATTTTAATTTCGGTCTTGGGGACATTCGTGCATTTTACACAAGAAGGATCGGTTTATCTTCAAAGGGTTCAAAAATTCCAATACTGGCGGGCGTGCGCCTGCTGGGTAAAACGGGAAATACAACCTTGGGGGGAATGAGTATTCAGACCCAAAAAAAGGATTCCATACCAACCACCAATTATACGATTCTGCGCTGGAAGCAGGATATGCTGAAGCAGTCAAGTATCGGTATTATTGGTGTGGGAAAAATTGAACCGCATCGGCAGAATTTTGTATATGGTACGGATTTCCTTTATTCAACCTCAAATCTTTTTGATAATAAGAATTTTTCCGTCGGCGGTGCCGTTGCGCAGAGTTATACATCGGACAAAAAGAAAAAAACAGGGTTGGCGCAAAGCATGTTTATCGATTACCCGAACGACTTAATTAATTTCTCTGCAGAATGGGACCGTTCGAGCGCCGAATTCAATCCTGAAACAGGTTTTTTACGGCGAAGAAATTATCAGATGTACAGCGCTTATTTTAGTATAAGCCCCCGGCCAAAATTTTTGCCGTGGATTCAGCGGTTAAATTTCAAACCAATGGATTTTAATTATTACATCGATGATCAAACCAAAAAGCTGCAATCTTTATGGACAGAATTTCGTCCTTTGAGATTCACTACAAAAAGCGGTGATTTTTTTGAATCGAATATACAGCGGAAAGCAGAAAATTTAGTAAACGACTTTGAGATTCATAACGGTATTAATATTCCGGCGGGTGAATATTGGTTCACCGATTATGAATTGCAGTTTGCAACTTTCCACGGGCGTCCGGCCTATATTTTTCTATTTATAAACTGGGGCGGTTTTTATAACGGGACGCGAAAAGTATGGTTCGAGCGGGCGGTATGGCACATTAACAAACACATCAGTGTCAGTTCCGATTTTACACAGACAATTATCTCCCTGCCGGGCGGCAAATTCACGGTAAATGAATTCGGCGGCAGGCTGGCGTTTGCCGTAAATCCCGACCTGTTCGGCTCATTGTTTACACAGTGGAATAATGATGATAAAGAAGTGCTGCTTAATTTTCGCGTTAATTGGATTCCTGCGCCGGGTACGAATTTCTATTTCGTCGTAAATCAGTCTTTTAACGACCGGATCACAGGCCGGCCGGCCATGAATACCACTATTCTTACGAAATTAATCTGGCGTTTTGTGTTGTAAATGCCTGTGCGGTGACTTAAGTAAAAACGCCGATCGTTCTTTGTTGACGATTCAAGATTCCTTTTAGAATGATCCGGAACAGTGACCCAGAAATACCTCTGCCCCATCCGCACCGGGTCCCATTTCTATGGGTGCCGCAATCGTCATCCCGCCGTTTATAATTCCGTACAAGCTTTTCCGCGGATGCCTGAACCAAAAAAATGTTGTATTCAATTAAATTAATTTTTATATTAATGCGTGTAGTAAAACCCTGAAGGATTAACGCAAAGAACGGAGGTTGAACAAAAAATGATGAAGCCTAAGAAGCGGCTGACGCGGCGAGAAATCAAAGAAGATAAACTGGTCACCTACGCTTACAAAACAACCGATTTTTTGAATAAAAACAGCAAGCTGGTGACGGGCGTCGTGATTGGTGTGCTTGTGATTGCCGTTTTGGCTTTTTTTATGTCTCGAAGCAAAACCCAGGCGAATCAATTGGCATCCGCCAAACTGGCCGAAGCCATGATGTATTATAATAACTTAAATTATGACAAGGCTATTCCTGTTTTAAAAGATGTAATCGATAAATATGACGGCACCAAAAGCGCCGGTTTCGCCATCTTTTATCTGGCCAATTCCTATTTCAACAAGGCAAACTATCAAGATGCGCTGGTTTATTTCAAAAAGTACTTGAAGGAATACGGCAAGGATAAACTGATGTCAAGCACTTCGATTGCCGGGATCGCCTCCTGTCTGGATTCTCAGGGCAAATATCTTGAAGCGGCCAAAACATTTGAAAAGGCGGCCAAAAAATACCCCAAGATTTACAGCGCGTCTAATAATCTTTTCAATGCTGCTCTGTGTTATCAAAAAGCCGGAAAAAACAGCGATGCAAAACGTGTGTTAGCTATGATTAAAGAAAAATATCCGAAATCCTACGCAAAAAATGATGTAGCGCTTTTGCTCTCGCAACTCTGAACAGATAATGAAACCCATTAAAATCGCCTTTTTGTGGCACCAACACCAGCCGTATTATAAAAATCCGGATACCGACGTTTACATTTTGCCGTGGGTTCGCCTGCACGGCCTGAAAGATTACTACGACATGGTGGAAATCCTGGACAATTTTCCCAAAATTCACCAAAATTTCAATCTCGTCCCTTCCCTGCTTTTGCAATTGGAGGATTACGTTCAGAATGATGCCAAAGATGAGATTTTACGCAAGACAGAAATCCCGGCCGCGCAGCTTTCCGAAGAAGACAGGCTTTTTCTCTTAAAATATTTCTTTATGGCCAACCCGGAACGCTTAATTCTACCCAATCCCGGGTATAAACGCCTGTTTTTGAAACGCAGAAAAAACCTCTCTGAAACCGGATTAAAACAAGCCCTGCGCTTCTTTACAAATCAGGATTTTCTGGATTTACAGGTCTGGTATAACCTGAGCTGGACGGGGGAATCTCATAAGAACCAAGAGCCTTTTAAAAGTCTCATTCAGAAAGATTACAATTTTTCCGAAGAGGATAAAAGCACCTTACTTGAAAATCAAAAATTGGTATTGGCAAAAATTCTTAAAAAACATAAAGACTTGGCGGAAAAAGGACAGATTGAACTCTCGACAACCCCATTTTATCATCCGATTGTGCCCTTGCTCTGCGATACTCAAATCGCCAGGGTGGCCATGCCGAAGGTTTCGCTTCCCACGCCCGGCTTTAAATTTCCCGAAGATGCAGACAGACAAATTCGCGACGGACTGGATTATTTTGAACAAAGATTCGGTTTCAAGCCCAAAGGGATGTGGCCTTCCGAAGGCAGTGTGAGCCCAAAAGCCTCCTCTCTTTTTGCGAAGAACGGCATCCAATGGATCGCCACGGATGAAGAAATTCTATTTCAATCGCTTGCACTGGACAAACTTCCGGCAGAAAACCGCTTTCGGACGCTCTATCGGGCTTATGAATTGACCACTTCCGAGGGACCGATCCATTACTTTTTCCGGGATCACACGCTGTCCGACCTCATTGGGTTTGTGTACCAGAAATGGGATGCCCCCTCAGCGGCACGGGATTTCGTGAAGCGTATTCTTGAAATCCGGCAGCAAATTATCAAAACCGGAGGAAGTGCCGCCTTGAAAAGTGCCGTTGTGTCCATCATCTTAGACGGCGAAAATTGCTGGGAATTTTACCCTGAAAACGGGCGGCCCTTTTTAAAGGCCCTCTACGCAGAAATCTCCAGGCAGGAAGAAATTCAATCGGTTACATTTTCAGAATTTCTGGCACAGCATCCGAAAATCACTCCGCTCAAAACTATTTTTCCGGGTTCCTGGATCAATCACAATTTTGCCGTGTGGATAGGCCATCCTGAAGACAACAAGGCCTGGCAATTTTTATCTAAAACCCGGAACACCTTGCAGAAAGCCAAAAACGACGGTTTACCTGATGATAAATATGAAGAAGCTTACCGGGAAATAATGATTGCGGAAGGTTCGGATTGGTTCTGGTGGTTCGGAGATGATCATCACACCGAAAATGCCGCCGAGTTCGATGCACTTTTCCGGGCGCATCTGATTAAAATATATGAACTTCTCCAAAAGGACAATCCGCCGGAATTGTACGAACCCATTCACCATGAGAAAATTGAAGCGATTCGGTTTAAAAAACCGCAGGGTTTTATTCATCCTGATCTGGATGGCACCTATTCAAATTATTTTGAATGGCTTGGGGCCGGCGTTTTTGAAGCCATTCCGGCAGGCTCCTCGATGCACATGGTCTCCACCTTGATTTCAAAGATTCTATTTGGATTCGATCTTGAAAACCTGTTTTTTCGGATTGAACCCAAAATAAAATTGTCTGAAGAATCATTTGTGTCCCATTCGATTATTTTCGAGATTCTAAAGCCGGAGCGATTTCGGATTACATTCAAAGGGGAAGATTTACGGCAGAAAATATTTCAAGAACCCATTTTCAAACGCGTGGATTCAAAATGGATTCAAACGGAATTTATGGCCATTGGGGCTTACAAAGATTTTATCGAAGCCCAGATTCCGTTTCATGCCCTGGGTGTAACGCCGGGTAAGGAAATTGGATTCCGGGTGCGTATTTTAAAAGGCGATGAACCGGTTGAAGAATGGCCGGAGCGAAACCTTATTGAGGTGACCGTTCCGGGCAAGGATTTTGAGTCTGAAGATTGGCTGGTGTAAGGTGCCGTCTCTGTTGGAATTTTGGGATCGGATGGGTCCCTGGTGGGCCCCGCGGACTTCAAATCCGTAGCGTCCTGGCAGATGTCAGGATGGGTGGGTTCGATTCCCACACGATCCCGCTATTTATTTTGGGGAAAATTATGTTGGGGCGATGCATTTGCGGACAATGATTTTGCCCATTTGTCGGAATTTTACTACGGAATGCGTCGCCCCTACGGGTGGATTTCAAACCCGCCATAATT
>BDTM01000135.1 GCA_002898015.1 bacterium BMS3Bbin03 | reverse complement strand
ACGGGGTTTTTCTCCCTCTGGCAGGAAAAAATCATAGTCAGAAAAAATATTAAGATCATTAATTTAGATTTTTTCATCTTTCCTCCATAAATCAGAGCCATCGAAATAGGCCGATGATAAAAGACAAACCAAAAACCCGAACCAGGCGCACTCCTTTTCTTTGCGCCCAATTCGGGTTTCTTATTTTGAAAAATCTGATTTTCTTATTTTGATCTAAACAAAACACCATCGATGGATGCCTCCAATCAATGAATCATCACCCCGGCATCCCCCTCCTGCACCCCGCACACGGATGATTTGTTAAAAAATGAAGAAAGTAACAAATCAATGAAAAAGAGAAGGGATAGGGCTCAGTAGTTGGTCAATTTTAACAATTCAGCAATAGGTTTTTCAGGTCGAGTATGGCAGGAAAATTCTTGTAATCGGATCAAGAACCCAACCCCAATTTTAATAATATTTTATATGTAAGAACAAAAAAACAGAATGTCAAGGATTATTTTTGAAAAGGAGTAATTGTAGCAAAAAATTAATAATAATAAGCCACGAATTCACGAATTAAATTGTAGGGCGATTCGCCGAATCGCCTTTGCAAAAAGCAGCGGATATTTCGCCCTCTGCACGGATTGATTTCACCCACGAAACACGCGAAAATATATCCGAGGATAAAAAGAGGAATACACTTTGTAATGCAGCGTATTGAATTTTTCTTACAATAATCCTTTAATCCCCATTAACCACCGATAACACCGATTGTGCCCTCTGCGTTCTGGCGTCATTGCGGTGAAATCTTTTACCCAAAAACTAAAATCAACGCCTCTTCGTGCCCTCAAAACTTCGCGGCTCAATGCCTGCTTCAGCAGCAAAAGCTTCTTTGCGGCCGTAAACCGCCCGGCTTGAACTGAAAAATAGAAAGGGCAAGACGAACAGCTCGCCCTGAATATTTTATGGATACAATGATTGTTAAATGCCACATTTAGTTTCTGCATTACAGCACGATCCGATGTATCCCCTCGAGCGTGTATTGTATTCCGGAAGGACTCCAGCGCACAATGCATGCTTTTTACTGCAGAGTTAACGCTGTTTTTGTGGCAATTTCCACAGGCTTTAGCCGCATTTTTAAACAACGGATCTTTGATAACTCCTTTATGGACCGTTTTGCAATCCGGATCATCAGAAAGTCCACAAGGAACCTGTTTAAAACGAATACTTAAACCGTACAAAAACAGAAGTGCCGTAGTCTCCCCATTCAGTAAACTTACTGCCGGACGCGAAAAATCCGATCAGCGTAAAATCCAGATTGGTAATAACCGACCAGGTGACTTGCGGCACGATGACGCGGGATCGATCATCGGGATTAAAAATTCCGAAGAGGCTGCCGCGCACCAGAGGGGTAATATTGTAGGAAAACTGCTGAAAAAGCGACCAGCGCGCAGGTGAAAGCATATCGGCCTGCAAGGCCTGCTGATAGAAAATCCCCGCATTTTTAAGCTTCCCGTTGCTGTTGTAAAGGACTTCGGTGTGAACGTAAAACGAATTGGAAAAGGTGTAATCGCCTGATAAGACCGCACTGAACACCGGTTTGTCCGATTGAAAAAAGGACGTGCCGAAATAAGACAGACCGGGGAAAACCGCCGGAGCCCCCTTTTTCGGTGCCTGGCTGACTAAAAACTCACCCCGGAACCCGGCTTTGTGAACGGCCCCTGCCCAGGCGCCGCCCAGAAGCCAGCGATCCTTTCGAATGCCGCCGATGATGTAGAAATCGTATTCAAACAGATTAACAGCGCAGAGACCGGCGGCCGTGGTCTGCCTTCTGTTTTTTCCGGGTCTCACCGAAAATTCAACCCGCGAAACCGCTCCGGTGTAATATTGGATGCGCAGCGCATCGGCGCCCGGCTTCTCTTCGTAATCAAAATTCAGAATCGACTGAGGATTGAACAGATCGATCACATTCCAGACCAGTGCGGTGCCCCAGGCAATACGCTGACGTCCCATAGTGATCTCCAGATTGCCCCGGCTGTAGTCCAGCCACAGACGGTCTGCCTGAACGTAACCGATCGATTTTCTGGAGTGCCAGAGCACATCGTCTAACCGGGAGAAAGGATGATGACTCCTGATCCGGCCCAGAAAATCCGGGATATATTGAACCGATCCGCCGTAAAATCCCCTGAAGCGAAGCCCAAGCTCCCCCCGAATTTGATCACTGGGATACCAGTCGGCATTCACCCTGGCGTGGAGGAGCTGATCGTTCAGCCGTTTGGCCACAAAAGGGAGTCTGGATGTGCTGGAAAGATATTTTGCATATCCGTTTATGCTGAACGTCGAAAGCTGTGCCGATACCGGAAGCGGCAGCATAAAAAGAACCAATAGTGTGAGACAGCCTATTTGATTTTTATTGATTTTCATCCGATATCACTTTCCATTCAGTCTTTAAATGAGCTCTCTTTTTTTCTGATCGATGTTTTCTCATCAAGCATCGGATATAACAGCACCATCCTGCAAGATAACCACGCGGCGCGCTCTTTGAATAACCCTGGGATCGTGCGTGGAAAAGACGAACGTCATCTCGTAATCCTTGTTTAACTGAGCCATCATATCGAGGAGAGATTCGGCGGCGCTGGAATCGAGGTTCGCTGTGGGTTCGTCCGCCAGAACAAAATTCGGACGCGACGCCAGTGCGCGGGCGACTGCCACCCGCTGCTGCTGCCCCCCTGATAATTGCGATGGACGGCTGTTAATTCGATCTCCCAATCCCACGGCTTCCAGCAGCTCGATTGCCCGTTTTTCTCTCTCCGCTTTAGAAACATTCTGCAGGAGCATTATAAATTCTACGTTCTCTCGGGCCGTAAAAACAGGGATTAAATTGTACGCTTGAAAAACAAACCCGATATGATGCAGCCTAAAATTTGTCAGTTCACTCGACTTTAAAGTGGAAATATCTACCCCTTCGATAGAAACACTGCCTTCGGTCGGTTTGTCCAAACCGCCTATTAGGTTTAACAGAGTTGTTTTCCCGGAGCCCGACGGACCGACAATCGCTGTGAATTCCCCTTTTTCAATCTGCAAATTAATCTTTTTAACAGCATGAACCGGGAAGGCGGTATCGTCATAGACCTTGCTCAGACTATGCAGTTCAATCAGTGGCATTTTTTATCTCCTGTTGTTTAAAATAAAACGTTAAATTCTATTCTGCAATTCAATAAAATCATAATACTTATCAATAGGTTCGGATGGCGGCGGAAGGTTGAATGTTGATGGCCTTCCACGCCGGCAATACTGCCGAAAAAATTGCGGTTATGATAATCATAACCGGCAAAGCAATGTACATATCCAGCGGCAAAAACGGACGGAGTGATGTACTTGTACCAAAGGTTTCCATACTTGAAGCCAGGGCGGAAAGATCGATTCCGGTACGGGAAAAATAGGAAATGGTAAGTCCGCCGATCACAATCCCGGCAACGCCGCCGGTGATGGAAAGGATGATCGTCTCCAGTAAAATCATGGTAAAAACTTTCCCCTTTGTCATTCCAACCGCAATAAGCACGCCCAATTCCCTAACACGCTCCATGACTGCCATCAGCATCGTATTCGTGATACCGAAGAGCAGCGCGAACAGAATAATACCGATGAAAATATAGGTAAAGCTTT
Organism: bacterium BMS3Bbin03; assembly: GCA_002898015.1. Lineage (GTDB taxonomy): Bacteria > Zhuqueibacterota > JdFR-76 > JdFR-76 > BMS3Abin05 > BMS3Abin05. Next base: position 7,481 of record BDTM01000135.1, on the reverse strand, counting down.
CCATCGCCGCCGAAGTAAACGCAACCTCCGGTGCAATCTCTTCCCATGTCTGAACATCAAGATGCGTATATTTTTCTTGAACGATATTATAAACCTGCGGCATAATTTGTGATGACTGCACCCGGATAGCGATTTCATGAATGACCGGCGTATGACCCAAAATTCTGAATAGATCGGATTGCCGCACAAAAACATTTGACTGGTCAAAAATAGAAGAATCCGTTTTGTAAATTCCAATAATTCGAAAGGCGGCATAATTAAGTGAACTGCCGAAACCCTGGAAACTCAGCACGATTTTCGAGTGAAGTTTCAAACCCAATCGGTCCGCCAATTTTTTTCCGATCACAATTGGATTCCTGCCTCCGCCGGCGAAATAATTTCCGGCCGTAAGTCGATTATAAATATCCGTAACCTTCTTTGCTTGTGAAGGGACAATTCCGACAATTTTCACGCCAAAGGTCGAAGTCGGAGATGCGGCCATACCCTCGACAAGTGTTCTGCCGGAAACGGCTTTTATGCCCGGAATGCGGCTTAATTCTCCAAGGATATTGAATCCGTTCGGGATGTAATTCTCAACCTCTTTATTCTGAAAATATCCCTTCCGGTGGATTTGGATGTGCGACAGATCGCGGGCAATTGCCGTATTCACCATCGATTCACCCCATCCCATCCAGATTGCACCGGCCAAAAGAGAACCCCACAATCCCAGAGCCGTTGCGAAAATAATAATGAGGCTGCGTTTTTTATTCCGCCATACATTTTTCCATGCAAGAGATGCTATCATATATTTTCTCCTTCGCCGTTCAGCCGTGTTAAATATTATTTTTGTAAACTGTTTAACCTATCGCCCCAACAGATAGAATAATAGCCCTGAAATACGATCCTGCAAAACCATTACCGCAGATCCATTCGATTAACGGAATAATTTTTTATTGATACAACCTCATAACAATCCATTTCATATTTCCGGGGTTTTGACCCCGAATGATTAAATGAACCGGGGTTAAAACCCCCCTTTGGATTTGTTTTTTTATTCCACATCCGCGCTCTAAAGAGCGTGGCAATTCATAATTTTGAATTAACAACCTCTTAACCCCGCATTGCCTGCACCGGCTGCAGGTTTTTAATAAAAAAGAGGGGATACAACGCCGTTGCCAGCGCAATGAGCAGAACCACAAGTGCCTGATGAATAAAAAGTGTCGGATCCGTACTGAAATAGAAAATGGGTTTTACTCCCAGTAACTCAAAGGCAGGCGCTGCATTGCCGGTAATCGGAATCGGATGATAATGAAAATAAATGACAATGGGTAAGCTGAATAGTGCACCGGAGATTGCCCCCAGAAAAGCAAGAAATGCCGTTTCCAGCGTTGTAACCCAGATGAGCTTTGCTTTTTTCATTCCGACCGATATTAAAATACCAAACTCTTTTGTCCGCTCCGTCGTCATCATCATGATAGTCCCGAACACACCAAAAGCAATGACGATGTAAAGGATAATCAGCATAATCAATCCGCTCGCATTATCCAGTTCGATACCCTGAACCAGATCCGGCATCATTTGCTGCCACGTCATAAGTGTATATTTATTATTTAATTCAGAACGCAGCGTTTCAAGAACACCCGTTTGATTTTTAATATTATCCAGCATAATTGCCAATGATGTGATTCTGCCGTAGGCCGAAAAGATATTCTGTGCATTGGGCAGCGTCAGGAACAGCATCCCATTGTTCATTTTCGAGATCGGGAATTTTACGATACCGGCAACCGGCAGACGTGCCGCCGCAATCACACCGTGATATCCCTGACCGTAGATAACGACACTATCCCCGACACCGATCTTAAGCATATCAGCCAATCCCTGCGCAATCAATACGCCACTGGATGTATTTGTCAGATATTTGCCCTTTATCAGTCTTTTGTCAAGATCGGTCATGTTGTTTTCCGCCACAGGATCGATTCCGACGATTTTCGCAACTTTGGTAACCTTATTGGAGGATACGAGTGAAAACGCCTCCAATCTCGGTACAACAGAAGAAATATGTGGAATCTTTAATATCTCCTTCTGCTGCTTTTCAGGTATTATGATGCTCTTATTCAGCGATCGGTTCTCCCAGTAGCCTTTCCCCTGAACCTGCAGGTAGCCCGTATAAAATTTAACCGATGAACGGATCATATAGGTATAGGATCCGTTTTGCATGGAGCGCATGATAATCGCCAGAATAACGGCAAAAAACACGGAAGCTGCAGCAATGAGTGTCCGTTTTTTGTTGCGCCATAAATTCCGCCAGCTTAGTAATAAGTACATATTTGAATCCTTATGTTATATACAAGAGCAACTTTTTACACATGTCTCACAGGCACGCCCGGCCTGCAATTTTATTTAATTGAACATCTCAATATTCCTGAAAATAATTGTCATCGGCAGGGTCAACCTATTTTCTGAATTTTCGTATTCAACCGGCCGAAAATGCAGAATTCCCGCCGGAATGGCTGTCAACAGCCAAATGAAAAACAGACTGTCCGTTTCCTTCTTCTTTTTGAAAATTTTGGTTCAATTGTGAACAGCCGTCTAATGCAGCCATATTGTTCACTATCATTTATCAGATAGTTGCATTTCACCATCCGGAATGAAATCATCTTACCCGTTTCATGTTTTGAAGTGAGAAAAACGACGGTTTAATATTGACATTAAATCGGATAGTTTTATAATCCAGCACCGTTTTGTGCCCCGGTTTGTTTGCAGGAATCATTTCCCAATAAGAGGGAAGGATCCGGCCTCCCATTTTTTTAATTTTACTGCCGGTTAATGTTTTGACCAATTTGCCTTCTTCACCATAATATTCGGTTTTTAATTCCATATAACTCTTTTTCGAAATCCACATGATGACTTTTTCCCAAACAACACCGGCTTCCGGTTTGGGCATTAATTTTATTTTATAACATTCATATCCATTGATTTTTTCTTCCCCGATCAAACTTTGTGTATAATCGTTCACGATCGAGGATTCCCGCACCAGATCATCGTTGGTGAAATCGGAACCCATCCACGGCTGCAGCATCATGGATGGCGGAATTTTAATCACGCGCTGAATCGCCGGAATCCAGTTCCAGAGTTCATTTTTACGTTTCAGTGTCACAATGCCTTTGTCTTTTGCAGGTCCGGTAATTAAAATTAATGCATAATCGGGTTCCAGCATCCATGCTTTGGTCGAAATTTTCCGGGTCCACGTCGGTTTAGTGACCGTCATTGTACCTTCCGAAATACTGCTTTTGCCGTACCATAAATCATTTGCCTTTTTCACAATTTCTCTTGGCGTCTCGGCATAACTCCTGCCTGTCACTAAAAGAAGACTAAAAACGATCAGAAATGAATAAAATAATTTCATTTTATGACTCCTATAATTAATCCCGTAAAAATCAGTGCGCCTTGATCAAAAGATAGATCCCGTTAATCAGTGCCCCTATTCCAAAAAATACGGCACCGATCAGCAGCGCAAATTTAAGCATAAAAGATACCGCTAAAAGACCTCCGACCATTTGTGCGATGCCGAAAACAAAAAGATTTTTTCGGTCGGCCAGGATGAAAAAACTGATCATAATGACCCCCATGGTCATTAACCACAATCCGGGAATATACAGGATGTGACCCAGGCTGATAAAGACAAATGTCAGAATAATGCTCATTGCCATAATCGTGAAGGCAACACCCCATAGTTTGAGGATAAAATAATTGAACGGCTCAATGCCGCGTTCGCGGGCCGCTGTCATCCAGATGTACGTTTCAAGGACGCTGCCGATGACAAAAATGGACAGCCATAGAAAAAAAATGTAGCCGGATTGCCCGTACTTTTGCAGCAAAAGCGTTATAATGTAACCCACACTAATCAGTACACCCCATTCGATCCACTGCCACGGCGAAAAGAGAAATCTGTCCGATGCTTTCTGCATCATCTCGCGAATCAGTTTAATCTGTCCCAATGCCTCTTCTTGCTTCATTTTTTATACCCTGAATTATAGGTTTGCATTTTTAATGATTTGCTCCAATAGCTTCAGATATTCTTCAAAGGCTTTTTTGCCTGTTTCCGTAACATAATAGGTTGTATGCGGCTTACGGTTTACAAATTCTTTTCTGGATTTAATATATCCGCTGTCTTCCAATACTTTAAGGTGCACACTTAAATTTCCGCGCGTGAGTTCCAGCTTTTTCGCCAGCTCGGAAAAAGAAATCTCATCATGCGATGCCATAAGAATAGACATCACACCAAGCCGCGTGCGTTCATGAAAAATTTTATCAAGCTTCTTTGTTAAATCCAGGGCCATAATTATAATTTTTAAAAGCGTTTTTGTTAAAAACAGGGTCACCATTCGGCCCGTCATTCCGACCCGTCGGGATGACAAGAAAGGCAGAATTGTTAAAAATTATGAATGACTTGTTTGTAATCCAAACAAGTTTTTCTAATGTAGTTTTATTTTTTTAAAGATGCAATTATTTTTTGTTAAATCAGCTATAATACTATAAACCGCCGAGTGCGCAGAGGATGCCGAGCAACATAAAGACCGGGGAAGTCTCCGTCCGCCTAATGGCATCACTCATTAATATGTTTGAGATTACATGTCGTCCCTGAAGGGACTTAAAATCATTGGATTCGGCACTTCGTTATAAACATTGCGTCCCTGCGGAACTTTCAGGAAACTTGAAGCATAAATCTGGCTTGCACCCAAACACAACGGTATAAAGTTTCTCATATAAAATTAGATTTGTTGCCTTTGCGAATCCATGACACGATAGAACCACTTCATTGAACAGATAGTGCCTTTGATGCTATTTCCATTTTTAATGTCCCGTTAGGGACAAGATGTTTATAGAAAATGAATCAACACGCCATTGAAGTCCCGTAGGGACGACATGTCATTCAAACCATGTATAAATAGTTGAACCCTTAAGTTGACGGTTATGGCCGGCTGGCGGGCATCCATCTCGAGATGGGAATTTTACAGGGCTGCGCTTAAATAGATGTCATATCACTTAGGGAGTTTCTTTTGCCATTGATTTAGTTTTGTTTATTGGGCCAATCGGCTGTACTTCTAAAAACAATAAACGGATAGACAAAAATCGCAGCAGCAGAGAATTAATTACAAAAATTTAAAACAGCATATCCCATCCGGATACTTCCTGAAAAGAGGCTCTAATAATTTGTTAATTAAATAACCTCTGCGTCCAGGCGGCCTCTCCGGTGAATTATTCAGGTTGGATTAAAGTTATCTTAAATTCTGCGCTGATTTTGTGAATGGGATCTCCCGCCCGGACGATTCCCCCCTTCACCACGCGTGCAAAAATGCCCTCTCTGGGCATGATGCAGTCCCCCACAAGCGTCCGAATGGCGCACGCCGTATGACATTCCTTGCCGATCTGCGTCACTTCCAGAAGGATAATATCCGCAATTTTAAGCCTGTCGCCCACCTGTACGGCTGACAAATCCAATCCGCGAACGACCAGGTTTTCGGCGAAGGCACCGGGCGCCAGTTGCGGCAATTTTTGTTTCATTCGGTCGATGCTTTCCCCGGCCAACAAGGACACCTGCCGATGCCACCGCCCCGCATGAGCATCCCCGTTTAGGCCCCAATCAGAAATAAAATGCGCCGTTTCAACCGGCTTTTTTGCCACGCCCTTTTTTCGACTGATACAAATTGCCTCGATAAATCCCATCAGGCCCTCCACGGATAGAGATACACGTCCACATTGCACCCTTTGGACAAGCGTTCTCCCGGTTCGAGCAATATAAATCCGTCGGCTTGTACCATTGAAGTGAGCCTGTGGGAACCCTGTTTCGTGAGAGGGTCTGCAATCGAGTCTTTCGGCGAATTCCGCCGGACCGCCACCCGGACGAAAATCGCCCGGTCCCCGGGATTTTTCATCTCCCGGCTCAATTTAGCCTTCACAATCTGCCACTCAAATTCCGCTCCCATCATTTTTCGAAGAACCGGATGGACATAATAGGCATAACAGGAAAGGGACGAGACGGGATTTCCCGGCAGACCAAAAAGCAATTTATTTTGTTTTTTCGCAAAAAACAGAGGCTTCCCGGGTTTTTGCCGGACCTTCCAGAATAACGTTTCAAAACCGCACGCTTCCGCCGCCTGCCTGACCAGATCGTGCGGCCCGACCGAAACCCCGCCGGAGAAGAGAATGATCTGTCCCGCACCGGCCGCCTGCTGCAGAATGCGCTCGACGTCATCCAATTCATCGCCCACGCTTTTACGATACACCACTTGTGCGCCGGAACGGGTGACGGCTGCGCACAGCATCAGGCTGTTTGAATCCCGGATTTGCCCGGGCTTCAAATCCGGCGCCTTCAGGGGCATTAATTCCGTTCCGGTCCCGACGATGCTCACCGAAGGCCGTCGAAAAACCGCAACGGAGGTGATCCCCTGGGAGGCTAAAAGCCCGATCGCGGCAGGGGTTATCACGTCCCCGCGCTTTAAAATAATTTCTCCCGCTTTGAACTCCTCGCCTTTAAAACGAACATGCTGAAACTTCCGGACACTTCTCCCGACCCGGATTTCGTGGCCGCTCTCTTTCGCATCTTCTATGGGAATCACCGCATCCGTTCCTTTGGGCAGCACTGCACCCGTGCTGATGCGAACGGCCTCGCCCGGTTTAACCACGCCCTCAAAAGGGTCGCCCGCACGGCTCTCGCCCGTCAGGAGAAATTTTACCTCCGATCCCTCCCGGACCGCGGTCTCCCACCGCACGGCAAAGCCGTCCATCGCACTGTTCGTGAACCGGGGAGAAGGTTCCGCCGCCCGGACATCTTCCGCCGGCACGCGGTCCATCGCCTCTGACAGCGGCACACTCTCAACCCCCGCCGGTGTCACATGTGCCGTTATAATTGACAATGCCTCTTTCACGGAAATCATTTTTGGCTCTCCCGATTTTTGCGTGCTTTCCAGTCTGTTTTAATTCGTGAATTCGCGGCATTCTTTTCCCAACATAATTCGTAAGTGAGATTATTTAATTCTCGACACTCTCACCCCCTCAGTCCCCCTCTCCCACCAAGGCGGAAGAGGGGGAAGCACAGCATCCAATATTGGTTTTAGAACTCACGAGGGAGTGGGTTCCGGTAATTCACCAATTTCCATTCAATTTCCCACGCACAATTAACCGTGATTTCTCTTTCATTCGTGAATTCGTGGCATTATTTTCAGAAGCTTATTCCTGCGACTTATGCCCGCCGTCCCAAAGCATGGGGAATGCATGCAGCAGCCCCGGGAAAATAGCCTCCAGGCTCTCTTTTGCGCCCCTCGAACTGCCGGGTAAATTAACGATTAATGTGTGACGGCGTACCCCGACCACCTCCCGCGATAACATGGCGTACGGGGTGCGGTCTTTGCCGTGCCGGCGGATGGCTTCGGCGATCCCCGGCACCTCTTTATCGATCACCTGCCGGGTGGCTTCCGGGGTGACATCTTTGGGGCCGAGTC
>BDTM01000134.1 GCA_002898015.1 bacterium BMS3Bbin03 | reverse complement strand
TGATTGGTAGAAAAACCAACGTTGAAGGCCAGAATTTCCCCCTCTCTACGCGTAGAGAGGGGGAATAAGGGGGTGAGTTTTAAAAACAACAATAGGCCAATTATCCTGTAAGAGATTGAGAAATATGCAATAATCTAAAGAGTACATCTTTATAGTTATTCAATCAAAAATAAATTATATTATTAAAATCTTTAATTCGTGCATTCGTGGCAATGAAAATATGATTCTATCTCCATTCAAATCACTTTTAAAAAATGATTGAATGAATCAAAAAGTACGCATTTTGGGGATGAATCACAATTTAGTTACACATTCTCATTTTTCAAAACTTTATTTAATACCATTTCCACTGAAATCTGTTCCATACAGCGCGTTTTTGCACAAATCCTTACATCGCAGGTTTTGCACGACACCTTCTGCGGCACTAAAACAGAATCGGAACGCCCGTAGGGTCCCCACCGCTCCGGATGGCACGGCGGCACGGGACAGTACAATCCAACGACATCCGTACCGAACGCCACGGCGATATGAAGCGGGCCGGTACTGTTCGCAACTACAACCGAAGCTTGTTTAAGCACCGCACTCAGCTCCACGAGATTTAGCGCTCCGTCCAGGCGAACAACACCCGCCCCCCCTATTTGAGCCACGCGATCCACAAGATTCTTTTCGGCAGAATTACCCGTTAAAACCACAAAAATATGACGCGCTAAAAGGGCACGCGCCAATTCTCCGAAACGCTTCGCAGGCCAGTCTGCCGCGGAGCCGCCGCTTCCCGGATGCAGCACCACCAGTGTTTTTTCGGCATCCCAACCCTTCTTCTCCAGCAAAGAACGAATTCCGGCCGCCGCACCGACCGGCAATTTAAATCGAAAGACCGCCGGAGAAACCGGTATCCCAAGGGGTTTCAGCAAATTTAAATTGTGATCCGCCTCGTGAACCTGTGTGTGTTTACGGTGTTCAAACACTTTGCGATTGTAAAATATCGAAAAGAACCGGTAACCCGTTCCGAGGCGCAGGGGAATTCCCGCCCGATACATTCGCCAGGCCCATTTGAAATCCGGATGGAGCGCTATGCCGGCATCAAACCGAAACATTTTTAATTTTCGGACGGCTTCTTCTCCGGCGCCGATCTCTTCTTCCGTGAGCACCCGATCGACATCTTCATGAAGGCTTATTAAATCCCGGGTGTATTGGCGAACCAAAAATGTCACATCGGCATTAGGGACGGCCCGTTTAATGGCGGCTGCCACCGGCGATGAAAGGACCACATCCCCGATTCGGTCGGTTCGAATCAGCAAAATTTTTGAATCAGGTTTTAACCGTTCGGGTTTCACTAAAAATCCAGGTCTTCAAGATTCCGCTGAAATTTTGCCTGTGCCAGTTGAAGAATCCGGGGGTTAATTCGATGAATCTCTTTTTCAAGTTCACGAAAAACCTTCCGGTAAAACTTTTTATTTTTGCCGATCGGGTCCGGAATTTCCAGATTTTTATGATCTTTTTTTGGCCGGTCGAACGCTTTCAATAAATAGACATTCTCCTGGTAATTCGGGAAAAGCTCGTGAATAAATTTCAGATGTTCTTTTTCCATGACAAAAACAATGTCCGACTGCGCCAGGTGGTGTTTGCGCAGGGCCCGGCTGCGGTGCTCTGAAATATCGATGCCGTTCTCCGCGGAAACTTCAATAGCCCAGCGGGTGGGCGGGCTCCCGTCGAACGAACCCGTTCCGGCGGACAACACACGAATTTTATCCCAGCGCTCGACCGGGATTCCCCGCCGAAAAATTCCTTCCGCCATCGGACTCCGGCAGCTATTGCCCGTACAAACAAAGAGAACGGTAAATGTATCTTTCATAAATGCTGAATCTTTCCGACTATTTTTTCAATTGCTGCACGAGAAATTGTGCCTTCCCGAATGAGTAAGGGTCTGTCACCACTCACGTTGAGGATGGTTGAAGGTTTTGTGAGACGTGAAGGGCCTTCATCCACAATTAAATCAACTCCGTGTCGTATTTCGGCGGGAATATCCGCAATGAACAGCGGATTTTGCCCCCCGCTGCGATTGGCGCTGGTCGATAAAATCGGACTGCCCAGCACCGCACTCACCTGTCGACTGAAGGGATGATCCGGAAGCCGCACCCCCAATGTGCGATTTTTTGCCAAAAATCTCCCCTGAACGAAATGTTTCACCCGGAAGACGAGTGTCAAGCTCCCGGGCCAGAATACACGCATTAAATCTTTTGCAGCGGGAGTGACCGTTTCAACAATTTCCTGCAGCATATCGACCGATCCGATTAAAACGCTGCACGGTTTTTGAAACGATCGCCCCTTTAACGCATACACCCGATCCACGGCTTCCATCCGGAACGGATCTGCCCCCAGACCGTAAATCGTGTCGGTGGGATAAATAATGACACCCCCCTGTTTGAGGACGGCGGCCGTTTTTTCCGCAAGTATTTCCAAAGGCAATTCGGAGGTCTGAAGATCAATTGTGTTTTGATTTCTCATTGAGAAGCTCTTCCACCGCCTGGTAAACTTCCGTCACGGAAATCGACTTCATGCACTCGAGTGTGCGCAGTGGGCATTTATTACTGCCGTGGTCTCCGCAAGGGCGGCAATCCAGTTCTTTTCCCACAATTCGATGGTTTACGCCAAACGGCGCAAAACCAAATGCAGGGATTGTGGGCCCATAAATGTCCACAACTTTCGTCCCGACCGCAGACGCAAGATGAACCGGCGCACTGTCGTTCGCAACCAGCACGTCACACCGCCGAATGGCTTCCGCAGACTCCCGGGGTGAAAGCTTGCCGATAAGATTCACAACCCGGTCCGGAACGGCCTCTTGCAGCTCACGGCCCACTTCCAGATCGGCCGGGCCGCCGATTAAAACGACCTGAATTCCCTTTGCGGTCAGTTCCCGGATTAACCGGGCGAAGCGATCCGGAAACCAGCGTTTGGTTACCCAGACGGAGCCGGGTGCAATGGCCACGCAGGGCTGGCCTGAATTTAAATGAAACGCCTGCCAGATGGCATCCACCCGGGTATCATCTTCAGAATTAATCTGCAGATGAAGCCCGGATTTCTTATTCAGAACAATCCCAAGGGGCTGTAAAAGCGAAAGATTTCGATTCACTTCGTGCACATCCTCGCCATACGGAATGACGTGTGTGTAAAGAAAGGAGGCCCAGCTTTTATTGAATCCGATTCGGACCGGAATTTTCGCCCATTTCGCCAGAATAGCACTCCGCCACGAACGGTGCGGCAGCAAAACCAGATCGTATTTTTGCGCCTTCAGAAATTGGACTTTTTTTAAAAAGGCCTTTAAACTCTTTTCGGATTTTCGTTTGTCGTAAGAAATGATCCGGTCGATTCCCGGGAAGTTTTCCAGTACGTTGGCAACCGCAGGAATGGCCAGGTAATCCAACTGAAAATCCGTCAGGTTAGCCCGGAGCTCGTCCACCACCGGAAGAGAGAGTATCACATCTCCGAGAAATGCCGTTTGAATAATGAGTACCCGATAGTTCATGCCGGAATGCCCTCTTTAACCGGACGCGTTTTCCAGCGCCGGTGCATCCAGAACCACTGCTCCGGGTACTTGCGGACATTTTTTTCCAGAATTTCCGTAAACCGGCGGGTAAGCTCCCATAAATTTTCAGGCGTGGGCCCCTCCAGATCATCCGTCCGAATCCGCTCGAACTGTACCACATAACGGCCGTTATTAAAAATAGCCTGGGTGTAAACCATCGGCGAACCGCTTTTTAAGGACAATAAAGCCGCCCCCACAGGAGCCGAGGCCGGTCTTCCGAAATAGGGCACAAATTGGCCGTCTTTTCCGGCATCCTGATCAGACAAAATGGCGAGAACTTCACCCCTGTTCAGGGCTTTCAACGATTTCCGTACGGCTCCGCCCACGTGAATAATTTTACATCCCGCCAGCGCTCTGTTCGTATTGAACCACGCATCCGCAAGATTATTCCGCTGTGCGCCCACAATGATGTTCTCGGGATATCCTTTCAGCGGAATGCTTGCCGCCAAAAATTCCCAGTTTCCCAGATGTCCGCCGTTTAATACCACGCCTTTCCCCGCCTGAAGCGCTTTCTGAAGCACCGTTTCATTTTCGAATTGAATTAACTTTAAGAACCGTTTCGGGATGAGGCGCGCCATGTACAAAAAATCGACGGCCACCCGCCCAAAATGATTGTAAACTTTTCCGGCAAGTGCCGTGCATTCCTCCAAATCCTTCTCGGGAAAGGCCATTTGAATATTCCGGATGGTGACGTCTCTGCGAAGGCGAATCACCGAAAAGACCAGAAAGCTTAAGATTTTTGAAAACCGAACGGCAATCCCGTAAGGAAAAATCCGGATAAAGATTGTCAGGAATTTGAGCCCTGCAAATTCGAGATTATTTTTTAAGTGTTTAGACTGCGTCATTTTCGCCTTTTGTACCTTCTTCCCAGATTTCCACTCGTTTACGATTTCGATATTTAATAAGCCAGAACGAAACGCCCACAAAAACGGGCAGCGCCAGCCAGAGATAAAGATTGACGTCAAAAAAAACTTGCCAGCGGTATTTTTTCCGCGCGAAATCTTCAAACGTATCTTCAAACTCAAAAAGACTCAGTCCTGTGGTGGCTTTAAGAGCGACCTCAAAGGATCTTGTTTTTTTCAACTTCTGAAAGAAAAACGGGAATTTCTGCCAGCCGAAATATTCCACAAAGAATTGAAGTGCCGTGTAGCTTTCCGAATACGCCAGGCGGGCTTTTGTGCGCCCGAATTTCAGAACATTATTGACTTCATCGAGAGAAAACAGCGAACCGGTCAGAATGGCTCTTGAAAGAACCGCGTTGTTTCCCGACACCTGTTCACCGGAAAGCAAAACCGCCATTCCTTCATCAAACCAGCGGGGCGTTTGAATACCCGGATAGAGAGAACCCATCCAGGCGTGCACCAACTCATGCCGAACCACCGAGAAGAATTCATCCTGTTTAATTTCGGCTGTTAATAACACAATCAGATGAATATCCGGACGAGTCACGCCTTTGCTCCATTCCGGAATTGTGTTGTACGTCAGTCTGTCGAATTCTTTGCGCTTATCAGCCAGAAGGACCCGAATCGTATCTTTGGGGATTTCTCCGAACACAGATTGATATTTCGGCTCTGCTTTCAGGATGGTTTCAGCCACTTCTCTGGCTAATTTTGCCTGATAGTGATGATAAAGAATTCTGTAATTCTTAACGGTAAAACTCTCCCACTCCCCTGCAAAAAGCGGGGCGTTCAGGATAAAAACAAAGAAGAGCATTAAAATAAGCAAAAAGCCTTTTTTCATTATAAAAATCCCCTGTTAACGAAAGGGAACACACAACTGGTTTATCTATAATTTAACTATTTAAATTAACATGGCATGGCGCAAAAATCAACTTTTTTTGGGGAGCGGGTCTTCCCGGCGGTTTTCCCTCCCGCTGCACGCGAAACAGGCGGCAATTGGCGTCAACCTAAGCTGAATTGCAATGAGCTTCACAGGCTGCGTGAAAACTCAAAATAAAGTCTATTCTTACAAATTGTTTTTTAAAAAATATCATTGCCGCCAACCGGGGGGCCGGCGCGGCTTTGCCGGTGAGATAATAAAAGAGAGTTAAATCGGCGGGGAAGGAAACAAAAGCGGTTTTGATGCGCCGCACGCTTACAAATTTATGAGCTTTTTTGCCATTTCATAAACTTCATGCGGAATCGGACATGAAAACTCATGCTCGAGTAATTTATAAAATCCCTTTAATTGCTCTAAACGATCCTGACAAATTTTGCAATTTTCAAGATGATTTTTAATCTTTCGAGAGTCGGCTAATTTGAATTCGGGATATAGAAGATACAATTCCAATTCACTCTCTCCGGGACAAAAAGCCAATTCAGGGGACAGTATTTTTTTTGAATCCTCTTTAGGCAAAGCCATAAAAAGCCCTTAATTTTGCTAATCATATAGAAGCAAATTGTGTTTTTGCGAAAAAATATTATTATAAAATAGTTGTCGCTTCTTCCGACAATTCCCGGCGTACGATTTTGACCAGATATTCAAAAGCGTTTCGATAGTTTTTTCGATAATCCTGAAACGTAAGAGAAGGAAGAGAGGCGCGTAATAAATGGAAATGAGATATCTTTTTACGATCTTGAATGTAATTTTCGGTGTAATTGATAAGTGCCTTCTTAAAAGCCGAAATAACCTCCGGAGGATAGTCGGCCTTATGTCCGTATTTTTCCGGGATAATATCGGAAATCCGTTTTATGGTCCTTTGCTGAATCTCAATCAGTCTTTTTTTCTGATACGTGTCTTCCGGAGTCTCCGTGAAAACGGGATTCCTGAATTCGGAAAATGGGATTTCCTTCTGCTTAAAATCTTTTGTGAGATAAACGATTTGATCGACGGTCAGATAATTGGCAAATGCCGTTTTGGCGCTTACAATTTTTAATAAATTCCGTATGAGCGCCGGGAATGGTTTATAAGGCGAATAATTTCCCAAATAGGCGTTTTTTAAATCCACCGCAGGGATCAAGGGTAAATCACGCCGCAATTTTTCCTGAATGATGGGGTAGTGGATATCGATCTTCTTGTTTTTTAATTGTTGAAATAAGACAGGATCCTGCAAATTAAGTGTCGAAATGACATAATTGCGGCTCATATTTTCAAACATCAGAAGGTCACTCGCTTTCTGAATGGCATTGCGAATGTTACGCAGAATTCGGGCGCCTTCAGGATCTCTTTCCCGAAATATCCGGATCAGTTCCTGCTGGGTCGAACGAATGACCAGCCGCTTCAATTCGATGAATAATTTTAAATCATCAATAGAGCCGTCACTTGCAAAAATGGGCTCGAAATATTTCCGCAATACGACGAATTCGCGTTTTCCATTTCGTTGAAAAAGGGGCGCGATGCAATCGATCGCAATTTGATAGAAATCCCCCGGGGCGATTCCGCCGGACAGGGCGATTTTCTTGCCGTTCATTTGTAAAAAACGGAGAAAGCCCGATGCGATCTTTTCAAGGAAATCAATAAAATGCAGCAGATCGCCGTCGGTGTAGGTGTTCTCCACAATTTTGGTCAGGACTTCTTTCAGGCGATAATCATTAAGGGGGTTCATCTCACCTGCCTCATGACCGGTTTTTTTCAAAATGCGTTATTTTAACACGTTCTTTTAGAATGAACAGACCGAAAAGATACATCATAATTGGACCTTTGTGACTGTCGTGTCTTCTTTAGAGTGCGTTAGATTAATCTCAGGCGGCTCTGCTGCACAAGTTAATTCATATAGATTTAATCAACAACACTTTTCAAAAATGTAAAAATGATATTGTCCCACTTTCAAAAGTGTAAATCGAAGAGATTTATTCGTGGAAATTAATCGAACAAACACAATACCACTGTGCCTAAATAGAGACAAAATCTACCGCACAATCGGCAAACCGTATTTTCTGGCCTTCCGATAGATTGTGGCCCGACCAATACCCAGCTTTCGTGCAGTCAGGGAAACATTTCCCTCGCTTTCAAGGAGTGCTTTTCGAAGCGCTTCTTCCTCCAGTCTCTCGATCCAACTGTTCAGCGGACCGCTGCCGGGTTCAGCGATCTTCTTTTCACCGACAGCCCGTACATTCGCCGGCAAATCCTTCGGCAATATTTGATCCGTTGAAGCCAGAATCACCGCCCGCTCGATGGCATTTTCCAGCTCGCGCACATTGCCCGGCCAGTGATAAGCCGTCAATAATTCCAGCGTGTCCGGAAAAAGTTCAAGAACTTCTTTGCCCTCTCTTTCGGAATACTTATCGACAAAGAATTGGGCCAGAAGCGGAATATCTTCTTTTCGTTCCCGCAGCGGCGGAATCACGATTGGAAAGACGCTTAAGCGGTAATAAAGGTCTTCACGGAATTGACCTTTTTTAATCGCTTCTTCCAGATCTTTATTCGTGGCTGAAATAATGCGGACGTCAACATGAATGAGTTCATTCCCGCCCACACGTTCAAATTCCCGCTCCTGAAGGACACGCAAAATTTTTACCTGGGTTGACGGACTCATTTCACCAATTTCATCCAAAAACACCGTACCGCCGTCCGCCTGTTCAAACTTGCCAATCCGGCGGCTCGAAGCACCTGTGAAGGAACCCTTTTCATGCCCAAACAATTCGCTTTCCAGAAGAGACTCCGGCAGCGCCGAGCAATTTACCGGAACAAATGGCCTGTTTTTCCGCTTCTCACTTTCAAAATGGATTGCCCGGGCAATGAGTTCTTTTCCGGTACCGCTTTCGCCCTGAAGCAAAACGGTGACATTGCTGTCCGTGACCTTTTTGACGGCTTTGAACACTTCCTGCATCGAGCCGCTTTCGCCAACGATATTTTCAAACCGATAACGTTCTTGTAATTCCTGCCGCAGACGGCTCACTTCCGCTTTCAGGCTGCTGTTTTCAATCGCATTTTTAACGGTAAGACGCAGCCGGTCTCCGGAAAACGGTTTGGTAATAAAATCGAATGCCCCTAACTGCATGGACTTAACGGCGGTTTCAATGGTGCCGTGTGCCGTCATCATCACAACGGGAATTTTGGGATTATCCTTCTTGATTCTCCGAAGCGTCTCAATCCCATCGATACCGGGCATCTGGATGTCTAAAAGGACAAAATCGGGGATGTTTTCCTGCATGATTTTCAGACAGGCTTCACCATTTGAAGTCGACAGCAATTCGTAGATTTTGTCTTTTTTCAAATGGATTTCAATCATCTTGCGAATATTAATATCGTCATCAACGATCAAAACCTGGTACTCTTTTGCCATAAAAGGAATTCCCCTTTCACCCTATTTTATGAAGATTGTGGCTCATGTGCAATTCTGCTGTTTTTGATAAAATGCAGGTTATTGTATCATTTTTCTTACAAAATTTACGATAAATTTGGCAACAAATCAAGGAGAATTTCTTCTCCTCTTGTAATTTGAACGGCTATTTTTAAATACCAAAAATCAGGAGCCGTCTTCTGAAGTTTCACGGCATCTTTTTCCGTGCATAAAATAAACCGGACACCCTTCTTTTTTGCCAGGTTTTTAATATCAAGAATATCCTTTTCACTGAAAAGATGATGATCCGAATATTCTCTAAATGCTCTTAAATTTAGCTTCAGTTGATTTAAACACCTTCGGAATGATTCCGGGCGGCCGATGGCGCAAAAGGCCACAACCGGCTCTCCGGAAAACGCCTCTTTGGGCTCGACCCGGGATTCATCCACTCGCCGGAACTCCAGCGGCTGATGCACACTTTCAATCATGGGCGCCCGGGAGTAGCGGCTGAATCTCCGCGCCGTCTCTGTGAAATTGTCCGTTTCATTCACTCTTGTAAACCAGATCAGAGAGGCTCTTTTGACCGATCGAATCGGTTCCCGGAGAAATCCGGCCGGCAGCAGGCGTAAATTCCCAAACGGCTGTGCGGCGTCTAAAACGACAATCTCCACCTGTTTTCGAATCGCCCGGTATTGAAAGCCGTCGTCTAATAAAAAAGCCGCAACCGTCATTTTTTGAGAAAGCGCATTCGCCCCCTTCCATCTTATTTTATCGACGGCAATGGGGATTTTCTTCAATTCCCGGTGAATCAGGCAGGGCTCATCGCCTATTTCTTCCGGAGCCAGCGATGCATGCTCTCCGGTAACAAGAATCTGTCCTTTTGATTTTCTGCCGTAGCCCCGCGTTAAAATCCCAACCTTTTTGCCCCGTTCTGCATAGAATTGGCCTAAAAATATCAGGACCGGAGTCTTTCCCGTCCCGCCGGCGGTAATGTTGCCCACGCTCACGACCGGGGCCTGGGCCTGGTGGGATTTAAGAATTCCAAAATCATATAAAAAACCGCGGAACAGCATTGCCCCGCCGTAAACCCAGGAGAGCGGCAGAAGGAGCGGCATCAGCCGCTTAAGTTTTGAAAAATTCATCCGCACGGCATTCCACTTGATTCAGCTTTTCTTCCACTTTCGGAACAAACGCCAGAACTTCCCTGTTGCTCCAATAAGAGGGAATATAAATCGGCTCTCCGTACACAACCGCCACTTTTGAGAATGGAAACGGAAGCAGAAAACGATCCCAACTGCGGAATTTTTTTCCGGAACCGGCGGAAAAAGACACGGGCAAAATGGGAACCCCGCTTTTTTGTGCCAAAAACACCGTTCCGGATTTCATTTTATGAGCCGGGCCGGTTGGGCCGTCCGGAATATTTGCCCCCGTCCCCCCATTCCGAAGCACCGAAGTCATTTTGTAAAAGGCTTCTTTCCCCCCGCGAGTACTGGAGCCCCGAATGGTTTTGAATCCCATCATTTTAATCGTACGGGCGATCATCTCTCCGTCCCAATGCTGACTCACAATTACCACAATGCCTTGCGAGCGGTGTACATAGACCGGCAAAAACATTCGGCCGTGCCAGACCGCAATCAGGAAATTCTGCCGGGATTGACGAAGATGCCTCACGTGCTCCCAGCCCAAAACCCGGAAACGCAGTGTTACGCCGAGTCCCATAAAAACCGCCCATCCAAAAAACGACGCCAGATGAACCAGAAGACGTTTTGAAAATGGGATTTTCTGCTTCTTTTTCATGACCTTTCCATCATTTTTAAAGCCATTTCCGCCACCCGGGCCGAGGCGCCCGGCGATCCCAGTTTCGTCCGAATCTGCTGAAGATCCGTCTGAATATTTCGGTACCGTTCTCGATCGGTTAAAATGCCGGCAATGACCGGAGCCATCTTTTCCGCTCTAAAATTATGCTGAATAAATTCCGGAACGATTCTTCTGCCGGCAACAATGTTTACCAATCCGATGTTTTTTACAGACACCAGGAACCGCCCCAAAAAGTAGGAGGTCCGCGAAATTTTGTAGGTCACCACAAATGGATTTCCGTAGAATACCGCTTCCAGTGTGGCCGTTCCGGAAGCAACCATCATAAAATGACTGGCCTGCATCAAAGCGTGTGTGTGCGCCGTGAGTTTTAATTCACCGGATAGAAACGGTTTATAAAAAGACGGCGAAAGCTGCGGCGATTGACTGACAACGCCCTGCAGTTCCGGAAATGCCTTTTTTAACCGGCGGAATGTCCGAATCATTTCCGGCAGCAGTTTTTGCACCTCCTGGGCACGGCTTCCCGGCAAAAGTCCGAATAGTTTGGTTTCTTCCGAAAAACCCATTTCTTTTTTAAAGAGTTCGGCATCCAGGCCCGATGGAAGGGAATCCAGAAGCGGATGCCCGACAAATGTGACATCGAGCCCGGCCTTGCGGTATATTTCTTCTTCAAAAGCAAAAATGACGGCCATTTTATCCACCAGACGGGCAATTTTGGGAACCCTGCCCGTGCCCCAGGCCCAAACCTGCGGACTGATGTAGTACAAAACCGGGATCCCCCTCAATTTTGCCTGTTTGGCAAAACGAAGATTAAAGCCGGGATAATCGATCAAAATCAGTAAGTCAGGCGGCGAAGCCTCCAGCTCCCGGATTAGACGATTGTGCACCCGGCGGATCAACGGAAAATGACGAACCACTTCGGTAAACCCGAGGATCGCCATCTGATCCGTTGAATAAAAACAGGTCATCCCGGCAGCGGCCATTTTGGGCCCCCCGATCCCAACAATCCCGGTCTCCGGCCGAAGACGGCGAATTTCCCGAATCAGCCCTGCGCCGTGCAAGTCCCCGGAAGATTCTCCGGCGATAATCATAATCCGCGGCGGCACCATTTTCCCTTCACGAAAATAGTCTCCAGCGCGCCCACAGCACCACCAGAAAAGTGATGAAGCTCGTCAGCGTGCTGCGTTCGGAACGGAATGCCTCACGCCAATTCCCCGAGCGGCGCTGCCGGTCATTCCAGGGCGACAGGCGCGGAAAAAACCGGGGCACATGATTCTTGTATTTTTGGTACATATAGCCAAAATGCCGGCTTAAATATTCCTCTTCCAGAGAAACAATGAGCCAGTATTGCAATCCGAACAGCACAATGACAACGAGGAGCATCCAGGGCATCCAGGCCCAACTGGCTATTGCAAATCCAATCGTGATGAAAAAATTTCCCAAATACAGGGGATTCCGAATGATCGCAAACGGGCCGGATGTGATCAATTCATTCCCGCCGGCGCCGCTCGTGGTGCGCGTGGCACTTCCGGCGTGGCTGACCCCCCAGATGCGGAGAAATTCTCCGGAAAGCGCAATAAACGCGCCCAAAATAAAAGACGTCCAGGTTGGTTCTGCCAGAATTAAAACAATGACAATTAAAGGAATAGGGGTGTAGCTGCGATTATTGAAAACAACTTCTCGAATGTCCACTGATTTTCCCTTCACATTTGATACAATTTTGCATGTTCATGTACCTGTCTCATAATTTGCAAAGCCACATCCAGCGCCTTGCGGCCATCGTCTCCGGTGACAAGCGGTGTGCTGTCTTCCAAAATGGACGTCACAAAGGCCGAAAGTTCTTCTTTCAGCGCATTTAAATTCTCCTGCGTGCGTTTTTCATAAAGAATCTTTTTTGCAAAGCCCCGCTGACCAATCAAATTGAATGCCAGATGCTCCGGCTTTTCAGACGGAACGACGTCTTTCAGCCGATAAATTTCCGCCTGTTTTTGAAGAAAATCAAGCGTTAAATAGGCATCTTTCTGGAAAATCCGCATCTTACGCATTTTTTTCAGGGAGATGCGGCTGGCCGTTAAATTGGCGACACAGCCATTTTTAAATCGAATGCGTGCGTTGGCGATATCCGCCTCCCGGGACGCCACAGCCACGCCGGTGGCATCGATCATTTCGATGGGACTTTTGACCAGGCTCAGAATCAAATCGATGTCGTGAATCATCAAATCCAGCACAACGGCCACATCTGTGCCGCGCGGATCAAAAGATGCCAGACGGTGCGTTTCGATAAACATGGGCATCAGCGTTTCGTCTTGAAGCGCCAGAAATGCGGGGTTGAATCGCTCAATATGGCCCACCTGGATTTTGACCGCATTTTCCTGTGCCGCCCGGAGGAGACTGTCCGCTTCCTCGAGCGTTGCCGTGATGGGTTTTTCAATAAAGATGTGTTTGCGCGCGTGCAGAGCGGGCAAAGCCACTTCGGCATGGACCTGCGTGGGAACGGCAATCACCAGTGCATCAACCGCGTCAAGAAGTGCCTCCAGCGAGGGAAATGCCTGCACTTCAAACTCACCCGAGACCTCTTTCATTCGCGGCAGACGGGTATCGTACAGACCCACAAAATCTATTTTTGAAATTTCTTTCAACAACGCCGTGTGCAGCCGGCCCAGTTTTCCCAGCCCCACCACGCCGATTTTAACCTTTTCCACAATGCCTCCGATTGGAATAAAAATACACAAAAATCTCACTCTATGAATAATTGAATGTAAAAAAGAAATATTAAAAATGCAATACCCTGAGAGCAAGTTCGGCAAAAAGATGGGAGACGTGTGGGATTTGGCGATTTGGTGATTGGGTGATCTGGTGATTTGGGGATTTTAATCCTGCCATGGCGCGATTCGCTCGTGAACTTGAAGACGAAAGAGGGCCTCGTCCGCTGTCTACTAAATGAAAGCGAAGGTTTGATTTATCCGGTTCAAATAAAAAAACTTGACAAATACGATGAAAAGATTTATATTGCAAATAGTTCGAATATCGAATGATCGGAATGAGGAAGTAAATGGCAGTCCTGGAAAAAAGAGCAAACGAACTAAACGGCTATATTGAAAGAATGATCCACGCCTTCATGGTGACCCAGTGCGGCTGTTTAAGTGATGCGGCCGCCAATTTGAGTATGCAGGAATTGAAGGTGATCAAATTCATCGGCAATAATGGGCCCAGTATTATGCGGCAAATTGCCGATTATTTGATGCTGGCCATGAGCACCATGACGGGAATTGTCGACAAGCTGGTTGAAAAGAAATATGTCGTGCGAAAACGTTCCGAGGAAGACAGACGCATTGTGCGTGTGGCTTTGACTGAGGCCGGCAGGGAAATTTACGAAATGGATCATAAAAATTTCATGGAACTCAGCCGCCAGATGCTGCAACCGCTAAACGAAGAAGAGCAGGAAACATTGATAAACTTGCTGCGAAAGATAAGCCGGGTTCGGTAGACAAAAAAATTTCCGGCAGCGAATAAAACGAGGCACGAAACTCGGGCCGCGAGATTTGCGGCCTATTTTTTTACCCATATATTTCGGAAATTAAATAGTTGCTTAAGTGAATATTACATAAAATCAATAATAAGATAATTGAACTATGCGTCCCGCATGACCCGCCGTGTGCAATCCGGATTTATTCGAGTCAGGGAGCCGGTGTCTGAACCGGCTTTGCAGGGAAGTTGTCGGTCAGGAGGAGATCTTGAATGCCGAAACAGGCAGGACAATTTCAGGCAGAATCTTTTGATCCTAAATGGAGGCAAAAAACCATGAACATCGACAAAAAAACATCCGCCATTGTTTTAATAGAGTTTCAGAACCAATGGACGCAAAAAGGGCTTTATCACTGGTTAATAAAGGGACAATTAAAGTCGCGGCGTGTGCTGGAAAATACCCACACGCTGGTCAGCAAGGCCAGGGAAAATGGCATCCGGATTATTCACGCGCCGTTGATCATCGATCCTGAGAATAAAAAGGGCTGGCTGGCGCACCTGACGTTTGGCAAGGTGTTTACCAAAGGCTCGCGTAAATCAGAAATTACACCGGGACTCTTTGCAGAAAACGATCTTTTGGTGGAGGGACGATACGCTTTCGATGCTTTTGTGGGCAGCAATCTCGAACAACTGCTCAACGACCACTCGATCGACACCCCGTTCTTCTGCGGATTCATCACCGACCAGTGCATTGCGAAAACGATGAAAACCGCTCAGACAAAGGGGTTCAACGGCTACCTCATTTCGGACTGCACGGCAACCGTAAACGGTTTTCTGCAAAAGAAAAGCGAAAAGCGTTTTCGTGAGAGGGTCGTCGATCATCAGGACGTTCTGCACGGAATCGGTCAGACGGTTAACCAATAAATACTGAGCGTTAAGCCGGTACAGCAAGCAGAAAAGGAGACCGTCATGGCCGGACAATTTGCCTATTTTTATTTCATGAAAAACGACCCCGATAAAATACGATCCGTCGTTCCTTTACATGCGGCGTATTGGAAAAACTGCCGTTTAAAAGAATACGCCGGCGGTCCCTTTGCCGACAGGTCGGGCGGGCTGATTACATTTAAAGCCGAAACCATTGAAAAAGCCGCAGAATTAATGATGAGCGATCCCTTTGTTTCCGAAAATCTAATTGAACAAAAATGGATCAAAGAGTGGCTTGTTGAATAAAGGAGAAAGCCATTATGAAAGACACAATCCTTGTCGTGGGCGCCACCGGAATGTTAGGCGAGCCGGTGGCACGACGGTTACAAAAGGACGGATACGCCGTTCGCGTTTTAGCGCGAAATCCTGAAAAAGCCAGAGCGAAATTAGGAGATTCCTTCGATTTTATCCGGGGGGATGTTGAAGACGCGTCTTCGCTGGAAAAAGCTCTTGACGGCTGCTTTGGGGTTCACATTAACCTGAAGGGAGGTCCGCGGGCGGAGGATTTCGAGCGCATCGAGCGGAGAGGCACGGCGAACATTGCCAAGGCAGCGGCACAAAAAGGGGTGCAGCGTCTGACCTACCTGTCCGGCGCCGCAGCCTTTGAAGAGAACTCGTGGTTTCCTTCCATCGGGGCAAAATTAGGGGCGGAAGCGGCCATACGGGAGAGCAGCATTCCCTATTCCATTTTTTGCGCCACGCATTTTATGGAATCCCTGCCGCTTGCGGTGCGGGGGAAGCGGGCTTCCGTCATCGGCAAACAATCGCACCGCCTGCACTGGCTCGCGGCCGGCGATTACGCCGGGATGGTCTCCCGATCGTTCCAATTGCCCGGTGCGGCGAACAAACGATTCTTCGTCTTTGGTCCCGAGGCCTGGACCATGTCGGAAGCACTGGAAAAATACTGCGCGGCTGTTCATCCCGGAATAAAAGTTTCCTCCATGCCGATCTGGCTGCTGTCGTTAATCGGCAGAGTATCTTTTAATGCCGAGCTGAAATTCATCGCCGAATTGATGCGCTTTTTTGAAAAGGTGGGAGAAGGCGGAGACCCGACGGAAGCCAATGCGCTGCTGGGCGCACCCACCACCACGCTGGAGCAATGGTGTGAGCAGCAGAGCAAGGCGGCCTGAAAAAAATGAGCAGCACGGTGTCTTCCCGGCCGCTGTCGATACAATCAGTGTAATAGAATCGCCCATCCTCCTATGGAAATGGCGGCAGCAGCGCTCCAGAAGATGATTCTCGGAATAACGGAAATGCCCGTGTAGGTGCGCGTGTAAAGCGGCCCGGTGTGAAAGCGGACAACCAGTTCCGCCAGCATTTCCCACGTGGCGTGGATGCCAATTAAAAGAGCGATTATCCCAATAAGACTTGCCCGGTGGGTGGCCAGAACCCACCCCAGGGCGGCGAACGAATAAACGGCAATAGCCGGCAGGGTCTGGAAATGTCCGAACTCGTGAATGGTGCTCAGTTTATAATACGGATCATCCGACAATCCGAAACGCAGCAGCCAGTTCACAGCCGGAGGATGGGGAATGAGCACGCTTCCAAAGCCCGCCCGGTGCAGGGAGCGGTTGCGAATTTCGATGACCGCCGTCATTCCGTACCAGGTTCGCATCCGCATCAAATTGTTTGATTTTCCAAACAGCGCTGTCATGCCTTTACCAGATAATTCCGCATCATTCCCAAATCCTCGTGCTCCAGGTTGTGGCTGTGGCAGAGAAACAGACCGGCAAGGCCGTTGTAAACCTGCGGCCCGGTGCGTCCGTGCGGATGCGGATGGAACCAGTAGGTGGCGGCACGATTTTTCAGCTCGAACTCATAGATGTATGCCTGGCCCTGTTTAATGACGAATCGCGGATGCCCGTCGGCCTGTTCCGGCACGTGCAGGCCGTGCCAGTGGACAATGGTTTCCTGATCGATTTGATTTGTAAAAGGGACGCGCACCTTTTGTCCGGTCTTCAAACGGAAAATCGGGCCGAGGTAAGAATTCTCGAGGGCCTGTACCACGTCTTTGTCGCCTTTTATCACGTGAGCCGTGTAATGTTGAATGCGCGTGGCCGGGCCCCCCAATCCTGTGCCCAGCCCGACGGCGGTGTAACCCAAAAATTTTCGCCGGTTAATCGCTTTTGTTTCTTTCATTGGGTGTGCTCCTCAAATTTATAAATTGTTCTGTTCGATTTTCACTTTCTTTCTCAGAAGTACCCCGAATAATTTTCGGGGCAACCCTCCCTGGAAGCAGAGCTTTGCCAGCGATCCGCCTATTTATCCGAATCGTTGTGGTCATCTTCAGACTTCCAAAAATCCCTTTAAAATAAATCATATTTCACGACAATATTTCCCACCCTTCCCTCCAGCGGCGCATATATTTCACTGAAAACCGGATTGCTTAACGGTGGGTGAATAATGTTTTCAAATCTTGTTTGGCGGACGTCCAGAACATTTTCGACATTCAGGGCGATTGTGAAATGGCCGACCTCTTTTTGCGCCATGAGATCGATGCGCCAAAAATTCGGCGTTTTCGTTCCGTCTTCCAGGTATTGATCTGCAAAGTAAAAGGCCTCGATGCCTGCTTTCCAGCCTGTTTCCTCGTTTTCGTAGATCAGCATGGTCGATAGTCTGTTTTGCGGCGCCAGCTCGAGGGGTTTGTCGGCGTCATAGGTTTTGCGTGCATCCAGATAGGTGTAATCCATGTAAAACGACCACTCGTCAAGGGACAGGTTGAAAATCGTGCTCAATCCTTTGCTCTGAATGTCGCCGTTTGCATTGAGATAGGACACCGTTTGATTTTGCAATAAATGGGGATCCGCAATGACCGGATTGGAAATTTTTGTGATAAAGAACGAGTGATTGACCGATAAAAATAATTCACCCCAAAGCAGCTTTTTGTAATTCAGATCCCAGGTAGCCCCGGTCGATCTTTCCGCCTTCAGCCCGCTCAAGGGCCTTACGTCCTGGTAGCGCGTTCTCTCGGCATCATCGGTAAAAGGCGTTGGAATTTTATAGCCCAGGCCGCTGCTCAGGCGGGTGAAAAAATTATCCGTGAACTGATACTTTGCGGCTAACCGGGGAAGAAGAAATTTTCCGTATTCCGGATTGTAATCAAATCGCAGGCCGGGCTCCAGGGAGAACTTTTTGGCAACCGCCCAGTTGTCCTGCAGAAAAACGCCGATCGTTTTGTGGCTGTAATCGAGCGCAGCGTGCCCTGCTGCCAGGTCTTTTTGATTGAAATCGTCATAATAAAAATTTACCCCGCTTACGAACGAGTGTTTTTCGCCATTCAGCAGATAGGACAATTCCGAAAACGCGGTGGTCTGCACGCCTTTGAACGCATTCACATTGGTGGTTAAGTTTCTTCCAAAACTTCCGATGCTTCCTTTTAATGTCAGCATGTTGCCGCTCTCCGAAGCATGTTCGTATTTCAAATAGCTGTTTACCCGCCTGGTCTTGTTTTCTTCGAAAAAGGAATCGGGATTGGCGGCCTTGTCGGCAATGGCTTTCATGTTCCCGCCGATCCTGTTTTCGGCCACCGACGACAAACCGATAAACAGGTGATTGTTTTCATCGAAATCGTAAAACAATTTGGGCGAAAGCACGGCCCGGTCATATTTCGGAATATCCGCAAAACGGTTTCCGCTGACATCCTTTGCCCCCTGTGCATTAAAAGAGCCCAAAATGGTGAAACCCAGTTTTCCGCGCCTGCCGGAATAGTACGAGCTTATATCCGTTTCGCCTTTGTGCGTTTGATTGAACAGCATTGAAAACTCGGGTTCATCGGATGGCGTTTTGGTGATCAGATTCACAATTCCGGCAATGGCGTCGCCGCCGTAAAGCGTGGATGACGAGCCTTTGATGATTTCGACCTGTCGCAGATCGAGCGGCGGAATTTGCAGCAGACTCAACCCCGACGAAAATCCGCCGTACATCGGAAACCCGTCCTGCAGCAATTGCGTGTATTTTCCGGGCAGTCCCAGAATTCGCAGCGTCACATTGCCGGACACAGCGGACGTATTTTGAATTTGAATGCCCGAGTTTTCCCCGAGCATTCGGGTGATGTTGCCCGGATGAATGGTGATTCCTTCGCGCACCTCTGCCTGACCGATCACCTCGATGCGCGTCGGCACCTCTTCCACTCTGTTGTTGGTGCGCGTGGAATAGGCGATCACTTCTCCCAGATTCAGCGGCGAAGGTTCCAGATAAATGACGATCATTCCAGTCTCACGGAGAGGAAAGACATACGATTTTTCAACCGTTTCATAACCGATATACGAAAATACAAGCGTTTGTTTTCCGTTGGGAATATTCTGAAGTATCACCTTGCCGTTTGCATCGGAACTGGCGCCCCTTGTAGTTCCTTCCACAATAACATTCACACCGATTAGCGGCTCTTTTGTCTCTTTGTCCTTGACAAATGCCGTAAAGCTGTTCTGAGCCAGACTGATACCGATTGAACCGAAGAGGATAAATAATGCGATAGTTATCTTTTTTGTCATTTCGTCTTTTCCCTTTGTTGTTTGTCAAGGAACAGTTTTAAGGCTGCTTTGTCGCTGCCAATTTTTTTTGCAAATATCCTGCACTACAGAAACATTCAACCATTATTGTAAATCTCTTTTCATCTGTTCAAATTCTTCTCTGGAAATTTCTCCTCTGGCATAGCGCTTTCTGAGAATATCCAGGGCGTTATCCGATTCATGGCCGGCGTACGGAGGTTGACCGGAGTCCTGCCACGGCGGGCGAAAATTTCCGCCGCCGAAAATCAGATAAATAAAAGCCAACATGATTACAAGCATAATTACGGGAAAAATAAACATACCGCCTCCAAAAAAGTAACCCGGACACGCGAAACTGTCCCAAAAAGAAAACGGACTGTTCGCGTAATGCTCCGGCATGAATACAGCGCCCACAACACTAATAATAATTAAAATCACCACTACTGTCAAAATGATCCATAAAATTGATTTCTTCATACCCGCCTCACTTTTCTCCCGCCAGATTTGAAAAAATCCCCATCATTTTTTCCATCATTGCCGAAAAAGGAAATTCAGGGCTGCTTGCCGGGGGGGAAAAGATGTTTCCCTTTTCGCTTAATTCGACCACCAATTGATTGGTTAAATTGATTAGCGCAACGATGGCGGGCTCGGTAAGCTGGTAGAAAACGAAAGACCCTTCGCGCTCCGTGGTCACGATATGATTGTGTTTTAACTCCTTCAAATGATGCGAGACCAGCGGCTGCGACAGCCCGGTCTCCTCAACAATTTTTGAAACCGACTTTTTACCCTCAGCAAGATTGAAAATAATTTTTAAACGATTTTCATCCGCCAGCGATTTAAAAAGCCCGGCAATCTGTTTGTAGTAAATTTTCATAATGCGCAATTATTATATTAATATATTAATGACTATTTATATGTTAATATATAATAAAATTTATCATTGTCAAGCCTTTTTTCAAATGTGTCCAAAGCGCGGCAATGAGGTGTGGTCAAACAAGATTCAGGGGCAAACGTGGAATGATAAAGTACTTCTGCGAAACGCACGGCTTTACAGTTGCAATTTGTTTCCGTTTGTAATTACCACACTGCCTTGTACTTTTCGGCGGCCAGATTCCATTTTTTTCCATAAACATGAAGCCGCAAAGAGTCGCCGTCGGCTGCGGCAAAGATCTGCCCTGCATGGCTCCAGGCGAGCACGCCGCCTATCAGGTTGTAGGCGTCCAATCCCCTTTTGCGCATCTTGACCACCTGTTTGCCGCTGCGGTAGCCAATCGTACAATAGACGATGATTTTATGCTGTTTGTATTGGTCAACGTTTTTTTTAAATTCTTTCTGAGAAATGGCATTGGGAATCATGGAGATGCGTCGTTCCTTGGCCGAACGGACATCCAGCAAAACGACGGAATCCACCTTTTCCCACTGCAGGAGTTTCTCAACCGTCACATCCGGCGCCGTGGGAAAGGCACGCTTTTTATAGGACTGATACATTGCATGGATTTTTTCCAGCTTTTTCTGGTCTGCGGATGAGGGTGCGGTTGCCGCAGCTTGTTGTGAAAAGGTAGCAGATCCGGTCAGTATGAGT
>BDTM01000133.1 GCA_002898015.1 bacterium BMS3Bbin03 | reverse complement strand
TTTTGTAGCCCAGACTTCTGCCGTTGGCATCGGTCAGAGGAATGGGAACACCCTGCGGAGAACCAATCCCGACCGTGTAAATCACAATCCCGTCTTTGTCCGCCGCTTCGGCCATTTTTACGGGATCACCCACATTGTCCTCCCCATCCGTAATTAAAATCAAAACTTTGTGCTTTCGTTCCTTTTGTACAAAAGATTTCATAGCCACGGCGATTGCCTTCCCGATTGCCGTGCCGGGCGTGGGAATCAAGTTCGTGTTCATGATGTCCAGAAACATTTTGGCAGCGGAGTAGTCCAATGTGAGCGGGCACTGAACAAACGCATTTCCGGCAAAAGCGATGAGACCGATGCGGTCTCCCTGCAGATGGTCGATCAAATTGGCCACTTCGTGCTTGGCTTTCTCAAGGCGATTGGGTTTGATGTCTTCCGCTTTCATCGAGAGCGAAACGTCCATTGCCACAAAAATGTCCACGCCTCTGCGCTTCACCTGTTCCAGCTTTGTGCCGATCTGCGGCCGCGCCAGCGCCATCACAAAAAAGGCGAAACTTAAAATCAATAAACTGTTCTTCCAGCGGTAATTTTTTCCACTGTACGAAATCATCAGTTTTTTGAGCGTGACCCGATTCCCGAAGCGTTCCAGAGCCTTTTGTTTGTACTTTCCCACCCAGATGAAAAAGCCGATCCAGGCCGGGATTAAGAGCAAAAGGTACAGCATGTAGGCATTTGCAAAACGAAGCATAACGGTTTAACCCTTACTTATTCGTGCCGGGCGTGAAATTCGCGACTGTTTTCAAGGAATTTTCCTGAATTTTGTATTCCTCAGCAAAATTTCAATTATCAAAATAATGAGTGCCGTCAATAAGAAACCCACAAACAATTCTTTGTATTTTGTGTACTCTTTGACATGGATCTTCGTTTTTTCCATTTTGCCGATCTCTTTGTAAATCTCACGCAAAGAATTTGTATTGGTGGCACGAAAATATTTTCCGCCTGTGATCGAGGCAATCTGCTTGAGCAGGTTTTCGTCAATATCGACCGGCATTCGCACGTAGCGCTTCCCGAAAAACGGATCCTGAACCGGGTACAGCGCCGATCCTTTTTTACCCGCGCCGATCGTATAAATCCGGATGCCCATCGCTCTCGCTATCTGTGCGGCTGTGACCGGATCCAGCTCCCCGGCGTTATTCCGGCCGTCCGTCAGCAGGATGATGACCTTGCTCTTCGCTTTGCTGTCACGAAGGCGGTTTACGGCATTTGCCAGCGCCATCCCGATGGCGGTTCCATCCGGAATGATGCCAATCTTCACATCCTTGATAAATTTCAGTAAAATTCCGTAATCCAGTGTGAGCGGACACTGCGTATAGCTGTCTTTGGCAAACACAACCAATCCGATTCGGTCGTTTTTGCGGCCTTTTACAAATTCTTCCGCCACTTCTTTTGCGGCTTCGATGCGGTTTTTAGGCTTAAAATCTTCTGCCAGCATCGAGCTGGAAATATCCATCGCCAGGATGATATCGATCCCCTCCGTGGTGATCTCTTCGTGCGTGCTGCCCGACTGCGGGCGTGCGAGCGCCAGAATCACCAAAAGGATGACCAGCAATCGCAATCCGAAAAGTGCGCTGCGGTACCGGTTCCAGCGGGATTTCCCCGCCGATTTCACCAACTCAAGATTTGAATATTTTAATGTGGCGGCCCGCTGTTTCCCCTTCCTCAGATGAAAGTAAATTAGTACGGGAATAATCGCAAGTGCCGCTAAAAATTCAGGGCTCGCAAATCGAAACATTATTTTTTTCTAGTCTCCAAACTCTTTTTTCCGAAAATCTCCGGTCGATTCGGCGCCGTTTTTCCCCGAAAGGTTTCGTTTAAAATCAACCACACCTTCTTCCGCCTCACTCACTTCCGCCGGAACGGCGGCTTCCATCTCCGTTGAAGCACCGGTCCCGCGCCCATTCTCCGCCTCTGAAGTTTCGTCCGGAACCATTGTTTCCCGGACAAATTGAAACGCGATCTTTAAAATATTCTGATGCTCATCCTCCATGGGGATATATTTCGCAAATTTTACCAGATCGCACAAATCGCTGAAATCCGTCACGGCACGCATCTGTTCCTCTGAAAGCGGAATTTGCCCCAATTCTCCCAACAGTTCGGTCGTGGTTAAATCCATGGCATCGATGCCGTAACGGCCTTCGATGTAACGCCGGATAATTTCAGACACTTCACTGTAATATTTTTTAACGTGCCCTTTTTCAAGAAGACCGGAATTCTGCAGCCGTTCCAGTGCTTTTAGTGCCGCCTCGTGGGGCGGGCGCGGCGGTTCCGCTTTTTGCGGAATCAGCGGTTTTCCGGCGCGTTTCCGTATCCAGACATAAATCATCGCTCCTAAAATCAGCAGTCCCAGCAGTCCAAAGAGGCCGTTTTTCACGTAAGGCCGCCAGTCGAACGGAAGCTCCACCGGAGGCTTGATGCCTTTGATGTCCCCCTCTGCGCTGGGCGCCACACTCTCGACGTGAATTTTAATGGCTTCGGATTTGAGCACGTGCTGTACCGTGTCGGGCGGAATCGTGTAGGTGATCGCAATGGGCGGAATCTTAAAATCGCCGATGTCAAATGTCGAGATTTTATACTGCACCCGGTTAATAATTTTCCCGTCTTTTTTTACCGGGTCGAAAACCTTGTAATCCCGAATTTCAAACTGGCCCAGATTCTCCGCCAGGCCGGGCAACTTTACCCGGACGTCCCGGTCACGGGAAACGGTCACCGTGTAGGTAATCACGTCGCCGATTGTAATTTGGGCGCGGTCCACCGCCGACTGGACAGAGACTTTCCCGGATTCGGCCCGTGCCAATCCGGCGAACAAAAGGAGCAAAAACGAACCGCACCACACGAAACTTTTCAATCGAACCGCGCGAATTATCCGTATTTTCATCTCCACTACTGCACCTTGTCACTGTAAATCACCACATTTTCGGCTTTTGTCATGCGGTTAATTAAATCCTGATAGGCCGTTCGCCGTTTCTCCGCCAAAAAATCCTGCGTCACCTGCGATTTTACTTCGTTAAAGGGTTTAATGCGAATGACTTTCCCCTTCTTATTTTTCTCAGCGTATTTGTCCTTGTTGGCTTTGTAATACAGTTCAATGTCCGAATTGTCGACTTTTACATTCCGGGCAATTTCCTGCTGTAAAAGCTTTTGAACCATGAAATTTTTTTGCGCCTGGAAGGTGGCTTCCACCACATCCTTATCTTTGTCCAGCCCTTTGCGTTTCGCGGTGTTGTACATCAGCTCCGTGGCCACATATTGTTTCAGAAATTCCAACTTTTTGGCTTTATCCTTGAATTGCGTTTGAACGGACGGCGGGAGCTGGCTGATTTCATAATCCAGGTCGCCCTGCGTGATTTCCCGGTTCCCGATTTTCGCCACGACGGCGCCGGGCCGTTTTTTGTGTTTAACCGGATTCAGGCTGGTGGTCTCGTTCAAGACCTGCTGGGCATCTGCCGAACGGCGCAGGCGCTCCAGGCTGGCCACAATCTTTTTATTCACTTCTTTCTGAAGATTGCTTTCCGGATAAAATTGTTTAATCTTCAGATAATTTGCCAGTGCATTTTGATAATCGTGCAGGCGATCAAAATAAATATTGGCAATGGTGTACGTGATGTTTGCCTGCTCACCCTGAGATAGGCTGTAAGTATTCAAATAATGCTGATACTCTTGAATGGCCTGGGGGTACAACTGCTGATTGTACAGCGCATTGGCATATTCCCGCACTTTGTCGGGGTTTCGTTGGCTCTGTTTTTTTGAGCATCCGGCTGCGAATGCCGTTCCCAGAAGCAAGATTGTCAAAATCACCCAAAAACGTCTCATCCTGTCTGACCTCATCTTTAATGAAACCGTTTTGCCCGCATTCTGAAAAAACGAATCAGCGGATCGATATACGGCTGATCGGTTGAAATGGCAATGTGATCCACACTCATCGATCTGAACAATTTCTCAAGTTCCTTCTGCCTCCGCTCCGTTTGAATCGAGAAATTTTCCCGAATCGACGGATCGGACGTATCCAACAGAAAGATTTCACCCGTTTCGGCATCTTCCAGCTCGATAAAACCCACATCGGGCAGGCTCACCTCCCGCGGATCCCGGATGGTAATGGCCACAATATCGTGCTTTTTGTTTACAATCTGCAGTGCCTTCTCATACCCCTCAGACATAAAATCCGACACCAGAAATACGACGCTCCGGCGTGTGGCAATGCGATTGAGATATTCGAGCGCCTCACCGATGTCGGTACGGGAACTCTGGGGTTCGTGGTAAAAGAGCTCACGAATGACCCGAAGCACATGGGTCTTTCCTTTTTTGGGCGGCACAAATTTTTCCACGTGGTCCGTGAAAATAAGGAGCCCGACTTTGTCGTTGTTCTTGATGGCGGAGAATGCCAGCAGGGCGCAAATTTCAACGGCAATTTCACCCTTCATCTGATCCACCGTACCAAACTCGCCGGAGGAACTGACATCCACCAGCAGCATGACGGTCAATTCCCGCTCTTCTTCAAAAACTTTCACAAACGGGTGATTCATCCGTGCCGTGACATTCCAATCAATCGTCCGGATGTCATCCCCGGGCGAATATTCGCGCACTTCGGAAAAATCCATCCCCCTGCCTTTGAAAACGGAATGGTACTCTCCGGCGAAGACGTCGTTTACGACGCTGCGGGTCGTAATTTCAATCCGCCGTACTTTTTTTAAGATTTCCTTCGGAACCATTTAGAACCAATTTCTGCTTAAGATGACTAACCGGATCAAACTTCACGGTACCTCGATATTGTTCAGCACTTTTCGAACCACATCCTCTGCCGATATTTCCTCCGCTTCCGCTTCGTACGTCACAATGACTCTGTGGCGCAGCACATCCATTCCGATGGCCCGCACATCTTCGGGGGTGACGTAGCCGCGGCGGCGCAGGAATGCGTGTGCCTTACTCGCCTGAGCCAAATAAATCGAGGCGCGCGGCGAACCGCCGTAAGCAATAAGCGGTTTCAAGTCCGGCAAATTGTAGTCCTCAGGGTTCCGGGTCGCGAAGACAATATCCACAATATAGCGCTCGATTTTCTCATCGATGTAAATTTCACTCACAACGGCGCGCGCTTTTTTGATGGTCTCGGGTTTCAGAACCGGCTGCACCACCGGAAGCGCCCCTTTCGTGTTCATCCGCATAATTTCCAATTCTTCTTCTTTGGACGGATAGCCGATATTGAGCTTCAGCATGAAACGATCCACCTGCGCCTCAGGCAGCGGATACGTCCCTTCCTGCTCGATCGGATTCTGTGTGGCCAGAACCAGAAAAGGATCATCCAGCGGAAACGTCGTCTCGCCGATAGTGACCTGCCGTTCCATCATCGCCTCCAGAAGCGCGCTCTGGACTTTAGCCGGCGAGCGGTTGATCTCGTCGGCAAGAATCAAATTGGCAAAAATCGGCCCCTTTTTCACAGTAAATTTCCCGTCTTTCCGCTCATAAATCTG
Organism: bacterium BMS3Bbin03; assembly: GCA_002898015.1. Taxonomy (GTDB): domain Bacteria; phylum Zhuqueibacterota; class JdFR-76; order JdFR-76; family BMS3Abin05; genus BMS3Abin05. The sequence goes on along the minus strand of BDTM01000133.1, from coordinate 30,287 downwards.
CGTCCCCAGCAAATCCGCCGGGAGTAAATCCGGCGTAAATTGAATGCGCTGGAATTTCGTTTGAATGGCGGACGAGAGGGTTTTTACGGCCATCGTTTTGGCCAGCCCGGGAACGCCTTCCAACAACACGTGGCCATTTGAAAGCAAGCCGATCATCAGCCGTTCAATCATGTACGTCTGCCCGATAATGACTTTTGATATTTCAGAGAAAAGAGAATCAACAAAAATACTTTCTTTCTGAATCTTTTCATGAATTGCCTGCATATCCTGTTCCATTGAACCTCCTTAAAATCCTCGTCTTTTTTAAGACTCTTTATCCTGAAAATCGGTTTCGCTCAAAGCGGCTTTGGCTTCTGTTAACTGGCGTTCGAGAATGGATTCGACACTTCCGTAAATCTTTTCCAATTCTTCGCGAGAACCCAATCTGCCGGTAAATTTAATTTCATCGGCAATGCCCAACACTTCTTTCGTCTGGGAAATAAGCCGCTCTTCCATTTCCCGCTCTTCCATGATCCGAATTAATTCTATCGTTGTAGTCTTTATGGCCGGAAGATCGAACTTTTCCGCGAGATAATTGCGAAGGTGTTTCGAGAGTTGTGAAAAATCATTTTTTAAATCAGGTTTGTTAAAATCAATCATTTCTTTCAAGCTTCTTAAATAGGTTTCTTCGATCGGAGGCACTTCTTCGATCGGCATGCCGGTTTTTTTAGATTTTTTGTAGACCAGAAAGAACCAGAAGAGACCAATGATGATGATGATAATGGCGGCGTACAAAATCGTCACAGGCCAGTGCCCGGCGGCATGACCTTCAGGAACCGGGTCGGTCACCTTCAAACTGATTCGCTGGGTGACCAGACTATATTCTTTATCACTTGCGGGATCTCTGTATTTGATAATGATCCCTTCTACATACCCCATCCCCAGCTCTCTCGGCTTCAGGGTGAATGCATAATCCCGGCGTGTAAACACCTTCCCGGCCGTCACTTCCGTTTTGTTGGATGTGGAAGTTCCGATAATTTCAAGATTGGTTAAAGCGGGATTCTCAAAATCCACTATTTCGTAGCGATCAGGATCTCCTTCCCACGTTAATGACGCCCGCAGCAATACCGTCCGATTCAAAGGCACCTGTGTGCGGTCGATTTGGGTGGAGAGTTTAATCGCGCTGTTAGCGGGCTGCGTGTTTGTTTTTGACGAATCCTGGGCAAATGTCCGGCCGGAAACCAGCCACAAAACCATAAAGAATAAAAGAATGTGTTTCTTCATCAATTTTCTCCAAAAACATTATTGCAATTTTACTGATTCATTTTATAAAAAGTTCCTGTGAAAAAGTCATTAAAAAAAACCGCCCATGAAAGAACCGCCCACGAATAGACACGAATGAACACGAAAAAAAACATGACGGCGGGGCGTTCAAAACGCCTGAAGGTAAACCCGCTGGCTAAAAAAAGCAAGATCGCTAAAGCGTCCTTCAGGGCGCTTCCAAATTTTAGCCAGAAGCTTTAGCTTCAGACCGAATGAAAAGAACCGCCCACGAATAGACACGAATGAACACGAAAAAAACATGACCGCGGGGCGTTCAAGTAGCCCGAGGGTAAACCCGCTGGCTAAAAAAAGCAAGATCACGAAAGCGTCCTTCAGGACGCTTCCAAATTTTAGCCTGAAGCTTTAGCTTCAGGCCTAATGGCGAAACCATTAATGTTCTTCCTGCCTGCCCCGATCCCCCCGCTTTCGGGGAAGAAAAAAACCGCCCACGAATAGACACGAATGAACACGAAAAAAACATGACCGCGGGGCGTTCAAGCCGCCTGAGGGTAAACCCGCTGGCTAAAAAAAGCAAGATCGCTAAAGCGTCCTTCAGGGCGCTTCCAAATTTTAGCCCGAAGCTTTAGCTTCAGGCCTAATGGTGAAACGATTCCTGTTCATCCTGTCTCTTCCATATTAAAGCGCCGTCTCAATTCCCACAAAATAATTTCGGCCGGCGCCGGGCCAGAAGTAGTTTTCGCCTTCCCAGGAATCGTAGTAACCCGCCGTTTCATAAATCTTGTTGAAGACATTATTGATCCAGACATTGAATCGAAGTCCGGTCAAGCCCATTACATTCTTTAAATCGTAAGACGCGTGTAAATTGACCAGTGTGAAAGGATGGATAGTGCGATCTTCCCGCATCGAGTTGTCCAGATATTGTTTTCCCACATATTGAACCTGCATATAGCCGCTCAGCCGTTTTCCATTGTACGACAATTTTCCATTGGCCAACAGGTTTGGGAATCCGGCAATAGTATTTCCACTTAAATCAATTGTTTTTGCGCCGATAAAATTCCAATCGGCATCATAAATGGCTTTGTACTCCTTAAACTTTGCAAAATAATTTTGACTGACCGAAAGCGCCCCGGAGGCCTGCAGCCCGCGCAGGATGCGAACCGAAACGCTTGTTTCAATCCCCCGGTGGATCGTTTTTTCGGCATTCCCTTTAATCGGAAAACCGTCTTTGTCCACCTGACTGTAGGGCACAATTTCATTGCGAAAATTCATCCAGTACACATCCGCGTGAACCCGAAACCGATCGCTTTTGTAGCCTGTTCCAAGCTCAAAATCGAGCAGTGCTTCCGGTTTGGTGAGGGGATTCCGCCAATCCACATAATCCACAACACCATTGGCTTTTCGAACGGTGTCCGATTTTGCAAACAGCGGATGCACGCCGATGTCATCCGGTCCCTGCCAGACATCGAATAAATCATCGTCCGAGGGCTCACGGTGGGCAACAGAGACATTTCCATAAAAATTAAGACGCTTGGAAAGATTGTAATTGAGGCCGAACCTTGGATTCCAGAAGGTGTACGTCACCTGAAAGGAATTGCGCTTTTCACCCTTAAAATTGGCAACCTGTTCCTGAAAGAAATTGTATTTTTGCAATTGAAGATTAAACTCGCCCATTGCCGAAAGCGCCGGCGTGATATGATAAAGTTCGTGCACAAAGAATGTGCCGAGATTCTTTTTGGTTTTGTAACGATAATATTCATGATTCGGCCCGGCATTCGGCGGAAGCTGCGCCGCCCAGATCACGTTCCCCCAATGCGTGCTCCAATAGGTGTAAGTGTTTAGCCCAAGGGAGAGAGTCCCTTTTTTGTGCTTCCAATCCAGACGGGGGATCCAGCCGATCTGATCCTTTTTAACCCATTTTTGCCGCACCAGATCGGTCCGTTTTACAAGCGAAGAATCCGGCGTGTAGAAGGGCTGAAACCCGAAATTGACCAATTTTTTATGGGATTTAAATCCTTCATAGTAGCCGATGCCGTGAATGTAAAAGAGGGTGTTGTTTAAACTCAGATTATCGGACAATCTCCACGTGTGTATCAATTCATAGTGGGGCTGATTGAAATTGTCAATGGTGTTTTTGTACTGAATTGGATTATACCGGTGATTTTTTACCAATTCACTTTCCGGAGAGGCATACCAGCCGGCGTGGGTTAATTCCGGCCCGCCGTACACATTAATTTTGGTGGTTGTGTTCAATCCGTAGCGCATCGCACTCAAAAAATAGGCCCAGAGATTGATGCCCGTGTTTTCACGATAGCCGTCCGAGAGTACTTTTGAAAATCGGCCCTGAATAAGATACGTATTGTTCACCAGTCCGGAATTCAGGTTGATGGAAAACTTCCGGGTGTTGTAGCTTCCCATACCGCTGATCACGCGAATCCTGCTGTCTGTACTGGGCTCGCCTGTCACCAGATTAATCGACCCGCCGAAAGAGGAACTGCCGTAGAGAGAGCTCCCCACGCCGCGCTGGATCTGAATGTCCTGCACCGAAGCGGCCAGGCCCGGCATATCCACCCAGTAGACCTGGTGGTCTTCCGGATCATTGAGCGGGATGCCGTTAATCATGACGGACACGCGTTTCTGATCGAATCCGCGAATCTTCACGTACGCGTAGCCTAAGCCGTTGCCGGCATCGGAATAGGCGTACACCCCCGGGACTTCCGTTAAAAGCATGGGAATATCTTGCGCCCAATACGTTTTGGATAATTCTTTGCGCGTAATATTGGTGAATGTGACAGGCGTTTCACGATTGACGGCCCGCGTGGCTGTGATCACAACTTCCTGCCCGGGCAAAACGCGCGGCTGAAGCTGAAAATTCAAAACAACCGGACTGTTTCCGATAATCACATGACGTTTGGCAACGGTGTAACCGATATACGTCACGGCCACTTCGTATCTTCCGGGCGGAATATGAGTGATTTCGTAATGTCCGGCAGTATCGGCCATCGTTCCGAATTTTGTTCCGGCGAGGACCACATTTGCGCCGGCCAGACCACGGTGTGATACTGCGTTGGTCACTTTACCGGAAATCTGCCCCTGCTGCGCAAAAAGTCCGATTGGGGAAAAAACAAACCCTAACACAATGATCAAAAATTGCAACCGCTTCATCGTTCTTCCTCCTAAGTCATCCGTTCAAGTTTGAAATTTTTCCGCTGTAAATGTACACACAGATCGATCGGAAAATTATATTTGTAAAACTGCGTTTCATCCGGGAAATGGGTGTTCACACCGTTCACCCGCTTCATGACCGAAAATGATCCCAGGCTTGCTTTCTCAAAGGCTCCAAATTCCCGTTTTTATGCTTCAATCGGATGACGCCTTCCGAAGAAATAATTTCTCCGATAACGGTCACCGGAACAATGGAGCTCAAGTCCTTTTTTATCTTTCCAAAAGCACCCGGATCGATGGCAAATAGAAGCTCGTAATCTTCGCCGCCGTACAACGCCCAATCCGTTAGCGATTCGCCGAATGTCCCGGCCGTTTTTCGAACCAGCGGATGAATCGGCAGAGAATCTTCAAAAATGATGCACCCGGTTCGGCCGGCTTCGCAGAGATGTGTCCCATCGCCCGCCAGGCCGTCGCTCACATCGATCATAGCATGGACTTCAGAAAATCCGGATAATCGTTGTCCCGCCTGAATCCGGGCTTCCGGTGTCTGCCAGAAAGCGGTCACTTTTGACCGTTCGTCAAATACAATATCCGGATTCTCCGCCAATTGAAAGCCGGCAGCCCCTTTTCCCAGAGAGCCTGTCACGCAGAGCCAATCTCCCGGTTCGGCACCGCTCCGTGTTTTCAGGTGATCCGGCGCTTCTTTTCCCAGAAGGGTCAGGCTTGCTGAAAAAACCGCTGCCGCGGAGACGTTTCCGCCGATAATTTGAACATTCCATCGATCGAGTTCCTTGATTAAGCCGTCGTAAAACAGTTCCACTTTTTCGACCGGGAAATCTTCGGGAACAGACAGGTTGATCAGCGCAAACTCCGGCGTGCCGCCCATGGCCGCAATGTCACTCAAATTAATCGCCGCCAACTTATGCCCCAACTGCGCCGCTGAAATCAATTCCCAGCGAAAATGAACGCCTTCGACCTGGCTGTCAACCGTGCTAAGCAGCAAAACTCCGGGCTCGGCAATGACGGCGGCGGCATCGTCTCCGGTTCCCAGGATCACATCCGACCGCCGGGCCGGAATATTTTTAAATAATTTTTGGATGAGTCCGAACTCACCGATTTCTTTACAGGTTTGCATCGTTTAAATCTTTTAGGCTGAATGGCTGATTTTTTTTAATGGGGGTCATGGCAGCATGAAGGAACCGTTCGGAAAGGATTTCATGAAATAAAAAAAACCGCTTCCCAACGCGGAAAACGGTTTTTAATTCTATATTAATACCAAATCGCTTCCCTTCGCTGGCATTACCCAGATCAGGTTCAAAGGGTGTCTTCTCAGCCTTCCAAACATCAGGAAAGCACCCCAAACAATTTCAAGCTTGTAAAAGAACAGATTAATTTCGATTTAATTTACGATGCTATTGTCGGTGATGCAACTATTTTTGTGATTTTGCGGGTAAAGTTTTTTTTGAAAAAAAGTCACAAAGATCCTAAAATAAATCTTCTGATCCGCCTACGGCGGAGAGCTCCGCCTGCGGCCATTGGCGTCAACCTAAGTGTTCCTGAAAATAAGTCAACTAATGTATGTTCAGGCCGTTATATTAATATCCGACTAATATTCTATCTGTTGGGGCGATGCATTCGCCGGCAATGATTTGCCCATTTGCGACAATTTCACCACGGAATGCATCGCCCTTACAAATTCGAATGACCGAAATTCAAAACGAAGCAAAAGAACCATTGGGTCTGTGTTTGAGAAATTAGGTCATTTGAATTTTGGATTTGTTTCGAATTTCGATAGTCGGATTTTGGATTTGTCTCACATTTTAGACATGATTTTAGTGTCTTTATGGGTTCAAGCCTTCGCGGCGGATTTTCCTTTCGGCAAAAAGTCCGCCCATCCAGATTAAAAATGAAGCCAGCAGCCCCGGATAGATGGGTTCGATGCCCAGCGGGTATTCCGGAAAACCGCCGGCCTGGTGCAGAAAGCCCGCCGCCATCCACAAAACAGACAGCAGTCCCGAAAGGATCATCTGGGCCAGGACAGTCTGTCCGGAAATTTTAAATTTTGGGAAAAAACTGGTCCAGAGCGGGAAAAACAGAACGGGGATGCCCAGCGAGCCAATTAAATACCAAATGGTCACAACCGACTGGAGCCAGTAAGCAATCCCGAAGGAGACGATTGTGGTAATCACCAGTCCCCAGCGCGTGGCAGCCGTCAGCCGGTCCAGATGAAGCTGGTTTGTGAGCCGTCCGTAGAAATCACGTCCCAACGTAATGGCCGACAAAAATGTGTAACTGTCCAGTGTAGACATGATCGTGGCAAGCATCCCCACCACAAAAAAGCCTTTCGCCACGGTGGGCAGCACGGCATTTCCAAGAACCGGATAGGCCATTAACGGGTCAATTCCCGGAAAGTAGGCCCGTGCGTAAAACCCCGCGGTGAGTGTCATCATATCGAATAAAAACCAGAAACCGATTGAAATTAAAACGCCGTTTCTGGCGGTTTTTTGTGAAACAGCGGCCGAACATCTCTGGTAAAAGCTGGGATCGACTATTGTCCAGAGCGCAATAAAGCCCCACGCCAGAATCTGCTGAATTGAAAAATAGCCGGTCGGATTGAGTTGTTTTTTCGGTAAATTGGCGAGAACTTTACTCACAGGTCCCAATAGATGGTGGGCATAAGGCAAAATCACGGCAAATCCCAAAAACATGAGCAAAAATTGAAAAACATCTGTTTTAACGACGGAGTACAATCCCCCAAAAAGGACATAAACAACGGAAAGAAGTGTGCCCACAATGATTGCCAGCCACAGAGGCCAACCCAGCAGGAGATTCAGCAGGACGCCGATCATTAAGACATAAGGTGCGGGTGTGACCATCAAAAACGTAAAAACCGACCCGACCAAGCCGGCCTTCTTCCCATAAGATTCATAGAGCTGGTCGGGAAGGGTGAATTGAATTTTCTGGCGAATCTTGCCCGACAAAAACAGGGCGTAAACGGCCGCAAAAATGTAATAAAACAGTCCCTGCGTGATCCAGCTTACAATGCCGTACCGGTACACAAATTCACCGATGCCCAAAATGCCCCCGTAAAAAGTCGAAACCAGTGTAGCGACAAACGGAATCAATGAGAGTCTGCGGCCCGCGATGAGAAAATCCTCGTCTGTTTTTCCCTTTCTTCCGGCATGGTAGATTCCCAGAACCAAAACCACCAGAAAGTAGACGCCGATCACCAGCCAATCGAGAAAATGTAATGAAAGTGTTTTAGACGGCATCGGAATGTTTCAAAAACAGGAAAAGTTCACCGCGGCCGATTTGGATCGAAACCTGCGTTTCAGTCACGCTATTGCTCACCCCGCGCCCGCCCCATTCCAATTCGGCATTTTGCAGCGGGAATTCAACACCCTGTACGGTGATTCCGGAAACGGGCTGGATGGCAATCAGCGACAAAATTTGTCCGGGCTGGGTCTCCAACACGACAGCGCTGCGAATGATACGAATTGTAAAATTATTATCGACAAAAGAAATGTCGACCACCCGGCTGAATGTTTGGAGAAGGCCGAGATTTGCCAGCGCATGGTCGGCCCGGCCGCCGGTTGCATTAAAAACAATTATTTCGGATGTTTCCCTTTCCAGACAAAATTGGAGTGTTTTTTCGAGATCGGTAAAATTTTGATCCTCACGTAAAACGGTTTTGGCATTCGGATAATGATTAAGCGTATCGGCCGTAACCGAATCCAGATCCCCCACAATAAAATCCGGGGAAATCCCCAAATGGATCAGATGATTCGCGCCGCCGTCTGCGGCCACAATCAGGGGAGTGCCTGCCAAATAGGATTTTACCCACTTTTTTTGTGTGGGCTCACCGTTTGCAAAAATAAGGACAAGTTTATTTTTCAACGAAAGCTTCCTTTTTTGAAAAAGATACAAACTTTTGCAAATTAACGCAAGTGGAAACGGGACTGCAAGGCGAAATCTGATCAATAATTTAAAAAAATGACCGATAAATAAGTAACGGTTATTTCTCAATTCCAGCACGGTGGTTTTTTTATGGATTACAAAGAATTTATAGCAACACAAATAATTCCAAAATATGGGCCGCAGCCCATTCGTTTTAAGGATTGGAATAAAATGGCGCTGCGGGAATTTTATATTTATTTTATCAAAAATCGCCTTCAAAATAGCAGTCAATCCTCTCAAGTAGAAAATTTTGTTCGGGAAATTGAAGAACGAATTTTTTATTCCGAATAAAAACCAGCCTTTAATCAACAATTCTTATTTCAGGACTTCGTTCGATGTCTGTCCGCACAACCCAAAATTTTTGCATCTTTTTGTTTTTTCTCAAAAAAACAATTTTCTTTTCATTTATTTTTTAATATATTCTTAATTGTTAAATTCAGGATTGAACGATAATGGCAGACAGATTCTATCGAAATTTATCGTAAGGTGAAGGAGACCATAGAATGCCGATAAAACGCGTGGGATTGATTGGCGGCGGAACCATGGGGCGCGGGATTGCGCAAACAGTGGCGGCCAAAGGGATCGATGTTTATCTGGTTGAAATAAGCCAGGAAGCGTTGGATCAGGCCATCAAGGGAATTGCGCAGAACATCGATGCTGAAATTGCCAAATGGGGCATGACGGAAGGCGATAAACGGGCCATTCTGGCAAGAATCCACGGGACGATAAAATTAGATGAGCTTAAACGCAGAAAGGTTGATCTGATTATTGAATCCGTCCCCGAAGAGATCTCAATCAAGAAAAAGGTACTGGAAGAAATCGATAAATTTTTTGCACAAGACATTTTATTCATTACGAATACCGCCACCTTAAGTATTACGGAAATTGCTGCCGATCTAAAACGAAAAGAACGCCTGATCGGGATGCACTTTCTGAACCCTGTTCCCAAAACGGCCCTTGTGGAAATTGTGCGCGGTCTTTCTACTTCCGACCGGGCATTCGAAGAGGCCAAAAATTTTGCCCAGGAAATCGGTAAAACGCCTGTAGAAGTTTTCGAATATCCCGGTTATATTACCAGCCGGGTCATTGTGCCGTTTTTAAACGAAGCCATGTATGTCTTGATGGAGGGTGTGGCGTCCGCAGAGGATATCGATACCGCCATGCGATTGGGGTTTAATTTTGGTATCGGCCCGCTCACTTTGATCGACCAGATCGGCCTGGATGAACTATTACTCTGGATGGAATCCCTTTTCCGTGAGTTGGGGGATTTGAAATACCGGCCCTGTCCGCTGCTGAGGAAATTGGTGAGAGCCGGTTACCTGGGCAAAAAAAGCGGAAAGGGAATTTTTACGTATGATGAGCACGGACACAAAATCCAGGATAAACCCTCTGTTCTGATAAAACATTGAACGCGGTGACCTGCCGTTACCCTGGAGTTTAGGAGTATTGATATGAAAATTATGGTTTTAAATTGCGGGAGCTCTTCTGTAAAATATCAATTAATTGATTCCGATCAGGAGAATGCCCTTGCCAAAGGTGTTGTCGAGCGGATTGGGATGAGCGGAGCGTCCCTCAAACAGTCCCGGTTTGACGGCGATAAACTTCACTACGTGGGTGAAATTCTGGATCACACGATGGCCATCGAAAATGTTCTGGCCGTTTTGATGTCCCGCAACCACGGCGTCATTAAAGACAAAAACGAAATCGATGCCGTGGGCCATCGCGTGGTTCACGGGGGTGAAAAATTTGAGGCGTCCGTGCTGATTACGCGGGAAGTAATGGACATCATTAAAGATTGTATCGATCTTGCGCCGCTGCACAATCCCCATAACATCAAAGGCATTCAGGCCGCCCAGCGGCTTTTGCCAGACGCGCCTCAGGTGGCCGTTTTTGATACGGCATTCCACCAAAATATGCCCCAGCATGCCTATATGTATGCGCTGCCCTATTCACTTTACCGGAAGTACACCATTCGCCGATACGGATTTCACGGCACATCCCATCGATATGTGTCTCATATTGCAGCCGAAATGATGGGGAAACCTTACTCTAAATTGCGCATCATTACGGTCCATTTGGGAAACGGATGCAGCATGGCCGCTATTAAAGACGGGTATTCGATCGACACATCCATGGGATTCACCCCCGTCGAGGGATTGGTGATGGGAACACGGTCCGGCGACATCGATCCGGCCATCATTCTCCATATCATGGGACAGGAAGAGCTGACGCTGGCACAGGCCAATACGCTTCTGAACAAACACAGCGGCCTGTGGGGCATTTCCGGCATTTCAAGCGATGCCAGAGAAATCATTGAAGAAGCGGGAAACGGCAACAAACGCGCCCAATTGGCTTTAGATGTGATGACCTACCGGATTAAAAAATACATCGGTGCCTACACGGCTGCCATGGGGGGGCTGGATGTCCTTGTTTTTACCGCCGGAATTGGTGAAAATTCACCGGTTGTTCGCGAAATGGCCTGTAAAGGGTTGGAATTAATGGGATTAAAAATTGATCCCGTCAAGAATAAACAGGCGATTAAAACACGCATGGAAATCAGCAAAGAAGATTCCAAAGCGAAAGTCCTGGTGATTCCCACAAATGAAGAACTGGTCATCGCAAGGGATACCCGTGATATCGTGCTGGGGACAAAACCGGATTGATTTTGGTAAAATCACTCGGTTTAACGTTTTCGTAATAATACAAAAAAGGCTTGATTTTTAATTATATTTTTAGTTAAATTTTAGGTTAAATGATATTATCGATTATGAGTTCATAAAAATCCGAAACACTTTTTTATCGTTTATGACTTTTGCTAAATTCACCGGAAGGAGACTGTTTCTTTTATGAGACATTTTTTAGTCACAGGGGGGGCTGGTTTTATCGGCAGCAATTTTATTCATTATCTTTTAAAAAAATATTCGGAAATCGAAATCATCAACCTGGATAAGCTTACCTACGCCGGGAATTTAGATAACCTCAAAGATATCGAAAATGAGGCACGTTACCGGTTTGTTAAGGGGGATATTTGTGATACTAAAATTGTTGAGCCCTTGGTCAAGGCGTGTGATGTGGTTGTAAATTTTGCCGCCGAAAGCCACGTGGATCGCTCGATCGGCAGACCCGACGATTTTATTCAAACGGACGTTTTTGGCACATTTGTCCTTTTGGAGGCTTCCCGAAAGTACGGAATTGAAAAATTTATCCAGATCAGCACAGATGAAGTGTACGGCAGCACACTGGGTGAATCTTTCAAAGAGTCCGACCCCTTAATGCCCTCCAGCCCCTATTCAGCCAGTAAAGCGGGTGCGGATCGTTTGGCGTATTCCTATTTTGTGACCTATAATCTTCCGGTCATCGTTACCCGCTGCTCCAATAATTTCGGGCCGTATCAATATCCGGAAAAACTGATTCCATTATTTGTGACCAATGCCATAGAGAACAAAAAGCTTCCGATTTACGGTGACGGCAAAAATGTGCGCGATTGGATTTTTGTGGAAGACCACTGCAGCGCAATCGATACGGTGATGCAAAAGGGTGAGAATGGCGAAGTTTATAATATTGGCGCCGGCAACGAAAAGAATAATCTGGAAATCACCGACTATATTTTAAAGAAACTCGGCAAATCCGGCGATCTAATGCTTTTTGTGGATGATCGGCTGGGACATGATCGCCGGTATTCACTGAATTGGGATAAAACAAAAAAATTGGGTTGGAAGCCTTTCATGTCGTTTGAAGAAGCCATGGACAAAACAATTGATTGGTACCTCGAAAATCGCTGGTGGTGGGAAAAATTAAAAAGCGGCGACTATCTGGAATTTTATAAAAAACACTATAAATTAGACGACCAATAAGGGATACTGGAAATGGATCTCACAGAAAAATTGAATAAGAAGGAAGCCAGAATCGGAATTATCGGATTGGGTTATGTCGGTCTTCCTCTGGCAGCGGATTTTGCAAATGCCGGCTTTTTTGTGCTTGGAATCGACAAGGATGCCCAAAAAATTGAAATGCTGGAAAAGGGGGAAAACTACATCGATGATGTCGACGACAGAAAATTAAAAAAAGTGATTGAAAATGGCAAATTAGTGCCGACGACCGAATACGATCGTGTGGGAGAATTGGATGCCCTGTTCATTTGTGTGCCGACCCCTTTTAATCGAAATAAGGAGCCGGATGTTTCTTACATCATCGATGCGACGAATGGAATCAAACCCAATCTCCGAAAGGGGCAGGTTATTGTCCTCAAGAGCACAACCTTTCCGGAAACAACCGAAAAAGTCGTGCAGCCTCTTCTTGAAGAAACCGGACTGAAGGCGGGCAAAGATTTTTATCTGGCCTTTTCGCCTGAGCGGATCGACCCCGGGCGCCGGGATTTTAACACGGAGAACACCCCGATTGTCCTGGGCGGCGTGACTCCCCAATGTACGGAGATGGCCAGGGCGGTCATCGGGCAGGTCACCAAAAATATTCATGTGGTCTCCTCTCCCAAAGCGGCGGAAATGACCAAGCTGCTGGAAAATATTTTCCGAAGTGTCAACATTGCCCTGGTGAATGAATTAGCCACCCTCTGCGACCGCATGGGCAACATCGATATGTGGGAGGTGATCGACGCCGCCGCCACCAAGCCGTTCGGTTTTATGCCGTTCTACCCCGGCCCGGGAATTGGCGGGCATTGCATTCTGGTCGATCCGTATTACCTCTCCTGGAAGGCGCGGGAATACGATTTCCACACGAATTTTATTGAACTGGCTGCTGAAACGAATGAAAGCATGCCGTATTATGTGTACGGGTTGATTGTGCATGCGTTGAGTGAGCACGGCGTGCCGCTCACAAATGCAAAGGTTTTGTTATTGGGCGCTGCCTTTAAAAAGAACGTCAATGACATCCGAAATTCCCCGGCGCTCAAGTTATTTGAAATTCTTGAGAAAAAAGGGATGAATCATGTCATGTACAATGATTCCTATGTCCCGGAACTGACACTCAATGGAAAAACCCATCGATCCCTGACATTGACGCCCGATTTATTAGGATTGGTCGACTGCGTGGTTATTGCGACCGATCACACCGATTACGATTATGATTTTATCGTCAAGCATGCGAAATTAGTCATCGACACGCGAAATGCCACCAAGCACGTCAAGAATGGCCGTGAAAAAATCGTACGCCTCGGCAGCGGACGCGTTTTAGGCGACGGGAGATAAAATCAATGATAAATTTGGGAAAGAAAAATCTCGTATGGCTTACAATTCCTGTGACGCTGCTGTTCCTGGGGACGGCCGTATTTGCACAAATTCCACGACAACAACAGCAGGGGAAACTGACGTCTCAGCAGGTAAAATCCCCTGCACAGACAAAAGAAGAAATTGCCTTCGAGGAAGTGCAGCTAAAACTAATGGAACAGGCCTTCGAGAAGGCCGTTAATCCTGAAACCTATATCGTCGGCCCGGGCGATATCTTCTCCATCGTGATCTGGGGTGACATTCAGAAGGGGTTTCAAATTCCGGTCACGGCAGAAGGAAAACTTATTATTCCAACCATCGGTTCGCTTCAGGTGGCGGATAAGACCCTTGCCGACGTCAAGAAAATGGTTTTAAAGGCCGGTGCCAAAAAATATCTGAAAGCAAATGTTTCCGCCTACCTGATGGTCATCCGAAAAATCAGGGTGCATGTGGTGGGCGAGGTGACTCAGCCCGGCACGTACGTGGCCACACCGCTGGACCGGATGACCGATTTAATCGCGAGAGCGGGTGAGCTTACCGATCTTGCGCTTCCATCGGCGATTGAAATCACACATACAAACGGCAAAACGGATACGGTCGATTATGACCGGTTCAGAGAATTTGGCGAATTAAAATACAATCCTCACGTAAACGGCGGCGATATTATTTATATCCCCGCATTTAATAAAGAGACACCGATCATCATCGTAAAAGGGCTAACAAACAGCACGGGAACACGTCCTGTTTTTGCCGGAGAAACATTAGCAAGTTTTCTAATCCGTAATAATGTTCTGGATAAATCGATCGACATGAACCACATTCGGGTGATTCGAAAAAAAGGTCCCGATTATCTTTTTCGTTTTCCATCTCAACAATGTAATCAGTTTAAATTATTGAATAATGATATAATAAAAATCGAACGGCTGCGAAACACGGTCTATGTGAAAGGGGCCGTACAGAAACCGGGAAAATATCGCTATTCACCGGGATTTACGGTATTGGACTACGTCGGCATGGCAGGCGGGATGGAAAAATCCGGCAGCTTAGGTTCAATTAAGGTTTATCATATTGCCACAGGGAAAACAGAAAAAGGGGTAGACGCAATTCCCCAACCGGGAGATGTGGTGGAGCTGCCGGAAACATTGCGGGAACGAATCATTAGCTATTTTCAGATTGCTTCGCAGGTGGCATCGGTCATTATTGCCATTGCGGCTGTGAGAACGATTAAATAAAAAACTGTCTTTTTGTCACCATTATAGCTTTGAGGTATTAATGACTTTAAGTTTTGTAGATGTTTTCCATGTCTTAACCAAGTGGAGAAAATTTATTTTTTATAACTTTTTGATTTTTTCAATAGTGGCCGCTATTATTTCTTTTATCCTGCCAAAATGGTACACATCGACTGCTGTTTTGTTTCCGCCTCAAAAAACTCAATCTTTGGGTGCCGGTTTTATGTCAATGTTAACCGAGCTGCCAATTAATTTGCCGTCGCTTCCCGGCATGGTCACTCCTGCGGATGTCTATTTAGCAATTCTCCGAAGCCGAAATGTAAATGAAAGCGTGATTCGGAAGCTCGATTTAAAAAAGCGTTTTGGAACAGAAACAGACGTGGGGACTCTTGAGATCTTAAGAAATCGCACATTCTTTGACAAAACAGAAGAAGATCTTTTGGTGATAAAAGCCACCGATAAATCGCCGGTATTTGCCCAAAAAATTGCCGACGCATTTCTTCAAGAATTGGATCGTGTTAACCGGCAGAAACGTGTCACTTCTGCCCATTATTCGCGTGTTTTTCTCGGAGAAAGGCTAAAAGAAGTCAACCGGGATTTAAAAAATGCGGCTATTAAATTGCGAGATTTTCAAGAGCGGACCAAAGCAATTTCCATTAAAGAGCAGACCAAAGCCGAGATCGATATGGCGGCTAATCTTCAGGCCGAAATTGCCATGCAGGAGATTAAGCTGAATGTGCTTTCGAGAATTCTGGAGCCTTCTCATCCCGATGTTGTTCAGGCCAGAAATCGTTTAAATGAAATGAAAAAACAATTGAAGAAAATTGAAGTCGGCTTATCTCTAAGCACAGATTCTTATATCATTCCATTTGATAAAATTCCAAATTTAAGCATGCAGTATATGTTCCTGCTAAAAGATGTCGAGGTTCAGAAAGCGATTCTGAAAGTTCTCACCCAGCAATATGAACAGGCAAAGATTGAAGAGAAATCCAACACGCCCATATTACAAGTTTTGGATAAGCCTGATATTCCGGAAAAGAAAAGCAAGCCCCAAAGAAGATTAATTGTCATGTTATCTGCTTTATTAAGTTTTTTTGCCAGCGGTATTTATATCTATTTTCGTGAATATCAGTTGCGTTTGAAGAAAAATAACCCGGAGGCTTTCCGGAAATTAGAAAGCTCTATATCTTCCTTAAAGCCCATAAATTTTTTTAGACATTAATACCTGAACTAATGAAAATTGGTATTCTTGCACATGGGAAAAGCGTTTGGATGCTGCATTGGGCACAACTCCTGCACGAACACTCCCACGAAGTCTGCTATTTTTCATTCGACCCGCCTTTAAAATCTGTTTCATTTAATTACCGTGTGATTCCAAGTCCTTTTTTAAAGGGGTACGGCCAATTTATATTGGCCTCGATCTTATTTTCACATCTCTTAAAAAAGGAATCTGTTGAAATTGTTCATTCATTTTATTCGACAAACTATGGTTTGTTGGCTGCTTTACAAAATAAGATTTCTTTCGTTGTGACATGTGCCGGTTCGGATATTCTTGTGGAACCGCACCGAAATAAGTTATTCCATTTAACGAATAAAATTGTGTTTCATCGAGCCAAAGCCTTAAATGCGGTTGCCGCGCATTTACAGAAAAAAATAGTGTCTGAATATAATGTGGATCCGAATAAAATTTTTGTTTTTCCGGAGGGGATTAATTTAGAGCAATTTCGCATTCAAAAAACCAGGCGATTTCCGGAAATAGTTCAGATTGTTTCAACCCGAAATTTTCATTCAATATATAATTTAGAAGTTATTTTTAAAGTGATCCCGGCAATCATCCGGCAATTTGGAAAAGTAAAATTTGTTTTTTTGGGAGACGGACCGTTAAAGAATCAATTTGTGCAGCAGATCAAATCCCAAAAATTGGAAAATTATGTCTCATTTTTGGGATGGCAGTCAAAGGATGAATTGGCATCCGTATTGGCTCAAAGCTCTGTTTATGTGTCTGCTTCACTTTCTGACGGCGCATCAACAAGTCTTTTAGAAGCGATGGCAAGCGGATGTTTCCCGGTTGTTTCCGATATTCCAGCCAATAGAGAGTGGATTCACCACAGGCAAAATGGGCTTTTATTTCAACCTGAATCGCCTCATCTGTTACAAAATGCTATTGTTGAAGTTATTAAGAATAGGACGCTTAGAGAAACTTCCGCTCAGGAAAATCGGAAATTAATTCAATCCCGGGCGGATGAAAAAATGATCCTACATGAATTAGAAAATTTTTATGATTTTGCACTGAGATAAAAATGAAATTTGCAGAGAAAACAACTTCTTTAGATTTTGGATATAAAATCGATACCTTGCTCTTGGCTGTTTTGTTTTCTGCCGCAGGAGCGTTATTTTTTTATTGGTTTCCCGTTCATAAGCTATTTCTTCTTTTTTTTGTTCTTGCGGCTTTTATTCTTGTCATTTATTCGCCTTATTACGGTTTACTGCTTACGCTATTTGTGGAATTTTCCGGCATTGTTTGGGGATTTAAAATCCCGATGGGCTTTTTTGCGGTGGTGTTACTCACAGCACTTTCGTGGTTTTTCCACCGGATTGTGACATTTAGATGGCATATTTTTTGGGATAGTCTTTATGTTTGGATTATTGCCTTTTTGGCTATTGTTCTTATTTCTTCATTTGCAGCAATGGATAAAATCCAGAGCCTGAGTATTTTATTTCTCTATTTTAAAATAGGACTTTATTATTTCCTCATTACGCAAATTTTAGACAGTGCACAAAGGGTTAAAGGCGCTGTCATCATGATAATTTTTGCGACATTGTTCTCCGTAATTGTTGGACTGATAGGAATGTTTGCGCCGCTTCCCTTTTTGGGTTCCTCCATGCAAACCTGGCGTTTTCGCGGCTTAACCAGTGATCCGAATATTTTAGGAATCCATTTATTGATTATTATTCCCTTCATTTTTTTATCCTTTTTTTCTACCCAAACAAAATTTAAACGTTCTCTGATTGCCCTGTTATTTCTTTTCTCCATTTTGGGGCTGGTCGCCACTTTTTCCAGAAGCTCTACAATCGGCTTGGCCGTTATTTTAGCATACCTGTTTTATCTCAAGAGAAGAGAAAAAACAATTATTCTATTGGTAACGCTCATATTTTTTTTGGCCATTTATTTTGTCCCTGCCGATTTCTGGCAAAGGATTCTTTCGGTCGGAAATATTCAGCAGGATCCCTCTCTGAGATGGCGCGCGGAGCTTTACCGCGGCGCCTGGCAGTTTTTTATTCATCATCCCATTTTGGGAATCGGCGCGGGAAATTTTGTTTTACAATCCCACGTATTTGTTGCCCAGCATTTAGCCGTACACAATACCCTTTTGGAAGTCGCCACCGAAACAGGCATTTTGGGGTTTTTGTTATTTGTATTAATTATTTCCATTGTCGTCGCCCGACTAATTGAAGCAAAAAAAATATTTGAAAAAAGAGGGAATTCTCCTTTTTCTCTTTATACAAAAAGTTTTTTAGTAGGTTTATTGGGGATATTTATTGTATCCTTCTTTTATTCGATCGAGGAATATTTTGTTGTGTGGACCATTTTTGCAATGGGCAGCGTGCTCTATTTTCAGGCCAAGAAGTCAGATGAAATGCAATAATAAAAATATCCTGATGATTTTGCAAAGTGAATTTCCTCCGGATATTCGTGTAGAAAAAGAGATGAAGGCATTAACTTCAGAGAGGCTAAATGTTTTTCTTCTGTCCAATAAAAAGAAGGATTTGCCGGATCAGGAAGAATTCAGTTACGGCATCGTTATTCGCTTAAAGGATGTGCCTTTTCTGGGAACTGCCTTTAATCGTAAAAAGAATTTCCCCGTTCCGCTAAATCCGTTCTGGCTGGTTTCGTTTGTTCGAGTTGTGTTTCAAAAAAAAATAGAGGTTATTCACGTTCATGACCTGCCTTTTGCGCTGTTGGGAATCATTGGAAAAGTATTTTTTCACAAAAAATTTGTTCTGGATCTGCACGAAAATTATCCGGCCGCTTTGGCTCTTTGGGGGAAAAAGGGAAATATCGTTTCTCAAATTTTTAGAAATCCCGAATTGGCGGAAATCTATGAAAAATGGAGCCTGAGATTTGCCGACGCTGTTATCGTGGTGGCCCCTGAACACAAAGCGTATTTACAGAAAAAATATGATATTTTGCCTCCGATCGAAGTCGTCGGTAATACGGTGGAATGGGGGACATACGATCGGTTCCCTCTGGACGAAAATATTGTTCAGAAGTATGAAAAACAGTTTGTCCTGAGTTTCCTGGGGCAATTCAGCCCGGAGCGTGATCTGGACGTGGCGGTTAAGGCAGTCCGTTTTCTGAAGCAAGAAATCTCGAATTTGAAATTAATTTTTGTCGGCGATGGCGTGTACCGCGCACAGTTGCAAAAATGGATTGAAATTGAAGGGGTAAACGATCATGTTGAAATAATCGGCTGGGTTCCTTTTGAGGAAACCTCCTCTTATTTGGCCGTCAGTGACATTTGCATTATTCCCCAGGGGAGCAACGATTTAATCGACAGCGGCACGCCTCACAAATTATTTCAGTACATGGCGATGGGGAAACCTGTTTTGGTCTCAGATGCCAGAGCCATGAAAAACGTGGTAGAAGAGACCCGCTGCGGAGAAGTATTTCGCTCGCGATCGGCTCAGGATTTTGCACAAGCTGTTTTAAAAATAAGAAACAATGCCGATTTTCCTTATGGAGAAAATGGGGTTCGCGCGGTTCAGATAAAATATAACTGGCAAAATTCTGCTAATGTTTTAAGGTCTCTTTATAAGAAGATTTTTTCTTGAAATATGGAATGATTGTTTTTTTTAATCGAGTTTTTAACAGAACATTCGTCCCTTGCGATGTGACACAGGTTCTAAAGGCGTGGATTCCGGTTTATTTTCGTGCGGTTACACCAATTGTGAGACCTGTTCAAAAATGGCAGTTGCTAAATTTAATTCTATCGATTAAATTATATGTGCCGCGTGAATGGATCGGGCATTCAGAGAATCTTAAATCCGGTTGTTTTAACATTGGGAATTAATAAGGATTATTTCATTCGAGCATTTAAAATATAGGACAGAACCATGAACGTTGCAGTAATCGGCCTGGGGTATTGGGGGCCAAATTTGTTGAGAAATATTTATGAATTGCATCGGACAGACCGCCTGATTGCGTGTGACTTGGATCCGAACAAAATTCAAAAAATTCAATCGCGCTATCCAGCGATTGAGACGGAGATCGACTACCGAAATGTGCTCGCTGATCCCAGAGTGGATGCCGTTTTCATTGCGACCCCTGTTTCTTTTCACGCCTCATTAGGAGAGGAAGCGCTCCGGGCGGGAAAGCATATTTTCGTCGAGAAACCGCTTGCCGCGTCCGTTAAAGAGGTTGAAGAACTAATCGAAACGGCCAAAACAAAAAATAAAATCCTGATGGTGGGACACACATTTGAATACAGTCCCCCCGTTTTAAAGATCAAAGAGATTCTGTCCTCCGGTCAATTGGGCGATATCTATTACCTCAGTTCCTCCCGCGTGAACCTCGGCTTGCATCAAAAGGATGTCAGTGTGATTTGGGATTTGGCGCCGCATGATTTTTCAACCATTTTTTTCTGGCTTGACGAGGAACCCAACCGGATTTCAGCAGCGGGCAAGGATTTTGTACAAAAGGGAATCCCCGATGTGGCCTTTATTAATCTGGAATTTCCCTCCGGAGCAATTGCTCATGTGCAGGTAAGCTGGCTTTCTCCAAGCAAATTGCGCCGTACCACAATAGTCGGTTCAGAAAAGATGCTGGTGTACGATGACACGGAAAATATTGAAAAAGTAAAGATTTACGATAAAGGCGTCGATTATAAAGATCCCGAAACATTCGGAGAATACCAACTGAGCTATCGAACAGGCGATGTGGTCAGTCCCAAACTCGATACCTATGAACCCCTGCGCAGAGAGATGGAGCATTTTTTAAATTGCTGTGAGACGGGGGAAAAACCAAAAACAGATGGGTACAACGGACTGCGGGTTGTGAAGGCGCTTGAACTTGCGGAGGAATCCTTGCGGAGCGGAGGCCGGGCGATTGAGCTTTAAACGGGAGCACTTTTCATCGGCGGATGAAAATGAAAAGCAAATTGCCACACAAGAGGTCATCGATGCATTACCGGATGTGCCGCTCGTGACTTTTGTCATTCCCATGTACAACGAGGAAAAAAACATTACAAAATGTCTCGATTCCATCCTGGCACAGGATTATCCGGGTGACAAAATTGAAGTGCTGGTGATCGACGGCTATTCTACAGATCAATCCCGGTCAAAAGTAATCCACTGCGCCAAAAAACATCCCAATATAAAGCTTTTGAATAACCCCTATCGAAAAACCCCGAAAAGCCTGAACATTGGCGCGCAGAATGCTTCCGGAGATGTCGTCATCATTCTTGGCGCGCACACACGAATCAAAAAAGATTTTGTCGCCCAAAATATCGCTTACATGAAAATGAAAAAGGTCAAATGTGTCGGCGGCACTCAGATCAATACGGGCGATTCCTACATTCAACAGGCAATCGGACACACCATGAGCTCTATTTTCGGAATTATGAGCGCCCCCTATCGCTATCGAAAGCGTGAGAGTTACGTGGACACGGTTGTTTATGCGGCTTATCACCGCAGCCTGTTTGATGAAATCGGATACTTTGATGAAGAGACCGTGATTTCCGAAGATGCCGAATTTAATTGGCGCATCCGGAAAGCGGGCTATAAAATATATTTCACCCCAAAAATTGTTTCGCATTATTATCCCAGACCGAATTTACGGAAACTCATGCGGCAATTTTTTCGATACGGCATCTTGCGCGTGAATGTCGTTAAAAAACATTTGGATGCCATCAAATTCCTGCATCTTATTCCCGCCACTTTCGTTTTTCTCTTGACTTTGACAGGAATTTTCTCTTTATTTTTTCACTCGGCTTTTCCGGTCTTTGAAGGTCTGATAGTAGTGTACGGGATATTCCTGGTGATTGCCTCGCTGTACACGGGTTTTCGATACGGATTGAAATATTTGCCGGTGTTTCCGTTTGTCTTTGCAGCCATGCAAATCAGTTTCGGATTTGGATTTTTGGTGGGTTTGTTTAAATCACACGAGTAAAAATGCCAAAACCTATTGAAAAAATTCTCCTGTTTTTAAGCGATTTTATCACGATTAACGCCTCCTTTTTCGGTTGGGCACTCATTCGGCAACGATTCGGATTTGATGCACAGATTTCATTTGGAGATTTCTGGGTAATTTCGGGTTTAATATTTTTATTCTGGCTCTTCGTGTTTATATTTTTCGGGCTGTACCGTTCCTGGTACGCCCAATCCCGTTTCGATGAATTCATTGCGCTGTTTAAAGCCGTTTCGATTGGGATAATTCTGATTTTTCTTTTTACGATCGATTGGCACCACGATGTTGCGAATCCATTCCCGCTGAGTCGATTGATGATCTTAACCTACTGGCTCGTGCTGCTGGTGGGGGTTAGTGCCGGACGCATGGCGCTGCGTTCGTTTCAGCGGAAATTGCTGGAATCGGGCGTCGGATTGCGCAAAACGGTGATTGTGGGACAGGGAAATCGTGCAAAAGAGCTCAAAGAAAAGGTGGAACGGTTTCCGGCTCTCGGCTATCAACTGGCCGGATTTGTGAATCCGTCCCGGTCGGGAAACCCCGTTATTCCTCAGGAGCAAATCCTTGGGAATTTAAATAATCTGGAAGCGATCGTACAAAAAAACGGCATCGAAGAAATCTTAATTGCACTTGAAGAGTCGGAGCGTTCCTCTGTAGTGGATATTCTGGGACAGGTAAACGGGCTGGACGTCCACTTGAAAATCGTGCCTGATTTGTACGATATCGTAGTGGGACAGGCCAGAACGAATCAGATTTACGGATTCCCGTTAATCGAAATTCTTCCGGAGCTCATGCCTCTCTGGGAACGGCGTGTGAAACGCCTGATGGATTTGAGCGTTTCCGCCGCGATATTGGTTCTTTTCGCGCCGATCTGGGTTTTTGTCGGATTGATCATTAAAATTGAGTCGAAAGGACCTGTTTTATACAAACAAACCCGTGTGGGCCGGAATGGGAAACCTTTCACCATGGTTAAATTTCGCTCCATGTACCGGGATGCCGAAAAAACAAGCGGTCCGGTGTGGGCCGGTGAAGATGATCCCCGTATTACCCATACCGGCTGGATGCTTCGAAAATTGCGCATCGATGAAGTGCCCCAATTCATCAATGTGTTCAAAGGGGATATGAGCCTGATCGGCCCCCGGCCCGAGCGCCCCTATTTTGTGGAAAAGCTGAAGAAAGAAATTCCATTTTATTCGAGGCGCCTTCGCATTCGGCCGGGCATCACAGGCTGGGCGCAGATCAAACACGAATACGATCAATCGCTGGACGACGTGCGGAAAAAGGTGCAGTACGATTTATTCTATCTGGAGAATATGTCGCTTCGGATGGATTTGAAGATTTTACTCAATACGATTTCCGTAATGCTGCGGGGAAAGGGACAGTAAAATGGTTCATCGTAAAAAAAATTAAATAGGAGGACAGATGAAAGTACCCCTGGTGGATCTGGTCACACAATACAAAAATATAAAACCCGAAATGGATGCGGCCATTCATGGCGTTTTGGATTCCGGCGCGTTTATTCTGGGCCCGGCCGTGAAAACATTTGAAAAAAATATGGCCGAGTACACGGGTGTGAAACACGCCGTGGGAGTGGCGTCCGGAACGGATGCCATTCAATTGGCATTGATGGCTTACAACATCGGCGCCGGCGATGAAGTGATCACAACCCCAATGACGTTTGTAGCCACCGTAGAAGTCATGGTGCTGCTGGGCATCAAGCCGGTTTTTGTGGATATTGACCCCAAAACATACATCATTGACCCCAACCAAATTGAGGACAAAATTACATCGAAAACAAAAGCGATTGTCCCGGTTCACCTCTACGGGCAGTGTGCCGATATGGATGCGATCAACGCCATTGCCAAACGCCATAATTTGGTGGTGATCGAGGATTCTGCGCAGGCTGTCGGCGCACTTTACAGGGGCAAAAAAGCCACATCGCTGGGAGACACCGGCTGTCTCAGTTTCTTCCCCAGCAAAAATATGGGCGCCTACGGCGATGCCGGCATGGTGCTCACCAACACGGATGAAATCGCCGATCGTGTGCGAAAACTCCGTGTTCACGGATCAGCCACAAAATATCAGCATGTGTACCTGGGTGTGAACAGCCGCCTGGATTCGCTTCAGGCTGCCATTCTCAACGTCAAGCTAAAGCACATTGATCAGTGGAATGAGATGCGCCGTCAAAATGCCGAAAAATACAACGCGCGCCTGAAAGACACGCCTGCCGTTACGCCTTATGTGGCGGATTACAATGTCCACACGTACCACCAGTACACCCTTCAGGTGGATGACCGGGACGGGCTGCAAACTTATCTAAAAGAAAACGGGATCTCCACGGGAATTCATTATCCCATCCCATTGCACTTGCAGCCGGCTTACGCGGGTTTAGGCTACCAAAAGGGTGATTTCCGGGTTTCGGAAGAGGTCTCCAGCCACGTGGTTTCTCTGCCCATGTATCCGGAACTGCCGGAGGCTTACATCGATTACACAACGGAGACGATCAAGAAATTTATTGTGAAATAGAGGCTGTATTTTTTGTCGATGCCCCAATCCGGAATGGGTCACTGAAGAAATATCCCGATTTTTCACAGGAGAATGAATAAGTGAATAAGAGAAGTCATTTTGGAATGAAGCGTAAACGGCGAAGCTGTTTAACGTGAGCCGCGATGATTTCTCTTATTCAAAGTTTTTTCGCTCTATACGAAAAACAATTAAATTCCGATTGATCCATCTGATCGATCCGGGTGAGCGTACAAAGGACTTCTTCATCAGGGTCATCATCACGAACACAAGTCACGCACAGGCCGGGTTTGGACACTAAATTCGGGTCGATTTTTGTGCCGTCGTCCAAAAAATAACCATCACAATCGTTTTCCATCACGATTTTCTCCTCCAATGCCGAGATGCGGGCAAGCGCCCGCTAAAACTATTTGTAACGATTCAAACAGAAAAATGAACACTATTTTTCAATTGATTTAATTTATCGAAGATAGTATCTTATATCAACTTTATTTTACAGTTTGTACATTCTTTTAAAAAATTAATTAAAGGGCAAACACATGCTGGATTTAAAATTTATTCGCGAGAACCCGGACCTTGTGAAAAACGCGGTTAAAAATAAAAATGAAAAAGCGGATATCGATAAACTTTTAGTCATGGACGAAAAATGGCGCCAGCTCATTAAAGAAACAGAAAAATTAAAGCGCCTGCGCAATCAGGTCTCGGCTGAAATCAATCAACTTAAAAAGCAGAAAAAACAGGCCGCGGAAAAAATCGCGGAAATGCGGAAAGTCTCCGAGAAAATAAAAATTCTTGATGAAAAGTTGAGGAATACTCAGAAAGCCATGTACGATATTTTAATCTGGGTGCCGAACATTCCCCATCCTTCCGTGCCGGTCGGACCGGACGAAAGTTTTAATCAGGAAATAAAACGCTGGGGCGAAATTGAAAAACTCGATTTCAAGCCAAAAACGCATTGGGAATTGGGCACCGAATTGGGACTGCTCGATCTGGAACGCGGCAGCAAACTTTCCGGCTCCAATTTTATTGTGTTTAAAGGAATGGGCGCCCATCTGGAACGGGCGTTAATCAATTTCTTCTTGGATTACCACACGCAGAAACAGGGCTACAAAGAGATTGCACCGCCTTTTATTGTGCGGCGGGAGGATATGTTTGGTACCGGCCAGATTCCGAAATTAGAAGACGACATGTACCATATCGAACAGGACGATCTGTTCCTGATTCCGACCGCGGAAGTCCCGCTAACCAATCTTCACAAAGATGAGATTTTAAAGGGTGAAGACCTGCCCCTCTGCTACACGGCGTACACACCCTGTTTCAGAAGAGAGGCCGGTTCGTACGGCCGGGACACACGAGGATTAATCCGCATTCATCAATTTGATAAGGTGGAAATGGTTAAGTTTGTGAAGCCGGAGACCTCCTGGGATGAGCACGAAAAATTACTCCGGGATGCCGAGGAATTGCTGCAGCTTTTGGGGCTTCCGTATCGTGTGCTTAACCTGGCAACCGGAGATTTAAGCTTTGCCGCTGCCAAATGCTACGATCTTGAAGTCTGGGCGCAGGGCATTGGAAAATGGCTGGAGGTGTCGTCGGTGTCTAATTTTGTCGATTTTCAGGCGCGGCGCGCCAATATCCGTTTCCGCCGCACGCCCGATGCCAAGCCCGAATTCGTACACACGCTCAATGGCTCGGGACTGGCTCTGCCGCGAACGGTTATCGCCATTCTGGAAAATTACCAGACGGACGAAGGCACCATTGTGGTACCGGAGGTGCTGCGGGATTATGTGGGAGCGAGTGTGTTGAAAGGGGATACAACACATTGAGTAATAATTTTCCAGGTTTCATTGCCAATTATCTATCTAAACAGCCAATCAAATAAATGGAAAATCTTAAAAACAGAATTATTATTTTCATTCTGATAGCTTTTGTTGGCCTAATCGCATGCGGGAAAATGCCGACAAAAGTAATGACGTATGACAACGCCAAAAAGCAGAATTTCACGATTACAAAGCTTGATTATCAAGATCTTCCTTATACCCGCAATTATACAAGTTCTTTAAAAACAGATAAAGATGAAGACAGTTCAGGAGTTCCCTTATTTTTGTATCATAATAAATTTTATTACCATCCTGTTCAGATTGCTCAACGGAGTATTGAGCTTATAGATGGTTATTGGCATTCCAATAATAAAGCCTATTTAAAAAAGGCAGAGCTTCTTGCCGATAAATTAATTCAAATTGCTGACACTTATGACAGCATTCTCTATTTTCCTTATCATTTTGACTTTCATTTACATGGTTTGCCGAATCAATTAATGATTGCTCCTTGGTATTCAGGAATGGCGCAAGGGCAGGCTCTTTCTGTCTTTTCGAGATTATATATGTTTACCAAGAATCAATCTTATTTAGATTATGCGACCAAACTATTCAAAAGCTTCTTTCGCTTTAAGGGAGAAAAAACTCCCTGGGTCGTTTATATTGATCCATTGGGTTACTATTGGATTGAAGAATATCCGATGGAAACTCCCTGTAATACGTTAAATGGTTATCTTTTTGCAATTTTTGGAATTTATGATTATTATCTTGTAACAAACGACGCATTAAGTAAAGATATCCTATTAGCAAGTTTGACAACAATAAAACATTATTTGCCATATTTATCGAAATGTAAACGATATCAGCTATTATTGCTTAAAACATAAAATAAAAGAAGCAGATTATCATTCTATTCATATAGCTTTTCTCCGCATCCTTTTCAAAATTACAAAGGATGATTATTTCAACAAAATGGCAGATATTTTTTATCAGGACTATCATTAGGAAAAAATATGACGCAAACCACCGGCTGGCTGTCCGTCATTCCTCCCCTCCTGGCCATTTTCCTGGCCATTCGTACGAAACAGGTGTACATTTCCTTGTTTCTGGGGATTTGGGCAGGGTGGACTATTCTGGCAAACTGGAACCCGATTTCCGGACTCAATTTAGCGCTTGAAGCGTGCATCACCGTTTTTAAAGATCCGGACAACACAAAAGTCATTATCTTTAGTGCGATGATTGGCGCTCTCATCGCCTATACGCAGCGCTCCGGCGGGGTGGACGGATTTATCGCAGACATCACACGGAAAGGCATTGTCCGCGGGCGCAAAAGCGCCCAATTTCTCACATGGATTCTGGCCTTTGTGGTCTTTGTGGAATCCAGCATTAACATATTGGTTCGAGCCTCTTTTGCCCGTCCGCTGTTTGATAAACTGCGAATTTCCCGTGAGAAGCTGGCCTATATTTGTGACTCCACGTCCGCCCCAATTTGCGTGTTGATCCCCTTCAATGCCTGGGGGGCGTATGTGCTGGGACTTTTAGATAGTCAAAACATCCCGCAGCCCATGCGGGTTTTTGCCGAAGGTGTGCCGCTTAATTTTTATGCGATTTCGGCTATTCTTTTTGTGCTTTTTATTATTTTGACGGATAAAGATTTCGGTCCGATGAAGGAGGCCGAAAGGCGTGTGCGGGAAGAAGGAAAATTGCTGCGGGACGGGGCCGAACCGCTCGTTTCGGAAGATGTGGTCATGCTGGCATCCAAACCAAACATTCCGAAGCGGTCCGTGAACATGATTGTTCCGGTGCTGACGATGGTGGCCATGATGCCGGTCGGACTCTTAATTACGGGTCACGGCAGTATTGAACAGGGTTCCGGATCGACGGCCGTTTTCTGGGCGGTATTGGCCGCTATTGCCGTGGGGGCTGTGATGTACCGCTGGCAAAAAATTATGACGACATCGGAACTCACCGACCTCTTTTTAAAAGGCGTCGGCGGGCTGATCCCAATGGCCATTTTAATGATGCTGGCGTTTGCGCTTGGGAACACCTGCAAAGCCCTGGGCACCGGCCCCTACGTCGCCGGCCTCACCAAGGGCTGGATGCATGCCCGCTACGTGCCGGCGGTCATTTTTATAGTGGGTGCCTTTATTGCTTTCGCCACGGGCACATCCTGGGGCACATTTGCCATTATGATTCCCATTGCGATTCCGATGGCCACCATTATCGGCGCGAATTTACCGTTGACACTCGGGGCGGTTCTGGGCGGGGGCGTCTTTGGAGACCACTGTTCACCCATATCGGACACCACAATTATTTCATCCATGGCATCCGCCACCGACCACATCGATCACGTCCGAACCCAATTACCGTACGCACTGGTTTCCGGTGCAATTGCATTGGTTCTGTATCTGGCAGCAGGATTTTTGTTTTAACAGGATTAAAAACAATCCCGTAATTCTCAAAAAATTTCAATTCCGCTTCCGGTCAAAATCGGGTCTTTTATATATGATTGGATTCACAATCGGTAAATTCCGGAGACAATTTGCCATGAAAAAATTAAAGGTGTTGCTCGCAATCGGCTTATTGGGACTGATCATTTCGAAAGGTTCTGCAAATGAAATTCTGCAAAATAATTTCCTGAAAGTAAGTATTGTGACGAATGGATC
The DNA here is from genome assembly GCA_002898015.1 of bacterium BMS3Bbin03. GTDB lineage: Bacteria > Zhuqueibacterota > JdFR-76 > JdFR-76 > BMS3Abin05 > BMS3Abin05. Next base: position 1,268 of record BDTM01000133.1, on the reverse strand, counting down.
AAATGCCGGCGGTATTTCATCCATTGAAAACAAATTATCAGGCATTAATTACACATTTAACACCTCCGGGAATGAGATTCTGTTTTTGATGAATGCCGATGATTTCAAATTTCAATCTCTAAAAATACGGAATAAAAGTTACGCTGAATTAGACATTGAAACACATTACACCCTGGCGCAAAATAACGAAGAGGCCCTGATCGTATTCATTCATTACGAACTGATCAACGACCGGCTGAAAATTCACTTTCGATTTCTTCCTCAGCGTAAAATGAGGTTAAATCATTATATTGAAATAAATAGCCGAATGCGGGATATTACCGGGATATTGCCTTTAAACCAATTTTCTGTAGATCAACCGATTGATATAAAACGGGAAAGCAGACCTTATTATCAGACGTTAAATCAAATCTATCAATTCCAGGGTGAGAACGCTTTTTTAAATTTTTTAATAACCAATCCTTACGAAAGTTTGGTAGAAATTAAAAAAGAGCCGGACGGTCTGCTTAAATTTTCTTTTGTTGTTTTACCGGCTTATGAACCCTGGAAAGCCATTGAACCCAAAGGCCCTAAAATTGCCTCTTTAATCGATGAAACATCTATCCTTGATTTTACGTGTGAGGTGTTTTTGACTCAAACCGGAACGGACCTTCCCCTCCTCTCCTATTTTTCCCCATTCCCGAACGCCTTCGATCAGGTGATTTCAATGATATTCGATGAAGTCCCTTTTTATCGCTGGCTTATTCCGCCCTCGACGGATCCAAAGGATATTTCAGGACAAAATTTCTTAATTCGGCTTTTGAAGGATCACCCCAAAATGAAAATGTCTTGGGTCGTGATTCCCGACCCCATCACGGCTCCGGACGGCCTTGAAAATCCCGATTATCCAAAGGGGAAATGGTGGCTGGCTCATGGCGTGCACCGGATAGCAACTTACGCGCCTGAGGCATACAAACGATGGATGCGGCATTTGGAACAGGATTCCGTTGTTTTGGGATATGAAAACAGAGTGCATTTGGGGGATCACGGCTATCACCACACACCGGAAGGAAAATTCGGGAAAAACTGGGAATTTCAGACATTTGATTCCCTCCGGGATGAAAGAACGATGGATGCAGTCAGAACCGATTTTCAAATGATTGGGTTAACGAACAAATCGTTGAAATTTATTCGGTTCCCGGGTTTTAAATTTACGCGATCCATACTGGATGCTCTGGCGCATCATGATTATTCGGGCTTTGATTTTGACCTGGCGTGGGAAATCAACC
>BDTM01000132.1 GCA_002898015.1 bacterium BMS3Bbin03 | reverse complement strand
ATGAAAAAGATCGCATTGTACCGAAAGCATTTATCGTACTAAAACCCGATTTCCACCCTTCTAGACAAATGGCTTTAGAGATATTCCGTTTTATTAGAGATCATATCGCACCTTATAAACGTCCCCGTTCATTGGAATTTATGGAAGAATTTCCTAAAACGATTAGCGCAAAAATTATGCGTAAAGATTTGCGTGCTTATGATGAGTCGTTGAAAAAGGAAGACAAAAGGGGTCAACTCGAATTTTTCGAAATTGATTTTGCAAGAGAGCTGAATTTAAGACGGAGAAAATAAAACATTAAAAATCGTTAAATAATAGAGAGACACAAGATTTTGCGTCTCTCTATTTAAAATCAAATTTTTCTTGACAATCGGTCGATAATACTGTATATTGAATTAATTTTATAATTCATCTCGTATCCAGAGTGGTGGAGGGACAGGCCCTGTGAAGCCACGGCAACCGTTTCGCTTGAAAAAGCACGAAAGTCAGGTGCCAACTCCTGCCGTTGTTTTAGCGGAAAGATGCGAGATGGAGGAGTCTTTCAGAGCTTCTTCCATCTCGGCAGAAGCTTTTTTTGTATCTGCTCTTTTTTGTAGTTTTGGTCGCGGAGGATTAATGGAATTTACCACTCACCTTGTGTGTCGTGAATGCGGGAAAAAATACCCCTTGGAGCCGCTGACGGTTTGTGAAGACTGTTTTGGCCCCCTTGAATTGGATTACGATTACGAGAGAATAAGGCATTCTCTTACGAAAAAAATATTGAAATCACGACCGCAGACGATGTGGCGTTACAAAGAGTTTCTGCCGCTCAAGGGCGAACCCCGGGTCGGAAAAGACGTCGGCTTTACGCCTCTAATTCACGCAAGCCGTCTGGGCGAAACTTTGGGATTGAAAAATTTGTACCTTAAAAATGATGCGGTCAACTTCCCCACCCTGTCTTTTAAGGATCGGGTCGTGTCCGTTTCAATTTCAAAAGCCATTGAATTTGGTTTCACTGTTGTGGGCTGTGCCTCCACAGGCAATTTGGCTAATGCCGTGGCGGCACAGGCGGCGGCTTCAGGTCTGGAAAGCTACATTTTTATTCCGGAAGATCTTGAAGCGGCTAAAATAATGGCTTCTGCCGTATACAGGCCTCATCTGATAAAAGTCAAAAACAATTACGACGCGGTAAACAGGCTTTGCAGTGAAATTGCGGACGAGAAGGGGTGGGCCATTGTCAATGTGAATTTGCGCCCCTATTACGCGGAAGGCTCAAAAACCATGGGATACGAAATTCTGGAACAGCTCGGTTTTCGGGTGCCGGATAATGTGATTATTCCCATGGCCGGAGGTTCTTTGTTGAATAAAATAAAAAAATCGTTTGATGAATTTGAAACGATGGAATGGATCGATACACACAAAACCCGTTTTTTTGGAGCCCAGGCAACCGGCTGCGCCCCTATTTCAACGGCGTTCAAAAAGAATTCCTCTGAAATTCAGCCGGTAAAGCCGCAGACCATTGCCAAATCTCTTGCCATCGGAAACCCGGCGGACGGGCACTATGCCGTCCAAACTATCCGGAACAGCGGTGGCCGGGCAGATGATGTCTCCGACAGGGAAATTGTGGATGCCATTAAATTACTGGCCGTGACAGAGGGCATTTTCACCGAGACGGCGGGCGGCGTTACAATCGGTGTACTCAAGAAAATGGTCGAAGAAAAAGAAATCCGGCCGGATGAATTAACGGTTGCCTGTATCACAGGCCAGGGATTAAAGACCATTGAAGCCCTTTCGGAAAGGGATTATCCGATCCCCGTTATTGAAGCGGACTACGACCAATTTGAGGCGTTATTACATTAAAAAAAGCAGAAAGGAGATTGAACATGGCCATAAACGTAAAACTCCCGCGCCCATTTCGGAGAATGACTCAGGGACAAACAGAAATTGTGTTGGAAGGTCAGACGATTCGCGAACTTTTGGATGATCTGGAAGAAAAGCATCCCGGGATCCAGGCAAAAATATTCAGTGAAAACAATGAATTGCGGCGGTTTATTAATGTTTATGTGAACAATGAAGACATCCGCTTTCTTAACGGCCTGCAAACGGCTGTGAAAGAGACAGACAAGATCAGCATCATCTCCGCCATTGCCGGGGGTTAATGCACGGATGCAATTAGTTAGACACAGATTAAAAAAGGCTGGGTTAAATGCCGGTGAACTCAACTAAAAATAAGAATAAAATTATTGTACAAAAGTACGGCGGCACTTCTGTCGGTGATATTGAGAAGATGAAAATCGTGGCCGGGCGCATCATCTCCGAAAGAGACCGGGGAAAGCAGGTGGTTGCGGTGATTTCTGCCATGGGAAAAACAACCGATGAGCTTCTGGCACTGGCGCGTCAGGTGCATAAAACACCGCCCGCACGTGAAATGGATCTGCTGCTTTCCGTGGGTGAACAAATCTCAATTACACTGTTGAGCATGATTTTAAACACGCTTGGCTACCCGAGTATTTCGCTGCTGGGATACCAGGCGGGCATCCGGACCGACGGACAATTTAGTAATGCGCGCATTGAAAATGTGGATAAAAAGAATATCTTAAAGCATTTGAAAACGGGCAAAATTGTGCTGGTGGCCGGTTTTCAGGGGATTAGCCGGGAAGGCGAAATTACAACGCTCGGCCGGGGAGGTTCCGACCTGACGGCTGTGGCTCTTGCGGCGATTCTGAATGCCGATCGCTGCGAAATATACACCGATGTGGACGGCATTTTCACGGCAGACCCCAGAGATTTTAAAAAAGCCAGGCTGCTGTCTTTCATTTCATATTCCGAAATGCTGGAATTGGCATCCGAAGGCGCACAAATCATGCAGACACGAGCCGTTGAAGTCGCCCGAAAATACAATGTCCCGCTGGTCATTCGAAATACGTTTAAGAAAAATTCAGGAACCTGGATTATGGGAGATGAAAAATTGGAAAAAATTGTGATCACAGGAATAGCCCTTGATAAACAGATCGATCAAATTCGAATCAATGACTATTCAAAGGAAACGGAAAACTTCCTCAACATTTTTGGAAAATTGGCGGAAGAAAACGTGAACATCAAAATCATCGTTCAGGGAGCCAGCTCAAACGGGAATAAATCCATCAGCTTCCTGGTGTCAAACGAAAACCTGGACTCCGTGACCAGGGTTCTCGACGAACTTCAGAGCAGACGGAAAAACTTTTTTTATGAAGTGGATCAGGACGTGGCAAAGATTTCCATTGTGGGCTCCGGAATTGCCAGTACCCCCGGTACCGCCTATCGTGTGTTTCGGGCGCTGCTTGAAAATCAGATCCCGATTTACTCCATCAGCACATCCGAGATTAAAATCGCCTGCGTGGTGCCGGAAGATTTGGCTGAAACGACGGTTGCTATTCTTCACGATGCATTTGGTCTTGAACATGTTAAAAGAAGAAAAATTGCCTGATCCCAAAATCGGCATTGTCGGGGCTTCAGGATTGGTGGGCCGAACTCTGCTGAAAGTGATCGAAGAACGTCAATTTCCAAACCGGGAATTGCGTTTGTTTGCCTCAGAGCAGTCGGAAGGCAAATCATTGGAATTTGGCGGAAAATCGTTTACATTGCAGAAATTAAGTCTTCAGGCTTTTGAAGGGCTGGACATTGTATTTTTCGTCTCCACAAATCAGGTCAGTTTGGACTGGGCGCCGGCAGCCGTGGCGAAAGGGGCTCTTATTATCGATAACAGCAAAGCCTATCGCATGAACCCCGATGTGCCGCTTGTGGTGCCTGAAATTAACGGAGATCAAATTTTTCCACATCCGGGGATTATCGCAAATCCGAATTGTTCAACGGTTCAGACCGTGATGGCCCTTTTCCCATTGGCAAAACGGTACGGCTTGAAGCGCGTGGTTGTGACAACCTTTCAATCGGTTTCCGGAAGCGGGAAACAGGCCGTCGAGCAATTGAGAGCCGAGCGAAAAGGAGAGCTGAATACGGGGTCCAACGTTTACCCCCACCCTATTTTTAATAATTGTCTCCCGCACATCGGCAATTTTCTTGAAAACGGCTGCACCGATGAAGAGATAAAAATGGTGAACGAAAGCCGCAAGATATTAGATTTACCGGATTTACCGATCACCGCCACGACCGTGCGGGTGCCGGTTGAGTACAGCCATTCTGTCTCTTTAAATGTTGAGTTGGAAGCAAATTTTAATATTGAAGATGTGCGAAACCTTTACCGGCACACAGCCGGTATTATTTTAAAAGACGCACCCGCCCAAAACATCTATCCCCTTCCCCGCGATGCCATGGGCAGGGATGATGTTTTTATCGGAAGACTGCGGCGGGACGAAAGTGTACCGTTCGGTTTGAATATGTGGGTGGTTGCGGATAATCTCCGCAAGGGTGCCGCCACAAACGCTTTGCAAATTGCGGAATACCGCTTAAAGTTTTAAAAAACAGGAGAGTTTCATGGCGATACGAAAAGAGTCTTTTGATAATTGGGCAGCACGTTACGACAGGCACATCCGGCTGGATGAGATCGGAGAAGCGGGTCAAATTTGCCTGAATGAGAGCAAAGTTCTCGTTATCGGAACAGGGGGACTCGGTTCTCCGGTTGCCCTGTATCTGGCAGCGGCCGGAGTCGGCACAATCGGACTGGTAGATCACGACAGAGTCGATCTGAGCAATCTTCAGCGCCAGGTGCTGCACAGCACACAGGATATCGGCCGCCCAAAAGTGGATTCTGCGGCTGAAAAACTGCAAAAACTGAATCCTGATTTGATGATTCAAAAATATAAAGACTATTTAAATAAAGAGAATGCCCTGGAAATCATTTCAAAATACGATATTGTGGTCGATGGTTCTGATAATTTCCCGACCCGTTTTTTATTAAATGATGCCTGTTACATGCTTAAAAAGCCCCTTGTTTTTGGCGCCGTTCTTGAATTTCAGGGGCAGGTCACGATTTTTACTCAGGAAGAAGATTCGGCCTGTTACCGGTGTCTGTTTCCGGAGGCGCCCGATCCGGCTCTCGCCCCCACCTGCGCGCAGGCCGGCGTCCTGGGTGTATTGACGGGAATCATTGGTTCTGTTCAGGCGAGTGAGGCCATCAAGTCAATATTGAAAATCGAGGAAAAAGGATTCGGCCGGCACCTGAAGAACAGAATCTGGAATTTTAATGCCCTGACCTCAACTGCAGAAGTGCTCCCCATTCATAAAGATCCGGATTGCCCTCTTTGCTCACGGGAAAAAGTTTCACTGGATGAATTCAATTATGATCATTTTTGTGAGTATTCCGTTTAAAAAAAAACTTGAAAAATAGAAAAAAACAGTTTATATTTATGACTTAATAATATTAGAATATAGAAATTTCCTAATATCTAACCAGGCAGGCATTTTGAGAAATATTAAATTATTAAAAAAGGCCCGGATACTGAAGGCGCTGGGACATCCGGTGCGCCTGAGCATTATTTGCAAATTGTACGATTCAAAACAAAACGTGACGCAGTTGTGCGATTGCCTCGAGGTCTCACAGCCGGTCGTCTCTCAGCATTTAGCCTTGATGCGTTCAATCGGCTTGATTGAGGGAAAACGCAGCGGTGCTAAAGTCATCTATAAAATTAAAAATCCATTTGTCCGGGATATAATTCAGTTGGTCATTGACCATTAAATTCTTATGAAAAGGGTTTGCCGAAGGACAATTTAAATGGATAAGTACGTCGATAAAGATGTGACGATTGAAGAATTGGTGGCCAAATTTCCGGAATCCGTGAAATTCTTAATGGATAAGGGCATTAAGTGTATCGCCTGCGGTGAACCGGTCTGGGGCACACTTGAAGAAAACGCAAAAGAAAAAGGCATGGATGATCAAATCATCCGGAACATGGTTGAAGAATTAAATGATTTAATCTCTTCTCATTCAGGAAAGGAGGCGGATTAGGTTATGGCACTACCCCAAAACCAACCCAAAGTGATTGTATTTACAACCCCAACCTGCCCTCATTGCCGGGCAGTTAAGCAATATTTAAAACAAAATAACATTCGGTTTAAAGATATTGATGTTTCGAAAGACCTGAAGGCGGCAGCCGACATGGTTCGAAAAACCGGGCAAAGCGGCGTCCCCGTTATTTTCATTAATAATCGTCCGATTATTGGATTTAATCGAGCCCAGATCAATCAAATGTTGGGATTGCACGGCTAAAGGCGGCTAAAGAAAGCGGGACGGCTTTCTTTGCCGGGCAGTCCTTTAACGGAAATTAAAAGATTTTAGGATGAAATTAATTTTTCTTGCAAATGGAACCCATAATTCGTATATTGTATGCCGATGAAAGCAAAAAACAAAAAAAATAAGACCAGGCAAGACACCCATTTACCTTTTACAAAGAAAAATTATCAGCTATTTGCGGCAGGTTTATTGGTTCTGCTCATCGCTTATATATTTCTAAGTATCGGTCCCTGGGACAGTTTTTGGTCGCGGACGCTGGCGCCGGTAATTCTGATAGTGGGTTATCTGGTCATAATTCCGTGGGCGATTCTTGCCAACAAAAAAGAGAATAAATCAGCTTCCTGAATCTTTTGGGGACGTAGTTCAATTGGTCAGAGCACTGGCCTGTCACGCCAGAAGTTGCGAGTTCGAGTCTCGTCGTCCCCGCGAAAAAGCCAACCTGAAAAGAGTTGGCTTTTGCATTTACGTTCCTTGGGCGCTTAGCTCAGTTGGTTCAGAGCGCTGCCCTTACAAGGCAGAGGTCACTGGTTCGAATCCAGTAGCGCCCACATTTTCCTCTTTCCCAAACGATTTCTCTAAAACAGCATCTCGTGCATTTTTCCCGCTCCGTTGAACGCCACATGAAGGGAGTGTTCGCCTTTTGAATACCAGGCAGCCGGAGTACCCTCATCCGTTTTCCGTTCCTGTTGAACACGCAGTCTATTCCCATCCAATGTCACCGTTCCCGGATTTTCTTCCGCCAAAAATCTTAAATGGATTTGCTTCCGACAAGCACTAACGGTAACGGCCTTTTTCCCGGTTTCATGCTTTACCAGGATCGAAATCAGCGACCGGTCTTCATTCATCAAAATTGCCGATCTTCCGTTTCTGATAAAAAACAAAATCTCCAACGGATCCCAGGGCTTCTCTCCTGTGTACTGGCTGGGCCGGGT
>BDTM01000131.1 GCA_002898015.1 bacterium BMS3Bbin03 | reverse complement strand
TGGAGATGGTGATGCCGGGCGACAACGTGACGATCGAGGCGGAATTGATAGATGAAATTGCGATGGAAGAGGGTCTTCGGTTTGCCATCCGGGAAGGCGGCCGGACGGTCGGCGCCGGTGTGGTGGCGAAAATTATTGAGTAATAGTACTTTTTAAGTGTAGTAAATTAATTTTGGAGAAAATTAAATGCCGGGTCAACGAATTAGAATTAAATTAAAGGCATACGACCATCGATTGATTGACAAGTCGACGGATAAGATTATTCGGACGGCCAAGTCAACAGGTGCAGCAATTTCGGGCCCTATCCCTTTACCGACCAAACGGTCTGTTTACACGGTGCTGCGGTCACCTCACGTGGATAAAAAATCCCGTGAACAGTTTGAAACCCGTATCCATAAGCGGTTGATCGATATTTTAAATTCGACCCCTAAAACGATCGATGCCTTAATGAAATTGGAATTACCGGCTGGTGTGGATGTAGAAATTAAAGTGTAAGCCAACAGAATAGTCAAGGAATTAAGAAACATGGTTGGTTTGATTGGTAAAAAAATCGGAATGACGCGCATTTTTGACGAGAATGGAAAGCATGTGGTCGTGACTGTTATCGAAGCCGGCCCGTGTTATGTGACACAGATAAAGACAAATGAAATAGACGGGTACTCGGCTGTGCAGCTTGGGTTTCGGGATAAAAAAGAAAAACGAGCGACCGGGCCGGAGATCGGGCATACCCGGAAAGCAAATCTAAAGCCCTTTTATGTGTTAAAGGAATTTCGGGATTTTGATCACAGTGAAAATTTCAAATCGGGTGACCGTCTGGATGTCTCTCTCTTTAGTCCGGGAGAGCGAGTTAATATTGCCAGCAAGTCGAAAGGGCGTGGTTTTCAGGGTGTGGTGAAACGTCACGGATTTAAAGGCGGTCCTGTCACGCATGGTCAAAGTGACCGTTTACGCGCCCCGGGTTCAATCGGCCAATCATCCTATCCGTCTCGTGTAATGAAGGGCACACGCATGGGCGGCAGGATGGGAAATGATCGTGTAACCGTTAAGAATTTGCGGGTTGTTCGAGTTTATCCGGATCAGAACATTATTCTTATTAGAGGGGCTGTCCCCGGATCGATGAACAGCACCGTTGAAATTCGAAAATAAAAGAGGGTACTGTGAAAGCGGACGTTTTTGGAATAGATGGAACCAAAGTGGCAGAAGATTTTGAGCTGCCGGAAAATATTTTTGCCATTAAAGCAAATGATCATGCTATTTATTTGGCGGTGAAGGCTCAAATGACCAATGCCCGTCAGGGCACGGCGTCGACTAAAAATCGTGCTCTGGTGGCCGGCGGCGGGAAAAAACCCTGGAAGCAAAAAGGCCGCGGAACTTCCCGTGCCGGGACGATTCGATCCCCGCTCTGGAAAGGCGGAGGCACTATTTTTGGGCCTCAGCCCCATCCTTATTCGATGAAGGTCAATAAAAAAATCAAAAAATTGGCACGAAAATCCGCTTTCTCTTACCGCGCCGGCGAAGGAAAGATTGTCGTTGTGGATGATTTCACCATCGAATCCGGCAAGACGAAAGATATGTATCTGATATTAAAGAATTTGGGTATTCATAAAAAGAAAGCACTTTTTCTGATTCCGGAATCTGATTCCAAAATAACTCTGGCAAGCCGGAATATTCCAAACTTGCGAATCAAAGAAGCTCGAAATGTTTCAACTTACGAATTGTTAGACAATGAAGTGATTGTCATTCAAAAGAGTGCGGTTACCAGATTACAAGAGGTGTTTGGAGAATGAAAGATACGTTTAACATCATAATCAGGCCCATTTTAACAGAAAAAATGACCACTTTAAAAAATGTGCACAGGCAGTATGCCTTTCATGTGGACCTTCGCGCCAATAAAATCGAAATTAAACGGGCTGTTGAACAGCGTTTCGATGTGACCGTTGAGTCCGTCCGCACAATGATTATGCCTGGTAAGTTTCGCCGTTTAGGGCGATACGAAGGAAAAACGGCGAAGTGGAAAAAAGCCGTTGTGACCCTGAAAAAGGATGAAGAAATTGAATATGTGGCCGGTGCCGTTTAATTCAAAATTGTAAAAAGGAAAATTGGAGGAATCCATGCCGTTAAAAAGTTATAAGCCGGTTACACCGTCAATGCGTTTTCGTAAAGTCGTTCATTATACCGATATTACGGATAATAAGCCCGAACCCTCTCTGGTAAAACCGCTGCACAAAACCGGAGGCCGGAATAACCTCGGACGGGTCACGATTCGGCACCGCGGCGGGGGGCATAAAAGAAGCTATCGCATTGTGGATTTTAAGCGAAACAAAGATAATATTCCGGCACGTGTGGCCGCCATCCATTACGATCCGAATCGTTCGGCGAATTTGGCTTTATTATTTTATCGGGATGGTGAAAAACGGTATATACTGGCACCGAACGGAATAAAAGTGAATGATATTTTGATGTCCGGTGAAAGCGTTGAGATCCGCGTTGGAAATACGATGCCGTTGGGCAATATTCCTCTGGGTTCATTTGTACACAATGCAGAATTAAAGCCTGGAAAAGGGGGCCAACTGGCTCGCAGTGCCGGCTCGTACGCGCAATTGGTGGCCAAAGAAGGAAAATTTGCGCATTTGAAATTGCCCTCGGGAGAGGTTCGGCTGGTGCATTTAAATTGCAGGGCGACGATCGGGCAGATTGGGAATTTGGATCATGAAAACATTGTTTACGGCAAGGCCGGCGCCGTCCGCTGGCTCGGAAGACGGTCGCACGTCCGCGGCGTTGCAATGAACCCGGTTGACCATCCCATGGGCGGCGGCGAGGGAAAGGCTTCCGGCGGACATCATCCGACATCCCCCTGGGGATGGAAAACGAAGGGCCGGAAAACCCGCAAAAAGAAAAAATCTGACAATTATATTCTGAAAAAACGCAAATAGTTTTTAAAGAGGTGAACGAATGCCAAGATCGGTAAAAAAAGGGCCTTATATTGACCCCAAACTCCTGGAACGAATTCAGAAGATGAACGAGGGTGCTCAGAAAAGAGTGATTAAAACCTGGTCCCGACGTTCTACCATTTCACCTGAATTTGTAGGACAAACACTGGCGGTGCATAACGGCAATAAGTTTATTCCTGTGTTTGTAACGGAAAACATGGTCGGTCACAAGCTGGGTGAATTTGCCCTCACTCGTACATTTCGCGGACACGCCGGCAAAAAAGAACGATCGGTCGGAAGAAGATAAAGTTTTAGAAACAGGTTGGAGAAATCTCGAATGGAAGCGTTTGCATTAACAAAATATGTTCGTATGTCTCCTCGGAAAGTGCGTCAGGCGGCAGAACTCATTCGCGGAAAGAATGTGGATGAGGCGATCAATATTTTAACATTTACTCAAAAAGCCGCCTCTGTGCCTTTGGAAAAAACACTGCGGTCGGCCGTTGCGAATATGGTCAACAATCAGGAGGAAACGGTTCGAATCGAGCCTGAGGAGCTTTATGTAAAAGAGATTTGCATCAATGAAGGCCCAACCATGCGGAGGTTTCGTGCCGGTTCAATGGGACGTGTGATGCCGATTCGGAAACGCAGCAGCCACATCAAGATTGTTGTGGCGGAAGAAAAGGACAAAAGGAAAAGAAAGTAAGGAGGATTCACTTTTGGGGCAAAAAACTAATCCTATTGGATTTCGATTAGGTGTTATTAAGACCTGGAATTCGCATTGGTTTGATGAAAAGAATTTCGCAACTAAACTTCAGGAAGATTTGAAGCTGCGTAAATATATTCGGAATCGGATGAAGAATGCGGGAATTTCAAAAATCCAGATTGATCGAACTCCCAAGCATATTACCATTACCATTTATACGGCAAAACCGGGGATTGTGATCGGGCGTAAAGGTCTTGAAGTGGATAAATTAAAGGAAGAGCTTCAGCGGGTCACGGGTAAGGATATTCAATTGAATGTGAACGAGATTAAGCGTCCCGAATTGGATGCCTATTTGGTGGCTGAAAATGTGGCTCATCAACTGGAGGCCAAAATTTCTTACCGCCGCGCCATGAAAAAGGCAATCATGGCGGCCATGCGAATGGGAGCAGAAGGAATTAAAATCATTTGCAGCGGCCGGCTTGGCGGTGCGGAAATGGCCCGGACGGAACAGTACAAAGACGGGCGGATTCCGCTGCACACGCTGCGGGCTGATATTGATTACGCACGATCCGTTGCGACGACCACCTACGGCTGCATTGGCGTAAAGGTCTGGATTTGTAAGGGAGAAATCGTTGGCCCATAAGTGGATTTTAAGCAACTGTTTTGATATTAAAAATGGAGTCATTTAACTCATGTTAATGCCTAAACGTGTAAAATATAGAAAAGTGCAGCGCGGCCGGATGAAAGGCAAAGCTTATCGCGGTTCCAAACTGAACTTTGGCAGCTTTGGTTTGAAGGCGCTGGAATCCGCCTGGATCACAAGCCGGCAGATAGAAGCCGCGCGTGTGGCGATCAATCGGCATGTCAAAAGAGGGGGAAAACTCTGGATACGAATCTTTCCTGATAAGCCCTTTAGCAAGAAGCCGGCCGAAACCCGTATGGGAAAAGGAAAAGGGGCTCCTGAATATTGGGTGGCTGTTGTAAAACCCGGGCGAATTTTATTTGAATTAGAGGGTGTTCCGGAGGATGTGGCAAAAGAGGCGATGCGATTGGCTTCTCACAAATTGCCCATCAAAACAAGGATTGTCACGGCACAAGAAAGTGTGGGAATTTAGTCATGAAAATGTTTGAAGTGAATGAATTGCCGGTCGAGGAACTTCGCATTCGGCTTGAAGAGGCGAGGGAAGAATTGTCGAACCTGCGTTTTCAAAAAGTACTGGGTCAATTAAATAACCCATTGCGTATTCGGCTCGTGAAGCGGGATATTGCCCGGCTGGAAACCGTTATTCACGAATTTGAGTTAGGAAAGCGCGGGCAGAAAACGGCAGAAAATGAAGAAAGTAAATAAGAATCGGTGGGAAAATGACAGAAAATAAGCGCGGAAACCGTCGTGTCATTATCGGCACTGTTGTGAGTGATAAAATGGATAAATCACGTGTGATCAAAGTTGAACGGTCTGTGAAACACCCGTTTTATAAAAAATATATCAAACGAACAAAAAAGTTTATGGTTCACGACGAGAATAACGAATCTCATATTGGAGATGTGCTGAAGGTGACTGAAGTTCGGCCGTTAAGCCGGAGGAAACGCTGGAGACTGAGTGAGATTATTGAACGGGCCAAATAGATAAACGGTGTTTGGCAGTTTTGAGAAGGACAAGAGGAAAAGATGATACAGGTGCAGACAAGACTAAACGTTGCTGACAACACGGGTGCCAAAAAGGTGATGTGTATTCGGGTGCTCGGCGGTACTCGCCGAAGATATGCGAGCATTGGAGATATTATCATCGTCACGGTCAAGTCCGCCATTCCCGGCGGCAGCGTTAAGAAAGGTGAAGTCAGCAAAGCCGTAGTGGTTCGAACAAAAAAAGAAATCCGGCGTCAGGACGGTTCCTACATTCGATTCGACGAAAACGCTGCCGTTTTGATTGACGATCGTCTGGAACCGCGGGGGACGCGTATTTTTGGTCCGGTGGCCCGTGAACTTCGGGAAAGAGAATTTATGAAAATTATATCATTAGCACCGGAGGTGTTGTAAAGTGGGACTTTTTAAAAGTAATAAACGAGAGCCTGTTTCAAAATTAAATATCCGAAAGAATGATATTGTTCGTGTCATCGCAGGGGAAGATAGAGGCATGGAAGGAAAAATACTGAAGGTTTTTCCTAAAAAACAGCAAATTATTGTGGAAGGTATTAATTTTATTAAGCGGCACACAAAGCCGTCTCAGGACAATCCTCAGGGCGGGATTATTGAGAAGGAAGGGCCCATCCATTTTTCAAATGTGATGGTCGTGTGTCCGAATTGCGGAAACCCGACACGAATAGGAATTAAGGTTTTAGAGGATGGATCTCGTGCACGGATTTGTAGAAATTGCAGCGAGATGATTGTCTCTTCTTAAAAAGATAAAAAGAGTTTGGAGATTCTATTCATGGATTATGTACCTCGGCTAAAAAATATCTATCAGGAAAAAGTGGCATCTGCTCTCCATGATAAATTTAAATATAAAAATGTGATGCAGATCCCAAAAATTGAGAAAATCGTGATCAATATGGGAGTCGGAGAAGCCACACAAGAGCCCAAAACTCTGGAATGGGCCGCGAACGATTTAATGGCCATCACCGGTCAAAAGCCCTCTATTCGAAGGGCCAAAAAGGCCATTTCAAATTTTAAATTGCGTGCAGGAATGGCGATCGGCTGCAAAGTGACCCTGCGAAGGGAACGCATGTTTGAATTCTTAGACCGTTTAATCAGTATTGCCATTCCGAGAATCCGCGATTTTAGAGGGATGCCGGATAAATCCTTCGACGGCCATGGGAATTACACCATTGGGATTCGGGAGCATATTATTTTTCCGGAAATTGATTATGATAAAGTGGAAAAGGTGCGGGGCATGGATATCACCATCTGTACCACTGCCAGGACCGATGAAGAAGCGTATGAATTGCTGAAGGAATTCGGCTGGCCTTTTAGCAAACGCTAATAAGAAGGAGTATTAAATTTTGGCTAAAAAATCAATGATTGTAAAAGCGAATCGAGTGCCTAAATACAAAGTCAGACGATACAATCGTTGTAAACGTTGTGGGCGTCCCCGCGGCTATCTTCGAAAATATGGGCTTTGTAGAATTTGTTTTCGTGAATTGGCTTTGGACGGGGAAATCCCCGGTGTGGTCAAGGCCAGTTGGTAAAGATTAAACTAAGCGGGCGTTTAGGAGAGATTATTTATGTCTATGACAGACCCAATTGCAGATTATTTAACGAGAATTCGAAACGCGGTTAAAGCGAATCATAAAAAAGTGGATATTCCCGCATCAAATCTTAAGCGAGAAATTACAAGAATTCTGTACGAGAAGAAATACATCAGTAATTATGTCAATATTGATGACGGGAAACAGGGATTGATTCGCATTTATTTAAAATATGATGAAAGAGAAAAAGGCACTATCGGCGGTATAAAGCGGATAAGCAAACCCGGGCGCCGTCAGTATGTCGATGCAGACCACATCCCCCGTGTCATGAACAATCTTGGTATTTCGATCATTTCAACATCTCGGGGTGTCAAGACGGGTCTCCAGGCGAAGAAGGAACGGATCGGGGGCGAGGTGCTCTGCTATGTTTGGTAAATCGTTATCAGGAGGAATGAAAATTGTCTCGAATCGGTAGAGCCCCAATTCCAATTCCGGAAGGGGTGACAGTGGATGTTCATAAAAACACGGTGCAGGTGAAAGGTCCCAAAGGAGAACTGAAGCAGCGTGTGAATCCCGACATTCGTGTGGAACTTCAGGAAAATGAGATTCTTGTAAAACGCCCCACGGACAATCGGCTGCATCGTTCTCTGCACGGGCTTTATCGCTCGCTGCTCAATAATATGGTTCTTGGTGTTTCGCAGGGATTTGAGAAGCGCCTTGAGATTATCGGTGTGGGGTATCGTGTTGAAAAGAAGGGCAAAAGCGTGACTTTTTTGCTGGGCTATTCTCATCCCATTGTGTTTATCCCGCCGGAAGGGATTGAAGTTAATGTTGAGAGTAACACTCAGCTCGTGGTGCGCGGAATTAGTAAAGAACTGGTCGGCCTGGTGGCCGCAAAAATCCGGTCCTTCCGCCCTCCGGAACCTTACAAGGGAAAAGGCATACGATATGCCGGTGAACAGGTTCGTCGTAAAACCGGTAAATCCGGCGCAAAATAAGTGATTTGAAATAGCATGAGGACACTATGGCAGATAAAAATATAAAAAAGCGGCTGGCCAGACTCAAACGAAAGAGAAGAATTCGCCGGAAGGTTTTTGGCACTCCCGAAAAACCGCGTTTAGCCGTCTTTAAAAGCGCGAAACACATCTACGCGCAGTTAGTCGATGATCGAAATGGAAAAACCATCACAGGTGTGTCAACCCTCTCAAAAGAACTTCAGGACTCCATTAAGGAGATTCACAAAAAAGAGGGAAAAGTGGGTGTCAGTAAATTGATCGGGAAGACCATTGCCGAACGGGCGAAAAAATTGAATATTGAATCTGTCGTTTTCGACCGCAACGGCTTTATTTTTCACGGCCGTGTTAAAGCGGTTGCGGAAGGTGCCCGAGAGGGCGGTTTAAAATTTTAGATTGTGAATTTTGATAAGGAGGTCCTTTGGAACAGATTAGTCCCAGTGAATTAGATTTAAAAGAAAGAGTCGTCAATATTAATCGAGTTGCAAAAGTTGTAAAAGGTGGACGTCGATTTAGTTTTAACTCAATTGTCGTGGTTGGGGACGGTAAGGGACATGTGGGCGTTGGGTTTGGCAAAGCAAACGAAGTGACGGACGCGATTACAAAATCAACCGAAAATGCAAGAAAGAATTTGGTGTTCATTTCCATTAGTAAAGGCACGGTTTCTCATCCGATTATCGGTAAATACGGTGCGGCGCGTGTTTTTTTGAAGCCGGCATCGCCGGGTACCGGCGTCATTGCCGGCGGGCCGGTGCGTGCGATTATGGAATCGGTGGGTATTTCAGATGTTCTGGCGAAAATCCTGGGCTCCACAAATCCGCACAATGTGGTCAAAGCCACGATGAACGCTCTTGAAAACATGTTAAGTGTAAATTCGGTCACAAAAAAGCGGGGCATTTCCGTTAGAGAAATGTTTTTGATGGAATAAATTTAATCTGGAATTGATTTTAATTGATCCTGGAGTTTCAGACGTATGGCAAAGAAATTGAAGATAACACAAGTGCGCAGTGCAATTGATAGAAATGTGAAACAAAAAAGGACTCTTGTTGCATTGGGAATTCACAGAATGCATCATACCGTGATTCATGAAGCCACGCCCCCGATTTTGGGGATGGTGAAATCTATCGAGCATTTGCTAAAGGTTGAAGAAGTCGATCAGCAATAAAGATTGAGGGTACCATGAATTTAGGTTCTTTACGATTCGCAAGCGGATCAAAACATAAAGAAAAACGGATAGGCCGGGGGTTGGGCTCCGGACATGGGAAAACGGCCACAAAGGGACACAAGGGGCAGCGGTCCCGTTCGGGGGCGAAGTTTCGTGCCTGGTTTGAGGGCGGTCAGATGCCTATTCAAAGAAGGCTTCCCAAACGCGGATTTTTCAATCCGTTTCGGAAAGAATACCAGATTGTGAATGTCTCGGACCTGGAACGACTGGAAGGCATCGAAAAAATTAATCCGAAAATTCTGTACGAAAAACGCCTGGTTCGCAAGAAAAATGTTCCGGTGAAAATTCTGGGAGAGGGAGAAGTTACAAAAGCATTTGAAGTTTCAGCTCATGCATTTAGTGGATCAGCACGGACGAAAATTGAATCTGTTGGTGGAAAGGCGATCACTTTATGATTGAAAGTTTCCAGAATATTTTCAAGATACCGGAATTAAAACGCCGAATTCTTTTTACATTAGGAATATTAATCGTTTACAGGTTTGGTGGACACGTCCCGACCCCGGCCATCGACACAAGAGCGCTGGGGGAGTTCTTTCTCCAGGCACAGAACACCCTGTTTGGTTTGTACGATATGTTTGCCGGCGGTGCATTCCGGAAAGCCACCGTTTTTGCCCTTGGAATTATGCCGTACATCTCCGCTTCTATTATTATTCAGTTATTGGGCGCTGTGGTGCCGTATTTTCAAAAATTGCAGAAGGAAGGTGAAGAAGGGCGGAAAAAAATTACGCAGTACACACGTTACGGCACGGTGCTTATTTCGGCTTTACAGTCCTACGGTGTGAGCGTCTTTTTGGAAAATATTCCCGTGACCCAATCCGGTCTCTCAGTGGTGCCGCATCCCGGTATTGGATTTCGCTTGCTCACAATGCTCACGTTAACGGCGGGTACGGTTTTGATTATGTGGCTGGGCGAGCAAATCGATGATCGCGGAATCGGCAATGGGATTTCGTTACTCATCTTTATCGGTATTATCGCCCGTTTCCCGAATGCGGTTTTAGACGAAGCGCAGCAGCTCATTGCCGGAAACCGTGCGATCTTAATGGAAATTTCCTTGTGGGCGCTGATGTTCGGCACTGTGGCGGCCGTGGTGATATTGACGGAGGGCACGCGGAAAATTCCCGTACAATATGCCAAACGTGTGGTCGGACGTAAAATTTATGGCGGACACAGCACGCATATTCCGATGCGTGTGAATACAGCCGGCGTTATGCCGATCATTTTTGCGCAGTCGATTATGTTTATTCCGAGCACATTTGGAACTTTTTTCCCGAACAATGAGTTTGTGACTTCGCTTGTGGCCCTGTTTGACATGAAGTCACCCCTGTATTGGCTCATTTATGGTCTGATGATTGTGTTCTTTACCTATTTTTATACGGCGATTGTCTTCAATCCGGTGGATATTGCCGAAAATATGCAGAAATACGGCGGATTTATTCCGGGAGTTCGTCCGGGTAAAAAGACATCTGAATATCTGGATTACATTTTGACCCGAATTACCTTACCCGGTTCGGTTTTTCTGGCCATCATTGCAATATTTCCGTATTTTATTATGAAATATTCGAATGTCAGTTATAATTTTGCGTCTTTTTATGGAGGAACAGGCTTGCTGATTGTGGTGGGTGTTGCGCTGGATACACTCCAGCAGGTTGAGTCGCATTTGCTCATGCGCCATTATGACGGTTTTATGAAAACCGGCAGGCTTCGCGGTAAAAGGAGAGCCTAAAAAAAGGAACTGATCATGCAGTTAGTCATATTGGGAGCGCCGGGTGTTGGAAAAGGGACGCAGGCGAAACGGTTGCAGGATCGATTTAAAATTCTTCATATTTCGACGGGGGACATTTTACGGGATGCCGTTCGGGGCGGAAAAGAGCTGGGGAAAACAGCAAAGGGCTATATGGATCGTGGAGAATTGGTTCCCGATGATGTGATCATTGGCATTATTCGTGACAGGATCGCCAGACCGGATTGTGCAAATGGTTTTATTCTGGACGGATTTCCGCGTACCATTCCGCAGGCAGAAGCCCTGGAAAGCATACTGGCGGAAATGCATCTGAATTTGGATGCGGTTCTGGAAATTTGCATCGATCCTGAAAAAATGGTGGAGCGGCTGGCCAATCGCCGGGTGTGCAGAAACTGCGGGGCCGTTTTTAATTTGATCACCTATCCGCCGCCTGCAGACGGGAAATGCCCGAAATGCGGCGGTGAAATCATCCAGAGAGACGATGACAAAGATGAGACCGTACGAAATCGGCTGGCCGTTTATGAAAAGCTTACGGCTCCGCTGAAGCGGTTTTATGCCAAAAAGGGCCTGTTAAAGACAATTAACGGGGACGATACGATTGAAAATGTCTATGAAAAGATTTTGAAGAAGATTGGCCCGGATTTTCAATAATGATCATTATTAAAACGCCTTCTGAGATCGATCTGATTCGCGAATCCTGTGAGATTTTGGTTGAAACATTTAAAGAAGTGGAAGGTCATTTAAAACCGGGGATATCAACAAAAGAGATTGACAGAATTGCCGAAAAATATATTCATTCCCGCGGCGGGATCCCGTCTTTTAAGGGATTTCACGGATTTCCGGCAGCCGTCTGCATCTCGATAGACGAGCAGGTTGTGCACGGCTTTCCCGGCAAACGTCATCTTGAGGAAGGCCAGATTGTAGGGATTGACATGGGGGTTATTTATAAGGGTTATTATTCGGATGCGGCTCGAACCTATCCGATTGGAAAGGTCTCCGAATTAAAGAAAAAATTGATGGATGTGACAAAGGAAGCCTTGTGGCGGGGAATTGAACAGGCCAGAGTCGGCAATCGAGTTAGTGATATTTCGTACGCGGTTCAGACATATGTGGAAAGTTTTGGATTTTCTGTTGTTCGTGAGCTGGTGGGGCACGGTGTTGGAAAAGATGTCTGGGAAGAACCGCAGATCCCGAATTATGGGAAACCCGGCAAGGGACCGAGACTTCGTGCGGGAATGGTTATCGCAATTGAACCCATGGTGAATGCGGCAACTTACGAGGTACGAACGGAGTCGGACAACTGGACGGTTGTGACGGCTGACGGCAAACCGTCGGCGCATTTTGAGCATACGATTGCTCTGTTTGAAGATCACACCGAGGTATTAACGGAAGGTATTTAAAGAACGGCAAATTTATGGCTAAAGAAGAACCGATACGCGTGGATGGAACAATCGTTGAAACGCTGCCCAATGCCACATTTCGGGTAGAATTGGAAAATAAGCACAGAATTTTGGCCCATATTTCAGGGAAAATGCGGATGCATTTTATTAAAATATTGCCGGGTGACAAAGTGACGGTTGAATTGTCGCCCTACGACCTGACTCGGGGAAGAATTATTTATCGGTACAAATAATTTATTAAAGAACAGCGAAATTACAGGCTATTTTTTTGGAGGATCTAATGAAAGTGCGATCATCTGTTAAGAAGATGTGCGATAAATGCAAGATTGTGAAACGCAAGGCGGTTGTGCGTGTTATTTGCCCGAATCGCAGACATAAACAACGCCAGGGTTAAAAGTTTAATCGAAGGAGGTCAGTTTGGCTCGTATTTCAGGTATTGATTTACCTAAAAATAAACGTTTGGAAATTGCGCTTACCTATATTTATGGAATTGGTTTGTCGACGTCACGCGGAATTTTAGCGGCCACCGGGATCGATCCGGATAAGCGTGTGCATGAAATGACCGAAGAAGATACCGCCAAAATTCGATCGTATATTGAGTCGAATCACAAAGTAGAAGGGGCACTGCGCGCCGAGGTCAATATGGATATTAAGCGATTGATGGATATTGGCTGCTATCGCGGATTGCGCCACCGTCACGGGCTCCCGGTTCGGGGACAGAGAACCCATACGAATGCGCGCACCCGAAAAGGACGTAAGCCCGGCATCGGCGGGAAAAAGAAAAGATAATATTTTGTTGAAAGAAAGTTAATCTTTGTACGGAGGTTATATTGGCCAGAGTTAGACGAGCTACAAGACGCAAGAAAAAGGGTCCGGTAGATGCAAATGGTGTTGTGAATATTCGGGCTACTTTTAATAACACGATTGTTTCGATTGCCGATCAATATGGAAATGTCATTTCGTGGGCTTCGGCCGGAAAAGTTGGGTTTAAAGGTTCCAGAAAAAGCACGCCGTTTGCCGCTCAGATTGCGGCTGAAAATGCCGCCAAAGAGGCGATGGATTTGGGACTGAAGCGGGTGGAAATCCTGGTGAAAGGGCCGGGATCAGGGCGTGAAGCCGCCATTCGTTCGCTTCAGGCGGCCGGACTGGAAATCAGAGCGATTAAGGACGTAACCCCGATTCCGCATAACGGGTGTCGTCCACCGAAACGAAGAAGAGTATAACAAGGTTTTTTGGAGGCTAATATATGGCAAGATATACAGGGCCCGTTTGTAAATTGTGTCGCCGTGAGGGTGAAAAGCTCTTTTTGAAAGGGACAAAGTGTTTTGCAAATAAATGCCCTTTTGAACGGAAAAGTTACATCCCCGGACAGCATGGCAAATCGCGCCGGTTCAAATTATCCGAATACGGCATTCAGTTGCGCGAAAAACAGAAACTGCGTCGAATTTACGGCTTGTTGGAAAAACAATTCCGTATTTATTTTGAAAAGTCTGAAAAAGAAAAAGGCATCACGGGCGAGAATCTGCTGAAAATGTTGGAGCGGCGTCTGGATAACGTGGTATTTCGACTGGGTTTGGCATCAACGAGAAGTGCCGGCAGGCAGTTGGTTCGACACCGTCATATCACGGTTAACGGGCGGCTGGTCGATATCCCGTCTTTTCTCGTGAGTCCCGGTGATGTGGTAAAAGTGAGGGATAAAAGCAAACGGATGGATTTCATTCACGATTCACTGAAACGTGTAAGGGAAGGGAAATTGGTCCCCTGGCTGGAACTGGACAAGGCCACGCTGTCGGGTCATTTTATGGAAATGCCGAACCGGCAGGATATTCCAGTGAATGTAAATGAAAGTTTGATTGTAGAATTGTATTCCAAGTAATTTCAAGAGAGGAATTTAATGAATTTCCAAAGTTTACAAATGCCAGAAAGAATTGAGTTGGATGAAGCCACATTTTCCAATAATTATGGAAAATTTATTGTTCAACCCTTAGAAAGAGGCTTTGGTGTAACCATTGGGAATGCACTACGGCGTGTTTTGTTGTCTTCATTGCCGGGTGCGGCGATTACCAGTATTAAAATTGATGGTGTTTTGCACGAATTCACGACTATTCCTGGTGTGGTTGAAGATGTTTCCGAAATAATCATGAACCTGAAGGCGATTCGATTTAAATTGATTGCAAAGAAGCCGGAAAAAGTGAGTTTGCACTTGAAAGGCCCGATGGAGTTTAACGCCGGGGAATTGCAAAAAGATACGACCGATTTTGAAGTATTGAATCCGGACTATCATATTGCAACCCTGAATGAAGACGCTGATTTTAACATGGAAGTCAGAATTTCTCGAGGACGGGGTTACGTGCCTGCTGAAAACAACAAACATCCGGACCAACCCATTGGCGTGGTTCCGATTGATGCGATTTTTACGCCGATCATTAATGTGACGTATCACGTGGAAGAGACGCGTGTGGGGCAGCGCACGGATTTCGAAAAGCTGATTCTCGAGATCCAAACCGATGGAAGCCTTACCCCGGATGATGCTCTGACACAGGCGGCGCGAACGATTCACGACTACATTCAATTATTTATTAATTACGATGTGGAAACGGAAGAAGAAATCCCGCCGGAAATTGATGAAGAAGCCTTGCGAATTAAAAAACTGTTGAAGATGAGTGTGGATGAGTTGGAATTGTCGGTCCGGGCAGGCAACTGTTTGAAAGCCGCCAATATCGAAACCATTGCCGATCTGGTTAAACGCGATGAGTCTGAAATGCTGAAGTTCCGCAATTTCGGGCGAAAATCATTGACGGAATTGAGCAATGTGCTGGAAAGTCTGGGCTTGTATTTTGGGCTGGATGTGGACAAATATCTGAATAATGAGAACGAATAAATGAATTTGAAACAGGTGGGTGAACATTTATGAGACACAGGAAATCGTTCGCAAAGTTAAATCGAACCTCAGAACATAGAAAGGCGACGCTGGCAAATCTGGCCAGTGCATTGATCGAGCAAAAAAAGATCAAAACGACGCACGCAAAAGCCAAAGCGACGCAGCGGTTTGTGGAGCATCTTGTAACGCTGGCAAAAAAGCGAACTTTAAATTCCCGACGCCTTATCTTGAGCCGGCTGCGGGACAAAGAGGCCATGTTCGCCTTGTTTGATGAAATTGCGCCCGGTTATGCCGAACGGAATGGGGGGTACACACGTGTAATTCATCTGGGACGGCGGCTTGGGGATGGAGCAGAGATGTCGCTTCTGGAATTTGTGGGTTTTGAAACGGTCACTCACAAACATAAAAAAGAAGAAAAAAAGACGCATAAACTCGGGAAGAAGAAGGCGGAAAAAGAGAAAGCGGCTGAGGAAGCTCAGGTTGAAAAAGCGGCGCCTGCAGAGGCCGTTGAAGAAGAGAAACCCAAAGAAGAAATAACACCGGTTAAAGAAGAAGAGACGGTTACCAAAGCGGAAGCGCCTGAGGAAACCGGAGAGGAGACCAAACAGGCTGAGGCAGAACCGGAACCGCAGCCAGAACCAGAATCAGAACCGGAATCTGAGAAAAAAGAAGACGAATCAAAAGAAGAACCTAAAAACGAATAAGAATGAATCGGATGATATAAACAAGGGCAACCACAGGGTTGCCTTTTTCATTTCTGCTTAAATATTATAGAGCTTATCCCATGGACTTGTATTTCGCTTACGGCCGGTCAAACAGAACAATTCACCTGCCGGATCAGTTAGAAATTGTCCGGATCGTTCCCAAAAAACAGCCTAAAACAGGCACAAACGAATCAATTGTAAGGGATGCTCTGAACAATCCGCGCGGCACGCCGAAATTGCCGGAAATTTTAAAAAAAGACGCTTTAACCTTAGTCATTATTCCTGACAAAACGAGGAATGCCCGGACAGACATTGTATTACCGCTTTTGCTGAATGAGATACAAAAAGCCGGTATTCGCAAAAAAAACATTCGATTCCTTTTTGCCAACGGGAACCATAGCGGAATGAGCCCTTCGGAAAAGGGAAATATTATGGGCGCTGCGGTCCTTCGTGACGGTTCGTTTCAGGAGCACGACAGCCGCAGGAGCATGGTCGATTTTCTTGGGGAAACAACCCGTGGTGTGCCGGTCCGGGTCAATCGGCTCGTGCAGGAAGCCGAATATGTGATTGTTGTCGGAACGATTGTTCACCACTATTTTGCGGGATTTGGCGGCGGCCCGAAAATGATTGTCCCCGGTGTGGCGGCCTGTGAGACGATCACGAAGAATCACAAACTGGCGGTGATGGATGAAACGTCCACGCTCCATCCCAATTGCCGGCCGGGAAATGTGGCGGGAAATCCGGTCTACGAGGACATCGAGGAGGCGTACCGAATGGTACGGGTCGATTTTAGTGTGCAGGTTGTGCTCGATGAGGCACACAATATTCAGGCAGCCTTCGCCGGCGATACATTACAGGCGCATCGGGCGGGCAGAAAGATCATTGAAACAATGAACCGGGTGTCCATTCCGAAAAAATACGATTGTGTCATTGTCGGCGGGGGTGGTTTTCCGAAAGACAGTAATCTCATCCAGGCGCACAAAGCCGTCTACAACGCATTTCAGGCCGTTAAACCCGGCGGCGGCCTGATAATTTTTGCGGAATGTGCCGACGGGATCGGTTCAAAAACCTTCCTGCAATGGTTCGATTATCCGACACTAAATTCTATGAAAAAGGCCGTTATGAAAAATTACACTCTGAACGGCAACACGGCGCTTTCTCTGAAAGAAAAATTGGATCAATCCACTATGTACTTGATTTCTGAATTGGATGAAAGCGTCAGCCGAAAAATTGGCTTTGTGCCGGTGCCGTCCTTTGAGAAAGCCTGGGCAAAGGCAAATTCTGATTTTACAATTCATTCGGCGGCGGTTCTGCAAAACGGAGATGTCACATTGCCGGAAGTGAAGGTTCACTAAAATGAAACGAAAATTTTTCCGGTTTTTTGTGATTTTGAGTCTGCTTTTTTTGGGATGTGCGGGGCTGCGCCCGAAGCCTGTGTTTGTCTCTAAAAAAGCGTCTTCCGGTAATAAGACCGTTCAAGCGTCCCGGTCAAAGCCTGTGCAGCAAGCACCTGAAACTGTTGCCAGCGGGCACAGCGGCAAAAACAGTACTCCCGCTCTCCACGAAAAAAGCAAGATGCCTCCAAAAGACAAATCGGCGCGGGTGAGCCTGCAATTTCGCCAAAAAATGATGCGGGCCGTCGAAGATTATCTGGGCACGCCGTACAAATGGGGCGGAGAGGGGTACGACGGCATAGACTGTTCCGGATTTGTGATGCTTGTTTACAAAAGGGCGGATGGGTTAGAGATGCCCCACAGCGTGGCAAAACAGGCCAGGTTAGGGAAGCCTGTTCCTAAGGGTGATCTGGAATTTGGCGATTTGCTCTTTTTCCGGAAACCGGGCAATGGTCAAATCTATCATGTGGGCATTTACCTGGGCAATGGTAATTTTACGCATGCCAGCACGGGGAATGGGGTTACCATTTCAAAACTTTCGGAAAGATATTACAGAGACCGGTTTGCTTTTGCCAGACGGGTGAAATGATGAGTCGAACTCTTAAAATAGTTCTTGTGCTTCTCATTTTAGTCCCGTTGGGTTTCGCCACAAAATTTTACCACGGACCGGCCGCCTATTGGGTCAATAATTATGCCGGAGATGTGCTGTATCCGATGTTCTGGTTTTTTCTGCTGGTGGCCGCTTTCCCGAAACTCTCCTATAAAACAACGGCCTGGATCGTATTTCTCTTTTCATCGGCAGATGAAGTGTCCCAACTATTTCAATTTCCCTTTTTGCAATTTTTACGTCAGAGCTTCATCGGTCGAACGATTGTTGGAAGCGGCTTTCAGTGGGCCGACTTTTTCTACTACGCAGCCGGATCGTTTTTGGCACTGCTTCTGGCGGAAATTGTTTTGAAAAACAAGCCACAGGCAGGCAGAAGCCAAAGCGGAATTGTATGAATGGCACTCTTCAGCCGCAAAGGAAAGATATTAATTTTAAGCCGTTTAAAATGAACCGATAAATGTCCCGGTTTTTTAATCCGTTTTAAGGTACCCCGCATCAAAAATCGAATCTGCAGATCATTCCTTTTGTAACCAAATAGGCACTAACTTTTCTCAAATTATCCCGTATAAACAAGTAAAACAAATTCTTGCAGAAACAAACGGACAAATTACGGAGGTGCATCATGAAGATGAAACTGTTTATTTTCGCGTTCATTGGGCTCTTTGTTCTGAACGTTTCCACATCGCTTGCAGAAAGCAAAGTTTTGTGGATTGCCGTCAAGCAAGATCATAAACTGTCAGCCGAAATAGCCATGCCGGTAGGCGTGGTGAAGGCCATCCTTGAGGCGAGTAGCGACACCTCAAAGATAAGCCTGTCGGGCCTCAAATTGTCTGCAAAGACTTTCAAAAAGGCTCTTAAACAGACACACGGAGAAATATTAACCGTAACCAATTATAAAGATGCAACTGAAACCAAATTATCCATCCGAAAATTCAAGATGCCTCCTGATGCTGTTAAAGGCGGAAAAACCCTGGTGGTTGATGTCTATAAAGATGGGGAAAAGTCCACCACCGTTAAAGTCCCCAATTATGTTTTAAAAACCCTGCTTTTCCTGTTCGGCGGAGCCCATGTCGCCGGGAATAATGTGGGAATGCAGGTTATCGATGCCATTAGCCAGAGCGGGGGTTTTGTGTACATTAAAGATTATCAGGATCATTCGGTAACCTGGATTTATGAGAAATAATTCGTGCCCGTTCATCTCCCCGGAAGCCCTGAGCGTCGGGGAATATTGACATTTTCTACCCCCAATGGCTGACTTTTAAAGGATTCCGGCGCTTCGCTGCGAAGCTCTGAATGCTCTGATCGGGAAGCCGTCGAAAGATGTGACGCCGATCTTACACATGCCGGCGCGGGAAGACACCAACAGCGTTCTGCGTTTACGGACAGAGAATGCACTTGGAAAGATTGAAAGAAGACAAAAGCAGGAAAGGGAGAACCCATGAAACGCGTTACCTGTATTCTTTTAAGTTTGGTCATTTTTATGACTTCAGTTTTGGTTATGTCTGCAGCGGCTCAGGAGAAGCTTTACAGAAAGGGGCGATATTACATTGGCGAAATCACTCAAGCCTATCCTGTGAAGGACGGCGGGCTGCTTAAAATTCTTCGTATGAAAGGCGATATTTCCGTGAAAAGCTGGGATAAACCTCTGGTGGAAATTCATCAAAAGATTAAAATGGATGTTTTTACCAGGTCTGAAGCGGAAAAGGGGTTTGAATCGGCTAAAGCCAGTACCCAGGCCAATGGGAAGACAATCTTTGTTGACGGCGGCAGCTATCGCTCGTGGATGCACGTCGATTTTCAGGTGAATGTCCCCCGTGCATTTAACACAAAATTACAAACCCGCGGCGGCGATCTGAAGCTCATCGGCATTAAAGGAGACCAGCAGGTCTCCACCAGCGGCGGTGATATTAAATTGGCCGATTTAAGCGGTGCCATTCAAGCCAGAACCTCCGGCGGCGACATTTCGGCAAAACGGGTAAAAGGCACACTGTCGGTGGCTACTTCCGGCGGAGATTTGAATTTGACGGACATTGCCGGCATTCTGAGCGGGTCTACTTCCGGAGGCGATGTTACGGTTAAAAACTGCACGGACCGGGTGAATGTTTCCACCAGCGGCGGGGACATTGATATTGTGAATGCCCGGGATGACTTAAACGCACGCACCTCGGGGGGCGATATTCAAATTCGTGAAGCCGGCGGGCGAGTATCCATTGCAACCTCCGGCGGGGACATTAGCGTCCTGAAAGCGGGAGGAGATGTGAATGCCCGTACCTCCGGGGGAGACATTGAGATTACGGATGCGTTAAAGAATGTTCTGGCCCTTACCTCCGGAGGAGACATTACGATTGAAAATGTGGCGGAAGCGGCTGTTGCCAAGACCTCCGGCGGGGGGATCATAATTAAAAATGCCGGGGGTTCGGTTGAAGCGAAAACCTCAGGCGGAGATGTTGCAGTTCAAATGAATCCAACTGATTTTGCCAAAGATCACCACGCAAGCATTGCTTCATCCGGAGGGGATCTTGAGCTTGTACTCCCGGGAAAGCTTCCGGCAACCATTCATGCGCTTATCGAGGTCAAGCACAAGCCGCTGAGTGATTATTCAATTACTTCCGATTTCCCCCTTAGTATTCAGAAGAAAGAAAAATCCGGCTGGAAAAAAATCATCGAAGCTTCGGGTGATATTAACGGCGGCGGGGACAAAATTGAATTGAAGACGGTCAACGGTAATATTACGATTAAAAAAGAATAATTATGGGAATTTCCTTGCCCGTGGGAAAAGGAAAAATTTTTATTATTCTGAATTCTTTCCGCCCGTGGGTAAACCCACGGGCAAAGAGCCGGAAGCATCCTGAAGGATGCTGAGACCAGGGGGCTTCAGAATTCTTTAGAATTCTTGCCATATTTTAGCCCTGGGGTTTACCCCGGGGGCAAAAAGGCAAAGAGCAAAGAACGCCGCCTTTGTTTTTTTATTATTTTGAAATCTTTCCGCCCGTGGGTAAACCCACGGGCAAAGAGCCGGAAGCATCCTGAAGGATGCTGAGACCAGGGGGCTTCAGAATTCTTTAGAATTCTTGCTATATTTAGCCCTGGGGTTTACCCCGGGGAAAAGGGGAAAGGTTATATTATTTTGAAATCTTCCGCCCGTGGGTAAACCCACGGGCAAAGAGCCGGAAGCATCCTGAAGGATGCTGAGAACCGGGTTTTTAGAATTCTTTAGAATTCTTGCCATATTTTAGCCCTGGGGTTTACCCCGGGGGCAAAAGGAAAAGGACGCGGTTTTTGTTTTTTTATTATTCTGAAATCTTCCTTCCCGTGGGTAAACCCACGGGCAAAGGGCCGGAAGCATCCTGAAGGATGCTGAGACCCGGGGCTTCAGAATTCTTTAGAATTCTTGCTATATTTAGCCCTGGGGTTTACCCCGGGGAAAAGGGGAAAGGTTATATTATTTTGAAATCTTCCGCCCGTGGGTAAACCCACGGGCAAAGAGCCGGAA
>BDTM01000130.1 GCA_002898015.1 bacterium BMS3Bbin03 | reverse complement strand
GTATCTAACGGGGCAAGAATGACCCAATAACAAAATTGATTGTTTCTTCTTTGGACGAAGAATAGAGGAAAAAGTAAACGTCAATTCCTGAGCTTCCTTCCACAATGTTCTGCCCGCTGTCCTTTCCCCCAAATCATATTTCCGGTTTGCATTTGAATTTTGAGCTTCATTTGACATTCGGATTTACAGAGACTCTCCCAACCCGTTTTTCCCTTGAATTTAATGTACAAATTTTTTAAGTTAATGACCATCTGACTTAAAACCGGAAAGGATTACACGTGAATTTTACGGCTCTGGATTTTCTCTCGCTCATTGTCTACCTGATATTGGTCGTTGCTTTGGGTTCCTGGTTTGGCCGAAAACAAAAGGATACAAAAGATTATTTTCTGGGGGGCCGGAACATCCCCTGGTATGCCGTCATGCTTTCCGTTGTGGCGACCGAAACCAGCACACTCACATTTATCGGTATTCCCGCTCTGGCGTTTACTTCCGACATGACGTTTCTGCAGTTGACGTTTGGCTACCTAATCGCAAGAATCATCGTCAGCTTTTTATTTTTGCCGGCCTACTACCGCGGCGAGATGCTGACGGCTTATGAATTAATCGACCGCCGTTTCGGACAGAAAATGCGCAAATACACAACCTTCGTGTTTATGATTACGCGTGTGCTGGCGGATGGTGTCAGACTTTTTGCAACGGCCATTCCGCTTAAATTGGCCACCGGGTTTTCCTATCCCACATCCATCGCCATTATCGGCATCGTCACACTCATTTACACCTATTTCGGCGGCATTAAGGCGGTCGTCTGGATGGATGTGATCCAGTTCTTTCTTTACATCGGGGGCGCATTGATCGCCTTTTTTATTATTTTACATCTTCTGCCCAACGGATGGAGTGACGTCGTCTCGATCGCAGGGCCGGCGGGTAAATTTAAAATTTTTAATCCTGCCGTAAGCCTGAGCGTGCCTTACACCATTTGGGCGGGAATTCTTGGGGGCACCTTTCTGACGATGGCTTCCCACGGCACAGACCAGCTAATGGTGCAGCGCCTGCTCTCCTGTCGAAAATTGAAAGACAGCCAGACCGCCCTCATCAGCAGCGGATTTGTCATCATCATTCAATTTGCCTTTTTTCTGACCATCGGCGTCATGTTGTACGCCTTTTACCAGAAGTTTCCGCTGGTGCATCCCCTCGGCCGCAGCGATGAGATTTTTCCCCGGTTTATTGTCACTTATTTACCGCACGGCGTGGCCGGATTGGTTGTGGCTTCCATTTTTGCGGCGGCCATGTCGTCGTTAAGCGGCTCAATCAATTCTCTTGCTTCATCGAGCATGTGGGATATCATTAAACCGGCGCTCGGGAAGAAATTAACAGCCGCAAAAGAATTGTTCGCCTCGCGCCTGATCACAATGGCCTGGGGCTTGCTTCTGATCGGTATGGCCGTTCTTGCCGGCAACTGGGGGAATGTACTGGTTGTCGGATTGACTATTGCGTCCTACACGTACGGCGGCATGTTAGGCACATTTTTGCTGGGACTTCTGTCTAAACGCACCGATCAATGGGATGCCATGATCGCGATGACCATCGGGCTGATCTCGATTCTTATTGTACAAACGCAGCACATTGCCTGGCCCTGGTTTGTGCCGATCGGGACTTTTATTACGTATTTCGCGGGTCAGATCGTGGCGGGCGGCAGACGGGTCATCGTTAAAAACAGATAGGGCAAAATCAGGATAAAGGCTGTGAAGAACCAGGTATTATCTTCGCTTAAAAATTATGTGCTTCGATACAAATGGGGATATCTGTCCGGATTTATTTTTGCACTTTTTGCCGTCGGTTTTCGTGCGCTGATTCCTCTTCTGCTTCGCTATCCCATCGATAAACTGAGGGCGGGCACCACCATTCCCGTGATTGCGCAGTACGCGGCCCTTATTTTCGGGTCGGCTTTTTTTGCCGGTCTCTTTCGATTCGCCATGCGTTACACAATTGCCGGGACCTCCCGAAAAATCGAATATGATATTCGAAACGAGTATTTTGCACATCTGCAGACGCTTCCTCCCGCTTTTTACCAGGAAGTCCGTACGGGCGACATCATGGCGCGCGCTACAAATGACCTGAATGCCATTCGGAATTTGCTGGGCCCCGGAATCGTCAATATGATCAACACGATCATTTTCTCTTTTGTGGCAATTGCAATGATGTTGAAAATAAATGTCAGGCTTTCGCTTCTGGCATTGATTCCATTTCCTTTTATATCGATTTTGGCGGCGCTCATGATGAAACAAATCCATCGTCTGTTTGACAGCATCCAAGCGCAGTTCTCCAAAATCAGCGCAAAAGCCCAGGAGAATTTCTCAGGCATTCGGGTGGTGAAAGCCTACGTGCAGGAGGAAAATGAAATTACAAAATTCCAGGGACTGAGTCATCAATTTCTGGTGAAGAATTTAGAGCTGGCGCGGGTGAGAAGCTGGATGATTGCCGGCATGACCCTTTTGACCGGACTCGGTGCCGTGATTGTCCTGTGGATAGGCGGCTCGATGGTGGTTCAGGGAAAGATTACACTGGGTCAATTTGTGGCCTTCAATATCTATTTGGTGATGCTGACCTGGCCTACAATTGCATTGGGCTGGGTGATCAATCTTTACCAGCAGGGCACGGCTTCCATGAAACGTGTCCTGAAAGTCATGAATCGCCGGCCGGAAATCCGGGATTCTGAACGCACCCGTTGGGACATCCGGAAATTGAGAGGGGAAATCACGTTTAAAAATGTCTCTTTTTCTTACCCCGGCACCAATCGTTTGGTGCTTAAAAATATTGACTTGCAGATTCCTGAGGGTGCTAATTTTGGAATTGTGGGGGGAATCGGATCGGGTAAGACGAGCCTTGTAAAACTTCTCACCCGGCAGTACGATGTGACGGAGGGCTGCATCTGTATCGACGGCACGGACATTCGTGATATCCCGCTGCAGGTGCTGCGGGAATCGTTCGGTTATGTGCCTCAGGACAACTTTTTGTTTTCGGATTCGATTCAGGAAAATATCGCCTTCGGCATCCCGAAATATTCACAAGGTGAAATTCGGGAAACGGCAAAACTGGCGGGTATCCAAAGCGAGATCGAGGCGTTCCCGCAACAATACGAAACGGAACTGGGAGAGCGGGGTATCAATCTCTCCGGCGGACAAAAGCAGCGAATGAGCCTGGGGCGGGCGCTCATTAAAAAACCCGCCGTTTTTATTCTGGACGATGCCTTCTCTGCCGTTGATTCCGGCACAGAGCGGCAGATTTTGCGAAATTTGTTTAACACATTTCGGGGAAGTACGGTGCTGATGATTTCCCACAGGATTTCGCCGCTCATCGGCTTTGACCGGATTATTGTTTTAGACAATGGAAAAATTGTCGAAAGCGGCACGCACGAAGAACTGCTTGCCGCGGGTGGAATTTATGCAGACCTTTACACCAGACAATTGCTGCAGGAAGAATTAAAACAGATTTTTTAAACATCATTATTGTTTGTTAGGTTCAATGAAAGATTCAGGGCACACATTCATCGAAGAAGACGTGGTGGGCAAAGCCTATGACCGTAAAATCGTCGGGCGGCTGATACACTATGTTCATCCCTACCGCTGGCAGGCGGCAGCGGCTGTGATCCTGCTGATCGTGGTCTCTCTTCTGCAGTTGGCGGGCCCGCTTTTCACCAAAATCGCGATCGACCGGTACATCACACCCGGGGATTTAACCGGGTTGTTCCGGATTTCGATGTTTTTTCTGCTGGTGCTTGTTCTGGAATTCATTTTTTATGTGATCGAAATTAATTTGATGGAATGGATCGGTCAGCACATCATGTTTGATCTTCGCACGGAGACTTTCTCGCATCTTCAAAAAATGGACATCGCTTTTTTTGACCGAAATCCTGTGGGACGATTGGTGACACGGGTGAGTACGGATGTAGCGGCTCTCCAGCAGGTCTTTACGTCCGGGATTATTGCCATTTTCGGGGATTTGTTTACGCTGCTCGGAATCGTGATTGTTTTGCTCTCGCTAAACTGGCGGCTTGCACTCGTCACATTTTCCGTATTTCCGCTTCTGTTTTATGTGACATTTTTATTCAGAAGGAAAGTTCGGGACAGTTACCGAAAAATACGCTACCTGATTGCACGTCTCAATGTATTTTTACAGGAAAATATTTCCGGGATGGTTATTGTTCAGCTTTTTAACCGGGTGCAGAAAAATTTCGAAGAATTTAAGAAACTCAACGAGGAGACACTCCGGACCCATTTAAAGACGGTGTTCTATTTTACGCTTTTTGGACCCAGCGTGGACATGATCAGCTATTTTGCAATTGCGCTTATTATCTGGTTCGGCGGAATTCGCTACAACGCCGGCGGGCTTACGCTGGGAATTTTAATCGCCTTTATTCAATATGCACAGCGCTTTTTCCGTCCCATTAGTGATCTGGCGGAAAAATACAATATTCTCCAGAGCGCAATGGCGTCGTCCGAACGGATTTTTAAAATTCTGGATGAGAATGAAAAGATTGCTTCTCCGCCCCGCCCGGTTTCATTTAAGCATCTTATGCGGGGCATTCGTTTTGATCATGTCTGGTTTGCCTATAAAGATGAAGACTGGGTGCTTAAAGACGTCTCGTTTACAGTCGAAAAAGGTCAGAAAGTGGCCATTGTCGGGGCAACCGGCGCCGGAAAAACATCGATCATCAGTCTGCTTGCCCGTTTCTACGATGTCCGGAGGGGAGCCATTACGATTGACGGGACCGATATTCGCCGCTTTCCTGTGAAAGAGCTGCGACGGAAAATCGCAATTGTTTTGCAGGATGTCTTTCTCTTTTCGGGAAGTGTTGCCGATAACATTCGCCTGGGGGAGGATCTTTCGGAAGAAACAGTGGTCGAAGCCGCCCGCGTGGCCAATGCCCATGCGTTTGTGCAGGCCCTTCCGGGTGGGTATTTCACCGATATTAAAGAGCGGGGACAATCGCTCTCGTTGGGGCAGCGGCAGCTTCTTTCATTTGCGCGGGCACTGGCGTTTAACCCCGAAATTCTGGTTTTAGATGAAGCCACTTCAAGTGTGGATACGCACACAGAACTCTTGATCCAGAAAGCGCTTGAACGGCTGCTTAAAAATCGAACCGCCATCATTATTGCACACAGGTTGTCAACCATTCAGCGCGCGGATAAAATATTTGTGATTCACAAGGGAGAAATTCGGGAATCCGGAACACACAAAGAACTTCTTTCACTAAAGGGAATTTATTACCGGTTGTACAAACTTCAATTTGAAGAGCAACAGGCGAAATATGCGGTTGGGTAAGCAGTTGCAGCCCGGGATGAAACCATCATCCGTCAAGTCTAAACACTTTGCGGCACAGCCGCAATAAAAAGCATGGAGTTTTCCGATGTTTATGAAAATCCGGTGTTTTAATTGAAGGAGATAATAAAAAGCGGCATCGCGCACAAGCTACCGAAACATGGCCTTAATGCTGCCCCAGGTGTGATGCACGCCTGAGATTTGCGGACTTGCCACCACCACAGAGGAGTATGAAACGACGGCATCGGAATCAATATCTTTAATCGCAAGACGATAGTAAAATGTGCGTCCGGTGGGTTTAAAAATAGAACGGTCTATATAGGTATACGACTTGGGATTAGCGGATGTCGCGGGTGTTACAGTGGCTTTCACGAAGTCAATGGGAATGAAATTTCTGCCATCGGTGCCGCGTTCTACCTGGTAACCTTTTACATTTGTTTCCTGTGAGACTTTCCAGTTCAGATTGACTTTGTTAAACCCGGGCATGGCATGAAATTCCACAATCACGGAATCGGCTGCCAGAAAACTCCCGGCAATCAGGAATGTTACCATAAAAAGGACCGCTTTTTTCATTTTTCTTCCCATAATTATTTATCTAAAATATAATGAAAACAGAATAAATGTCAAGTGTTTTTTGCGAAAAATTAATTTTTTCGTTATCTGAAAAATTATTGAACACTCAAATTAGTACTGGATATTCATCTGAAAATTTTGTAAATTTCTGAAATTCTTTTTAAACCCTTTTCAATCAAAATCGCACACATTATTATTTTCGACAGAATTTACGGCTTTTATCAGTTTTAAGTTTTATCTCAATGAGACACGCATTAAAGCCTATATCCTAAAACGGTAAAGGAGAGCGATCAATGAAGATCCATTATTTAAAAAAGATGGCCGAAATTGTCAGTCTCTTTCTATTCGTCCCTTCAATTTTAATGGCCAAAGTGCCAAAAGACCTGTATTCACCGGACGGAAAAATCTGCATTCGGTTTGTTCTGAAGGCCGGACAGCCCTATTATGAAGTAGTCTATCAGAAAAAAACACTGATTCAGCCGTCCCCTTTGGGATTCCGCCTCGATGAGGCGCCGCCCTTAATGGAAAATTTTTCCGTGACAGACACTCGATCAGACAGCTTCGATGAAACCTGGAAACCGGTCTTGGGCGAAGACAAAACGATCCGAAATCACTACAATCAATTAATAGTGACGCTGCGGGAAACATCAACCTTGCATCGAATCCTAATACTGATCTTTCGGGCTTATGACGACGGCGTGGCCTTTCGTTACAGCCTGCCGGAACAACCCAATTTGAAGAAATTTCAAATTATTTCCGAAGAGACGCGTTTTAATTTCGCCGGTAATTACACCGCCTGGTGGATTCCTGCCGATTACGACAGTTACGAAAAACTTTACCATGAAACACCCTTAAGCAAGATTAAGGCCGTGAATACTCCTGTTACGATGGTGACACCGGACAGCATTTATTTGAGCATTCACGAAGCCAATTTAACCGATTACGCCGGAATGACATTGAAACGGGTCAAAAGATCGGCCTCGAATTTTGAATGCGACCTGGTACCCTGGCCGGACGGGATTAAGGTGAAAACCCGGACACCCATGAAAACCCCCTGGCGTACGATTCAAATCGCCGCACGGCCGGGCGGACTGATTGAATCGCACCTGATTGTGAATCTCAATGAACCGTGCGCCTTGAAAGATGTCTCCTGGATCAAGCCCATGAAATACGTCGGCATCTGGTGGGGCATGCACATCGGCAAATGGACCTGGCACGAAGGCCCCAAACACGGTGCTACCACTGCACGTGCGAAAGAATACATCGATTTCGCCAGTGCCCACCATATTCCCGCTCTGCTGGTGGAAGGCTGGAATAAAGGATGGGCAACCTGGTGGACCAAGAAACCGGAATTTAGTTTTACGGAAGCGTACCCGGATTACAATCTGAATGAAGTGGTGCAGTACGGCAAAGAAAAAGGCGTGGTTCTTATCGGGCACAACGAAACCGCCGGGAACGTGCCGTCTTACGATGCCCAGATGGAAAAGGCATTCGCGCTCTATGAGAAATTGGGGATTCCGGCCATCAAAACGGGATATGCCGGCAAAATTATACCCAAAGGCCAGCACCATCACGGCCAATGGATGGTTCGGCACTACCGGAAAGTGGTGAAAATGGCAGCAAAATATCACATTATGGTGGATGCGCATGAGCCCATTAAACCCACGGGCATTCGGCGAACCTATCCCAATTTTCTCACGCGTGAAGGGGTACGCGGGATGGAATACAATGCCTGGAGCGCCGGAAATCCGCCGAACCACACCACAATCGTGCCGTTCACCCGAATGCTGGCGGGACCGCTGGATTACACACCGGGGATTTTCAATATTTTATTCGACAAGACGGGAAAACACCGGGTGCACACCACTCTGGCCAAGCAATTGGCGCTGTATGTGATTCTTTACAGCCCGCTTCAGATGGCCGCGGATCTGGTGGAAAATTATAAGGACAACCCCGCTTTTCAATTCATCGAAAAGGTGCCCTCAAATTGGGACGAAACCCGCGTGCTCAAAAGCCGAATCGGCCATTTCGTGACCATTGTCAGGCGGCGGGGGAATGAGTGGTTTCTCGGAAGCATCACGGATAAGCATCCGCGCCTGCTGGAAATTCCGTTAGATTTTCTAAATCCCGAAACCCGCTATGTGGCGCATATTTATGCGGACGCCCGCGAAACAAATTATTTTACGAACCCCACGGCCGTTGAAATCGGTCAATATCAGGTGACCGCCAAAGACACGCTTCCTGCGGCTTTGGACGGCGGGGGCGGAATAGCCGTTCGATTCTCACCCGTCCGCGGAAAAACAGAAAAATCTTTGCAATCCATACAATATTTCAGAAAAGAGGCCGGCGAAAAGATGAAGGCGTTCATTCGAACCAGCTCATAAGGAGGGTACCATGAGAATCAAACTTCGACATTTTATTTTGGGTTTGCTTTTAATGCTTTTTGGGGGAAGTGCGGCAATTGGACAAAGCATTATGCGAAAAAATCCTTATTTGATTTATCCGGGTAAGGATTCCACAATGACCGTGCTCTGGCAGTTGAAACAAACCGCCCTTTCCAGAATTGAATGGGGGACAGACACGACCTATTCTTTGGGAAACGGGCAGACCACCGAATACGGAAACGACCATCAGCACAAATTTACATTAACAAAGCTTCAGCCTTCTGCAAAATATTATTACCGGGTAATTGTCAATCGGGATACCGCCAAAGGGTCATTCCGTGCAGCGCCGGGCCCAAATGCCACCCAAATTAAGTTCTTTGCCTACGGCGATACCCGCACCTATCCTGCAGAACATGATAAAGTCGCCAAAAAAATCCTGTCCGTTTACAGGGATGATCCTGATTTTCAGACAATGATTATCGCCTCGGGAGATTATACGAGTAACGGCGCGTACGAATCGGATTGGGACGGTCAATTTTTTAACCCGTCTTATAAAAATATACAGGCCCTGCTCGCCACTCTTCCTTATCAGGGATGCATTGGCAATCATGAAGGCTCGGGCGTTCTTTATAAAAAATATTTTCCCTATCCTTATGTGAGTCGAAGGTACTGGTCTTTTGATTACGGTCCGGCACATTTTACGGTTATCGATCAATATACCAGCTATTCCACCGGTTCCGCACAGTATAATTGGATCGAAAAGGACCTTGCCTCCACGAAAAAACTCTGGAAATTTCTCGTCTTTCATGAACCGGGGTGGTCCGCCGACGGCGGGCACGCAAATAACGGGAGTGTGCAGCGCTATCTTCAGCCTTTGTGTGAGAAGTATGGTGTCTCTATTGTATTCAATGGTCACAATCATTATTACTCACGGGCAATAGTGAATGGCGTGGTTCACATTACCACCGGCGGCGGCGGGGCACCGCTCTATACGCCCAATAAAAATTATCCGCATATCGTCACTGTGGCGAAAGCACACCATTTTTGTAAGATCGAAATCAATGATAAATTGCTGACCTTTGCGGCTGTGACGACCCAGGGAACTGTTATCGATACATTCGCCTTAAATGCGCCGACCCATGTTGATGACTCAAGAGGAGAAGTTATTCCGCAAAAATTCAAATTGTATCCGGCATTTCCGAATCCGTTTAATCCCGGCACGAATATCTCCTTTTCAATGACCAATGCTTCGGAGATCACGTTGAATATTTATAATATCAATGGGGAAGCAGTCCGAACCCTGATAAACGGGAAAATGGCCCCCGGTTTTCATCGTTTTTCCTGGAATGGAATCAATGGTTCCGGGAAAGCCGTTCCGTCGGGAATTTATATTTATCGGCTAAAAACGAAGACATACACCGGTGCAGGAAAGATGATTCTGGTGAGATAAAATCTTTTTGCAAAATAAATATAAAAAAGATTTAACTTTTGTTAAATTTTTGTAACAATTCTATTGACAATTTAAGCTTAATTTTGTATATTAAAAAACCAACCGGATGCTTTTCAAAATATGGGAAAAAAGAAAGCAAGTGTAAAATTCCTTCCTTAGTAACTCGGGGCTATTCGTATTCGTATGCACGTTAATGGGTGATAGAAAATATCCCTTAATAGATGGCTTAATTTTGGAGAATTACTTTGGAGACAAAAAGTGTGCATCGAACGGAGAAGAAGTTCAGTAATGCGTTAGAAAGATACCTGCAGGATATAGGGGAAACATCCCTTTTATCGTCCGAAGAAGAAATCGGGCTGGCAAAGCGCATCCACCGGGGAGACCACGAAGCTCTTGAAAATCTGACACGTGCCAATTTGCGCTTTGTGGTCAGTGTCGCAAAACAATACCAGAATCAAGGCCTTTCGTTAGACGATCTCATCAATGAAGGAAATCTTGGTTTAATAAAGGCGGCCACCCGTTTTGATGAAACCCGCGGGTTTAAATTTATTTCTTATGCCGTCTGGTGGATTCGTCAATCTATTTTACAATCTCTGGCTGAACAATCCAGAGTCGTACGGCTTCCGCTAAACCGGGTGGGTGTTTTAAACAGGATCGGGAAAGCGCTGAGCCTGTTGGAACAGGAATTTGAACGGGAACCCACCGCAGAAGAAATTGCAGCGGAATTGGACATCAGTATTAAAGAAGTTAATTATGCATTACGGATTGGCGGAAGACATTTATCGCTGGATGCGCCTTTCTACTACGGAGATGAAAAAGACAGTTCTCTATTTGATTTGATAGAAGACCAAACCGCAGATGCTCCGGACGAAGATCTTCTTGAGGAATCTTTGAAAAAAGAATTAGAGAATGTGCTTCGTACACTCACCAGCCGGCAGGCCGAAATTGTCCGGCTGTATTTTGGACTGGGCATCGAGCGTCCTTTGACTCTGGAAGAAATCGGAGAACGCTTTCGTTTAACACGGGAGAGAGTCAGACAGATTAAAGAAAAAGCAATTCAGAGACTCAGGCATAGTTCACGCAGCCGAAAATTACGGCACTATTTAGGCTAAATGCAGGGTTGTTTCTTTTTAGAAACATTGAATTACAATATTATCCCAGTATTTTGTCTCATTATTTTACAAAAATTTAATAAATATGAATATTTTCCTTGAAAAAATTATTTTTTTTTCTTAAATTTAGCGCACTTAAGTAAAGATTATCGTCATCGTGAATCCCTAAACTGATAGGTGTGAGGATGTGGAATTTAAAATTGCTGTTGTTTTTCAAAGAACGTTCCGATACGAAATCCTACCTTTTGAATCCCACAAAATTAATCGCTTTCGCATTTTTGTTTTTTATTTCAACGTTTCTCTTTTCTGCAACCGTTTTATACGTGGCTACAAATGTTTTCCAGGATTATAAAATAGCCGGTTTGAAGCACCAGAATGCGATTTTGGTGGCACAGTTGGAAACCATCGGGAAAAAGGTGGATGGCTTGAGCGGGAAAATTCATAAACTGGAAAAAACAGATGACGACCTGCGCATGATTGCAAATCTCCCCGTCGTCGATCAGGGTGACCGGGATATTGGATTTGGGGGTACTGCGGATTACCTCGATTATTCCATCGAAGATTTGCCCGTTGAAATTGGCAAAAAAACCAGCAATCTCCGCCTTGACATTGAGAAATTAGACAGGCGCCTCCTGATGGAAAAGGAAAGCTTTGAACTTATTAAAAAGAAACTCCGTTCCAATCTCAACCTGATAGACCACACGCCGTCCATTCGGCCGGTAACTGTCGGCCGGTTAAAGAGCAAATTTGGGAGAAGAAGAGACCCGTTTCTCGGCATCATTCGCCACCACGAAGGAATTGACATTGCCGCCCCCGACGGAACGCCGGTTTACGCACCCGCTGACGGGGTTGTGATTGCCATCAATAATTCTCCGCTGGCCAGAAAGGGTTATGGAAGATATGTCATCATTGACCATGGTTACGGTTATGAGACCTTGTACGGACATCTCTCGAAAATTTATGTGCGGGTCGGGCAGAAGGTGAAGCGCTGGGACAAAATTGCCGCAGTCGGACACACGGGCCGTGCCACGGGAAGTCACCTTCACTATGAAGTACGTGTAAAACAACGCCCTGTTGATCCAATGGCATTTATTTACAATTAATGATTTTTTCCTTTATTTAATCTTTGAGGCGGGTTTTATCCCGCCTTTTTTGTTTCACAGCACACAACGAAAAAAAAGACAAAAAATCGGGTCTGTCCATTAATGAAAATTGTGCGTTCAGTCAGAGAAATGCAGGCTGAGTCCGATAAAATCAGACGTGCAGGGCACGTGATTGGCTTTGTGCCGACGATGGGATTTTTGCACGAGGGGCATCTCAATCTGCTGCGGATCGCCCGTGAAAAAGCCGATCGAACCATCCTGAGCATCTTTGTAAATCCCACGCAGTTTGGCCCTAATGAAGATTTGAATCACTATCCGAGAGACATCGAGCGGGATGAAACGCTTGCAGAAGAGGCCGGGTGTGACATCTTGTTTTATCCGCCTGTGGAAGAAATGTACCCGGCGCCTTTTCGCACCGCCGTGACGGTGGCAGAAATCACACAAGTGTTATGCGGCATATCGAGGCCGACGCATTTTCGGGGTGTGACGACGATTGTGGCCAAGCTGTTTAACATTGTAAAACCTCATTTTGCTGTTTTTGGCCAGAAAGATGCCCAGCAGTTGATCGTTATCAAACAGATGGTTCGTGATCTAAATTTTGACATCGACATCATTACCGGCCCGATTGTCCGGGAAGCCGACGGATTGGCGATGAGTTCGAGAAATGTCTATCTTTCGCCGGAGGAGAGGAAAGAGGCTGTTATGCTTTACAAATCGCTTATGGCAGCCAAAACCTTAATCGATTCGGGAGAAAGGAATGCAGACGCGATTCGGGCGGAATTAGAGAGAAGACTTCGTCAGGCGAAAACGGCGAAAATCGATTACGCCGAGATCGTGGATACACAAAACCTCAAACCTCTGGAAACGATTCAAGGCGAAATCCTCATCGCTCTGGCCGTTTTTTTCGGCCGTACACGTCTGATCGATAATATTCAAGTGTCGGTTTGAATCAACCCATATCGAAATGAAAGAGGAAACAATGGATAAATTAGCGACAATTATTCTTGCGGCAGGACAGGGAAAACGGATGCAGAGAAAAGACATCCCAAAAGTTTTGAATACGGTGCTTGGAAAACCCATGGTACAATATGCGGTCGAATTGGCACTGGCTGTGGGTTCGGAGAAGGTTGTGGTCGTCATCGGGCATCAGGGAGAAAAAATTCAGAAAGCCCTTGCCGATTTTCCGGTAGACTTCGTCTGGCAGCGTGAACGGTTGGGAACAGGCCATGCGGTACTGCAGGCGGCATCTGTTCTGGAAAATTTTGAGGGGAATGTCCTTGTTCTTTACGGAGATGTCCCGCTGTTGACCCAAAAAACAATTCAACATTTGCTAAAAATTCATGAGACGAGTGGTGCCGATTTAACCATGCTCACCACAGATCTGGATGATCCGGCGGGATACGGACGCATTATTCGTCACGAAAACGGAAAAATAGAGGCCATTGTGGAAGATAGAGACGCAAGCCCCGATCAGAAAGCCATTAAAGAAATCAATCCGGGGATTTATGTGTTCAAGAAAAAACCGCTGTTTGAATTTTTACCCAAATTATCCAATCGGAATACGCAGGGTGAATATTATCTTACCGACCTCGTCGGCCTGTTTCAAAAAAACGGCTATTCGATTGAGCCTTACAAAACGCCGGATGCCTGGGAAATACTCGGCGTGAATACGGCTGAACATTTGAAAGAAATGGAAAAAATACTTTCTGAACGGAATCAATAAAAATAATTGATTTTTTTATAAAAATTTGTAAATTATAGCAGAAACATTTTGCGGTCTTTTCGGTTTAACGATTTAGAAGTTATTATAATTATTCGGTTTTGTTTCGGTTGAAGAGACGTTTGAAAATCCGAAGGAGGCGCTATGAAACGATTTTTGGCTTCCATGATATTGTTTTCTTTTTTAATTCCGTCGGCAGGGTTTGGGCAGCTTAAATCAAATCAGCCTGCCGTCAACTTTAAACAATTGCTGAAATTTGGTCTGAACCCGATTGGTCTGGTTTCGGGTTCGGTGTTCAGTCCTGAAAAATTTCAAATGCAGCAGAGCTACAGCTTTATCGTGAGCAGCTTTAACGGACACGCCATCAGTCAGGCCATGTACTTGAACACGATGCGGTACAAAGTGTCCGACCCGCTGACGCTTTCATTGCAGTGGGGCTATTTAATGAATCAGCCTTTTTCACAATTAAGCGGGCTTTCGCCCAATCTGCCGTTCCGAAACGGACTCTTTTTATCCAGCGCAAAATTGGAATATAAGCTGGGAAATCACACAAAATTTCAAATGGAATTTAACCGTTATCCGGGCGGCTACTATTCGCCGTTGATGTGGGACGACCGGTAGATATTTGGTTCATCCTAAAAATGCGACCATTTTGATCCATTCGTTTATTTTTTGAAAGCGATTTGAATGGAATGAAATCATATTTTCGTTTTCGCGATGAATGTATTAATGATTTCAATAACATAATTTGTTTAGCAAGGTTCTGATTGAATGAATATCAAAATCAAAATAAAAAATAGTTTGCTTTATAAATATTTGTTCTTTTGATTATTGTGTACTTTTCAATCTCTTTCGGGCTAATTGGCCTATTGTTGTTCTTAAAACTCACCCCCTCGTTCCCCCTCTCCCGCCCGGGCGGGAGAGGGGGAAGCTCTGGCCGCCAACGTTGGTTTTGCTACCAATTAGGGGGTGAGTTTTGGATTTAACGAATAGCAGCACGTTCTTAGTACAAAAAAGTACGCATTTTCGCGATGAACCATATTTTTATACCGGATCGATCAAAAATTTGTTAGGCATGAACTTGATGCAGGTGTTGAAAAGGACACCTGATAAAAAGCTCTCTTTTTCTTTGAAAACCGAGGGAAAGTCCTCGGTTATTTTTTAACACAAACAAGAATTTTATGGTACAACGAAAGTACAGACAATCTTCCTCAAAAAATCGAGCAGGACAATCTCCCGGCCAAAAATCCGGAAAATCAAATGGGATCTTCTGGAACATTGGCGTTGGATTGTTAATACTCATAAACCTTGCCTTTTTGGGTTCCGCCGCTTACAAATTTGCTTTTAAAGAAAAGAGCCCCAAAATTTTACACCGGACGCCGGTACACGAAAAGCTCCCGGTGACCCAAAAACCTCAAGCGGCCAAACGAATCCGGGTGGAACTGCTGAATGGGTGTGGTGTACAGGGCCTGGCCATGTCGTTTTCAAGATATCTTCGGCAGCACGGTTTTGACGTGGTAGAAACCAGGAATTACTCAAGCTTCAATGTAAAACGCACGCTTGTGATT
Organism: bacterium BMS3Bbin03; assembly: GCA_002898015.1. Taxonomy (GTDB): domain Bacteria; phylum Zhuqueibacterota; class JdFR-76; order JdFR-76; family BMS3Abin05; genus BMS3Abin05. Next base: position 5,286 of record BDTM01000130.1, on the reverse strand, counting down.
GACCGAACCTCTTTACGCTTAAAAAATGCTATCAAGGTGGCCGATGTGCTTCATGTCAGTCGTAAATTCATTCAACCCAAACTGAACCCCGATTTGCAGGTAGAAGTGACAGTCGTGCTGGGAAATGACTTCACGAAACTAAAGGGCTTTGATCAAATAGGAAAGGATTAAAGAATTTTATATGACAAAAGCACCTTTGATGCACGAGCCGTCATCCCACGAAATCGCCCAACGCATTGCGAATCTTGCCCTCTCCAAAAAAGCAACGGATATCAAAATATTGGATGTGAAAGAATTGACATCCGTCACAGATTTTTTTGTGATCTGTTCGGGCGATTCGGATTTACATATTAAGGCAATCGTGGACGAAGTGTTGGAAAAAATGAAAGCAGATCGGATTCTGCCCTGGCACAAAGAAGGATATGAAAATTTACAGTGGGTTTTGGTAGATTTCGTGGATGTGGTGGTTCACATTTTTCGGAGGGAAGTGAGAGAATTTTACGGACTGGAAACGCTTTGGGGAGATGCAAAGACAGAAGAGGTGAAGGATTCCGATGAAAGTTGAAAATTATCTCCGGCAGGTCTTTCAGGAGCGGCTTAAACAGTTACGCCTGAATAGTGATGCCGTATCGATAGAATTTGAAATCCCGCGGGACACCCGTTTTGGGGATTTGGCCACAAATTTTGTAATGGTACTGGCGCAAAAATTGAAACAGAACCCCCGGCAGCTTGCCGGCGCTTTACTTGAAAATCTGGAATTGGATCACGCTTTTGTGGCCTCCGTAAATATGGCGGGACCGGGGTTTATTAATTTTAAGCTGAGCCAAACATATCTTCAGAAGCAATTGAATGAAATTTTGCAGCAGGGCGCGGAGAATTTTGGCAAGAGCACCTTCGGCAAAAACAAGAAGGTTCAAATAGAATTTGTAAGCGCCAATCCTACCGGTCCTCTGAATGTGGTCAGTGCCAGGGCCGCTTCGGTTGGGGATACGATGATTAACATCTTCAATCGTGTGGGTTTCACGGCAAAAAGCGAGTATTATGTGAATGATGCCGGCCGGCAGGTCCGCCTGCTGGGGGCTTCGGTGAGCAGCCGCTACTGTGAACTGCTGCATGTGGAAGAGGCCTTCCCTGAAGAGGGCTATCACGGTGATTATGTGTATGATATTGCCAGACAAATCATTGAAAAATATGGGGATAAATTCCTGGCTCTTGAACAGGACCGGCGTGTTGAAGAACTAAAAAATATTTCACTCTCGATGATTTTATCCGAACAGCAGAAAGTGCTGGAGGATTTCGGGGTTCATTTTGACAAATTTTTCCGCGAAAGTCAGTTGCGGGCCGGCAGCACAGAAAAAGAAGTGCTGGACACACTGACCCGGAGAGGGTTTATCTATGAATCTGAGGGCGCCCTCTGGTTTAAGGCCTCTGAATTCGGTGACGAAAAAGACCGCGTTTTAGTGACTCAGACGGGGGAACCGACCTATTTTTTCATCGATATCGCCTATCATAAAAACAAGTTCGACCGCGGTTTTGAAGCGGTGATCGATCTTCTGGGCCCCGACCACCATGGTTACATTCCCCGGATGAAGGCGGCTCTCAAAGCGCTTGGAATCCCGGAAGAGGCCTTTGATATCAAGCTGATTCAGCAGGTCAATCTGTTTCGGGACGGCCAGTTTGTGAAAATGTCGAAGCGCGCCGGCCAAATTGTCAGCATGCGGGAGTTGGTGGACGAGGTGGGTGTGGATGCGGCGCGGTTTTTCTTTTTAATGCGCCGGATTTCGACGCCGCTGGATTTCGACATTGATCTGGCGAAAAAGCATTCCGATGAAAATCCTGTTTATTACATTCAGTACGCCCATGCGCGTATTTCAAACATTCTTCGTTTCGGCGAAGAAAAAGGCGTGCGTTTTAACCCCGGTTGTGATTTTTCGCTGTTGGTCGAACGGGAAGAAATGGCGCTTGTCAAGAAGATGCTGGAGTTTCCGGATTTGCTGATCCGCGCGGCACGAAATTTCGAACCCAATGCCCTGACACAGTACCTGCTGGAATTGGCAGAGGAATTCCACCGGTTTTATCATGAACACCGGGTGATTTCAGACGATTTAAAATTATCCGAAGCGCGAATTGCTCTGAGTGAAGCCGTTCGGATTGTCATTGCAATTGGACTGAAACTGATGGGCATTTCAGCACCGGAGAAGATGTGAGAGGGTTGTTCAGTTGTCAGATGCTTGGTTTCTTGCAATGACACTAAATTCATAAATTAAGATGTTTTCATTCGGGTTCTAAGCTAATGAGAGTGCCATGAACTTCAATTTTGCTGTTGCACAGGAGGACTTACAAGAGCACTTGGCCCGCATTTGTCGCCGCTATGGTGTCAAATCACTCAGGGCTTTTGGCTCGGTCGCCCGTGGAAAAGCGACGGAAAGAAGCGACATCGATCTTCTTGTAGAATTTAATCAACCGGTTGGCTTTTTTGCTCTAATTCGCTTAGAAAAGGAACTTGGCCAGTTGTTTGGGCGGAAAGTTGATTTGGTTACAGAACGGGCGTTGAGTCCCTATTTACGATCCTCTATTCTATCAATGGCTCAGAGGCTTTATGAAAGCACGTGATGACACGGTGTATCTGAGACACATCTTGGATGCGATTCGACAAATCGAAGTTTACTTGAGAGGAGTGAGTCGAAAAGCATTTGATGAGAATCCTTTATTACAAGATGGCATCATTTGTCAAACGAATTGAGGGACACTTATCCTGAGGTACACTGGGACGAGATTGCGGGGATGAGAGACAAGTTGATACACGATTATTTTGGGGTGGATTTGCAAGTCGTGTGGGTGACAGCGACTCAAGCTACTGGTGAGTCTGAAATTCATACTTCCAATTGTCATTATTTATTTGATAATAGTCTCAAAAATAAAAAGCAAAAAAGAGAAAATTCGCATTTGTTCTATAACGCATCATAAAAATAATGAGTTTCGGGCATTAACAATTTTTGATTAACAATTTCATTCAATTTAAAATAAATTCTAAAAAGGAACACAAATGGATTCTGTATTGGTTGTGGGCTCAGTGGCTTATGATTCGGTCGAAACGCCCGAGGCGAAAGTCGAAGACGCTTTGGGGGGATCGGCAATTTATTTCAGTGCGGCGGCCAGCCTTTTTGTACCGGTGAAGGTTGTGGCCATTGTCGGAGATGATTTTAATCCGGAAGATGTGGATTATTTGAAGAGTAAGCGCGTCGATTTTAAGGGAATGCAGCAGGTGCCCGGTAAAACCTTTCGATGGGGAGGGCGGTACGCCCGGGATATGAATCACAGGGAGACCCTTTACACACACCTGAATGTGTTTGAAAAGTTTGATCCGGATATTCCCGCGGAATACCGCGACACGCCCTTTTTATTTTTGGCCAATATTCAGCCGGAATTACAACAATGTGTGCTCGAACAAATGAAACGGCCGAAATTTACCATGTTGGATACCATGAATTTCTGGATTGAGGGCCGGTACGAAGCCTTATTGAAAACAATTACGCGGGTGGATGGAATTGTCATTAATGAAGAGGAAGCGCTGGACCTGGTTCACGAAACAAATCTGATCCGGGCGATGAAAAAAATCACGCGTTTAGGCCCAAAGGTCATTATTGTGAAAAAAGGGGAACACGGCGCGATTTTATCTGTAAATAATTCTTATTTTTTTGCACCGGCCTATCCGGTTGAAAATGTGGTGGATCCCACCGGCGCAGGCGACAGTTTTGCCGGCGGTTTTATGGGCTATCTGGCAACGGCAGGCGAAATTTCTGAGAGGCATTTGAGGAAGGCGGTCATCTACGGCAGCGCCGTGGCTTCGTTTTGTGTGGCAGGATTCAGCATCAGCCGGTTGAAACAATTAACGCGTAAAGAAATCGATGAACGGGTGGAGGACCTCAGGCGATTGGTTGTATTCTAATCACGCTGCTTCTTTTGTGTTTTTTTGTGTCGAATCACCGGGCACAAAATCTTACCAAAATAGAATATTGAATCTGAGGTGCACTCAACAGGGAAAAAATGGCAATGAAGGGTTTTATTAAATTCGTAGGAACGGCCGGTGCCCGCTTTGTGGTCGCCAGACAGTTGCGCAGATCAGGGGGCGTTTGGTATGAGTTGAACGGCGTAAAACTGCTCATGGATCCCGGTCCGGGAAGCCTGGTGACGGTTTTGAAAAGCCGGCCTAAATTGAATCCGGTCAGTCTGACTGCTTTATGGCTCACGCACAAACATATTGATCATTCCAATGACATGAACATTCTCATTGAAGCGATGACCGACGGCAGCAAAAAGCAGCAGGGTGAAGTGTTTGCGCCTTCGGATTGTCTGGACGGCGAGCCGGTCATCATGCGGTACTTGCGGGAATTTCCGAAAAGAATTTCAATTCTGCAGGAAAATACGACGTATTCTATCGGGGAAAAGCTTCAATGTCGAACCTCTATCCGGCACGATCATCAGGTAGAAACATACGGCGTCCATTTTTTGTCTCCCGAAGGTCAGATTTCACACATGATCGACACGGCATTTTTCCCGGATCTTTTGGAAGATTACAAAGACGCCGATATTTTAATCCTTCATGTGGTGCGCTACAAGGATAAAGGGGACCGGGCACGGGGAATTCTCCATTTAAATCTGGACAATGCCCGCGAGATTATTGCGGCCATTCGACCCAGATTGACCATTCTCACCCATTTCGGAATGACCATGCTGCAAAACAAACCGTGGCTTCTGGCCCGGCAGCTCTCAGATGAGATTGGGGTGGAGGTCAAAGCCGCCTCCGACGGGATGACGTTGAAAGTGGAGGACTATTTGTAATCTGGGATTTCCGGTTAGAATCTTATTTCCAAACATCTACGAAAAAGTGGAGAAGATGGGAGTACTTGGGGTTCAAATGAAAGCGGTGTGGTGCGGTGCGGTCGTCGAGTGTCCCGAAAGGTTACTGAGCGCAGTCAAAGCACGAGATGTGCGAATTGGGAATTTTAAACCCAGCCCGAAGGTAAACCTTCGGTCTAATGAACGTGAAGCATCCTGAAGGATGCAAATAGTTGTTGTGAAATAAATAAAGCAAGGATTCTTTAGAATTCTTGCTTTACTCAGTGCCAGGGTTCATCCCGGCACTGAGCGCAGTCAAGGCAGGAGATGTGCGTTAGACCCAGGGGCTGTACCAAAAGCCCCCAAGTCAAAAACAGCATTTTTATTCTTTTCTGAAAAATTCTTAATAAAACAACACAGCCAAAACCCGCACCCTCGGTCCTCCGG
>BDTM01000129.1 GCA_002898015.1 bacterium BMS3Bbin03 | reverse complement strand
TTCGGCTTCCGGATTCCGTCACACAGGAAGCCCTTTTAAATGCGATTCAAGAACTGAACCGGGACGCTTCGGTACATGGAATTTTGGTTCAAATGCCGCTGCCCGGTCACATCGATTCCCGCAGGGTTATTGAAACCATTGATCCGAAGAAGGATGTGGACGGTTTCCACCCGGTAAATGTCGGAAAGCTGGTGGCCGGCACCCCTTCGTTTGTGCCCTGTACGCCGGCCGGTATTCTGGAGCTGTTGACGCATTACGGTTACGTCCCGGATGGCAAGCACGTTGTCATTGTGGGGCGAAGCAACATTGTGGGGAAACCGCTTGCCAACTTGCTCATTCAAAAATCAGCGACCGGAAATGCCACGGTGACCGTTTGTCACACCCACACGAAGGATTTAGCCGTCTACACCCGGCAGGCCGACATTCTTGTGGCTGCTGCCGGGCGGCCGAAAACAATCACGGGTGAAATGGTGCGTGAGGGCGTTGTGGTCATCGATGTTGGGATGAACCGGGTGGATGATCCGTCGGCGAAAAGAGGCTACCGCCTGGCGGGCGATGTGGCTTTTGAACCGGTTTCAAGGAAAGCCGCCGCGATTACGCCCGTCCCCGGGGGTGTGGGACCGATGACGATTGTGATGCTGATGAAAAACACCGTGCAGGCGGCCGAAAATTTGAGCAAAATCTGAAACGCGAATAAATGTTAATGTGTCTGTTGAAATCTCCGTCATTGCGGTTCAATAACCGGCGCAGGGCCGAAGCCTCTCCTTTTCTCTTGAAATTCAGCCGAAAAATGTCTATTTTAATGTGTTTGAATTTAGCATTTAGTGACAGTAATGGATCTTAATTGTTTTGTCAATAAAACAAGAACTTTAGCCGTAATCGTCTGAATATGCTCAAAAAAATCGATCACATCGGCATTGCCGTGAGGCATCTCGCAGATGCCGCCGCTGTTTACGGAGGTGCATTTGGGCTTGAGGCGGGAGAAATTGAAACGATTCCCGGCCAGAAGGTTCGTGTTCAAAAATTTCAAATCGGCGGAATACGCATCGAGTTTCTGGAGCCCATTTCGGACGATTCACCCGTTTCAAAATTTCTGGCCAAACGGGGCGAAGGGGTTCATCATTTATGTTACGCCGTTTCTGATTTAGATCAGGCTGTTCGGGAATTGAAATCGCATGAAATGGCATTTACGGGTGAACCGGTAATCGGTTCCGACGGCAAGCCGATTATTTTTATTCACCCCGGATCTGCAAATGGGGTGCTCATCGAATTGGTTGAAGAAAGGCAAGCCGAACAGAATTCATGAATCCGGAACTTCAACAAAAATTAGATAATTTGCCCATACTTCCCGGCGTGTATTTTTTTAAAAATGAAAAGGGCAAAGTGATTTATATCGGGAAGGCGAAAAGCCTGAGAAATCGTGTGCGTTCCTATTTTCAGAAATCCAGAAAAGGGGAGGCCAAACTCCAGGTTCTGGTGCGGAAGGTTCGCGGCCTGGAGACGATTACCACCGATTCCGAGATCGAAGCGCTCATTCTCGAAGCCAACATGATCAAAGAATACAAACCCCGCTACAATGTGACCCTGAAGGATGACAAAAGTTATCCGTACATTCGCGTCACCGGTGAAGAATTTCCGAGAATCTTTCCGACCCGAAAAATCATAAAAGACGGCTCAAAGTATTTCGGGCCTTACACGGACGTTCATTCCATGCGAAGCCTGCTGAAAGCCGTGCGGAGAATTTTCCCGGTTCGAAGCTGCAATTACCGTCTGGACAAAAAAACGGTCGCTTCGGGAAAAGTGAAGCTCTGCCTGGACTTTCACATCGACCGATGTCCCGGCCCGTGTCAGGGTTTAATCAGCGAAGAAGATTACAGAAAAATCGTCGATCAGATGGTGCGTTTTATCGCGGGGAAAAATAATGAAATTGTAAAAGAATTGGGACAGGCCATGCAGCAATGCGCCGCCGAAGAGCGGTTTGAAGAGGCGGCGAAGATCCGGGATCAGCTTCAGGCCATCGAGCAATTTCGGGCGCGTCAAAAAATGGTTTCACCGGATGAGGTCGACCGGGACATCGTGGCGGTTTATCAGGAAGCAAAATTAGCCAGCGGTGTTGTGTTAAAAGTCATGGAGGGGAAAATTGTCGGTCATCACCATTTTTATTTGAACAATACAATCGGTGAATCGGACGAAGAGATTCTAAAATCCTTTCTAATTCAGTACTATTTAAAAGTCGATTTTTTACCGGAGGAGATTTTTCTGCCGTTTGAAATCGAGGACCGGGATGAAATTCAGAAATGGCTCCGGGAAAAACGGGGCAAAAAATGCGTGTTGATTGTCCCGCAGCGCGGCGAAAAACGTAAATTGGTGGAGATGACCCGGAGAAACGCAAAACTTGTTTTGAAAGAGCTGCTGCTTCAGAAGATGAAGGAAAGGGAGGGGCGCATCCCCAGAGATGTGGCCGCCCTGCAGCAGGATTTGAATCTGGCCCGCCCGCCGCGCCGGATCGAAGCGTTCGACATTTCCCACATTTCCGGTACGGACATGGTCGCTTCGATGGTTTGTTTTGTGGACGGGATGCCCAGGAAGAGCGATTACAGAAAATTTAAAATCAGAAGTGTCGCCGGAATCGATGATTTTGCCTCCATGAAGGAGGTCGTTACCCGGCGATACCGGCGGGTTCTGGAAGAAAAGGACGCCATGCCGGATTTGATTTTAGTCGACGGGGGGAAGGGTCAGCTTTCCAGTGCGGTTGAAGCGCTGCATGACTTGGGTGTCCATGATCAGCCGATTGCTGCTCTTGCCAAACGTCTGGATGAAGTCTTTCTGCCCGGCTTTATGGATCCCCAGAACATTCTGAAAACATCTCCCGGACTCAAATTATTGCAGCGCGTGCGGGATGAATCGCATCGGTTCGCCATTGCGTTTCACCGGTCACTGCGTCAGAAACGAACGCTGCAGTCAGAGTTGGAGTTTATCCCGGGAATCGGTGAAAAAAGACGGAATCTCCTGATTGAAACGTTTGGATCGGTTCGAAAAATTGAGGAAGCCCAAAAGGAAGAATTGGAAGCCGTGAAGGGAATTCCCAAAAAACTGGCACGGAAAATCTGGGGGTATTTTCATGTGGAAGAGAATGGTTAACACAACGCCGGTTAATTTGACAATTAGTCCGGCTAAAAGAGGATCTCATGCGTGAACCGGAAGTGACAGTCGGTTTGGCCGGTGAACACGGCCTTTCGACAGAAGAATACGAAAAAATATTGGCCATTTTAGGGCGAACACCGACTTATACGGAGTTGGGAATCTTTTCGGTGATGTGGTCGGAACACTGCAGCTATAAAAATTCGCTGAAAATGCTCCGGACGCTGCCCCGGGAGGGGGAAATGCTGCTTGTCAAGCCGGGCGAGGAAAACGCCGGGTTGATCGATATCGGCGGCGGATTGGCGGTTGCGTTTAAAATCGAGAGCCACAATCACCCGTCTGCGGTGGAGCCTTACCAGGGAGCGGCCACCGGTGTGGGGGGCATCATGCGGGATATTTTCGCCATGGGCGCCAGGCCGATTGCCGCGCTGGACTCACTTCGATTTGGTGATTTGTCCGATGACCGGGTGAAATATCTCTTCGACGGCATTGTGCGGGGGATCGGTGATTACGGAAATTGTCTCGGTGTGCCCACCGTGGCCGGCGAGGTCTATTTTGATAATGCCTACAAGGGGAATCCGCTCGTAAATGCCATGACCGTCGGCATTGTGCGGCACGACCGGGTGGCACACGCCGTGGCCAAAAGTCCCGGGGCTTCTGTGTTCATCATTGGCTCCTCCACGGGGCGGGATGGAATTCATGGTGCCACATTTGCCTCCGAAGAAATCGGCGAAAAATCGGAAGCCAAGCGTCCCCACGTGCAGGTGGGGGACCCCTTTACCGAGAAGCTTATCATGGAAGCCACGCTGGAGATTATTCAATCGGGCTGCGCCGAAGGGGTTCAGGACATGGGAGCGGCCGGCATTACCAGCTCCGCCTCCGAAGTGGCCGCCAAAAGCAATCTCGGCATCGAGCTGGATTTGGACAAAGCGCCTTTGCGGGAAGAGGGGATGATTCCTTATGAAATCATGCTTTCTGAATCGCAGGAGCGGATGCTCATCATTGCTAAATCCGGGCGCGAGGATAAAATCAAGGAAATATGTGACAAATGGGAGGTCAACCGGTCTATTTTCGGCACAATTACAGAGGATGGAAATCTGCGTGTCCGATGGAAAGGAAACGTTGTGGCGGACATTCCGGCAGGCAGTTTGAATGCCGGGCAGGGCGCACCCGTTTATGAACGGGAGGCCGCGGAACCGGCTTACCTTAAAAAGGTGCGGAATGACGATTTATCTGTGCTGCCGGCGCCCGAAAATCTGACCGGGGTGTTGGAAAGGCTTCTGACATCGCCCAACATCGCCAAAAAATCCTGGATTTATGAACAATACGACACAATGGTTCAGACGAATACCCTTCAACTGCCGGGCGGCGATGCGGCTGTGATTCGAATTGAGGGGACATCGAAAGCGCTTGCCATGAAAACGGACGGCAACGGGCGGTTTGTTTATTTGAATCCCCGGCGCGGGGCAGGGATTGCTGTGGCGGAATCCGCCCGAAATGTGGCCTGTACGGGCGCAAAACCGGTGGCGATTACAAACTGCCTGAATTTCGGGAATCCTTACAAGCCGGATGCGTACTGGCAGTTTAAAGAGGCGGTTTTGGGAATCGGGGATGCCTGCAGGGCGCTTGCAACGCCGGTCACCGGGGGGAATGTGAGCTTCTACAACGAAAATCCCGACGGCGCCATTTACCCGACGCCGGTTATCGGAATGCTCGGCATTCTAGATGATGTGAAAAAGATGGTTACCGCTCATTTTAAAAATCCGGGGGATATTATTTTTCTGGCGGGGGAAAATAAAGGGGAAATCGGAGGCAGCGAATATTTGCAAATCGTACACCACAAAGTGTCCGGAGACTGCCCGTCGCTTGGTTTGCCGGAGGAGAAGAATTTACAGGAATTTTTAGTTGAGGCGGCAGAATTAGGCCTGCTGCAGTCCGCTCACGATATATCGGAAGGGGGATTGGCCGTTGCCCTGGCAGAATCATGTATTCTGAATTCGGAAAATAGGCCGGGTGCCATAACAGAATTTTCATCTCCGATCAGGCCGGATTTTCTTATTTTCGGAGAAGATCAATCGCGGGCCATCCTTTCAGTGAAGCCTGAAAAAGCAGATGAGATTCGACGATTGGCTGAAAAATACACCGTGCCCACAGCCGCGATAGGAATTGTTACAAAACAGCCGTTTCAAATTTATTTAAATGAGCGACTGATTTTAGAAGCAGATATAAATGAACTTTCAAAACTATATGAATCCGCGATCGAAGAAGAGATGATCCTTTAACCACACGCCCGTTTGGTGATTAATTATTTATTGATTAAATCTTAATCAAAACTTTATCTAATCTTAATATTTCAAGTCCATATTTACACATGTTCGCGATGCAAACTGATTAAAGTCGCAATTATTACAAAAATTTAATTTTTCACTTGATTTTATGAGAAATTGTTTTTAAAATTGATTGATGGAAATTTTGACCAAAAACAATTTTTCAACGGATTGGTTTATCTGAAAATGCCCGTGTTCTTTGACAATTTCTGATGTAGAAAAAAATGCTTGCTTTGCAAACAATTATTGAGAAGGGTTTCTCAATCGATTTAACCGGGGCGGAAGAATCATTTTAAAATGATTTCCGGAGGCATTTTCAAAATTTTAATCAAAAAAAGGAGTAGGCAATGAAAAAATTAAGTCATTTGAGTGTAGTATTGTTATTGTTAATGGCGTTTCCTGTGGCTCTTTTAGCACAGAAGGGTGTCATTAAGGGTAAGGTGGCGGATGCCAAAACCGGACAGGCATTGCCGGGAGCCAATATTTTAGTTGTTGGCACGACAATGGGAACCACGTCCGATATGCAGGGCAAGTTTACCTTAGCCAATATGAAACCCGGTAATTACACGTTGAAGGTAATTTTTATCGGTTATATATCCGAGACAAAAAAGGTGGCTCTTATGACGGAGGGTACGGCCACAGTCAATTTTAATCTTCAACCGACTGTTCTCAGCACAGGAGCCGTGACGATCACAGCAAACCGGGCCGTTGAACGAGAGACGCCAATCGCTTTCACGAATATTTCGGGAAAGACGTTGAGCAGAAATTACACAACCGGAGATTTGCCGGACCTGATTAAATATGTGCCGGGTGTATTTTCATCCACCTCCGGACTCGGCGAGTCTGATATCAGAGTGAGAGGCTTTGAGGCCGACGCCGTCCAAATACTGATTAACGGTATTCCGGTGAATGATCCGGAGAGTCAGCATGTTTATTGGTCAAACTGGACCGGTCTTTCCAGCGATGTCCAGTCCATTCAGGTGCAGCGTGGTGTCGGGTCATCGTTGTATGGTTCCGGTGCTTTCGGGGGATCCATCAATATCGAAACGATGGGTGTCTCTCCTAAAAAGGGTGAAGTTCTGCGTTCCTCTATCGGCTTTTATCATACGATCGGCGCCAAATATGGTGCCTGGAAAGGAAGAGATGCCGATGGGAAAGGCGGTTTTGAAGGCTACACCCCAATGAACTATGCGATGTCTTACCGGTACAATTCCGGATTGCTTTACGGAGGCAAGCTTAATTTTAGTGCAACGATCGAACGAAAAGCGGGGGACTCCTATATTACCGGTACCGCATACGATGGATATTCTTTTGGGTTGGAAGCTCAGAGTATCCTGGGATCCCACGTGTTGTATTTTAGTTTTATCGGCGCGCCTCAGCATCATAATCAGGCAGGTACTGTACAAGATATGGATTTGCTCAATACCCTGGGCCGTGAATACAACAGAAGGAATAATCCTTATCAGGAAAATTATTACTTTAAACCCCAGTTGTCCCTCCGGGATGAATGGACAATTGCCGCAAATAAAGCGTTGGTGACGAATGTATTTTACACCACCGGTACGGGCGGCGGAAAATATCTCCGAAACGATAATTTTGACGTGTACACGGGCAAAGTCGGTTTTAAGAATGTTTCTCAGTACACAGACGATAAGTATTTCGGAAGAAATGCACGGTTTATTTATGAAACGACAGGCGTTGTGCTGACAGGCTACAACCCCGACAGCACGACCTACAAAGGGAAAAAGGTGTCGAGAGCCGCGAACCTGGTCCCAAGCGACTATGCCCACAGTTGGAAAAATGACAGCCATAATGATCACAAACAATTTGGGCTCAACACGTATTACCAGCAGAAATTAAACGAAATGCTGACCTTGTATGTCGGAGGCGAAGGTCGATTCTGGAGAGCCCGTCATTTTGCGTATGCCTGGGATTTTCGCCAAATGGGTCCGGATGGTAATGTGGAAACAATCCATCAGGTTCAGAACCGCTATGACTACTACACCGACGTCTTGAATACCTCTGTTTTTGCCCGCGCATTAATTAAACCCATCGAAGCTCTAACGATTCAATTGGACGGACAATATGCAAGATATTCTTCCAAAGTCGATGAAAATCCGGTTCAAATATTTGATTTTGGAGCGGGTAAATTCACCAACAAGTCTTTTCGCACCACGATGGATATGAAAAATCCGGATGGAACACCCGTTTACTCAAAAGATGACTACACGCGAGTGTATAAATTCTTTACTCCGAGATTTGGTGCGAACTATAATGTAAACAGAAATATCAACGTGATGGTGAATTATTCAATCGCGAAAAAAGAGCCGAAGAGCTACCAGTGGTTTAACCGTGACAGAGGTCCCGGAGCCAATCAGCCGGCGGGTGTAACGCTCAAACCGGAAAAAATTAATAATGTAGAATTTGGAGTTGGTTACCGAACCGCAGCCATCGCGGTGAAGGCGAATTACTATCACACGAATTTTACCGATCGGATCGAATCTGTACAGGATTTTCAGGGTCAGTATATCACGATCAATGCCGGACGCGCATTGTATCAGGGTCTGGAACTTTCTCTCAGAGGTAAATTGAGCGGGTTCGACTTTGGCGGGTCGGCTACCATTGCCAGTAATAAATGGAAAAAAATGAGCGTGAAGAAGATTTTTGGTGTAAATGCCGATGATGTTGTGAACAAAGTGGTCCCGTATGCGCCGGAGCACATGGCAAACGGGTACGTTGGTTATAATTTTGGCAACTTACGCCTCGGATTTGGGCTGAATTGGTGGGATAACTATTACGCAAGTTATACCAATAAATATACCAAAGTCGATGGAACAGTGGCAGATGCCAAATTGCCCTATTTCTTTGACCTGAGCGCCAATATCAGCTATCCCATTCAGGTTGGAAGCACCACAATCGATGTGCGATTGAACTTTGACAACATCACGAACCGCACAGATAATTATGAGAGGGCGGCTTATTCGAAGGATTATAACCGCAATGATTCACTAAGAGGGAAATATAATGTTTACGTCGTGCAGTCACCTCTCTTTAACACATTTCTGACGACGGAAATTCATTTCTAGTTAGTTTGTTTGAACCTGAATTGTCAATCAAAGCCCTTTCGTTATTCGGCGAAGGGGCTTTCTTTTTTTTTAATGCCGGAACGCTTTAACCAATATTTGACTGACAGCCGTGAAAATCAAACCCTGATTGACTTGAGAAAACCGCTATTTTAAAGTGATGGATTTCAGCAAAAAAACAGTTGCAGATGTTCTGGAATCTCTAAAACGGAACCCTGCATTTACCCGAAACGTAACGGAGTGGAAGATTTTACCGGCTCAGGCCGGCATCTACAAAGATTTTCCTTCAGATTTATCTCCTGAACTCTCAAAGATTCTTCAGAAACGGGGAATCGGGAAACTCTATTCTCATCAGAGTGAATCCTACGAATGGGTTCGCAGCGGGAAAAATGTGGTTGTGGTGACGCCCACGGCATCCGGCAAAACGCTCTGCTACAATTTACCCGTTCTTCAAACCTTATTGGAAAAGCCCGACACACGTGCCCTGTATTTATTTCCCACAAAAGCGCTCTCACAGGATCAGGTCGCGGAGCTGAAAGGCATTGCGGATGTGCTGGAACAGGATGTTAAAACCTACACATTTGACGGCGACACGCCTGCCGATGCCCGCCGAACCATCCGGTCTTCCGGGCACATTGTGGTCACCAATCCCGATATGCTGCATCAAGGGATTTTACCCCATCACACAAAATGGATTAAACTATTTGAAAATTTAAAATTTGTGGTTTTGGATGAGATTCACAACTACCGGGGGGTGTTCGGCAGTCACATGGCAAATGTGATTCGCCGTTTAAAAAGGATTTGTGAATTTTACGGCACAAAGCCCCAGTTTATCTGCAGTTCGGCGACCATTGCCAATCCGGGTGAATTGGCGTCGAAAATCCTGGAAGAGCCCATCGCAGTCATCGATAAAAACGGCGCTCCGGGCGGCACGAAACATTTTATTTTTTATAACCCTCCGGTGATCGATCAAAAATTGGGCATTCGCCGGTCGGTGGTCAACGAAACCAGCCGGTGGTCTCAGATATTTTTACAGAACGGCATTCAAACCATTGTGTTTGCCCGAAGCCGGCTGCGTGTGGAAATTCTCGTAACCTATTTAAAAGAAATTATGCGAAAGGCACACAAATCACCTGATCTGATTCGCGGTTATCGGGGCGGCTACCTGCCGAAACAACGGCGGGAGATTGAAAAGGGGCTGCGGGAAGGGAAAATTTGGGGTGTGGCGAGCACGAATGCGCTCGAGTTGGGAATTGATATCGGACAATTGGATATTTGCATAATGGCCGGGTATCCGGGCACGATTGCCAGCACCTGGCAGCAGGCGGGGCGCGCCGGCCGGCGGCAGGGTCTGTCCGCCGCACTGCTTGTGGCATCCAGCGCTCCGATGGATCAGTACATCATCAACCATCCGAATTATTTTTTTGAAAAGCCGCCCGAAAGCGGCATTATCGATCCGAATAATCTGGTCATTTTAATGAGTCATCTTAAATGTGCGGCGTTTGAATTGCCCTTTAAGAAAGATGAAAAGTTTGGTCCGAATGTTGTCGTAGAAATTCTGGAATATCTGGAGGAAAACGGCGTGCTTCACCGGGAAGAAGACCGGTTTTACTGGACCAGTGAGATTTATCCGGCAGAGGAGGTCAGTTTACGCAGCGCTTCTCCTGAGAATTTTGTCATCATTGACACCACGCGGGAAAACCGGGTGATCGGAGAAATGGATTTATTCAGTGCGGCGATGTTATTGCACGATGAAGCGATTTACATTCATGAAAGCCGCCAATATCATGTCGACCGGTTGGATTGGGATCGCCGGAAAGCCTACGTCCGCGAGGTGGATACGGATTATTACACAGATGCACAATTAAAAACCAATATTAAAGTTCTGGATGTCACCGACCGGAAGACGACGGCGGCGGGTGAGAAGGCGTGGGGAGAGGTGTCGGTGACCACGGTGCCGACCATGTTTAAGAAAATAAAATTCCACACGCATGAAAATTTGGGGTGGGGGAAGATTGAGCTTCCGGAATTGGAGATGCACACCACATCGTATTGGTGGATTTTTCCCCAACGCTACGAAGTGCTGCTGCGGGAGGAAGGACTGGATTTCGGAGAGGGGCTGTATGGAATTTCAAACGTCCTTGCAAATGTGGCGCCGCTTTACATCATGAGCGATCCGAAAGACATTCGATCGGTGCCCATGGTGCGGGATCCGTTCAACAAACGGCCGGCGGTGTACATTTACGACAATTATCCCGGGGGGGTTGGGTTTAGCGAGAAACTTTTTGAGATTCACGCACAATTGGTCCAGGCCGCCTACGATGTGATCCGCAAATGCCCCTGCGAATCCGGCTGCCCGTCCTGTGTGGGGCCGATGCTGGAGATTGGTGAGAAGGGAAAAGTGAGTGCACTTCAGATTCTGGAATTTGAATTGGGGAGATGAAACCGCCCACGAATTTTCACGAATAAT
>BDTM01000128.1 GCA_002898015.1 bacterium BMS3Bbin03 | reverse complement strand
GTTTTAGGCCCCCCATAAAGCGCTAATTTTTCCACAATTCTGATCTCCGATTTTTAAAGCTGCAAAACGCCTTTACTTATTTTAGATGTATTTCATTTCGATTTTCGGCACATTTCCCGCTTTGAGCCACTGGCGTCCACCTAAGCTGAAGCTCTCCGCCGCAGGAGGAGCTCTCCGCCGAAGGAGGATTTCCACAAGATTCAGCTCGCGGATTACAATCCATCTCATATTTTCGGGATTTTAACCTCGAATGATCGAAGGAACCGGGGTTAAAACCCCCTTTGGATTTGCTTTTTTATTCCACAGCCACACTCTAAAGCGCGCGGCAATTCAAATCAATCAATAAGATTTTCCAAATATCTTTTTGGGTTGACGCCAATGGCCGATAAATGAAATCACGTCTCATTCCTTCACATACTTTTCAAACCAATTCAGCACCAGCGTGCCCAATTCCCGCCCTTTCGGGGACCAGAACATATTGAGCCCGTGGCCGGCATTCAGAAATAATTTTACCTTGCTTTTGGGGTTTTGTAATTTTCCCATTAAAAGACTTGCATTCTTTGTGGCAATTTTATCATCGTAACTTGCCACAATGAGCGCCGGCGGAAATTCGGCTGATTCGAGTAGGTGAACCGCCGTCGAGTCGTAGGCACCGGAAAGCAGGACGACCCCTTTTATCCGGCTGTCGTGATCGATGGCCAGAACCGCCGCGTCGCCGACCGTGCTTGCCGCCAGAACCCCAATTTGCTGATTGTCGACGGCTTTTTGTGCGCCTAAAAAGTCAATTGCCGCCCGCACATCATCATCTATCCCCTTTAAATCAGGGACATTACTGACCTTTCCCTTCTGCCTGCTTTCCCCCATGTCGCGCAGATCGATTGTCAGAACCCCGTAGCCTCTCTTCTGGAAAAAAGGCGCGGTTTTTTCGTAGCTTTTACGATCGCCGTTAAATGCGGGTAAAAGCAGAAGACCGGGGGCTTTCTTAATGGGCGGAAGCGGGCGATAGTAGCTGCCTTTTAGTTCCCAGTTATCGGATGACCGAATCGTAACAGAAACCATAGTCGAGCGATTCCGGACGATCATTTTTTTCGCAAAAAGAAAAACCCCAATCAAAAACACCAGTATCCCGATTCCAATAATCGTGCGGTAAAATAGTTTCATCTTTTCTCCTGTTTTTTGGAACGATCCAAATCATAAAAACCCATTTCATAGGCCTGCTTGTAAGCCGCTTCAACCACTTCCAGCCGGGCATCGTCCTGAATCATGTGCGACCCCGAAAAAATATAACCGCCCCCGGGCTTCAGGATTCCAAGTACACGTTCCACTTCTTTCCGGATTTCATTTTCATTTTTAAAGGGGAGCGCTTCAGCCGTGTCCAGTCCGCCCATAATGCTCAATTTGTCCCCGTATTTTTCCTTCATCAATTTTAAATCCATTCCGGCAGATTCCTGCACAGGATGGAGCGCATCCACTCCCATTTCCACAATGCCGTCCAGCACCTGGGTAATATCTCCGTCGCTGTGCAGAAGAATGGGAAGATTTGCGGACTTTGCCGCTTCGACAATCAATTTCTCCGCAGGAAAAATCAAATTCCACCAATCTTTGGGATTAAACAGAAGGACATTGTTCTGGCCCCAATCGTCTGACAATTCAATCCCATCCACACCCGCTTCAACGGCCTTTTCCACCGTTCGCGCAGACCATTCCGCCAATCGCATAAAAAGCCTGCCCAGCTTTTCCTTTTCCAGCGCCAGATTGACAAGAATCTCCTCCATTCCCAGTTGGAACTGAACCAATTCAAACACACCCCAGACGTGCGCCAAAACGGCTTTTTTGCCGCTGTACTGCTCGACGGCCTCCCGAACCGTGAGAAACAGCTCCGCATCGGCCGATGTCTCCACAATTTCATCACTCAGGGGATTAATCAATGGTGCCCTGTACAACTCATTCAGGTCTATTGTGTTTTTGGCGGATTTTGTCCAGGGAAAATTCGGCACGACGCCGGTGAAAATGTCGATATGCAGCATTTCGGAAAAAGCCGCCACAGAGCCAAACCTGTTTTCCACTTTAGCCCGCACTTCGGGATTCCAGCCGGCAAAAAAATTCAACGGCACGCGATCCGGAATACCGTGTGCCAATACGGTCTTCACCCGTTCCAACGCTGTCTGTGTCTCTGTCACGGCCATCTCCCATAGTTTAGCACGGCATCTCTGACAATTTTCACCCGCTCCGGGGGGGTATCGAAAGGTACGACGCCCGTCCCCATTATAAAACGCCTGTGTGAAAGACCCCTCTCGATAAGATGCCGGGAGGTTTCTTCAATTTCCGGGGCATCTCCGTATCGCAATTGAAACGGATCTAAATTGGCGCGTAAAATAATACTTCTGTCCGAAACCGCATCGAACGCTTTTTCCGGATCCACCGTAAAATCGGCCAATAAAATATTGGCTCCGGTTTTCGCCAAAAACGGATCGATCGGAATCGTATCGCCGCCGATAATTAAAGCACGAACAGACTGATTTCTATTTTTAAGATGCGTCATGATTGTTTTGTGAAACGGCAGGACGGTCGTTTCGTACAGACCCGGTGAGATGAGCGGCGGCGCGCATCTGGAATCGAACACCACGACACCCGCACCGCGGTCTAAAAAAGCGTCCGCATAGGCAAGAATGACTTGTGTTGAAAATTCGAGGAGTCCTGCCACAGAATCCGGATGCGTGAAGGTCTCCATCAGAAGCTTTTCCATTCCGAAAAGTTCCGAAGCCAGCGAGAAGGGCCCGGAAACGGCGCCGCGAATCACAACTTCATCGCCAAGCGCCCGGTTCAGCTTTTCCGCCACACGGAGGAAAAGGGGCATTCGGCCCGCTGTTTCAGGATCCGGCACGGTTAACCTCTTCACACCGGTCAGGTCTTCAAGAATGGGTTCGGAAACGGCGGGGACGTCATTGCCGTCGAAAAACCGTACCGTGCTTCCCAAGGCTTCCGCTTCCACATTGTACACATCCAGGCCCGCCACTAAAAAATCACCCCCGTAAAGCATGTGTTCTTTCAGGAGCGCCTGATAAAGGAGTTCCCCGGATCGCGCCACTTCGGATGGGGTTTTCCCGATTAAAAATGCCTTGTGTTCGTAAATCGCCGGCTCAAACGGCACCCGGTCGATCGGCTCTCCGGCAGTGAGTTTTTCCACGCGTTCTTTCGATGTCATATTAAGGTTCACCTCAATTAAACGTTTTTCTGAATTTTCACAATGGCTTCCACGATGTCGGCCATATCGGCTGTCTCTCCCAGCAGCGTCTCCTGATTCAGCCAGACGGCCTCCTCGGCACAGGCTTTTTCAGAGACCGGCAAATCGTATTTCGTGTAATCGATACCCACATCCACCGGGGCCCCTTTCGGGCCAAAAGCCCTGTTCACAAACAACGGCTGCTTGTAAAGCGGACAGCCGTAGCCGCCGCTCGCCGGAATACCCTCCGCCCGAAGCGTGTTCAGGAATGTCTGCTTCGGCATTTCCCCGAAGGCTTCCTGATTATAACGAAAAATATACAAATGATAGGCCTGACGGGTAATTCTGGGATCCAGCCGCATGACACCGATACCCTTAATTCCGGCCAACTGTTCATCCAGATAACGGGCATTCCGCTCCCGTTTTTTTAATAACGGCTCATAACGATTCAACTGCGCCTTGAGCACGGCCGCCTGAAATTCCGTCGGACGGTAATTTCCTCCCGCGTAATGATGTTCATACCAGGGGCCCCCTTCCACCCGTCCGCAATTGATGTACGATCGTGCCAGACGGGCAAACCCATCGTCGTTGGTCAAAATAATGCCGGCTTCCCCGGAGGTGATGTTTTTGGATGATTGAAAACTAAACATCCCGGCCAATCCAAGGGCACCCACCTTTTTGCCTTTCCATTCCGCACCCCAGGCCTGTGCGGCATCTTCGATCACAAGAAGATTGTGCATGGCAGAGAGCTTCAAAATGGCGTCGTAATCTGCCGGACGTCCGGCAAAATCCACAGGCAAAACGGCTCTGGCCGCGGGGGTTATTTCCGCTTCAATTTTAGCCGGATCCATATTATACGTTTCCGGATCAATATCCACGAAGCGTACGGTGGCGCCCACAGTCAAAACGGCAGAGGCCGTGGCCACAAAGGTGTAAGCCGGCACAAGAACTTCATCGCCGGGGCCAATCCCTGCGGCTTTTAATGCGATTTCCAGGCCCGTTGTTCCGCTGTTTACGAGAATGCCATGTGCGGCCTCATGGTAATGGGCATAAGCTTTCTCAAACGCCGGTACCTGCACCCCGCCGATCCCCCAAACGCTGCTTCCGATCACTTCAAGCAGCTCCTGAATTTCGGCTTTATCCCAGAAGGGCCATTTAGGAAACGGACGTGTTCGAACCGGAGTTCCGCCATTTATTGCCAACTTCGTCAATTTTAAGATCTCTTTTTATTTAAGTTTGACGGTATCTTCCCAACATTCCCATTTTTCGCGGGCGGGATGAATGAGCTTCCCATCCGAAACAAAGGTGTAAAAACTATTTTCAAACGACGAGAATATTTCTTTTTGATCCACCAGTAATTTTGTGGCTTCTACAAAAGCAAAATTGATCTTATCGTTCGAAACTTCCGCATACGCCCAGCGTGCATCCGTATCCATTCGATGCGAACGATGGGCGGCATCTTTCCAGAAATAGCCGATCCGGCCCCTTTTATAGGTATATCTGGGGCGGGTTTGATACGGGAGATATTCCATTTCCAGATTCATTCGAGCCGTCACAAGAATGGTTTTTTTCGGAAACACAATTTTGACGCCCACACCATTGGGGTAATTATCGGATTTCAAATAGGAAATCGGCTTAATTTTCACTTCCGGATGCGGCCCGTGTTTAAACGGAATGAGCACCGTGGTGAAACACAGCCGGTCACCCGCTTTCATCGAATCGGTAACCGCCCGGTACATGGCAAAATCCAGATCTTTTGCAAAACTCCAGTTGTACACAAACTCAACGCCCTCCCGCTTCCTGTCCGGTTCCGGGAAATAGGTCAGCAGGGTCCATTTCCCCGGGTTCGGCCACCGGCCGGGGATGTCACCCACATTCAAGAACCGGGATTCATACCAGTGTTTCCCGGAATTCAGGATTTTTTGAGTGTGCCAGAGATTGGCAAATGTAAACAGACCCGGCTTCGTAATTTTGATGCCGTCGAACACAACAAAACTGTTCAGGTCCTTCAAATAGGTGATCACGCGGTCCCAGACGTATCCTAAATTCGAATCGGTGACCCGGGTGCGGGTGACATCGGCATGTTTGAAGGTGTAAAAGTGCAATTTCTGAGAGGTGACCATTCTGTAGGTCTCCTGCCGCCGTAAAAAGGGCAGCAGCCGATAGGTGGTATCGGGCATCTCATTTTTCCGAACCACAATTTTATTCTGATAAAAGTCCGCCCGTTTAAAATAGCTGGGCACACTTAGCAAAACGGTTTTATGGGTCATGAAGGGGCCGATATTGTTTTCATCGGAATGCCCGTGATCCGGTTTTTCCGTTTCGATGGGGATGGTGTTTACCAGATAATCCTTCGGGACTTTTCCATATTCATTCCCGTTTCGATAATTCAGGAGAAGAAATGTGGCATCCGGATCCCAGCCCGAACGAAAGACGACTTTCTTGCCGTACAGCTCCTCCAGCACTTCCGTGGTCTTGTTTGTGGGCTCTTGAGGCCGGACGGAATCGTCACACCACAGATACGCATTGATGTAGGACAGCCCGGTCTGAATGTTGTTGTTTTTCGGATCTTTCTGAACCGCGCGCCACATTTTAGCTGCGGCCCATTTGTATTCGCCGTCATGGTACTCCTTAGCCCCTCTTTCATAGATCGCCATGTAGCGGGCGGTTTGATCCCAGAAGCCGTGGTTGTCCCCGTACTCGGCCTGGTACCCAAGGGGGTTTTGAAGCTGCAGCAGATATTCAAAATAATAATGCCTCACGGGCTGCCGCCAGATCGTTTGATCCCCGGCAAAATCGATGTACATGAAAAGTCCGTCCAGCCACACCGCATTATAAATCTGGGCATCTTCGATCGTCCACTTGGCAAGGCTGGGAGCCGCCAATTCCTGAGCTTTTCGTCTCCATAATTTCGCACGGGGATGTTTCGGCAGTGCCTTTGATGCCGCCATCAGTGCGGCGGCTCTCAGAATGCTGCGATTCATGGGACCCCATTCATGAAAACGGAAGACATAATCGGCCGTTTGGGCAATATTTTTTTCAATTTCCGACTTTTGATCCGGCGTCATCATGCCGCTGCTTTTTATCCACAGGTAAGACCGGATGTAAGGAATCAGGTGGAAAAAGTTGGTCATGGGCGGGAGTCCGTAACGATATTCCTTTTGATAACTTCGATACGCAGCGGGAAAATAGGTACGCAGACGGCCGATTTCAATCAACACCTTCACCGCCTCTTTGGCGTACATCGCCTGTCCCGTGACATGGTACAGAAATCCGTCTCCTTCAACCAACTGCACCGGAAAAGAAGGCGGCGCGTACCCTGAAAAGGCATCCGGAATGTACGTCTTTTCCCAACCGGACAGTTTTTGCTGGTATTGGGCAGACAGGTTGTTCCGGGCGGCTTTGATGACATTCAAATAGTCGGATTTTGTGGCCCCACGGGTCTGGAATGTCACACACGTAAGAAAAACCAGTAAAAAAGTGAGTCTTTTCATGACAGCCTCGAGTCTTGTTTTAAATTTGATAAAACCCGCATGTGCAGAAAAGTCGTCATCGGAGAAAGGCTTTGAGTTTGCCGTCCGGCGTGTAAACACCGTATTTTTTGCCCGTTTCCACCATGGCAAAAAGATTTTCATCCGGCGTGTTTCCCCCGGTCTGATCTCCGGTGGAAAGAATAAAGCCGCCTCCCTCGCCGGCCGCTCTCAACGTTTCAATCACCTCCCGCTCAACATCTTCCGGTTTGCCCATCACCAAATTGCCCGATGTGAGCAAATTGCCCTTTAAGGCACATTTTTTTCCGTATTTTCGCTTGATCTCTCCGATATCCACATTCCCGCCGGGCGGCTTTTCCAGCGGTTCGATCACATCAAAAAGGGGTTCCCCTTCACAATTCATCTCAATGACTTCCCGCGATTTTCCGCACGTGTGAAGATGGCAGATCACATTTTCACTCCGGCAGATCTTTGAAATTTCCCGGTTCACAGGCAGGATGTATTCCCTGTAAATTTTCGGATTAATCAAACTCATCGAGCTGTTCGATCCCTGCATGAGGATTTCATCTACACCGGCCTGACAAAGCCCGCGCGTGCGGCTTTTGGTAAATTCCAGGAAATAACTCCAGATTTCGTGCATCATATCGGACTCATCGTAGAAATCGTAAATCATTTGTTCCGATGTTCCGTTTCGAATGCCGTCCCAAAAATCAACAAACGAATGGACCTGAAGCCCATAGACGGCTTCATCGTTTCCGATCAGCGCGTGATCGATCAAAGTGTTGTCCCAGTGCCAGTCCTCCCCCATCAGCCAGCGCACTTTGGGCCAATCTTCCGCAATGTTTTTGATGAAATTCGTCAAGTCCCACGGAGGTGCAAATCTGAAGTAAGCCGTGGACTGTTCAATAGCCCCCAGCGGCGTCTTAACGGTCCAACGTTCGATCATTTTATCATCATCTTTGCTTATAATTTTCCGCTTAATCAAATCTTTGGGAACAGAGATATTACCATAAAATAGAAATTCAACATCCGATCGAACGAGCTGAAACGCTTTATTGCCCCCCAGGACGCTGCCGTACAGAAACCAGCCGTCCATGCCGTAATGACGAACCGCATCCATATAAGCCTCTCCCAGGCCGGGATTGTCGTACACATAAATCTCCCAGAAGGGTTTCCCTGTGAGGCGCGCCGGGATCATGTTGGAAATATCGGGACTCACCGGCACGCGGTCGGGAATCCCAAGGCGCATAGCCGTAAGCATACGCCGGCGGCTGGTCATTATTTCAGTCATAAAAAGTTTATTCCAATAGTGATTTACAACCTGCCCATTTAATGCAATAAGTAGCCCCCATCCACAACCAGGGCCGTTCCGGTTATAAATGAAGAATCGTCCGAAGCGAGAAATAAAGCCGCTTTCGCCACTTCCTCCGGGGTGCCCATACGGCCCAACGGTTGATACGTCCCCTCCAGCGCCGGCGGGGCGGAAACGGAGCCTTCCACATTTGTCATCGCGGTGGCAATGATACCGGGGATCAAACAATTGGCCCGAATGCCGGCTTCGGCAAAATCCAGCGCAATGCTTTTGGTCAACTGGAGTACACCCCCTTTGGCCGTGTCGTAGACGGCTCTTTGAGGCGTCGCCACCACGCTGGCCACCGATCCGGTATTGACGATGACACCCCCTGTTTTTTGTCGAATCATCTGTTCGACGGCGTATTTACAGCTAAAAAACACACTCTTTAAATTGATATTGATGGCTTTTTCCCAATCCTCCTCCGTAACTTCCAGAACAGTCCCGGGAAAATCCACTCCGGCATTATTGTAAAGAATATCCAACCGGCCAAACATTTGGATGCTCTTGTCAACCATCTCGCGGATTTGCCTTAAATCGGTCAAATTCCGGTGGAAAAATTCTGCCGTGAAGCCCTTCTCCCTGATCGCCGTTACAACCTCTTCACCGGCCTCTTTTTGAATATCCACAGCAAGCACCCGTGCCCCCTCTTCGGCAAAAAGAAAGGCGGCTGCCCTTCCGATTCCGGAGGCCATCCCCGTAATGATGGCAATTTTATTTTCTAACTTCATGGCGTTAATTTTAAATAAAGAAAAAAACTCCCGGGAAACCCCGGGAGTTTTTCTTTACGCTTTACCTGACATGATCTGCATCGTTTAGAATTCAAACTTCAGTGTGAAACGATTTGTATTGTTGAACAGATCAAAATTGGTAAAAGCATAATCAAACCAGAGTTCGTAACCGGCGACAGGGACATTCAAGCCAAGACCGAATGAAAATCCCTCGGCTGTTTGGTAAGTCCCTTCTTTATCCGTGACACCCGAATAATTAAACTTATATCCGCCTCTGGCAACGAGGCGGTTATAAAGATTCCATTCAGCGCCGAGGAAGTACAACTGGGGATTATCCTGTGGCTTGACAAAGTCAAAGAACGCCTTCACCTGTGTATTTTCCTCTTTTGCCAGACTCATCGAAGTGCCGATGGCAAAACTGAGCGGAATGGGTGCATGCATCGCAAAGAAGGTTAAGTCATTGCCGAGATTACTCATCCGCGCGCCGATTTTCAGATCGCGGAAACCAGTCTTGTAAATGACGCCAAAGTCAAATGCAACAGAACTCGCCGCCTTGTTATCGATATGTTCACGGATGTACTTAACGGTCATACCCATGTTAAAATGATCCGTAACGGCCTTTGCATAGGACGCCATTAACGCGATGTCACTGTAATTATAAGTGGCAGACGTCGCCTGGTCGATTTGGTACTGTTTATAGCCTGGCGGTGCAATATCCCTATCGGCGAGAATGTTCGATAATCCAATATGAATAAAGCCGACACCAACGGTGCCGAGGTCGCCAAAACTATGCGTCACCACACCCGCCGTATGCTTCATTCCAATAAGCCAGTTATTATAATTGACACCAACCTGGGTTTTGCCTGCGTCAATCACAATCCCTGCAGGATTCCAGAAGATGGTATTCGGATCGCCGGATATCGTGGTCACAGCAGACCCAAGAGCAACCATTCTTGAACCCACTCCAATTTTAAGGAATGCTGCGCCATTGATTCCCGGCTTTCTCAGGCTTGCTTCACTGAAAGAAGCCGCCACGAGCGTCAAGATCAATGATATTATGATAATTTTCATAGCCTTCATCATGGCTCTCCTCTATATTTTTGTTTGCGTACATTTTTGAAAAAGAACCATTTACTTCAAAATTGAAAATACGCCTGTTTGCTGCCCGCCTTTGAATTTGGCGACCCAAATATAGAGGCCGCTTGCCACCTCATTTCCATCCTTTGAATAACCGCTCCAGAAATAGGTTCCGTTTGTCGGATTTTCGGCAACAAAATGAATTTTGTCAACCAATTGGCCGGCAACATCAAAAATGTAGATGTCACATTCTGACGGTAAATTGAAGAACATCAACTGACCGCTTGCCGAGTGAAACGGCTGACGTTTCAAAGGATTGGGTCGAACAGAAATTCTCTTTCGACTGAGAGCAAGGTCTGTTGTGTTGACCGGCGGCGGCACCAAAACAAAGCGTGCGCCCAGCGCTTGTCGTTTCGCTGTTTCAGAGGGTTTCGGGAACCATGCATTGGTTTCTGCCCATGGCCAGGTGTCTTCCCAGAGTCCCGTGCGTCCATTGAAATTAACCTTGCCGCTTTCAACCCAGTTGACATCGGCCGGCTCCAGATCCCTAAAAGCAGGCGACATGTTGGAATTGTCTTTGTAAGAGGATACATAATACCAGAAACTAAATCCCGGTAACGTACCCGGTGTTTTGTCTTTCCATGCGTACGGATATTGAGCCGCATCCACGCCTGTGTTTGCATAGTTAGCCATTTCAGACTTTGGAATTTTGACTGCCAGTTGGTAGGGACCCCAATGGGCACCGGCCTGATTAAAAATCAAGCTCATGGCTGTGAAAAGCGGATTGTACGGCACCGGGGCAGGAACGACCTTTGGATCCATCGTTTTCCACCAGACGTCGTGTTCCGGAAATCCTTGTTTCAACGGATCAAACCGCGGCCAGAAATGAGATTTATAAATTTTAATCCCATCGTAATCTCCGAGAGCGGCCGGATCCTGCCATTCCACCAGAGGATGGACATCACTGGATACAGTGACTTTAATTTGAGGAACTGGCGGTGTTTGGGGCACATTAAAAGACCCATCGGGCTGAAGGGAATTAAAGACCGTTCGTGCAGCCTTAATGGTCTTGCGAAGTCCCTTGATCCGGAATCCGGATCCTCTTACGAAATAGATGCGAATTTTTTCACCCACATCCAATGAAAGAGGCCCAATGCTTTCCCACGGTTCACCGTCAAACCGATATTCCGTGATCAAGCCTTTTGTAATAATGCCGGGTTCCAGAGGACGTCCTCTTTGCGGATCCATGGGACTCATGCCCAGATCCGCCCCGGTCTTGGGATCTTTTGCCATCGTGGCGGGAACAGATTCGTAGGCGCCATCCGGATAACCCCATTGCGACGAATCTTTCACTACAAATGAGCTTGGATCACCCGTCGTTCCCGATTCGAACAGGTTGGGATTGGGGGATAGATCAAAGCTGTTTCGATCGTTGCTTTTACCGCCGTCTTTATAGAAAGCACCCATCGCGCAGATGTGGGCACCTTTCGGCGTGTAATCATTCACGCTGTTGTAACCCGGCTGCCAGACGTGGTACCAGCCCCGGCGGGAACCTTTTCCAATAGCCGGAACAACTTCTTTTCCATTTGCATCTTTAAACGCCAGCTTTTTTTCGACCCAGGTGCCGGTAGCCGTATCATATTTTTTTGCACCCAGGAAAGTGTAGCCATTGTAAGCATCATAATAGAAACCGCCGTAGCCCAGACCGGGTTCATCTTCTCTTCCGGGATCCGATCCATAGGCCTGAAATCCAAAATCCCAGGGAGCGCCGTTTTTATCGGGCGTCAGGTCCTGTCCCATTCCGCGATAACGGGAGTTCGGCTGCCAATAGCTTCTGCCGCCGCTGGAGGCAATTCTAAAGCCAAACACAACGGCGCCGTACGTCAGGATGAGATCATGAATTTTGTTGTTGTGAATATCCACCACGCCGTCACCGTTAATATCGGCTTCACCCGTGTTCGTCAACTCAAGTTCCACCAGATGAAAATCATCCAGATGGCCCCAGGGAGATGTCCAGGAGCGAACGGTCATTTTGACATCCACACCTAATTGTGTAGGCCAGGCGGCAACCGAATACGCATATGTGCGATCGGGTGAAAGCACTGCGCCGCCCTTGGCCGGAATGTGATAGTCCCGCGTGGGGTCGCCCGCACCCGGGATTTTGGTATTATACTGCAATAGGGCGTAATGTGCGTTATCCGCGCCGTGAACCGCCTTGTTGAGATTCGCAAATTCATCCGTCGGATTGTATTCAATCGCCCACATGCCATTCGTAAAATCAACCACATATGTCCCACTCATCCAGCTCCATCCCGGGTTTCCGAAATAGCCACTCGTCACCAAACGCGTCGTATAAAACATCCAGTTTGCGGTGCCGTGGAAGACCCGATTTCTCTGGGATAGATCTTCATGATAAGGGAGTCTTGGCCACACGTGGAAATAATTTGCCGGCACATACGTGCCCCACGTCTCGCCAGCCGCTATAACAATGTTTCCATTGGGCTCCTCCGCCTGAAGAAAAGCGGGTCTGCCAACCCAAAGAAACAATGTTATAACAATTAACACATATTTATTCAGCATTTTCATAAAGCCTTCTCCTTTGGTTTAGTATCTACTGATGTAGGTCTCCGATTATGTAAACCAGTCCCAAAGGTTTACTTAGAAGGAAAACTGCAAACCAGCCCAGAGCTGCCGGGCAGAACCATAGAGCATACGGCCAAATGCGTCGTGCGGTACATTACGAACACCTTCCGGATTCCCTGTGAGTTCAAAAATAATTTGGTCCTTTGCCTCCATAAATGGCGTATTGTTAAAGGCCAGAATATTTTCGTGATTTGTAATATTCCGCACTTCCCCAAAGACACTCATCTTCATCTGGCCGAAACGGAACAGTTTGGTTAACCGCACATTAACATGGTAATTCCAGGGTCCCGTATTAATACCCGGCGTGATGTTGAAATAGGGGTTGTGTTTCGTGTTTTCCAACGGCCGATATTTAAAACCGCTGGTCACATCGCCTATCGAGCTCAATTGAACACCATACGGCAGATAGACAATCAGGGTCGCCGCAAACCGGTGCGTTCGATCATATCCGCCGGCCAGCGCATTGGAAGTACTGCGTACCGTGATGTCTTGTTCACGATAGTTGTGATGGTCGATCCAATCCCACGGGAGCTTTCCGCCAAATGCAGCACTGTCTTTCTTGGCAGAAAAGTTTTGCCGCTGATTCGGATCTTTGCTGGACATCCGGATTGCCGATTTGATGTAGGAGAAGGAATACGTTAATCGACCCGACCACCATTTCGAGGGTCGTTTTGTCAACGTCAATTCAATTCCGCGGGCATCCGCATGGCCCCACGTCGTGGCAAATGTTAAGCTCGAACCCGCATAAGGTGTCAAACTATAGGAAATAGATGAATAATTCGACACATCTCTGTAATAAGCGGAAATATCGATTCCCAGGTCTGATAACGGGGCGTATTGAAGTCCCATTTCATAGGATGTTGCCCGGATGGGTTCCTGATCGACCCATTTGGTGTAGATCGTGGGTGACATCGCATAATTTGTAAAATTATAGTCCTGGTAAAGCGACGAGTAGTTTGGATACTGAATAAATTTACCAAAGGAATAATGCATGGCCATCTTATCACTTACCGGATGCGACACACCGATTCGCGGGCTGAAAAACCATTTCCAGCCTATTTTGCCATCCCTTACAGGACGGTATTCCAGAAGCTGACTGGAAGGGGCTGGCGTGCGAATCACATCGAACGGATGGAAATCATTTTTAAAATACCGGGTGTCGACATTGTAGCCATCGACCCGGCCGCCCACATTAATGATCATGCCTTTGTATTCGATTCTATCTTGCAGATAGTAGGCAAATTCCTTCGGATTAAATTTTGTATAATCGACCCAGAAGAGGGATGTGGGATACTGATGTCCCGCGCCTCCTAAGGGCGATTGCAGTAAATGATGATAGATATTGTTGTACCGAAACAACAAGCCGGTTTTCACCAGATGATTATAGGTCACCTGACTGGTGAAATCGGCTTTTAAGACCGTTGCATCTCTGCGCGTATCGATATAAAGCGGCGTCGGGTAATGCGTTTTATACCAGCCATCGACCTTATAAAAATTGGCCTTGGCTTCATTTACGCCGGATGCCGGATCCGTGGCGGAATAGAAAAAGACGCGGTACTTGGGATCGCCAAAATGGCCGGGTTTGTAGCCATTCGCACTGCTCGGATCAATATAACGATCATAGCCTATGATATCTCCGGCTTTATTCCGCAGCGTATCGACCTTAATCACACCGCCGACGTATTTCAAATACTGCTGTCGATTGCTGAACTTGATGAAATCGCCTTTCTCATTGAGTTGACTAAACCCGTCTCCGTTATCATCGGGATAACCGGTCCAGTCCTCGCGGCCGTTGTAGCTTAACTGAATCGTGTAAAAGGTTTTATCGCTTAATTGATGGATCCATTTTGCATAACTCATTACGCTCAAGTCTTTGTACCGGGGCGCTCCCTGCATGTAATAAGCCCATTTGGGATTGAATTTCCAATTGACCCAGTGAAATAACTTGCCTCCGTCGACCACCTGACCATATAACATCAATCGTTTATCAGCCGTAAATCTGTAATCCAGCTTCAACCCGACGTTGATATGCTGATTTACATCAAACGGCATGGGGGTCGGACGTTCATGAGAGAATCTGGCTGACAGGAAGAAATTCGCCTTCTTGCCGAGAAACGGCACAGGACCGCTCAAATCTCCAACTAATTCGATCGAACGTCCCAGACCGGTAGAATCGTCCGGGTTATAATAATACTTATCTTTTGCCAGCGCATCTGTCCAGGTATAAAGAGAAGCCGCACGTTCACCGTAAGGCGTTCCTGATGCCAAATAGCGTTCTTTCTCATTAAAATAACCGTCCGGCTGCCCCGGACCGCCCTTCATCCAATAAACATTGGTCCCGAAGTGGCGCATCGTATTCAACGGCGTACCCCTCATGAACAATTTCCCATGATACTGGGCGCCGCCCATTTTCGTCACGATGTTTACAATACCGGCTGCCGCTGTGGGATATTCCGCCGTAAATGTACCGGCATAAACGACCATTTCCTGGATGGCACTGGAGGGGACACTGATTGTGGCCGACTGGTCTGTCTCAGATTCGCGGTATCCCTGATAGGAAAACCCGACATCGCCGGTGCCAAAAGCGCCGGTGCCGCCTGTGTAATAGTTATCGGTGACATCCACACCGTCAATAATAATTTTTGTTGAAAATTTACGTCCACCACGGACATACCCGTGAAATGTTGACGCCGCTGTCTCAATAATACCCTGAACATTAGCGACAGGAAGAACATTGTCTAATTCTGCTGCGCTAACGGTGTATTTCGATTGGGTTAGTGTTTTTTGAACCAGCGGTCTTTCTGCCACAACTGTAACGGCTTTTCCTGAAATTACCCTGGAAGAAAGTGCAAAATCTACTTCCGTAGTCGCATCAATCGTCACCATTACATTTGTTTTTTGAACGGTCTGATACCCGATAAAAAGGGCTTGTAAAGTGTATTTACCGGGGGGTACATTGATAATAAAGTACCGGCCTTTCTGATCTGTGCTTGCTCCCATCTGGGTACCTTTAATCATGATATTGGCACCCGGAAGTGGTTCACCAGTAGTTTTATCCTTAACAACGCCGTTGATCTTTCCCGTCACGCCTGCAAACAACAAGCCTGCGACAAAAAACACAAGCATTACTACTGAAAAGAACCCCACAAGACTTCTGCTTAAAGATTTTGACATGTTCAATCCTCCTTAAGAATGAGAAGTCTCCAACTCATTATTTATCAATTTGTCACGTACAGCCACTAACATCGTGTTACCGCTTTTTTTTCACCTCCTTTCCGAAATAGTCATTAATGATAGATCCTTTTTTCGACGCACCACCTCCTCTCACGAATAATACTGAAATGAAGACGAATTAATCCTTATTATAATTCCCCGTCATCATTGTACGCATGGATCAAGGAATAACTGTTAGTTTTTACCACCAAAAAATCCGTCAGGACAACAGAACCCGGAATTGATAAACTAAACCTGGAACAAAATCGTTTAATCAATTGTCAGTAAATAGAATGGTTATCGGAAGAACACTCTATTTTAAGTGTTTCTTCCGCCAATATCAAGCATAAATTACAAAAAAGTAAAGTTTATCATCAAAAACTTACCGGGACAAAAGCACTTTATCTCTCCAATAACGCACTTTTGCCACACCCGCAGAATCCGGGCTGCCGTCGAAAGCAAGGCCGAATTGACCGGGCGCCTGTTGAAACAGAATTTGATTGCCGTAAACGGCTTTTGTCAGGTTGACTACCGTTAAGGCCAATTGCCGTTTCGTTTTGGTCGCAAAGAAATAATCGCCATTTGTTGCAAATTGTCCGTATTGAATCTTGCCGGATTTATACGTGTATTTCGGCCGGCGCCATTCCCGAAACATCTCTAATCGCAAATCCCGTTTTGCACCGATCATGATCTTGCGGTTTCCATCTTGAATTTCCACATAGAGTCCCCTTCCCGCCGGTTTGCTCTCCACCCATTTGATCTTTTTTATCCACTTCTCAGGATTCTCTTTTGCCGGATGCGGCACAAGAACCGTGACAAAAGCGATATTTTGCCCCAATTCAAAATGCTGGGACCCGACCTCGGAAATGACAAATTCCTTCTGCCAGTAGCGCCTCTCGCTTTCTACACTCTCCAGCCGAAAATGAGGCTTGGGAAATAAAATAAACAAATGTGTGTTTGTCGAGAGCGATATATTCCGAAGAGAATCGTATTCCGTATCGTACCAATGGGGGCCCTTGCTTAAAATTTTCCGTGTGTGCCAGAGGTTTGCCGCCGTGAAATAGGCTGCGGTGCGCGCCTTTACAATATCAAACACCACAAACAGTTCCGGATTTTTCACGTAGGTGATCACGCGATCCCACTCGTATCCCATTTTATCGTCGACCAGCCGCGTGCGGCTGTAGTCAAAATCCGGGAAGGTCAGAAAATCATATTTCTGGGTGCGAACCCGGCGATGGGCGCCGGAATTGTGCAAAAGATCCAATACCGGCTGTCCCGGCACGGCGGCCTGGTTTTTCACACTGTAGCGGTACTGGCCTTTCTTCTGTCCCATAAAAATCTTTTCCTGCCGCACACATATTCGATTGTGAAAATAGTCCGCGCGGTAATCACCGTAGGGCCCGCTCGGCATGTAATCCCTGTAGCCGCCGTCGTGCAGTAAAACACTCCCGTTTTTCATCAGCAATGC
Organism: bacterium BMS3Bbin03; assembly: GCA_002898015.1. Lineage (GTDB taxonomy): Bacteria > Zhuqueibacterota > JdFR-76 > JdFR-76 > BMS3Abin05 > BMS3Abin05. Next base: position 272,201 of record BDTM01000128.1, on the reverse strand, counting down.
GATGCTGTTTCCATCCGAATGGCCGTGGGTCGCTTTTTCTTCCTCGATCGGAATCGTATCTCTGAGATAATTGCGAAAAATCAAACCGCCGTCTCCGACATCCCGGTAATTCAAAAGCATATAGGTTGAATTGGGCTCCCAGCCATTTCGGAAGACAATCTTTTTACCCACAATATCATCCATCACTTCTTCGCTGAGCGCTTTCGGAGGTTTCGGTTTAACCGCATCCGTACCGTACCGGTAGCAATCGAGTAAAATGTAAGCCAGCCCTGTACTTGAATACTGATGAAAATTAATGAATTTATTGGCAATTGTTTCTGCAGCCCACTTTAAATTCGGATTTTTATACGCCTTTGCAGAGGCCTCAAAAAAGACCAGATAACGAGGCCAATTGACATTCCAGTAGGCATCGCCAAAATCAGGAATCATGCCGTCCGGGGACATCAAATTGAGATAATATTGGGCGTAGTAGTACATTTCCGGCAGTCGAAACAGTTCGGCCCGCTTGTTTTGTGCATCGGAATATCCCAGAAGCGCATACAGCCAGATCGCATTGTAAAGAGACGCATCTTCGATTTCCCAATGTCCCCAATTATCAAAGCCAATGGCTCTTCTCCACATTTTCCATTGTTTAATGTTCGGATCATCCGGAACCGCACGAACGGCCCATGCCAATATTTCCGCCCGCAGCATGGCTCGATTCATGGTGCCCCATTCTTGTGTCCGCAGCATGTACGCAACGCTTCCCGAAATGATCGATTTAATCTTTTTTTGTTGGGAGGCCGAAAGATAGTTCATCCGCCGCAGAGTATCATATGCACGAATATAGCGGGTAGTGGTAAAAAAATCGGGTAAAGCGGGCACCCCTTTGGCATAATCGGCTCTCCGCTCGACAGCCGCTTTCGGATACGCTTTTCTATAATCGCCGTACGTCAACAGGACTTTTCTGGCACGTTTGGCGTACGTTTTGTTTCCTTCTTTTTCATATAAAAAAGCATAAATGGTCGCCATTTCCAAAAGGCGCGACGGCGGTCTGTAACCGAACACATTGTTGGGATTCAGTTTTTGCCGCCAGACCGTGACCAATGAATCGTAGTGATCCCAGGTCCAATCGGCAGAGGATCTGGCAAATTCCAGATATTTGGACAAGGGTACAAAAGCGGCCGCATCTGCAGGAAACACCCGGATCAAAAAAATTGCACAGAATAACAACATCCATTTTCGCATAATTGTCTCCAAAATCAAAACGTTTTGAAAATCAGTCGACTAAAATTCTTCCAGCCACTTTTTGAGTATTTTTGCGTTTTTTTGTGATAGTTCAAGAATCGGCTCACAGTGTGTCTCTATCGTGATTTGATCCACAATGTTATCTTTCACCAGTGCGGCCACATGATTTTTATAATCGATGTCCCCCTCGCCGATGACTCTGCACTCAAAAGAACCATCCGCAAGCTTCGTATAATCTTTTGCGTGAAAATTCCCGATAAAATTTTTAATGGCGCGGTAGCCGTCCGGATACGGTATTTCTCCCGCCCACAACGCATTTCCGGGATCCCAATTCGCCCGTAAAAATTCCGAATCTATTTTCGACAATATCCCGGCTGTATTTTCTCCGGTATCGCACCAAAATCCCGGCTCATTTTCTACAAACAGGGTAAAGCCGTTTTTTTTACCCAGAACGGCCACTTCTCCCAGAAGGTTTAGCGCGTGGTCGTAATAACCGGCCGGCTCATCCGGCTCTCGTTTGATCCCAAAAATCAGAATGCGATGCGTGCCCAATTTCTCTGCCAGCCGGAAAGTTTGAATTAGGGTTTCTCCGGTCTCTTTTCGAATGGTTTCCCGATCCGACAGAGACGTTTTCAAAATTCCGGGCGAAAGAGCCGTGATGCGGACGGATTCCTTCTTTAAGATTTTGCCGACGCTTTCAATTTCATCCGGATCTACCCCGGGAACCCGGCCCGATTGCAGATTGCGTATTTCAAAATGAGAAATTCCCCACGCTTTTGCATGGTAAACGGCTTCCTGAAAATTATTGGAAATTTCGTCTGAAACGATTCCGATTCGCATACTTTATCTCTCAGCCTGTCTTAATGATCATTACGGTTGTTTTAAAAAGTGCGGTTTAAACGTCGGCTGCTCACCCGCCATTTTTAAAAATACATCCAGTGGAACCATTTTATATTCCGGCCCCAGTTTGTCCAGGATGTCTTTTACCCGTTGGATACTGCTCCATTCCCGGACGTGCAGCAGCAGAAAATAGGGGCGTTTGGCATTAATTCTGCCCAATTCCTGTAAATCCGCCACGGCATCCGCTTCGGTTCGCGAGGGCGAAAGATAATAATCGTAAGAGAAGAGCGGGCGTCCGTTTTTTATGGCAAATGTATGGGCCGGCGCGTAGCCGTTTAAAAAGCCTATTGCATCCGGCATTCCTTTATAATACGCATTGACGATTTTCTTCGTCAGTTCCGTGTTGCCTTCAACGGTAGCCCCCTGGGAATAGTCCATAATTTCAAACACATTCAGGTCAAGTTTGTCCATCAGTTCGTCGGCTTTTTTAATGAGTTTCGGAAGCAGTTTGGGCGGAACGGCTTTAGGATACAGATAGCCCGGGCCCGAAAGGGCGCCGATAAAATAATCGTTCGGTGTGGCCATCGTGTAGAAATATTCCAGCATGGCCGGTGCCATCCAATAAAAGTTCAACGTCACTTCCCAGGCGTACGGGATGGTCCCGCGTCCGGGTTTGTTCCAGGCACCCAGTCCGATGCCGTCCGTCTGCACGCAGGCAATATACACCTTTTTTTCCGGGAGATAGGTTTTTCCCGGGACGATATTGGAATGGTTTTTATACTTGAATCCGGGCGTTCGCGGCACCTGGCTGCTAAAACTTAAATTGGGCAGCGTGTTCAAGCCCTCCACGCGCAGACCAAAGCTGGACGTCAGCGTAACGAAATCCCGCTCTTTGTCTTTGGCATAGGAATGCCATCCCATCACCATGGACATGGGTTTCATGCCGCTGAGGATCTTACCGGCAAGGGCATATTCCGTTGTATCGGATTTCTTGGTGGAAAGATCCGTGAAAAAGGCGTGTTTGTAAATGCCCCAATCCGCAATTCCCGGTTTCATCAACTGCCCCGCAACACCACCCATCCAAATTATAAATTTTTTATTGCATCGAGACCAATACTGTTTGTAAGCCCATGCGTAGATTTGTGCATCGGTCTGTCCGGTAAATTTGCCGCGAAAATCCGCCACGGGCTTCAAACCGGCCTTTTCCACCATGGGAATCATGTCTTCGCTCACGACCACGGCGTCCTCCAGTCCCGAGACGGTGAATGCCACAATGAGTGACGTGCGCACGGATTTATCCCAAACCACATATCCTTTGACCTGGTCTTTAAAGGTTTTTAAAGCCGCAGCAGCCGTTTTCAGCTCCTTGAATGTGTAATTATATTTATCTTTGTAAAATTTAAATACAGGCGACGTGTAGGTAAACTCCCAAGTTTTCGGATACAGAAAATACAGCTTCGGACTTTTTGCATTGGCCAGTCCCTGCAAACTGATCAGGAAGGCCTGCTCGGGCAGCTTGCCGTCAATCATCCAATTATCTTTAAGTTTCATAAAATAAGCATCTCTGAAACCCGCTCTTTTTAACACATATTTTATTTCGGGTCCTGTTTCCCGCGTGGAACGCTTAATGGTATAATTAATTGTTTCTTTATCGTTTGAAAGTTCATAAATATGGGTGGCGGAAATAGGCGATTGGCCTTGTGAAGATAATAAACTGTAGCTTTCTTCGAGTTTTAACACCCTGCCGTGGTTTTCCCAGGTTGCCTTAATCTGTTCCTTTTTGCCGACAAGCATGGAAAGTCCCATAAACACATCGGTCGGGAATACGCGGCTTTTGACGCGTATTTGATTAACTGCCCCGCCTGTTTTTAAAACAAGCGTATCCGCGAAAAAGCGCCTGCCGCCCCATTTCTGGATGATTTTTACCCCGGATCTACTCTCGTGAATCTCCAGCGACAGCGATTTAAACAAACTGATTTCACTGCTTTTATCCGGGATGAGTGTCCATTTACCGTTGAATCCGGGATCACCTTTGCCGAAGCCCGAGACAGGCAGCAAGAAGGTCAGCATTAAAAATCCAATAAAATAATAATGTAATCTCTTTAACATTTTTTTCTCCTTATCCGGCTCGCTCGATCATTTCCCGAATATTTTTTAGAAGTACATCTACCTCTTCCATACGGTTGAACACATGAAACGACACACGAACGGCATCGATGTGATGTTCACCCACCGGCCGCAGCCGCAGTTTGCGCCGGCCGAGTTCCTGAACCGCGGCATTATAATTCATGCCTTTTATTTTAAAGGTGGCAATGGAATTGGACGTGTTTAAATCCATGGGTGTTAATACGGAAACATTTTTAATCTTCTGAACTTCTGTCTTAAAATGCGTCGCCAATTTGGCTCCATGCTCGGCCACCCGTGTCATGCCGATCGTGTTTAAAAAATCCATTGCAGCGCCAAGCCCAACGACTAATGCCGAATTGCGCGTCCCGTACTCGGTGGCGTCCGCAGAATCCTTGTAATCCAACACCAATTCGTCCAGATCGTATTTTTTGTTCGAATAAGCGCCTACGAATTCCGGGGTGAACCTGTCTCGTATGCCTTTTCGAATATACACCATGCCTGTTCCTTTTGGTCCCAGAAGCCATTTGTGCCCGCTTGTCGTGTAAAAATCACAGCCGATCTCATGCAGATCGAGCGGGAACATGCCCACCACCTGTGCCCCGTCCAGCGCACAGAACAGGCCTCTGTCATGAACAGCGCGGCAAATTTCCTTCACCGGAAATTTATAACCCAGCGTACACGTCACGTGGCTGATGCTGATGCCTTTCGTTTTCCGGGAAACGCGTTTCAAAAGGCGCGCTATGTTCTCATCCGGATCGGAAACGGGATCCATCAGCACAATCTTTACACCCAGGTCTTTCATCAGCCCAAGCCAGGGCATGGCGCCGCCGGGATGCTCATGGGTCGTGGTGATGATCTCGTCACCGGCCTTTAACCCCATCGCCTGGGCGGCTCCTCTGGCAATGATGTTCATTCCTTCCGTGGCATTTCGGGTAAACGCCAATTCATCCGTGTCGCAGCCTACAAATTCGGCCGCCTGCTTGCGAATCTTGTCAAACAAATAGTGTTTTGTCTCCGAAATTTCATTTATTCGGAGCATCATCTGAGTGGTGGCATCGATCACATATCGGGGTGACGGACCCAGCCCGCCCGTATTAAAATAAATGCGTTCGTGTGTGAGCGGAAATTCTGCCCGAACCAATTTCCAAAACTTCTCGTTCGAAATTCCCTCGAGGGCACTCTTTTTAAACGCGGGGGTTTCGGGATGCCCCATCGCACGCACGGGTCCGGCATCGTTCATTAAAAACGGCAGTCCGGCCGCCGTTGTGGCGATTCCCTTTAAAAAGTTCCTCCGTGACTTCGATTCAGACATTTCCGCACCTTAACATTAAATTGTATGACCGGTAAAATTCACCGGGCCGCTCTCAAAGCAGACAAAGAAGGAAATCTCTTGTGAAGGTTGTGCCTTCGCTGAGTGCTTTATGTTTAGCGTGGGTTCAGCGGAACCGGTTTTTGAAATTCTAACCGCATTCCATCCTCTGTTTTCCGGAGGACAATATATTTCTCCCATTCCTCGCCTCCGGCCGGTTCCGGCCAGGGATCATCTCCGCTTTTAAAAAAGAGATGCGGGCCGCGAGATTCTTTTCTGAGAGAGGCGCTTCTTAAAATCATCTCACTCACAATCCCGATCGACCGGCTCTCAAAAAATCCAGACAATCCTTTAAGATCGACCTGAAAGGATTTCTCAGACAATTGACCCAATTCCCGCAACGCCTCTTTCAGACCGGCCTCCGTACGGATTACACCGGCATTTCTGTAGGATAATCTTCGAATTTTCTCCCATGCCCGGGAAACCGGCACCCCTGAGCGGGATTGAATTTCATTTATCGCTTGAATTTCGTTTTGAATGATTTCGGGACTCAGCTCTGTTTTAGGATGTGTTTTTGCCAGATTTGCAGCCGCTTCTCCCGCAATTCGCCCAAACACCTGAGAATCCATGAGCGCATTTCCGCCGGGTCGATTTGCTCCGTGCTGCCCACCCGCGCACTCTCCGGCGGCGAATAGTCCGGGCACAGACGTATTGCCCTGTTTCCGGATTTTGACACCCCCCTGAAAATGCTGAATAGACGGTGCAATCTCCAATTTCTCTCCCGCCTCTAAATCCACCCCGTGTGATTTCAACCAGGACAGAGAGGCCGGGTTAATCTCTTTTAAGCGCATCAACGGTTTTTCTTTTCGAGACGTTTCACCGAGATCCTGTTTAATTTCTCCAAAATATTGTTCTTTGATGCGTGCGGAAAACGCATTAAAATCGAATCCTGCGGGATTGGCGGAATAATCCAGATAAATCCGGCGTCCCTTTCCGATTTCCCGAAAAACGGCGATGTCAATGACCGTATTCTCTTTTTCGGCGGAAATCGGCCAGTTGGCACCCTTGCCGAAAATGAGCGCCGCGATTTGCCGGTGCGATTTGCCCGGAAGATGGCCGCTTAAAAATTCCTGACCATCTTCCGTTACAAATCGCGGGATCGATCGCATCATACTTCCGGAGCAGGCGAGATGCGTTTTCACCGAACAGAGCCCGATTTGCTCGAACTCCATATTCACCAATTCTGCACCGGCTTCGTAAGCGAGGGAGTATCCATCGCCGGTCATTCCCGCCGGGTACACATTCTGCTCAAAAACCTGCCCGGCGCCGCCGGTTCCCAATAAAATCGTTTGTGTTTGAAACACGTGCAGCACAACCGGGTTTTGATCGCGCGTGTTTATGCCGAAGGCGCCTGAAATTTTCCCGTCCCGGGTGACGAGTTTGTAAATCATCACATTTTCGATAATTTCAACCGGGCGTTTGCCGACTTCTTCCCGAAGTGCTTTTGAGATTTCAATGGCCGTCTCCGGGCCGGTGTAGCACGCACGGGGATAATCGGAACCGTCCGTCACAAATTGATCGAACCGCCCGTCTTCCCTTCGGACAAAGGGGACGCCCAACCCGGCCAGATATTCCAGAGCACGCCCGGAGTTCTTCGCCAGGATTTCAGCTAAATCGCCGTCGGAAACCCGTCCGCCGATCTTGTAAATATCCTCGGCGTGGTATCTCCAATTGTCCGGCCCGCCGGGGGCTGTGTCGGGCAGTGTGGCGTGAAAAGCCATGCGATCCGACACGGCAGTGCCGGTAACACTTCCCCGCCCAAGACCGGATTTGGTCACCAGACAAATTTTTCCATCCGGAAACGTTTCCCGGGCGGCAATTGCCCCGCGAAGGGCTGCCCCTCCGCTGCCGATAATCAACACGTCACACGTGTGATGAATCGTTTTAATCGTCCTGTTCATTCCGGCTTTAACACCACTTTAATGGCCTTTTCATTCAAAAGGAATTGAAATGCCTCATTGGCTTTTTCCAGCGGGAAAACAGCGGTGACCATTTTCCTGTACAAATCCGCATGTTTTTCCACATGAGCCACTGCCTGATAAAGGTGGGATGTGTCACTCACCCAGACACCCTGTATCGTCACATTTTTGGATACTACCGATTCATAAATCGGGAATTTCACCTCACCGACGGGAACAGCCGCCCCCGGGAGCAAAAGCTTACCGCCGCGGGACAGATAATGCACCCCCTCCTCGACAGATTTGGCCGCTCCGGAAGCTTCGATGACCAGATCGGCACCGCGTCCGCCGGTTATATTTCGCACAAAAGCCGTTCGCTCCTCGAGAGAGGTTTCATCATAGATCAGCGTGTGCCCGGCGCCGAACTGTCCGGCCATTTCCAATTTATGAAGACTTTTCCCAATATCGACCGCCACCACCTGAGCGGCTCCCCGGTCCAGAGCCATTCGTATTGCAAACAACCCCAGTGAGCCGGCACCCAGGACTACCACGGTGTCCCCCGGCCGAACATGGGCCAATTCAATCGTATGGGCGGCTGTGGCACCGGAACAGGCGGCGGCTGAAAAAATTTCCGGGGGGAGGCCGTCATTCAATTTGATCAGTTTGGTTTCCGGAAACAGGTAAATAAGGTCGGCGTAACCGCCGCGAAGATGAGGCGTCTCTGCACTGGAAAGATTGATGCCGTAAATTTTACGCGCCGTGCAGAGAGACGGCTGTTTTTTGATCTGGCAATAGTAGCATTTCAGACACGGCACGCCGCGGTCCCAGATGACACGGTCACCGGCGTGAAGCGGCCTTCCAAGCACATCTTTCCGCCCGTGGTCGAGGCTCTCAATCCTGCCCACACCTTCGTGGCCCAGAATAATCGGCAGCGGCGTTCGGGGATCGCGTCCTTTCCACATGTACAAATCAGACCCGCAAATTCCGGAGCTCTCGATGCTCACCAAAATTTCGCCGGGAGCCGGCGGAACGAGCGGAAATTCCTGAAGCTCTAATGGAGAATTAAAATTTTTGAGCACCATGGCTCTCGATTTCTGCTCCATCTTCCTCCCAAATCAGATTCTATTGAAGTTTAATTAATTGCGGCAGTAACGCCCTGTTTATTACCAGTACTCTTCTTCCAAGATTTTAAAATGAGTCAACCGGTTTTCATCAACTTCAGCTCCCGTACCGGGTTCATCCGGAAGTTTCACCGTTCCGTCCGATTGGATTTTGAGAGCATCCATTAACCCATCTTCCACAAAGATTTCTTCCGGCCGCGTCATTAAAACCGGCAGTGCTTCCGTCTGAACAGGCCCCAGGGCAAGCGCCTGCGCTGTTCCCAGTCCCAGATGAAATTGAGAAACGACACACCCGGGCTTGCTGTTTCCGGCCGCCATTTCCAAATAACGCCGGGCCGCAGACAAACCCCCGACACGCCAGGGATCGATGCACACGAGATTAATAAACCGGGATTTCACGATTTTTTCCAATTGCAGCACATCGGTGACGGCGTCTTTTAAAGCCACCGGAATATTTAATGTATTTCCGACGGAGGCAATCTCCTCCCATTTTTCGGGGGGAAAAGGATCCACTAAAAATTTTGTAAAATATTTTTTCAATTTTTCTAAAAGACCGATGTTTTCTTTTGAAAATGTCCCTTCAGCATCCAGAATGAAGGCAATGCCGGCACGGCTCTTCTCAAACAAAGCAACCAATGCATCGACCGTTCCGGGCGTGACCTTCAGCACGACTTCTTCGTGCCCGGCTTTTTTCAGATTTTCAACGGCTTGAAGGGAGGCCGCTTCATCTTTTAGGTCGAGAATTCTGGCGGTTCGAACGGGCTGAAAGCGGCGGCCGGATAAAAACCTGAAAAGCGGCTGTCCCTCTTTCCGCGCCAGCAAATCCCACACGGCCATTTCGAGACCGGCGCGTGCCTCCGGGCCGGCTTTCATGACCGACAGCCGGCTGCTGAAATCATCTATTTTTTCAAACGGCGTCTGAAGGGCAAATGGAATGAGATTCCGCTTGTAATCCAGCACAATATCCTGAAACGGGACTGTCTCCGGAGAGGCTTCTCCCCATCCGGTTAAGCCTTCGCTTGATATTTTCAGCAGGATAAATTCTTTTTCAGTCAGGACACCATGACCGGTTTGAAACGGCCTTATTAAAGGCACTTTCAATTGAATAAGCGTAATTTTTTCAATTCTCAATGGATTGCCTTTTTAAACAGGTATTTTCGCGGTTAAACATCTATTGTTTCCGTTTCCGGGAAAAAAATGGCTTCCATAAATTCTTCCTGGAAATCCGGCCGAACGGACAATTCAATGTGACGGGCTTTTCGGGCAATCGATTCCGCCTTTTGCCGGGCGGCCCGGGATACAACGGCCATTTGCGCGCCGGCACTCGCCGCGTTTCCGATGAATCGAACTTTTTCCACCGGCACAGCAGGAATCAAACCAATTCGTATGGCACTCACCCGGTCCATGTAATTGCCGAAACCGCCCGCCAGCAGAATCTCATCCAGAGCCTCCGCACGCACATTTCCCTCTTTTAGTAAAATTTTTATGGCGGTAGCAATAGCGGCTTTTGCCAACTGTAATTCACGGACATCTTTTTGGGTGAGTAAAACCGGCCCTTCAATTCCCGACGCCTCTTCGGCTGCCAGCACGAAGGCCTTTCCGTGTGAATGATCGATAATCCGGCTCGCCAGTTCAGGAAAACGTTTGCTGCCGGCTGCAGACAAATCCACAATTCGGCCTGATTCGTTGATGATTCCCGCCCGGCGCAGTTCTGCGACGGCGTCAATCAGGCCGGAACCACAAATACCACAGGGGGGCACATTGTCAATCACTTCCAGCAGGACGTGCCCATTTTCGATCTGTACCCGCTCGATGGCACCCGTTGTGCCTCGCATTCCCTGAAAAATGCGGGCGCCTTCAAACGCCGGTCCTGCCGCAGCCGAAGCCGTTAAGAGCTTGCCGTCGACGGACAGCAGAATTTCTCCGTTTGTGCCGATATCCACGGCCAGAAACGCGCCTTTTCTCTCAAAAATTCCGGAAGACAGAATCACACCGACCGCATCGCCCCCGACAAATCCGGCGATGTTCGGAAAGGCGTAAACCTGACCTTTGGGGTGAATGTTAAGGCCAAGGTCTTTTGCAGGCATCCGAACGGCGCTTTGAATCGTCGGCGCGAACGGCGATTGTCCCAGAAATTCGGGCGTTAATTTTAAGAAAATGTGATGCATAACCGTGTTACCAACCATCACAACCTCATAAATATCTTCAGGCGAAATCTTTTTTTTCTGCACCAGTTCCAGGATGAGTTCATTTAAAGTGTCCGCGAGTCGCCGCTGGAGCTCCAATGTGCCCAATTTGTGTGTGGCGGCGTAGTCGATTCTGGAAATCAGATCATCACCAAAACTCATCTGTGGGTTCATTCGGGATGCAATTTCCACCTGTTCGCCCGCTTTCAGATCGATTAAAGTCCCAACGAGTGTGGATGTACCCACATCCAGAGCAACGGCAAATTGGCGATCCGTCGTGTCTTCCGGCTGGAAATCCATAAGAGTGTACCCCACAAACGTGACCGTTCCTGAGTAATCCGCGTTCCGTAGTTTCATCGATAAGCGGGGTAATAAATCGAGATCAATCGCAAAATCGGATCGCCCAAACGCAAGCGTGTCCAACAAGCGCTCAAAATCGCCGCGTGGATCATCCACACTCGGTGGTTTTATTTTGACAAAGAACTTATAGACATCCGGGTCCAGCTCAACAGGCTCTCCTTCTCCGGATGTGAGAATTTTCTGCGAAAAAAGGCGTGTGGCAAAAGGAATCCGAACAACAATATTTTTATCGACTTTTGCCGTGCAGGCCAGGCGAAATCCTTTTTCCAGCTCCTGCTTCGTGAGCCAGATTTTATCGGCCTGCGTTTCCCGAATATGCCCCTTAAAAACCTCAACCTTACATTTTCCACATTCGCCCGTGCCCCCGCACGGCGCCACAATGTTGATGCCCACTTTCAGAGCCGCTTCCATGATTGTGCCGTCATGGGCAATTTCTGCGCGGCGGCCTTCCGGCTGAAAAACAATTGTAACGGTTTTAACGGATTTTTCTTCTACCGACTTATTGTGAAAAACAGTCTCGAGAGTTTCGGACATATTTATCGACGGTCTTCTTGCAGTCGAACCTTCCGGGCGCCCTCAACCGGTTTTAAAACCCGTTGAATGTCTTCAGAGAGCGTCATTTTGAATCGAGCAATGCTTTCACAAGATCCACGGCGGAGGCGGAATCGGGCGCGTACCCATCTGCTCCGATCTCCTCACAATAGTGCTGTGTGACGGGCGCTCCGCCGACGATCACCTGAACTTTATCGCGAAGATTTCCCACGGCAAGCGTGTCGATGACCGTTTTCATCCCGATCATGGTGGTAGTCAGCAGCGCCGACATACCGAGTATGTTGGCATTTTCCTGCTCCACGGCGCTTGCAAATTTTTCGGGGCTCACATCGATTCCAAGATCAACGATTTCAAAGCCGGCGCCTTCCAACATCATTCCGACAAGGTTTTTGCCGATGTCGTGTAAATCGCCTTTGACTGTGCCCAAAATCACTTTTCCCTTAGGCTTCACTTTCGTCTGGGTGAGCATTGGGCTGAGATTTTCGAGTGCCGCCTTCATGGCACGGGCCGAAATCAGAACCTCCGGCACATAAATTTCGTTTTTCCGAAACCGGACTCCCACCACATTCATTCCGGCGATGAGTCCGTTCTCCAGTATTTCTTGGGGAGACAGCCCGTCTTGAAGGGCTTGTTCTGTTAAATCTCTTGCCAATTTAGCATTTCCGAGAATAATGCTGTCGGCAATTTTCTGAAAGGCAACCATAAATCCTCACTTTCTTTACGAAATGTAATCATCTCACGGCTAATATTCTTGAAATATATTGTCAATTTTAGGTAAAATCTTGCGATTTTGCCGGGCCCTTACTAATACTTAAAGCGGTTATTATAATCGATTTTTTCTTCCAGATTTTCGACAAAGGATTTCCGGTACAATTTAGGCGTCGCTTTTTCGACGCGCTTGAACACTTTTGTAAAATAACTTTGATCCGGATAGCCCACTTCAAAAGCAATTTGGGTAATATTTAGATTCGACTGGCGCAGAAGAGACTTTGCTTTTTGGATGCGCACGCGCGTCAGATAGTCCACAAAAGTAAAACCCAGTTCTTTTTTGATTAAATGCGAAAAATGAGACGGACTTAGTGCCACGTGGTTGGCGACATTTTCCAACGTAAGGGACAGTGAACTGTTTTTCTCAATGTAATGCAGTGCCTTTTCAAGAATTTCATAATTGTTGGCATTGCGGGTGGCGTAAATATTGTCAATAATGCGGTCCAAAACCCGCACAATCCAATAGCAGATTTCCTCTTGTCTCTGGATATCTGAAAGTTCCACGATAAAATTGTATTTCATTCCCAGAATATCTTCCAGATTTCCGCCCTCTTCAACCGCCGCGCGTGTGAAGATCACCACCAATTCCAGTATGTGAGCCTTGAGTAAATCCACCCGAATGGGATCTTTTAGCAGCACAATTCCCAACAATTTATTTAAGATCTCCTTTGCCCCCGTACGATCTCTAAGGCGAACCCGGTGGATCAGCTCTTTTTCGATATCGTAAGAGATGAGATTCAGCAGACGCATGTTCTCAATTTTTCCAACGGATTTGTACAGGTGAATTTCTTCTGCAATTTTGGCTTGCTGTTTCTGGATGTTTTGAATATGGCGTAAAATCTTGAAGTCCGGTGTGGAAATCGATTCCGCCAATTCAAACAAATGATGCGCGGCGCGGTAAATTTTGGCTTCGTCCCAGATGGGAATGGCCCGGTAGTCTTTTTTTAGACGATTAAAAAAAGGCGTGCGGGGTTTGAAGAATTTTTTCAGAATTCCCTCCGGCAGATTCGCCGGCTCACGCAATAAAATGGGGCGCAAAATGATGCCGCCGATAATCTTATTATCTCTCAAAACGGGAACCGAAATACGGATCACCCCAAAGTCACAGCGGCTAATGTAAGCTTCACCCCAGCGCCAGGCTTCCATCACAACCGTCCGGTACTCGGACTGTTCAATTTCCTTGCACTGCCGGGCCTCCATGAGCCGGTCACAAAAATATTTCTGGCCGTATCTCGGACCCTTTTGAGAAATAATTGTCCCCTCTAAATTGACTAACAACGCGGTTGTTTGAAATTCTTCGGCAAGGGTTGATAAAACCCGTTCGGCCTTTTTCTGAAAAACAGAATCTTTTATTTGATTTTCCATGTTTGTTACCAAATACCGATCATTTGTTAAGTTCAAGTGCCATCGCGCGGATGTGATCAGGCGTTGTGCCGCAGCAGCCTCCGATGACCGTGGCACCGGCCTGAACCAACTTCTGAACGCGTGCTGCAAAATAATCCGGCCCCTGCGTGTACACAACCTCTCCTTTTTGAATCACCGGGATACCCGCATTTGGTTTGGCCAGAAGCGGAAAATCCGTGTAACGGCGCATTTCGACCATGATTTCGATCAGTTCATCGATTCCATTGCCGCAGTTGCTGCCGAGTACATCCGCATTCTCTTTGATAAGCGCCGCGACGGCCGTGGGCACATCGATGCCCATGACCGTGCGATAGCCTTTCTGCCCTTTGTCAAACGTCATGGAAGCAATCACGGGCAGATTGGTGCTCTCCTTCACGGCGCGGACGGCAATCACAATTTCATTCAAGTCGGTCATCGTTTCGATTTGAAGGACATCTGCTCCGCCGGCGTCCAACGCTTTTGCCTGCTCTTTAAAATCACGGGCGGCGTCCGCCTCTGCCATATCGCCGAAGGGGGCTAAAAATTTGCCCATCGGTCCTATCGAGCCGACGACGTAAATGTCGTCGCCTGCAATTTCACGGGCAATTTCGGCTCCCCGGAAATTAATTTCCCATTGTTTTTCGGGATAACCGCACTGGGTCAGTTTTGTTCTCGTTCCGCCAAACGTATTCGTAATCAGGCTCTCCGCACCGGCCAGGACATATTCCCTGTGGACTTCCTTCACTTTCTCAGAATTTGTAAGATTCCACCTGTCCGGGCATTCTCCTGCAGAAAGACCCTTCGATTGCAGCCTGGTACCCATGGCGCCATCCGCCAAAAGAGTGCCTTCTTTTAAACGTTCAAGATACGATTTTCGCATGACGGGATTCCTTTTTTTTTAACGATAATGCGTTTACCTCTCGTAGTGTTCCAGTGCCACACAAAGCGCCGCCACATCCCCGATATGATCACCCAATTGGGCCGGCACAATTCTGACGGCTTTTACCGATTCTTTTACGGCCGATTCCCGCATGGCTTTTCTGGCAGGCTCCAGAAGAAGATCACCCAATTTAATTCCAAGCGTGCCAATTACAAAAAGTTCCGGATTTAAAATATCCACCAAAATGGCCAGTCCCCAGCCCAGATAAGTCCCGGCTTCTTCCAGAACCTGCAGGGCAAGGGGGTCGTCGAGTCGTGCCGCCTTCCCGATGATTTCTCCGGTTACTTTTTCAATATCCCCGCCAACCCGCTCGAGCATTTTGGAGTAAGGGTTTTTGCGCAGCGCCTGTTGAGCCAGTCGCGCCAGACCCGGGCCGGCCGTGAGATATTCGAACGCCAGGGGATTCCGGTCGTCCGGCCCTTTGCGAATGAGCGGAATTTTCCAGACTTCACCCGCCAGGCCGTTCGCCCCCCGAAACAAACGATTGTCCAGGATTAAACCGGCCCCCATACCTGTGCCGGCCGTTAAAAACACCATATTTTTGAATCCCCGCCCGGCGCCAAAACGCCACTCGGCCAGGGCACCTGCATTGGCATCATTTTCCACGAAAACAGGGCGATTCAATTTAACCGACAAAATTTGTTTCAAAGGGATTTCATCCCAGCCGGGCAAATTGGAGGGCGAGTAAACAATCCCCTTTGCAGCATCCAGGGGACCGCCGCACGAAACGCCGACCGCGTCGATCCGGGAGAGCGAAAACCCGGTTCTTTGAAGAACTTCATCAGACATCTCAAGCAAATCATCAATAATCGGCCAGGGGCCGCGCCGGGCGTTTGTGGGCCGTTTGACCTTCTCCAGAATTTCTCCTTTATCCGTTCCGGTTAAAACGGCTAATTTCGTCCCGCCGATATCCATGCCAAGGTAGATTTCCGACATTCCAGGGTTCCTTCAAATAAATTACAATACAATCAATATATATTTTTAGGAAATCGGTGTCAAGAAGAATATAAAAAGCGGTGTAACTATTCCGCCACAACGCCGCCAGGTTACAAAGCGGTAAAAAATACCGGGGTTCGCGGGGGAGAATCGTAAGCCGCAAGTTATTAAAGACATACGAATCCATTATCCATCATTAAATCGGAAGACCTGATCAACGCATCCCCAGTTAGGCTTGATTTTTCTTTCTTTTCTTCTTATCTTGATTATTTGAAAATACCGCCTTATTGAAGGTTAACCCTGGAATCATTTAAAAAGCGAGAAAAAAATGAGACTGTTTAAAAAATTAGCGATACCGGATTCCAATCAATTAATTTTTGGTAAATCACCCAATCCTGTTCGATGTGGGAAGGACTT
Organism: bacterium BMS3Bbin03; assembly: GCA_002898015.1. Taxonomy (GTDB): domain Bacteria; phylum Zhuqueibacterota; class JdFR-76; order JdFR-76; family BMS3Abin05; genus BMS3Abin05. Next base: position 256,077 of record BDTM01000128.1, on the reverse strand, counting down.
GGAAATCGGAGGAGGCCTGGTTTATCCCGAAATCAATTTTACACTCCCGCAAATGCTTATTGAAGAAAAAACCTGGAATGAAGTATTAAAACACTATGAAGAAATAGCCCACGACATTCTCCAAAGGACAAAAGAATTGAAGATACCCGGGCTGGTGGTCGAGTTCGAAGAGCTTCCGCCCATGACCATGAAACCGGAATGGGGAGCTGAAATAACGGCGTTATTGCAGAAACGGTTACATCAATTTAACAAAGAAACCGGCATACCCACCGCACTGCGCGTGACGGTTGTGGATGTGCGCGATGCGGAAAGACCCCCCCTGCTGCGTGAAGGCAAGCTGTGGGAGACCACGCGTGAGGCTTTTGTGCTCGCCGCACAGGCGGGGGCAGATATTTTGTCCATCGAGTCCGTCGGCGGAAAGGAAGTCCATGACCAGGCGCTGGTTTACGGTGATCTGGCCGGCATTTGCGGCAGTCTCGGGAGTCTGGCCTGGCGCGATGTGGGGTGGCTCTGGGATGAAATCACGGCAATCGCCGAAGAATACAATATCATTCCGGGCGGCGACACGGCCTGCGGATTTTCGAATACGGCCATGCAGTTGGCCGGCAAGGGAATGCTGCCGACGGTTTTAGCCGCCATTGATCGCGCGGCCAGTGCACCAAGAAGTCTGGCGGCCTACGAACACGGAGCGGTGGGTCCGTCCAAAGACTGCGCCTACGAGGGGCCGATTCTTAAAGCGATTACCGGCTATCCGATCAGCATGGAAGGAAAATCGGCGTGTTGTGCCCATTTCAGCCCCCTGGGGAATATTGCCGGGGCGGTCACGGACTTGTGGAGTAATGAATCCGTTCAGAACATCCGGCTTCTAAGCGGAAACGCACCCGCCGCATTTCTGGAGCTCCTGGCTTACGATTGCCGGTTATTTAATACGTCTTCCCTTAACAATCCTCTTCAATATCGCAAGTTACTGGTCGAAAGCGATATTTCATTAAGCGTTGAAGCCTTAATGCTTGAACCCAATGTGGTCATTAAAATAGCGTCCGCAATTGTGGCTCACGAGGGGGGTTACCGGCAAACGCTTGCGGCTGTAAAAACCGCTTATCATGAAATTTGCGGCGCGATTGCCGATAAAACAGTGACGATTTCCGAAAAAGAACAGGTGTGGTTAAACAATCTTGAAAAACAAATAGAGGCGCTTCCCCAGGAAGACGATGCGGCAATCGAATATCTAAAAAACAATTACGGCACCTTTTTCCGGCCGGAATCCTATAAACTGGACTAAAACGGATCCCTGTCATTAGCCATTTAAAAAAATCGATCATGGAAAATGCACCGGGGCATCATATCAATTGCCCCGGTGATAATAATTTTGGATTTGTGCTAAATCCGGCAAAAAAATTTTGCTTTTATTAAAATATTTTATTATTATTGAGAATTGGAAAGCCCCTGTGCTAATTATTTGTAAAAAAATTTCTTAGGTGAGGTGTTGCTGGGTGATGAGTAAAATTACGAAGCAAGAAAAGAATCGTTCGGAAAAATCGCTTGAAAAGTATCTGGAGGAAATTGGGCAGTTCTTTCCCCTCCCTCCTGAAAAAGAAATTGCGTTGGCCAAACGTATTAAAAAAGGGGACAAGGAAGCGTTGGATGTTTTAGTGCGTTCCAATTTGCGTTTCGTCGTGAGTGTGGCCAAAGAATATCAAAATCAGGGCTTGCCCATGGAAGATTTGATCAACGAAGGCAACCTGGGATTGATTAAAGCAGCCGAGCGATTCGATGAGACACGGGGGTTTAAATTTATTTCTTACGCGGTGTGGTGGATTCGGCAATCCATTCTGCAGGCGCTGGCCGAACAATCCAGAATTGTACGGCTTCCGCTGAATCGCGTGGGGGCGATTAATAAAATCGGGAGAATGCTGGACAATCTGGGACAGGAGTTTGAGCGGGAACCGCGCCTCGACGAAATTGCAGAACGGATGAACATGAATTCTTTTGAATTGGCGGAAACCATCCGCACCTCCTCACGACACCTTTCGCTCGATGCCCCTTTTCAGCAGGGGGACGGAAACAGCCTGCTGGACATCCTTAAAAATGAGCGTATGTCCGCACCGGATGATGATCTGATGGACGAATCTTTACGCCTGGAAATTGAAAAAGTGCTGGCCACGCTGACCATTCGTGAATCCCGAATTATAAAGTTCTATTTCGGCATCGACCAGGACCGGCCGCTTACGCTTGAAGAAATCGGTGAAATATTCAGCCTGACCCGTGAACGGGTGCGGCAGATTAAAGAAAAAGCATTGCGCAAATTGCGCCACAAATCAAGAAAACGGCCTCTGCAGAAATATCTTGGTTAATGACTGCTTTTAAGCAAAAATTATTTTTACGCTATTTTTCGATTCAAACTTATTTTTCACGGCAAAAAACAACCTTTTTTGAGCTGCCCCTGCTCCAAACCTCCGGTGCCAATATTCTGGTCTGTTTGCCCGGGCAGGAAAAAAAACCGGAAGAAGCGCAATTTGTGCTTCATTCACTTAAGGAACTTTTTCCGAAAAGCAAGTTTTTCTATATCATTGCTGAGAAGCAGTTGAACAATTTCCAGGATCAGGATTTGGGAATACCGGTTTTGTACAATCCAAAAGATTTTTCCGGTTTTGGTATTTTAAATAAAAACTGGCTGAAGCAACTGCCGAATAATATTGCGCTTGCAATTGATTTGAATCATTCGGATGATCTTTGGAGCGGACATTTATGTTTCGCAAGCCGGTCACCGCTTCGAATTTCTTTTGAAACACGTTATGCATCAAAATTTTTTAATTTTATAGTACGCACACAAACGAAAGATTCGTTTCAGAAACAGATCGAGCAACTGTTAAATTATATCCGTGCAATCAGCCGGCCAACTCAAAAAACTCTGGTGTAACAATGGCTTCGCCCACAGATTTACAGCAGGAATTTGAAGCATTATCTAAAAAGTATCACGAAATCGAAGCGGTCAATCGTGAATTGTCCGATAAATTAACTGAGCTTTACATCCTTTACAACATCTCTCATATTCTGAGTACAACCTTCAACATCAGCCAGATTCTAAAATCCATTTTTCAATTGTTTAAAAACTCGCTCCATGTCGACAGTGCACAGCTATTTTTGCTGGAACCTCTGCGAAAAGAACTGCAGTTGAGCGAAAAATATGGATTCTCAAAACTGAAGAGCGGCAAGGTCTTGATTCCGGACACAAAACTTGTCGAACGGATCATTCTGACACAAAATCCGCTGGTCATGTCCGATGTCACTTTCACCGGCCTGAATGATCATCCTAAGGGTCAAAATCCTTATTTTACGCTGGCCGGCTTTCCGCTGTTAACCGGTGAGAAACAAATTATCGGCACATTGAGCTTTTTCCGGGGCACCAATCAAAATTTTATGCGGTCTGAATTTGATTTTTTGAAAAGAATTTCGGAAGAGGTGGCCACCTGTATCGACCGGGCTCTGTTGTTTCGGCGCACCCATGAATCCACAATTTTGGATGAATTAACCGGCATTTACAATCGCAGGCATTTTAACCAGACATTTCTGACTGAAATTAAGCGGGCCGAACGGTACAAACGCAATCTTTCCATTTTGATGATCGATATCGACGACTTCAAGAAAATCAATGACACGTTCGGACATTTGAAGGGTGACGAAATTCTCCGGGCGATTACTGAAATCATGAAGGAGAATCTGAGAAAAGCCGATATTTTATCGCGCTACGGCGGGGAAGAATTTGTTGTTTTGCTTCCGGAGACCCCCCTGAACAATGGTGTCCGCGTGGGAAATAAATTGCGAAAGAAAGTCCAGAAAAATTTCAGAACGACCAATTATCAAATCGATCACCACGATGTGACTATTTCAATTGGAATTTCAAATTTCCCGCTCGACGGCTATTCTCCGAACAAGTTACTCGAAACCGCCGATCAACGTTTGTACCGGGCCAAAAGCCTGGGAAAGAACAAAACAATTGCACTTGAAGAAACCTTTGAGAAAGCTTGAAACCAAAAGCCTTTTTGAACAGGCCCGTCACTTGCGGCATTCAGAATCGTTTCCCGCTGTATGAAAAATGTTTCACAAAAAATTAAGGAGGAGACCGTTATGAAAAACCATTTTTTAAAATCGATTTTTATCGGATTATTAATTCTTGGATTTGCGGGTTGTGCGGCACAAAAGCCCAATTGGAGAGAATTGGTAAAAAATAAAGGCGCTTCATTCACCTATCATTTTAAAAAGGGCGACAATTTTAAATACCGGTTTACGACAAGCACCAATACGAGTCAGGAAGTGGCCGGGCAAACACGGGAAATAAATTCTACAATCAAAGCGGTTGTCCGTTACAACGTGCAAAACGTTCAAAAGGATGGCGTGTTTTCAATTCAATCTTCAATTGATTCTCTTGACATTAATTTTAATAACCCAATGATGAATCAGGCAAAAGCAATGCTGCAAAAGGCGGTGAACAAACCCGTTACATTTACGATTACCAAACTAGGCAAAATCGGCGCTATCGACGGCCTAAAGGCATTTCCTTCATTTCAAGGAGCGGCGAACTGGGAACAAACTTTTTCGGCTCTCTTTTTTAAATTGCCGAACAAACCCATTAAGATCGGCGATTCATGGACAGATACGAAAACAAAAACGACAAAATCCGGGCCGATGAACATAACAATCGAATCCAAGTCGAAGTATACGTTAAAGTCAATCCAGCCGTACAATGGGGTTGACTGCCTCTTCATTATCTACACTTCCGATATCACCCTTTCGGGAAAGGGCAACCAGTCCGGCATGGATCTGAGTTACACCGGAACCGGCTCTTCTTCCGGAAAAATTTATTTTAATCCTGAAACATCGACGTACATCCTGATGACATCCGATAGCGCGGTTGACGGAACGGTTTCAATTCCGTCACGAAATATGGAAATTCCCTCGTCGACAACCGTGTCGACAAAAGCGGTTCAGATTAAGTAATGGGATTTTGATCTTTCAAAGGAAAGGATGATACCGATCGGGAAAAAGTAAAAATCTAATTAACGGCCTGTATTCGCGTTTCCGGCACGGAAGATCCGGGATTTTTTAATGCATCGATGTCCCTAAAAGTTTCCGGGAAGGTGTCCAGGGAAAGCGTAAATGTCAGATCAAAATTGAAGCGCCCAATGTACGAAGCGAGCTGTTTCTGTATCAGACTCCCGGCGGCATGGTTTGTATCCGGCATTAAAATATAGACTTGGCTGGCTTCTCCCAAAATGACCTGATCCTGAAGACGGAGAATTTTTCGGACAATCAGAAAGAAATTTCTGAACGTGCGAAGTCCGGTAGGTTGCCCGACCCGGCCGATAAATTCCGAAAAATTTTGAAACTCGATTTTCAAAACGGAAAACGCGCGGCGGGATGAAGCTTTGACTTGCTTCATTTCATAAGCCACCAAAAAATCCAGCACAAACGGCTCGAAAGAATCGATATCCGATTCCTGAAGCGCCGATTTTAAAATTGACGGCTCCGGTTTTGTTTCATGAAAGCCGGAGCTTTTCTCTGCCTGCCGCAGCGTGTAAGAATAGACCAACCGCGTTTTGGATTCCGACTCCTCAAAATCGGCTCTGCAATTTAAACATCTTCCATAAACAGCGGGCGTCGAAAAGCTTGAATGGCACTGCGAGCATTCATAGGTTTTCTCCTGATACGGCTGGCGGGCTGATTTTCCGTGGGCCGGGATTAAACGAATGTCCGGAGATAAACAATCGGGACACACCGGTCGATAATTGACGTTAATCGAATGACATTTCGGGCACTGTCTGACAACATCAAAAATGGTGTGTGTCAGCCGGTTCTGAGCCGCCAGATCTTCCAAAACTTTTGCCTGTTCGTCCGGATTTTCAATGCCGGAGGCCGTTTTTAGCAGCGGGTAACTGTATCCAAAAGGGGATTGCGAATTGGGCTCCGGTTTTAAAACGGGTAAATTGGCATCACTAAAAATCTTCAAAACCGGATGGCTTGCATCCCCTCTTTTTAACGAAGGACTTTCTAAAAGATTCAGCAGATTTCTCACTTTTTTAACAAGGTAATCCCGGTCGTACGGTTTGGTCAGATAATCCACGGCGCCCCGTTCGATCGCCTTTAATCGAAATTCCGGCTCACGCATATTGCTTAACACAAAAATGGGGATTTCCGGAAACCGCTCATGGATGGCGCTGCAGACCCCAAGCCCGTCTTCCTCCGGCAATGCGATTTCCAATAACACCACATCCGGATGAATGGATGGAAATTGCTGAAGGGCTTCCTTCCCGGATTGAAAAACGGCAGGCTGAAATCCCCCGGATTGAAATAACTCCCGGAGCAATTCCAATATCCGGATTTCTGAATCTATAATCGCAACTTTCGGAGGATTTTGCTTCATTTTGATCGTTTGGTTAAGGTGTGAACGGCCAATTTGCGGTTCACAGATTAATGATTATGGCTATCGACAAGATCTTGATTATCATAGGATTGCTGATTATGCTTTTTTAATAAAGGCAATTGAAACACAATTCTAAACCATTTTCCGAATTCAGATTCAGCCCAGATCTTGCCGCCGTGCTTTTCGATGATGTACTTCGTATTGTAAAGTCCCAACCCGGATCCTTTTCCGACTTTTGTATCATAAGAATCGAGCTGGGTAAACTTCTCAAAGACTTTTTTCACCTCATCTTTTTCAACACCCCGTCCCGTATTCGTGACCCGGACTTTGAGATTATTTTCGATCGCCATAAAATCGAGGTGAATCTCACCATTATCTTCGCCATATTTTACGGCGTTTGAAATGACGTTGACCAGGACCACTTTCAACAATTTTTCATCCGCATAAAGCCAGACTTCTTCCTGATTGCTGTCCACCCAGACCGATATATTTTTCTTTGAAAATTGTTCCTGCATTTCTTCGAGAGTGGGTTTTAAAATAATGTCTATAAAATTGAGAGGCCGCCTCTCCATCTTCAACCCCCCCTGCTCAATTTTGGAAAGATCCAGATAATTTCGGATCATTTCAATCAAGTTCCTGCTGGACCGCATGATAATCTGGATCGCCTTTTTCTGTTCGTCGTTAAGATTACCCAATAAATTTTCATCCAGCAATTCTGCAAAGCCTAAAATCGAAATTAACGGGCTCCTGAGCTCGTGTGAAACAAACCCCAACATGTTCAGATATTGACGATTCAACGCTTTCAATTCTTCATTGGCTTTTTCCAATTTCTTGGCCGTCTTCAGCAATTCCGAATTTTTTTCTTCAAGGGCTTTGAAGATTTCACTGTTCTCTTTAAGCAAAACCGCCTGGCTGGAAAACATAATCAAAGAACGCAGTTTTTCCCGATCGTATTCCGAGAATTCGGGACCGGAGGGATGCGATAAATCCTTGCCCGGAATCTCATCCAGGCGCTTAATGTACTCTAACAGGACCCGGTCGAAAAGGTCGTGGAGACTGGGTGTCCGTTTAATCAGCTCGGTACTAATGTTGTAATTTCTGAACAATTCGTCTATTCTCATCTCGGGGTCTGCATATTTTTTGCGCCAGGTTTTAATGTTTTGTTCGAAATCGCCATTCATTCTTACAATTCTCCTTCACAATCAACCGTCGCTGAACAGGCCGGTAATTTGATCCAATAAATCCATAGGACTAAATGGTTTATAGAATAGTGCATCCGGATAATCAGACGAATCGCCCACGAGTTCCACCGGCACTGCCGTGAGCAAAAACACCGGAATATCCTTCGTTTTTTCGTTTTGTTTTATTTTTTTTGTTAATGCGATTCCATCAAGAGAGCCCGGCATTTTTACATCCAAAATGATTAAATCGGGCGTGATCTTTTGAATAATTTCATACGCCCTGTCTCCGGTGCCGGCTTCCAATATTTCAAAATTGTCAATCATGATGGTCTCTCGCACCAGATCCCGAATTTCTTTTTCATCATCCACAATTAAGATTTTTCGGGGCGGTGACGCATAAAGTTCATTCTTTTCAAAATCGAGAACACCCTCTGCGGTTTGGATTGTTTTTTCCATTTTCAGAATATCCATGGTCATATAAAATTATGATTTCTCTGTTTCACCCTTTGCCTGACGGCGCGGCAATTCGATAATGATTGAAAATTCCTCCTGATCAGGAATAATGAGTCTTCCGCCGTGCCATTGCACAATATCTTTTGCCAGCGGGAACCCGAGTTCGATTCCATCCGCGACTTTGGTTATCTGCGCTTCCATTTGATAAAAATCACTTATCATGATATCCACTTCTTCTGCCGTCAGCGTGATCCCCGGGCTTATGAATTCAATCTTGTAAAGCGCCTCACTCTCCGTCAATTGGATAAAAACAACACTGTCGGGAAGCGTGTAAATGATGATATTTTTTATAATGCTCTCAAACGCTTTTACCAATAAGTCCGGTTCTCCGAAAAAAATCATGCTTTGTTCGGGTGCGTGAAGTTCAACTTTCACGCTCATGGCTTCCTGTTCAAGCGCCACTTTTTCAATCGCCGAATGAATCAGTTTTTTCAGGGAAATATGGCTTCTGCGCAGTTTGGAGTTTTCATCCTGCAGGGTAGACATCTCCAGCATTTCCTCGACAACCGTCCGCAAATTCTCACCGGAATCCAGCAGGAATTGGAAATATTTTTTTTCTTCATCGCTCAATCGATCATGCAGATTATCATAAATTACATTCAAAAACCCCAACAAGCCGTGCAGGGGGGTGCGAATTTCGTGGGAGGCAAATGTAATAAAACGGCTCTTAATCCGGTCGAAACGCATTTTATCCGTCACATCTTGGAACAGAAACACATATCCCCGGTTTTCTCCCCGAGGGCCTTTGACATGTGAAATGTTAGCCTCAAAATAGTAATCCTGGTCACGATTAACGTACAATTCCAACGATTGAAAATGCTTGTTCTGAACACGCATGTTCCGAATGCTTCTTTCCAATTCCGGATAGGGCAGCACTTTCTTTAATGCACGCCCGCGCATATCATCACTCTTGATCTGGAACATCCGCTCAAAAGTTTTATTCACATCCAGAACGTTAAAGTCCTCGTCGGTGGCCACCATTCCGTCGGACATGCTGTCTACAATGGCTCTCAATTTGTCGTGAAGAAATTCCAGCAGCTCTCGTTTAGCTCTCTCCGCCCGGTAAATCCGGGCAAAATCCCGGCTGAATAAAAGCATTTGTTTCTGAGAGAGTTCCCACCGCTGTTCCATATTATTCGTATCCGCTCTGTTTTGCGTTTGAATTTGTGTCATATCGAGCAATGTATCCTATTTAAAAAGTTTCCAGTCTTTTCCGATTCCCAGCCGTTCGTGAATTTTCTGCTGAATTTTCCCCATTTTCAGGATTTGATTTCTATTTAAAATGTGCGGTGTAATGAAAACAATCAGCTCACGACGGTCATTGTCCCGTTCGGTATCGGAGAACAGGTATTTAAGTAAGAATAAGCGCCCCAGCCACGGAATCGATTTCCCATTTTTACGCCTGTTGTCTCGCATCAGTCCGCCAATGACGACCGTTTCGCCGTCTTGAACCGTCACCCGGGTATGGGCTTCCTGCGTCGCAATTCGGGGGACCCCCTGAACAGCCATATCCAGGACTTCACTCACTTCCGGAGTCACATCGATCACTATTGAATTATCGGCAAGATTCACCGTTGGCGTTACCTTTAATTTAATCCCAACGTCTACAAATTCCACGTCCGTGATTAATCCTCCGGCTGCCGTTTCGGCAGACTGCCGCTGATAAGGCACTTTTTCGCCAATTAAGATATGAGCCGTCTCGCCGTTCGTCGCCACAATCCTCGGGCTCGAAAGAAGCTGACCGCTCCTGCGTTCTTCTAAAGCCTCGATAAAGGCCTGTGCCTGTCCTTTTTTTAAATTACCGTAGTTCATCAAAAGTGACAGCGGATTGACCTGAAACGGAGATGTAATGTTCAGCGTCTGTCCGGCTTTCCGCCAGGCGGCCGACAACTCCAGCCCAAGCTTTCGCTTGTCTTTTGCATTGATTTCAATCATTTCCGCTTCGATCAGCACCTGCGGCACAGGAATGTCCATCTGACGGATGAGTGCTTCCATTTCTTTCACATTGTTCCAGGCATCCCGAACGATGACGCTGTTCGTTCTTTTCTCGACAAAAATTTTCGCTTTATCCGATAAGCCTTTGAGATCGTCAACGATATCCGCCGCGCGGGCATAATGAAGACGAATGACCCGCGTAACCGGATCGGAATCTTTCAGCACTTTTACCAATTTCCCGTTGATAATGTATCCGTAGGCGGTACCTGCAAGAATTTGATTTAAAACCTCTTCAAGAGACGCATTCCTTAAGGATTCGGAAACCGTCCCGGACAATGAACGGCTGCTGATTAATGTGAGGCCAAATTCGCGCGTGACCGCAAGGAGGGCCTGGTGAATGGGCACATTTTTAAACGTAAAAGACAGATGTTCTTCCGGAATGGGTTTCGTCGCGATCGAATCTTGTTTCGCTGTGGTTTGACCCGGAAGATTCTTTTCAAACCAGGGATAATCGGGGAGGTGATAGGCCTTCTTCGCCGTTCCGGCACACCCTGCCAGGAACATGCCGGGCAGGATTAACATGATTAATAAGAGGTGTCTTTTCATCACTTTGACCTTTTTAGAATCTAAGATAGATTTCTTTTTCACTGCTTTTTAGGGCAACAAGATTTTCTAAAATAAATTTGACCCGGTAAATCCCGATTTTATCACCGACCGAAACAACCTTGCCGTTGATGATTGCCTTCCGGCGCGTCCCCTTTTGCAAAATCCCTTCCAGCCGGAGCGCTGCCTTTTTTTTTCGCCGGATAGTCCGCTTGGGATGATACACAAACGGCTGAAATGGATTTCGTCCCCATTTCTGATCAAAGCGCGCAGAGGCTCCCAGTAAAATCGGCTTAATCTTTTGCAGTTGAATTTCCGTCAGACCGGTATCAGCCCCCGGAAGAATCAATTGCCCGGAAAGTTCCGCCCCGGCCGCTTTGGCACGGGCAACCGGCTCTTCCGAAACCGTGCTGTTTCTCTTCACAACACTAAACGTAAAAAACAACAGCAAAACCGCTAATGTAAGACTGTAAATAATTATTTTCTTGTGTGTCATGAATCCATTTCGGCCGTTTAAATAAATTACGTTAAAAAGATGATTTTGCCTTTCATCACCACTTTTAATAAGATATTTTCCCGATAGCCCGTCAATTTGGGTGAAATCGAGATAGTATCGATATTAATAATCGGATAAGTATTTTCGAGATAGTTCAGGTAATTGGCAATTTCTTTGTAATGCCCTTCAAAAATCAATTGAAAATAAATTTCTCTCCTGTCCGGCAGGGATCGGTCCTTTTCCTTTTTGTATGAAATTATTCGAACCCGATTCGAACGGGATTGGTCGATGAATATTTTCATATAATCAATATTTGATCCGGGATTTCCGACTTTTTGACTGATTTCCTGCAAATTCGAGTAGATTTTCCGATAATAATTTTCTCTTTGTGATATCTCATCCCAACGGCCGTATACTTTGGTGACCTCCGATATTTCCTGCCGATACTCTTTACTTAATGTACGGTAGGTGTCAATTTTGGGCCACAACACAACAACTGCAAGGACTAAACTAATTCCACCCGCCAAAAACGGAAAATAGAAGAGATGATCTCTCTTTTTAGATTCTTTGATTCTATTTTCCATTTTCTGCCTCTGCCGGATAAACGGTTTGACCAAAGTCTTTGGGTAAATCACAACTAAATCTAAAATCAAGAAGATTTTTCTCTGAATTTCCTCCCGATAACGCAATCCGGACCAAATTGACACGTTTAAAATAAGGCATCTTCTGCAACTGGTTATAAAAAAGTCTCACACCGCTTCCCGAATAGGATTTTCCTTTCAAAACCAGCCGCCAGCCGGAGGGTCGGGTTTCTTCTTCACCGCTCTCGGTGTCCCAATCGGGTGTATTTGATCCCTGCAGGGAAGTACTATTAAAATCTGTGATCCAGGTGCCTTCGGGAATGTGTTTTCCGATGGCCTTCAAAAGAATAGACCACCTCGGCTCCCGGTTTTTAATATCCAGAAGCGTTTCAAACCGGGTGCTCAACAGGCCGGTTTTCTTTTCCAATTTCTTTAAAAAAGTTAACCGGTGTTGAACATTTTCATATTTGGAATCAAAGACAATTTTTTCTTTCCGAATGTTTGCCGTTTTATAAATGAATAAAAACGTAAACGCCAGCACAAAAAGAAGTGAAGAGAGTGACGCCAAACGAAATACCGAACCCTGTTTTCTCTGCTTTTCCTGTTCCTCCTTCAGAATTTCCAGAATATTGAAACATTCCTTCCGGGGTGTGAGCTGGCTTTTTGCCAGGCCAATGGCAGTCGAAAAAATCGGAGCCACTTGGGTTAATTCTTCCGTGTCAAACGCATCTCCGTCCATATAAACAGATTCAAACGGATTGCTTTTTTCGACCGCTATTCCGATTTTTTCACTTAGATACGCATCGATCCCCGTCAGTAAAGCCCCTCCGCCGCTTAAAATTATTTTAGAGACGGATTCATGAATTTGACCCGCAAAAAATTGGTGGGAAAGTTGAATCTCCTCGACTAACGGGTCCAGAACAAATTCAATAAATTGAAACAAAAAGGGTAAATCCTCCGCGGAATAATTCGAACCCGGAATTTTCAGGCCGCCAGGCTCGAGTACCATTTTGCGTTTTAGAGATTCGGCTTCCCCGGACGACAGACTTAAATTCGCTGAAATTTCCTCTGTGATCTGCTTGCCACCCAGATTAATGTCTCTGAAAAAAAACACTTTCCCGGCATTGATAATGGTGATTCGCGAGTAGGCATAACCGATATTTAACAAAAGAACATTTTCTTTCTCCATTTTTCCGTAAATACTTGAGACACAATCGGCATGAGAGGCCAGAAAGATGGCGCGGGGCTTTACCGGTATTTTTTGAAAATGTTCAATTTTTTCATGAATGGCGCTTTTCCGAATGGCATAAACAACGCCGTGAGACTTTTTGACAGAACCATCCGGAAGCACTCCCAGGTAACTCAGACGGAAATAGGCATCTTCGGCTTTAAAATACATTTGATCTCTGATTTCCCAGATGGCCGCCTTCTGAAATTCTCGTTTGGACATCTCAGGCAGTTTCATATACCGCACATTGACATCTTTTCCTTCCATCCCAAATGAAGCCGGCGCATCTTTTTCGTTCCAGGATTCAATTTTATGAGAAATTTTTTCCTGTACGGAGGATTTTCCCGCGCCGGCAGGAATCGGAAATAAGGCACAATGGGTCAGTTGAGGTTTGTTTCCCCTTTTTTGAAGCCCAACTAACTTTACGGAATAATGCCCCCAATCAATTCCAAATCGAGTGGTTTTAGATGCAAAGGATAAGAGTTTTCCCATTGTTTTATTCGTTTATTATTTGATTGATGTAAGAATCCTGCCAATCAAGAATTTTGTATTTTCCATTGCTTTTTTTGACAGTCACATAAAGTTCACGAGACGTTTGCTGATAAAAGCCGATTGAGTGAATTTTATACGTCTGATTATTTAAAGAATACACATCCACTGAAAACAGGCCGTCTTCAATCGGCTTATTCCGGACAGAGGTCAACTGATTTGCCAGACAATAGGCTACGCCGGATTGGGCATAATAAAATGCTTTCACATAAGCTTCGGATCTTTGAATAGACTGATGATGGGCCCACAACAGTCCTCCCAATGCGAGAACCATTGCCAATAGAAGCGTCATTAAAATGAGTAAAATGACAAACAAGCCCCCCTGTTCACTATTTGTGCCGTTCTTACCGGACATTTTCAGGACACCCGCAAGAAGCAATTCAGTGTCTGTCGATTGAATTGATTCTGAATTGAAATTTTAAAATAGCGAGCCGTTATCCGGACTATTCCGAATTGAAATCCGCTGCCTGTAGATTTTTCCTGAAAATAAACCACAGGATGTTTGGGCACATTGTTCCACTTTCCCGATGATCTGTCATAAACCAATCGATCGATTTGAGTCGATTCACTGCCCGGAATCAACCGGTAGCGCACTTTTCTGTTCGATTTTTCGATCTCGATGGTCCGGCTGTCGACTAAGGTGATGACTCCCCCTTCTTTCATTTCGGAAGAAATAATCTCAAGCGCTTTTTGAGAATTCTGGTAAAAATCGGAATTCCGCCATCCACGATTAAAACTAATTTCAGTGACATGAAACAACTGAAAAATAATCCCAAATAGAATTCCGGACAGCGAAATGACCATGAGGAGTTCGATTAATGTAAAGCCATTTTCTGCCTGTTTGACCAGAGAAGGATTTTTTATCCGGTATCTCGCACCCATAGCGTCAGTTTTTCCGATCCTTTCTTCCACTGAACGGTGGCAATCACTTTTTTCAATCTTTGCGAAAGCATCTCAAATTTATAACTCCGCTTAAATCCTGCCACGCCGTCGGCGTCGTTTTCCTCCGGAAAATTTTTCGGTTTCAACCAATTAAAACCGTTTTTCTCCCGGTAATATAAAACCTTTTCCAGTCCGGATTTGGCCAGGGTCAACCCCTGTGTTCTCATCTGCAAATCGATCACACGCGCCGACAAAGATTGCAAACCGGCGAACAATGCCGTGGAAATGACACCGATGAGGGCGATGGACAACATAATTTCGACAAATGAAAATCCGGATTCACCCCGACCCCGTTTTTCAATAATAGGCATAATCATTATTAACGGTTCTTCCAATATAGACGACAACCTGGCCGGTTTTTGCCTCATAATACCAGCCGCCCTTCGCCGAGGTAGAATTATGGACGTACGTTTTAAGATCGTCCATGATCCGTTCATGCGTCAGGTCGATCACCACTTTTGACGACTCCGTGACCGGATCTTCCGGAAAAGACTGTAAGTAAGGCCCGTATGTATAAGTGACCGTTTTGGTTCTTGACGGTCTGCCGGCTTTGCTGGTAAACCAGGTTAACTGCTCTTTAAAAATAGTCTCGTTACCGCTGCTGTTATAATCCGAACTGGTGCACGGGTAAAAACCATGATCCATTTTATAGGCCAGAATGGCTTCCCGCATCGTCACTAAATTTGCACGCAGTTTGGCCGCTTTCGCACTTTTTTCCGAGCCGTTCATGTTCATAACCACAATACCCGCCAGAATGCCAATGATCGCAATAACAATCAGTAATTCTGCCAGAGAAAAGCCCTTTTCACCACGTAATTTTTTGAACATTTTGACATACCTCCTTTTAAGTGAGCTGCTTTTTTGACATTCAATTTTCTTATTTAATTGTATTTAACACGCTCATTAAGGCAGAAACCAGGGACACCGCAATAAATCCAACCAAAAGCGCCATTACAACTAACATCACGGGTTCCAGCGAAGCCACAAGCCGTTTAAGAGTATCATTGGTTTCTTTATTATAAAATTCGGTCACTTGCTCCATCATTTTATCCAGACGGCCGGTTTCCTCGCCCACACTCACCATTTGAACGAATAACGGCGGGAAAAATTCAGTCTTGGCAATCTCGTCCCCCAAGCTTTTACCGAGTGTGAGATTCCGGCTCACCTGCTTTAGCTTGTTGGTAAAAATCACATTGTTCACGACATTTTGCCCCATTTCCAGTGCCCGTAAAATCGGAACACCGCTGCTAATGAGGACGCCAAACACGCTGGTGAAATGGACAAGCGCCATTTTAAAGGTCAGATTCCCAAGAACAGGGAGTTTTAATTTTGTCTGATCCCAGATTTCTCTCCCCTTGCGGGTCTTAATTAATTGTCGGAAAATGAGTAAAAAAACTATAGTCCCTAAAAACAGATGAATATAATAATGCTGCAAAAATTCACTTGCCTGGATCATCATTCGGGTCGGAAGCGGCAGTTTGGCGTGAGAATCTCTCAGGATCGTGATAAATTTCGGCAGCACATACACCAATAAAAAAACCATGATTCCAACGGACAAAATGACCAGAAAAATCGGATACATCATGGCATTTTTTATTTCCGACTTAACGGCTTCCTTTTTCTCCATGAATTCGGTATAATTCTGCAATACTTTATCCAATTGCCCGCTCTCCTCCCCGGCCTTGACCATGTACACAAGCAGGGACGGGAAAACCCTGGGATATTTTGCCAGCCCCACCGAAAAAGCATGTCCTTTTGAAACGGAGTCTTCCAGATCGGCGGCAATCTTCTGAAATCTTGGGTTTTTCATCTGCTTTTTGATGGTGAATAAACCGGCAACAATAGAAACACCGGCATTTAAAAGGGTGGCCAATTGACCGCAAAAAAGCATAATTTCTTTGGAGGAGATACCCGTGAACACATCACGTGAAGCCAGTCCGGGTTGAGCCTTTTTCTGCTTTGCCACAACCACCGGATAATAATTCTGTTCTTTCAGCGTGTGAACCGCTTCATCAAGGTTCTCGGCTGTGATGATGCCTCTGTGGACTTTTCCGATTGCATCTCTGGCACGAAATTTATATTTTTCCATGGCCTGTCTTTCAGGTTACCCGCAACACTTCTTCAATGGTTGTCAGGCCTTCGGCCGCCTTGCGAAGGCCGTCCATTCGTAACGTCTGCTGGCCGTTTTTTACGGCCATTTCCCGTATCTGATCATCTGCACCGTTCCGCAAAATTAAGCTGCGGATGCCATCGGTGATCCTAAGCAATTCATGGATCCCAACACGTCCCTTATACCCCGTTTGGTGACATTCGCGGCAGCCTCCCGCCCTGTAAAATTTTCGGATTAAGAACTCTTTGCCAAGCCCAAGGCTCTGCAACTCATCTGCAGAGACCTTCATTTCTTTTTTGCAGGAACGGCACACCCGCCTCACGAGGCGTTGTGCCAGCACTCCCAGAATCGACGTCGCCACTAAAAAAGGCTCGACCCCCATATCCACAAGGCGCGTCACGGCGCTTGGGGCATCATTCGTGTGCAGTGTACTTAAGACCAGATGCCCCGTTAGGGCGGCTCTCATGGCAATTTCCGCCGATTCCAGGTCGCGTATCTCACCGATCATGACAATGTCGGGGTCCTGGCGCAAAATAGACCGGAGACCAGCGGAAAACGTTAACCCTGCCCGGGTGTTGACCTGCACCTGGTTAATCATCGGGAAATTATATTCCACGGGATTTTCAATCGTAATGATATTTTTATCCGGTGTGTTAATTTCATTGAGCGACGCGTAAAGTGTCGTCGTCTTCCCGCTGCCGGTCGGGCCGGTAATCAAAATAAGCCCCTGCGGGCGGTGAATGAGATGATTCCAATTTGAGTCGACCGCGGGTGAAAAACCCATTTTTGATAAATCTAAAATAAAACCGGTCTTGTCTAAAATTCGCATCACAACTTTTTCACCTTTAACGGTCGGTAAAATCGACACGCGCAAATCGACCACATTCGTGCCCAACCGGTACTGAAAGCGCCCGTCCTGAGGAATCCGCTTTTCGGAAACATCTAAATTAGCCATAATTTTAATTCGGGACACCACCATCGGATGGAATTTTCGGGGCAGTGCAAAGGCTTCGTGCAAAATGCCGTCGATGCGGTAGCGGATGCGCATAATTTTTTCGTCCGGCTCGATGTGGATGTCGCTGCCGTGGTCTCGAATGGCCTGTGTTAAAATTAAATTGACAACCTTGATGATCGACGACCCTTCTTTCGAGTCGTCCTCAAAAGTCTCGATCGAAGCTTCATCAACGAATGCATCATCCAACTGGATGTCGTGAATGACTTTATTGACGGAATCCAGCACGCGGTAGTATTTTTCGATGGCCTTCTGGATATCGGTTGCCAGAGCCAATACGGCCTGTATTTTAAGCCCGGTTTTATGGCGCAGATAATCCACCACGTACACGTCCAACGGGTCGGCCATGGCCACCGTCAGCGTATCCCCGACTTTGAAAAGCGGAATGATTTTATGCTTCCGGGCGATCTCTTGTGAAATGATTTCCACAATGGCGGGATCGATGGCGAAAGAATCTATTCGGGCGGTCGGAATATTTAATTTCAAACTCAGTGTTTCCAGGAGATCCTTTTCTTTTAAAACACCTTTATCAACCAGAATTTCTCCCAGACGTTTTCCGGTCTTTTTCTGAATTTGAATGGCTTTTTCGAGATCGGTCTGTGAAGCCAACCCCTTTTCAAGCAAAATTTCACCCAGATTTTTATTCCGGTAATTTTTTGTGATCTGCATGGCTTTTATTTTTCTCAGGTTCATAAACGGGTTCAAACAAATAGGCAAGCCCTCCCTCTGCTTCGGCAATTGCCCAGATGTTTTTTCCTGAAAAAACACGCTTAAGATGAAGCGGCACCGGTCGAATTTGCTCCCGGATCATCAGCGACTCGGTCCCGTTAATTTGGTCGGCCAGAAGCCCGAAAGGTTCAGGGACTTCTCTGAAGAAAATCACAGCGCCCTGAAATGAGTCGTACCCAAAAGGATCATTATTGCCCACGAAAGGCACAACCGGAATGATCGCCTCTCCCAGTTTCAGGCCGAATCGAGA
The DNA here is from genome assembly GCA_002898015.1 of bacterium BMS3Bbin03. GTDB lineage: Bacteria > Zhuqueibacterota > JdFR-76 > JdFR-76 > BMS3Abin05 > BMS3Abin05. The sequence goes on along the minus strand of BDTM01000128.1, from coordinate 237,527 downwards.
CGGAACGCCCAGAATACTTTTAACCGTTTGATTTTTCAGGGGTATAAACTCCGATGAACCCACGCCCCATTTCACCGAATTTATAAAATGAACATCCACACCCCAGAGATAATCCCCGGAGGTGAACAGAAGCACATCAAATGTCTTAGCGGCGTCCATCGGCATTAACTCGTCAGACTCATAAAAATGGAGGACACTTCAAATTCCTTTTTTATCGTCACGATCAATTCGCCTAAATCTTCGGCCGGAATCTGAAGGGTCGCCCAGCCGTCCGGATCGATGATCGGCGTTTGATTATCGCCTCCAAATCCAATGCCTTCAATGCGGGAGATCGCATTCGCAATATGCACGATCGCCACTCTCTCTTTGGAATTCACGGCAAGCTGGGGTGAATGATGAAAGGCAATGCACTCCACCAAATTCAGGGGTAAATTCCACTTCCTGGCAACCCACTCACCCAATTGCGGATGTCCGACACCCAGAATTTCATTTTCGGCTTCCAGAATCCGAATTTGCCGCGCATCGACCAGGTCTAAAATTTTCAAAAATTCATTGTGAAGATACTCATCGATGATAATCTTTCCGATATCATGAACCAGACCCGCAATAAACATCTCCTCAGGATTTTCCGAACCAATGCGTTTTGCAAGAACTTTTGCACCCACCGCCGTACCGATAGAATGCTCCCAAAACTTTACCCGGTCAAACCTGTTATTGACGTCGCCTTTGCCAAAGGTGTCAAAAATGGAGGCACTCAATACTAAATTTTTAATGGTATTAAAACCGAGAATGACGGTTGCCTGCTTTAATGTGGTAATTTCTTTCGGCATTCCGGTGTAGGCCGAATTGACCACTCTGAGCACTTTCGCCATCAGCGCCTGATCTTTTGAAATCACTTCGGCCAATTGGACGGCCGAGGCATTCGGATCTTCGACCATGCTCATCACAGATTCAACGACTTGCGGAAGCGTCGGTAAGTTATGAACTTTGTTAACAATATTCAAAAGAGCCTTGTCGATCATTTATGCCTTTTCCGCAAAAAATAAATCCACTACTTCCAGTAATTTTGAAGGACTAAACGGTTTGATCATGAAATCATCCGCCCCCAATTCAAATCCCCTTTGACGATCCACATCCTGTCCTTTTGCAGTGAGAAGAATGATAGTAATATCTCTTAGATTCGGATCATTTTTAACCATTTTTACCACTTCAAAGCCGTTCATTTTCGGCATCATCACATCCAAAAAAATGAGGGCCGGCTTGGCCTCGTTTTCATTTTTGAGTAAATCAATCGCTTCTTTACCATTCGCAGCGGAATGGACGGCAAACCCATTCTTTTTTAATATAAATTCAAGCGACCTTCGTATGAAAGGTTCATCGTCTACAACCAAAATACGTTTTTCCGACATAATTACCTCCCGTAAACAATCTGATTTTGTTTACGTCCTTCAACTTGATTCGAGTTCTCGAGACTTTTCAATTTATTGATAAATGTTTGTGTCAGAATCTCCGGAGAGAAGCCCACCGCAAAAGGGCCCAGTTCTTTGTCCGGATTCCTTTTAATTGACAGCAGGGCGTTCTGATATTCCCGAAAAGACGGTTTGAATTTTCCCGTGAGCCGGTACAAATCGCCCAAATACAATCGGGCAAGGGCATAGTCCGGATCCACGTACAGAACCTTTTTAAAATTCTCAATGGCACCGTCGATCTCACTCTCTTTGATGAGAATGAGCGCCTTTAAAAAATAAGCCTCTTTATGGAGCGGATCTCTCGACAAAATGGTTTCTATCATGTAATTGGCTTCATCAAATTTTGACAGATTAGAAAGGATGCGTACTTTTATAAACAGATGTTCCGTCAGATTTTCAGACGGTACAATTTTTATGTGCTGAATTTTATTCCAGGCCTGTTCATATTTTTCAAGCGAAAACAGAGCTAAAATGTCCTTCAGTTTTTCTTCATAAATGGCTTCGGCCGCTTTTGGATTCCGAATAGCCCCGTTCGGAAACGGACATTTTTTAAATTTTTCCCTCTTTACTTCCGCTTTCGGCCTGCGGGATAATGACCGTTTTTTTTCACCAATTTTGGCGGCGGATTTCTTTTTGTAAAAAAAGCTGTTTTCATAATGAATGGATTCAAAATCGTCTGAATAGGAAAAAATGTTTTCCGAAAACCCCAGAAACAAATAACCGCTGTCGCTTAAAGCGGAATGAAATCGTTTTAACAGACTTTTTATGCGTTCTTTATGAAAATAAATGAGCACATTCCGGCAAAATATGATGTCCCATTTATTTCCTCTTCCAACAGGCAAAAAAGTGTCGGATGCAAGATTAAAAAAATCGAAGGATACCATTTCTTTGACGGTATCTTTAAGAGAATACATGTTCTTTTCCTGCTCAAAATACTTCGATATGATGAAGTCAGACACGCCGCGAAAGGAATGTTTCCGGTAGACCCCCTGCCTCGCTTTTTGAAGGGCAAAGACATTGACATCTGTGGCACGGATAAGAATATCCCAATCCAGGATGTGGGGAAAATATTCCCGGAGAACCATTGCAATTGTGTACGGCTCCTCCCCGGTGGAACAGCCCGCACTCCAGATACGCAGGGATTGGTCTTTCCCCCGTTTCAGCTCGATCAGCCGGGGGATCACATATTCCGTCAAGGCCTGAAATTGGCCCATATCCCGGAAAAAATAGGTCTCCTGTATGGTGATTTCATCTAAAAGCAGCTTTATCTCGTGGCCGTTTTCATGATAATTTTGGATGAGGTACTCGTAATATTCGGGAAATGTTTTGTTCAATTCTTTAAATCGCTTCCCGATAAAATAATCCAATGTGTGGAGACTGATGTCCGTCGCTTTAATGGCGTAATGTTCCAAAATGAACGCCGCGATTTTTTGTTTATAAATCGACTCCTCCGAAAACTGCACTTTTTTCTGCGGGTCAGCCATTGCCTTTTACCAGTTTCATGATTCGTTCCCCAATCTCGTTCACGGGAAGCACTTCTTTAACCGCTCCCTTTTCCACGGCCACTTTCGGCATTCCGTAAACAACGGACGTTTCTTCACTTTCGGCGATGGTGTAGGCGCCTGCAGCGGCCATTTTGCACAGGCCGTACGCACCGTCGTTTCCCATTCCCGTCAAGATAATGCCGATGGCGCGCTTCCCAACCGAGTGTGCCACCGAATCGAACAGCACATCCACGGAAGGGATATAAAGTTTACCATCGATAGACTTAACCAGGTTGACCGTCAGATTCTCAATGACACGGATGTGCTGATCGTCCGGAGCAAAACAAATCGTGCCGGCTTTCAGCCGCATGCCGTCTTCTGCCAGCACCACCCGCAGGGGGCAGATTTTATCCACATGCTCAACAAAATTTTCCATGAATCCTTCGGACATGTGCTGTGCAATCACGATCGGCACGGGAAAATCAGCCGGCAGATTTTCAAATATCGTCCGAAGCGCCTTTGGGCCGCCCGTTGAGGAACCGATCGCTATCAGACGGTAGAAATTTATCATGGAATTCAGCCGTTTAACGGCCGCATCCATTTTTCTAAAATTTTTATCCGATAAATAAGACATGACTACTCCATAAAGGATTTTACAATTTCAACTAATTCACCCCTGCTAAACTTATTCTTTGAAATATAAGCGTCCGCCCCAACGGAAATGCCCTTCTGCTTATCTTCCATATTATCCAGCGACGATACTACGATGACCGGCAAATGGGAAAGCTGTGCCTTTTTACGAATTATTTCCGTCAGTTTCAAGCCGTCTATTTCCGGCATATTGATGTCGGTAATGACCAGATCAACCGGAACTTTATCCAGCACACCTAAAGCTTCAAGGCCGTTATTTGCAATTTCCACCGTGTAGCCGACACTTTCCAGAATGGATTTTTCCAATTGCTGCGTGGCTAATTCATCTTCCACCAATAAAATATGACGGCCTTTTGCATGGTGCTTGACTTCCTCCGGCCTTTTTTCAGTTAAAATTTCAGACACGCCTGCTTCATAAGAATTTTCTCTTGCCTGTCTTAAAACAGCGGGCACATCTAAGATGAAACCGAGGCTGCCGTCCGACAAAACGGTAGACCCCGAAATTTTCGGAATATGTTTGATGTGCGTTCCCAACGACTTTGTCACAATGCCCTGTTCATCGAGAATCTGATCGACACAAATCACCAATTTTTGATTGTTCGCCTGGACGAGAATTCCGTCGTACGGTTTATTGAGCTTCCCAAAGTAACCGTTACGCTTGCCCAATAAAATTTCCTGAATAGTCGCCAGAGCCACCGGTTCTTTCCCCAAATACAAAACCGGACGGTTTGAAAAATATACCAGATCAGAATGCCGAAAGGTCAAAATCTGCTTCACAAAAGACGTTGGAATCGCAAAAACCCACTGCCCTGCCTTCATAAGAAGCGCCCGGGAAATTAGAAGCGTCAGCGGCAGGCTTAAAATAATTTTTGTGCCGTGTCCCAATTGTGTCTCAAGCGAAATCTCTCCGTTCAACTTCGGAATGTTATGCTTGACCACACTCATCCCAACTCCGCGACCCGAAATTTGATTGGCCACCTCTTTCGTGCTGAAACCGGCTTCGAAGATCAGATCCAGTATTTCGTGCTCATTCATCCCCTGCAATTGATCTTCCGCGAACATCTTTTTTCTCAGGGCGGTCTGCCTTATTAATTCGACATCGATTCCGCGGCCGTCATCTTCGACAATCACTTTTACCCGTGCGTTTTCCTGAATGGCCGCAATCCGAATCGTTCCCTTCTCCGGCTTGCCCGCCTTTCTCCGCTCTTCTACTTTCTCGATGCCGTGATCGATCGAATTGCGGATAAGATGAGTTATCGGGTCGATAAGACCCTCTAAGATTCCGCGGTCAATCTGAGTTTCGCCCCCCTCCTGAATGTACCGGATCTCTTTCCCAAATTCTCTGGCAAAATCTCGAATGGTCCGCTGAAATCCCCGGAAAACCATTGAAAACGGCACCATCCGAATGTTGACCACGTTTTTCTCTAATTGATCGATGAGATTGCAAAATCGCTCAAAATTTTCATGCGTTCCGTTAAACAGCACGTCCAGATCCTGTGGAATTTGTGCGCCTTTTTTAGAAAATTCCCGGCACCTTATCTTGTTTTCTTCCGACAAGACCGAATTTGCATCATTAATAATCCTGTTCTGGTAATCCTGGAACTCCGCAAAAAAGAAGTGTGTTTTTTTTCGATTCATTTCCATATATTTAATGCAATCCGCCTGCGTATTTTTAAGAATGACCAATTCCCCGAGTAAATTCATAATCTTTTCAAGATAAACGGTTTTAACCCGCACCGAATCAAATGAGATTTCCGAGGGCCGAACGCCTTTTTTTTCCTTTTCAGGCTGACTGCAGTTGTCCGGTTTCTGTGCCTTCCGGTCGATGGCCTTTGTTTCCCCGGCCGTTTGTGTGAGTTTGTTTTTTAATTCAGGGGTGCAAAGCAAATTGTTGAATTGCTTTTTCAAAGCCAACAGCTCCGGTTCGCGGTCATCTGCCCAGCCGTTTTTCTTCAATTCATCTAACAGGGATTTCAGCATGTCCACCCCGGCAATGAGCAAATCGATATCCGCGGAAGCAGGCGTCCGCTGCCTCTGAAAGTAGGCTTTCAGCACATTTTCCATGCTGTGCGCCAGATCCCCAAGATCCTGAAATCCGATCGTGTAAGCCGAACCTTTTAAGTTGTGCGCGCGCCGGTAGATTTCTTCGTACATATCCGGATCCCCGACGGACCCTTCCAGGTTTAACAAATCCCCTGAGAGTACATTTAAATTTTCTTCAGCCGATTCTATGAAACTCGGCAGCAGCTCAGTCCAGTCAAATTCATCATTTTCCGGTTTAAAAATCATGACTCGCAGGCCTCTTCGGATTCTTTTAATTCAGATTTGCCATTTCGCTTGAATTTAAACATGGATACCGGCTTCAAAATTCGCTGCGGCTAATTTTTGATCGTTTCATACGTCATGCTTCCTTTGTCGGAAAAATTAGCTTCAACTTCCATTGTGTAGCGATCGATATAGTCTTTCAACTTTTTTACGGAGATCGCAATATTGGCGGCGCTCTTTGCGGATTCTTTCAGGACGACAGAAGCCTCCTGCATGGTTTTTGACATTTGCATTGTCGCAACCTTTTGCTGTGCGGAAGCTTCCGACAAAAATTGAGAAATTTTTACAATTTCATTGGTTTCCTCATCTATTTTTCCGAATTCCTTGTCAATTTTGGCCGATTGTTTGGAAATATTGTCAATTACATTTTCGACCTGGCCGGAGGTGGTTTTCACTTCATTGACAGAGTTGTTGGTCTGCATGACGACAGAATGGACTTCATTCGTGAAATGAAGAATGTTCTCCGCCAATTTTCGAACCTCAATGGCCACGGCGGAAAAGCCCTTTCCTTCATCGCCGGCTTTCATCGCTTCGATGGACGCATTTAAAGAAAGCATTTTGGTCTCTGTCGCAATGTCCGATATGTGAAGGAAAATGCCTTCAATTTTTTGAATATCTTCTACAAGGCGGGCGACGGTTTTTTGATTTCGGATGGTGATCTCCCGGGTCAGCGCCATCTCTTTTTGATGGCTCTCCAATAAGCTGTGGCCGTCTTCGATTAAATTATACACACTATCAGATGAATTTTTTAGTTTCCCGGCGATCTCTGCAATATTTTCAGCCGTTTCCGAGATTTCTCCGGTGGAGGCCGCCATTTCATCCGAACTGATGGCCTGCTCATTAATGCCGCTGGATAATTCCTGGGTAGCAGAAGAGGTATCCTCAGCCACCTCGTTCATCTGCCGAATGGAAATATGGATGCCGTCCAGCAGATTTCTATAAATACCAACAAGCTGCTGAAAGGACTGTGTGAGCAGGCCGTTTTCAGTAAATTGAATATTCAGATCGCCTCTTGCCATTTTTTTCATATTCTTAATAAAATGATCGAAGTAATGAATCATTTCATTAACCAATTCGCCGAGGCCGTTTATTTCTTTGATGTCGGATTCCGGGAAAGAATCACTGTAATCTCCTTCCCGGACGCTTTGCAAAATCTGGTAAAAATCTCTCAACGGATTCACTATTTTTTTCAAATAGTTCCGAAAAAGGATGTGTTGTAATCCCGTGTAGAGGAGTATCAAAAAAAGAAACCAAATGACCTTCCCCACCCCTGTTCCGGCAAACTCTGTGTAAATTCCCACCCAATAAACCACGGCCAGGACGAAAAACCCGATCACATTCATTCCCAGTAAAATTGTCATGTGCTGCTTGAAAGATTTCTTTTTCATAGTATTCTCCAGCCATTTTAAAACAGAACCTAATCTTCATCAAAATGCATGCGTTCTGATGAGAATATTTTATCCAGACTCAACACACCGATAATTCTTTCATTCCAGAAAGCGCCGCCCTCAAAATAAGCCTTTTTTTCTTTGCTTACGGGAAGCAGATCTTTTCGAATTTCACTCTTTCCAAGCAATACCATATCTATTAAATCCGTCACAACAAAACTGGTGTCGATTCCATTCCATTCAATCAGAAGCAAAAAGCATTTTTTTTGATTAATTAATACCGGTTTCTGGAAAATGAAATCGGATATATCCACAATGGAGATGATTTCACCCAGCACATTTGTGATGCCCAGAACAAAGCCGGGAACATCCGGCACGGGCGTAATTTTCCCGATAGACATGGAATAGCGCACATTTTGAATGGGCAGCGCAAAATATTCATCGAGAATTTGAAACGCGATGTAGGCGTCTTTCCTTTCCACGATTGTTTTTTCAGTCGACTGTCGATTTGAAATTTGTGCCAGAACAGCCCTTGATCGAATGGTTGACATCCTGCCCTCATTTATTGAACTATTTTTACTACAATAACAGTAACATCATCTTCCTGTTCATTTCGCTGGACAAAAATATCCAACTGATTGTAGAGATGTTTCACAATTTCTTCCGCGGATTCCTTGTAAAATATTTTTATAATCTCTGCCAAACGCCCCTGACCAAATTGCTCTTTAAAAGGATTAACAGCCTCGATAATGCCGTCGGTGTAAAAAACAACGATGTCCCCGACATCCAGCCGAATGTTCTTTTCCTCAAAGTCAACCTGATCCAAAATGCCGATGATCATCCCTTCCGCATCGAGTTCAATAATCGTTCGTGTGGCGGCCTTGTAAACTAAAAGCGGCGGGTGCCCGGCATTTCCGTACGTAAACCACCGGGTTTGCGGATTATATTGTCCCAGAAAGGCGGAAATGAAAAGACCCGCATTGTCCAGGTCGGGAAAAAGTAATTTATTTGTTTGATACAGAATATCGGAAACGGAGTTTTTTTGCTGAAAAACAGAACGCAGCACACTTCTGAAAATAGCCATCATGAGCGCCGAACCAATGCTGTGTCCCGAAACATCGGCAATGATGATATCAACCAGGCCTTCTTCGTTTTTAAAATAATCAAAATAATCGCCGCCCACATTTTTGGCCGTTTTACAGGCGCCGTAAATATCCAGCCCGGTCGCAACGGGCGGACGTGAGGGCAAAAGGCTTTTTTGAATGGTCTCTGCAATTTCGAGCTCATGTTTTACCCGGTCCGTCCCTTTTAATTCTTCAATCAATCGGGCATTGTAGATTGAAATGGCGGCTATCGAAGAAATGGTGTTGAGCAGTTTCAGATCATTTGTTGAAAACGGCCTGCCGTTTTTTTTGTCGGTCACATTAATAATGCCGATTTTTTCGTTTTTCACTTTTACGGGAGAACAAATCATGGGGACGGAAATAAACTGAGAACCGGAATATTGGCCGTTTTCATTTAATTGAACGTCATTCGGCAGGTTTTTAACATCGTCCACCAAAAGGGGTTCGCCGCGCTGGAGCACGTAACCGCTGATCGTATTCTGGACGGGCACAACAATTTTAACAACTTCTTCGGGCAATCCTCTCGAGGCTTCCAATACAAGCCGCTTATTCCCCTTATCGTAGCTTAAAATGCTGGCTTTCTCAACATTCAGCGCCCGGACAATTTCATCTAAAAGAATTTCATAAATCAATCCCAGTTCAAAGATAGCGCCCAGCGACTCGCTAATATCGTAGAGAAGATTGACTTCTTCATATTTCTCCAGAATTTCTTCCGAGAGACTGTTCAACTCATATTCACGGTAAATCTCCATTTCCAAAATCGAGAGAATGACCTGGGCTGTTTGGTCTACGATTCTCGTTTTTCTTATTTTCCCCGCTTCGTGGCTTAACCACAATTCCCCAATCGTTTTTTCTTCATAACAAACCGGGAAAACATGTTTTTTTTCAAACGTGTGCCTTCTTGAATATTCCCAGACGGAAGACGCTTTTGTGTCCACAATTTTTGCGGCAAGCCGGGTTGTTTTACAAATTGAATCTAAGAATCGGACAAATTCATCCTTTTCAAATAAATCCTTTAAAATGTTTTCATATTCCAAAGCCATTATCTGTCCTTTTGAATTTTACGATTAAAGCCTGCGGTTTCTAAAATTTTTTCACCATTTGCAGATAGTTCCACTGCTTGTTTTTTTGGTAGCTCACGTCATCCATTAAATGCAAAATGACAAAAAGTCCTCTGCCATGGTCATCTTGCAAAGCCGGCAATTGAACAGCGGCACGATCTAAATTGAACCCGATGCCTGAATCATAAATCCGAATCACTACGTCTTTTTGTCTTCCAAGAATTTGAAACCGAATTATTTTCTGCGGCCGGTCTTTGTGTGCATGAAAAATGACATTCGACAGTGCTTCCATCAAGCACAATTCCACATCCTGCACAAGCTGCTCTTTATCCGGCCAGACATTTCGAAGGAGATCACGAACGCCCATACAAAACGCACGCACCGATTTCAGATCTCCGGGAAAGGATAGTTCAAATTTAAAGGATTTCATCGGTTTGAAAACTAACTTTCGGGAAAATCAACAATTTCAAAAATTTTATTCAACCGTGTAACTTTAAACATAGAAATTACCTGCTCTTTCAGATGGAAGACCTTTACATCTCCATTTTTCATTTTGGCTTCGCGAAGTGCATAAACAAGCGCGCCCAACCCTGAACTGTCCATAAATTTCACTTCGCTTAAATTAACAATTAGCGTGCGATTGCCAGAAGCAAGTAAATCCAATAAATACTTCCTAAATTCGCCGGCATTTTGAGCATCTATTCGCTGCTCATTCACGATAACCGATGTACTATTTTCTCGTTTTTCAAAGAAAACATTCATTGAGAATATCCTTTTCCCTGTCGCTTTTTAGGTGTTTTTTTTAAGATCAGGCGACTTTCGGCTGACGATTAAAAACAAAATTTTGTCTCTGTCGACTTAATACGGCCGTTCGAACAGCGTCTCGAATATATTGCAAATCATTTGGTTTAATGGCAAAAAATGAAATCCCCTGTTTTCGCGCCGAACGTTCAATATGCTCGGAGGGCTTTTCCGTCATTATTATAATTCGGATATTATGATCAATGTCTTTAATTTTTTTAATGGATACCGGGACTTTCATATCCATTAAAAAATAATCCATAATCACGACATCCACCTTTTCCACCCTGGCAAGATTCAGAAAATCATTCCCCGAAGTCATTCGCCACACCCGGCAGGCGGTACGTCCCAATTGGTTGTGAATTTTTTCCATTTCATCTATTTTGCTGCCCACAATGGCTACAACCGGTTGATCCTTCAGCATAATAACCCTCAAGTTTTGAATGGCGTTAAAACGGCAAAAATTGGTTTTCAATGATAAGTCTTGCGCAAAGACCGTACCATTAGATTATTTCGGCAGTTCAAAAGAAAATATTAATAGATTGATTTTAAAGAAGTTAAAATAATGGGGAATTCATGACGGAAATGTCTTTTCTGTGACTGAATTGTAAAATTGTGGCAAATAGCAACGGGCATTCGGGGCAGGATTTTGTAACCCGTTCATAAATCTGGTTCATCGCGAAAATGCGTACTTTTTTCTACTAAAAAGGTGCCGCCATTTGTTAAATCCAAAACTCACCCCCTGGTTGGTATTAAAACCAACGTTGGTGGCTGGAGTTTCCCCCTCTCTACGCGTAGAGAGGGGGAATAAGGGGGTGAGTTTTAAAAGCAACAATAGACCAATTAGCCTGTAAATGATTGAATGAATCAAAATGTACACATTTTTAGGATGAACCATGTAACTTTGATCTGTGGCAGAATACAACATTCGTGCATTTTGCAGCCGTTACGAAAGGCCGTATCGTTTCATTTTTCGATACAGCGTCGTCCGGTCAATTTTAAGGATTTGTGCAGTGCGGGTTCTGTCGCCATCGAGAGCATTCAGCGTCCGTTCAATCGCCTCTTTCTCGATCTCTTCAAGGGAACGCAGCGCAGTCGTTGGATTTTCTATCGTTTTGGGCACCTGTTTCAGCAGGTAATCCGGGAGATCGGACACCTGAATGGATTCGCCGCTCTCAAGCGCAAAAGCCCGTTCGATGACATTCTCCAGCTCCCGAACATTGCCGGGCCAGTGGTACGTCATAAAAATCCGCAGGACTTCCGGAGAAACGCGTTTGATTTTCAGGTCTTTCTGTTTCTCCCTGTATTTTTCAATGAAATGTTTGACCAGCACGGGGATATCGTCCCGCCGCTCGCGGAGGGGGGGGACATCGATCTGAACCACATTCAACCGGTAGAATAAATCTTCACGAAATTTCCCTTTTGCGACAGCCATCCCCAGGTCCTGATTAGCGGCGGCGATGACGCGAACCTCAATCGGGACATACTTCGACCCTCCCACCGGTTTCACCTGCCGTTCCTGCAATGCTCGAAGCAATTTGGGCTGAACTTCCCGGGGCAGTTCTTCGATTTCATCCAAAAATACCGTCCCGCCCTGTGCCAATCGAAAAAGCCCTTTTTTGGAGTAAATCGCCCCGGTGAACGATCCTTTTTCGTGGCCGAACAATTCGCTCTCCACCAAATTCTCCGGAATGGCGCTGCAATCAACCGGCATGAAGGGCTTTTCCGCCAGAGGACCGTTGAAATGAACCGCCCGTGCGATGAGTTCTTTTCCTGTGCCGTTCTCCCCCTGAATCAAGACCGTGCTTCGATTCTTGCTGACCTTCTCGATGATCTCAAAAATTTCCTGCATCCGGGGCGTGGCACCGATCAAATTCTGAAATTTATATTTTTGGCGAATGGTCTCTTTTAGAAACTGATTTTCTTTAATAAGCGACTGGGTGTGAACAATCCGCCGAAGAATACTCTCTAATTCTTCAAAATTGACGGGTTTGGTAATGTAGTCGTACGCCCCCGATTTCATGGCTTCTACGGCCGAATCGATGGTGCCCATTCCGGTAATGACAATCACTTCAATTTGAGGCGTCCGGAGTTTAATCTCTTTGAGCAATTCAATACCGCTCATGCCCGGCATTTTAAAATCGATGAGCGCGATGTCCACGGGCTGGTTTTCAATAACGGAAATGGCTTCCAATCCGTTTTGAACGGTACGCACCTGGTAACCCATCTTTTTAAGAATATCGGAAAAGATGATTCGGAAATCTTCCTCATCATCGGCAACAAGAATCGAAACGGAATCTTCCATGGACTCTTTCTCCGCAAGGTTTTTGACTAAATTAAGGCTTCCAAACAATTAATTCTTTTTCAGCAAATCATACAAAATTTCAATGCCTTTTTCAAGGCTCTCGTTTGACGCCGCAAAGGAGACCCGAAAATGTGTGTCCTGTTCGGAAAAGGCACTTCCGGGTACCACGAGTAACTTTTTCTGAACCGCGCGCGCGACCAGTGCTGCGCCGGTCCCCCGGGGCACTTCAGGAAAAATGTAAAAGGCGCCCTGAGGTTTTTCCACCCGTAAGAATTCATTTAATCCCTTGTAAATCAGGTCTCTTTTTTGGCGGTAACGGGCAATGATCTCAGAGCCGTCAAAATTTTCGGCGATTAGGGCGCCTTTTTGCAAAAACGGGGGTGCACAGACGTACGTGTAATGCTGAAGCATCTTCAGAGACTCCACAATTTCACTGGATGCAGCCACATAGCCCACGCGCCAGCCGCTCATGCCCCAGCTCTTGGCGTAGCCGCGCAAAACAAGGGTCTTTTCATAAAAATTGGCAATGCTTTTGTAAGGAAGACGATCGTACAAAAATTTGTTGTAGATTTCATCCGCCACCACGTAAAGATTGTGCTTTTGGGCGACGGCTGCAATGGCCTTCAGTTCATCCGGAGACAGCACAATTCCCGTGGGATTGTTTGGATTGTTTAAAATCAGCACTTTGCTTTTGGGGGTGATGCAGGCCTCAATTTGTGCCGGACGCAGCCGGAAATCCGGGTAGGTATTAATGAATTTCGGAACGCCCCCCAATAGTTCCACAATGAAGCTGTACATCACAAATCTCGGATCGGGAATGAGCACTTCGTCTCCCGGATCGATGAGCGCCATCATGCTGATGACGTACCCGCCGGTGACGCCGCTGGTCACAACCACATCCTCAAAGTGCAGTCCTTCCTGTTTTAAATGGTGTCTCAATAATTCCCGCAGCTCGGGCAGACCTTGTGTGGCGACATATTGATTTAGCCCGAGGTCCATCCAGGCCTTTGCTTCTGCTTTGATGGGATCCGGGACGTCAAAATCGGTCATTCCAATACTCAAATTGATTGGATTTTCAATGGATTCTGCCAGATCGAAAATCTTTCGGATGCCCGAAGGCCTTAAATGTGCTAACCGTTCTGCTAACATTGTTTTTCCTCAGTTAAGGGTTTAATTTCGGCCTAAGAACCGGGTCACCGCGGATCACCTGTCAGATAAAACGCCGCCCAGTAATACGGAGAAGCGTGAATGTACCGGCGGACGTAATTCTGGGCTTTTCTCAGGGCTTCTGCCCGGGAAAACCCGCTGTGCAGGTACCGGTGAAAGCGTTTCATGATGACCGCCGTGGTCAAATCATCCACCTTCCAGAGCGACGCCACAACGGCGGGTGTCCCCGCGTAAATAAAACTTCGGGACAGTCCGATGATTTCGTCTCCGCCGCCGATCTTGCCCAATCCGGTTTCACAGGCGCTCATCGTCACCAAAAACACGTTCATCCGAAGGCCGAAGATCTCCCAGCTTTCGAGCCTGCCGTCATTCAGTGAATCGGGCGTTAAAAGCAAAGCCGAGAACAGCGGATTGACCGGATCGTACTCGCCGTGCGTCGAAAAGAGCACCAGATCAAAATTGTGAATGATCCGTTTGACCCTTGTCTCGGTAGCCTGTTTCCCCAAAAATACAGACGTCTCGGAAAAAGTCCGCTTCAGGCTTTCGGCTTCTTTCCCGGCAAACGGTAAATCGTACTTCGGATTTCCCAAATCCGGGTTTCCGATAGCCAGGGCTTTGCGGACAATTTTCTTTGTCCTGCGGAAATGGTCTCCTTTCTGCAGGCAAAATTTAAACACCGTCCCGCTGGGGGCGTTCGCCAATTTGAATCGTTCCAGCAGGGTTCGCCCTTTCCCGTCTATTAAGGCCCCAAACGGCAGATAGTGGAGCACCCCGTGGGGCACGAGAATCAGTTGGGAGCGATTCGCTATTAAATTCCCGGCCGGGCGAATTAAATAGCGGTACAATCGTCTGGACTGGTTTTTTACAGGAAGAATTTTCTGTAAATCCTCCCGAAATAGCCTGACCAGATTTTTGAGCTTTCGCGATGACAATTTTTTCTGAAAAACAGCCACCGTGTCGTTTCGAACAACCCAAAGAATCAATTTTCGAGGCAGACTGTAGTAGGCCAGAAGTGCCGTTGAATCATCCAGGACTTTCTGCAGGTCAGCCGCACGAAGGGGTTCAACCGTGATCATCGAAGCCAGCTCCGGATTGTTTACCCGCAACTGATTCAAAAAATCGCTGTAGGCCGCACGAAGACTGTCCAGTTCCGCACGCACGCGCGCCAGGCTGTCTTTCAAAGCAGGCGTCAGCGCGGATTTCTGAAAAATCTGCATTAAGACGCTTTGCCACCGCTGGATTTGATTCTGAATGGCATTGCCGCGGGCCAATTGTGCCGCGTCTGCGCCGCCCCGAAAATTAATTTTTCGATTTCCAAGCAGATCGATAAAACTGCGTGATTTTGCCCGTTCAGCAAATTCAAAGCTTTCGCGGGCCTTCTTCTGACGGACCAGCAGATCGATTATCTTTGCGTACACGCCCATTTTGTCCGTCAGAAAACCGGATTGAAACCTTTCCACGCGAATTTGAGCCCGCTGCCGTTCAATCACCCGGATCGCCCGCCTGTACAGATTCAGAGCCCGAGCAAGCGAATCCTGTGCGCTCCAAAAATCTCCCAAAAATTCGTAAGCCTGCCACCTAATGTCGGGAATCTCCAACGCCTGTGAGAGCAAAACGGCTCGATTCCCGTACGTCACTGCTGAATCGGCGGAAGACATTTTCTGAAACACTCTCGCAAGCCCCAACAAACAGGCGGCCTCATTCCGCCGGTCGTGAATCTCCAGACTCACGCGAAGCCCCTGTTTCAAATAAGATAACGCCTCCCGCTTTTTCCCCTCCTGGAGATAAAAAAGACCCAAATTGCGGAAATCGTAACCGAGTCCTCTTTTAGCCTGAATCAAACTGTCAATTGTCAGGGCTTTTTTGTAAGCGGTTCGGGCCGAGTCCCACGCAGATTGTTTGGCGTGGATGTTTCCGATGTTCTTTAAAATCGTGGCTTCATTCAGACTGTCGCCGGCATCCTGCGCCAATACAAGGGCTCTCCTTTCAAAAAGAAGTCCCTTTTTCGGTTCATTGAGGCTCATGTGGATAAGGCCCCGGGTCGAATACGCCAGCGTCAGAAGTGCGGGATTTTTCAAGGCCTGAAAAATTGAAATGGCCTTCTCCTGCTCCTGCAGGGAATGCAAATAATCCCCCATCTTCCAGTAGATATTGGCCAGATACTGATGTTCCAGCCCCCGGTCGCTTTGAGTCCCGAATGTTTTAGATAAATTCGACGCCTTTTTTTGATAATCGAAAGCCGTCTGGTAGCTGCCTATTTTCTCATAAGCCAGACCCAGATATTGATAAATCAGCAGATGAATTTTAGAAGAAGGTTTGTCTTTAACCAGTGCCAGACTTTGTTTGGCATCGGAAATGGCCTGACTGTAAGCGTCCAGATACTTCAAATTAATCCGGCTCATGTCCAGAAGGACCCGGGCACTCTCCTGCGATTGACCCAGCTTATTATAAATCGCAAGAGACTTTTTCAGAGATCGCAGCGCCCCTTCATAATTTTTATTATCTTCCTGCATTCGCCCAAGCTGATGATACGCGTCTGCCCGGTCCGCACGCGTGCCCGTCTTTGCCAGAAGAATTTGATATTTCTTTTGATAAAAACTGATCTTTTTCGAATTATGAAGCTTTGTGTAAAAATACAAAACGTTGCGGTAGCCGTCCAATAATGCGTTCCAGTCTTTTTGACCGGCGTACGTTTGATTAATGATTTCCTGGTACCGGGCCGCCCGTCCCCAAAATTTGCCGTTGTTGCTGGAAATGACCAATTGCTGGTACAGCATCGCCGCCTTGTTCGCCGCCTTCAGCAGAAGGGCCATCTGCAGGGCCTGCTCATAATTTCGAACGGCATCACGCCAGTACCCCTTTTGTGCAAAAGCGTAACCCATTCCGAACATCTGATCCAAACGGCCTTCGGCAAATTTCACCTGCTCGGCGGGGGACATCCCCTCGAAGCCGAACCACCGGAAAGCCCCCCAGATTTGCGGTGTTGTAAAATGCCGGCGCAGCGTTTGCCGGGCCGCCCAAAAAGCGTCAAAAGGCCGCTCTTTAAATAAACGGGAGTAAAATTCATCGAAAAATATTTTTTTGGCTTTCCGGGGAATCTTCCACACCTGAAACAGATACGAAGGAATCCCCGCGTAAGTGAAAGCCCGCACAAAGGGGGGCAGTTCTTTCTGAAAATTTTCACCCGGTACAAACGTGTCGGTCACATTCTGGAACAACAAATTTACACGGGTGTCCAGGCTGAAAATCTCGTGCACGTGCAGCCGGCCGTCATTCTCAGGTGAAAAGGGTGAAATCAATTCCGGGACTTTCTGCATTTTCAAACGCGGGTATCGAAACGCAATCGCGGACTGCACCGGCTGAAAAAAATCGACCTGAATCGGAAGCTCCAGATGAAGCACATCGACATTCTGCATGATTTTTCGAAAATTCCCTTCGGTGGCCGCCGCTCCCTTTTCCCGTAAGAGCGTCACATTCTTCTCCGTTGCGAAACGGAATTTCTTGTTTCCGGTCGTAAAATAAGCCACTTTCTTGACGGACAGCCGCCGCTCCTGAAATTGGAAGTAATAATTTGACAGACTTGTGACGTACTGAATTTTCACGAAATCCGAAAAGAAACCGGTTTTAAACGGCAGAAGACCAAACGGAAATCCCAACAGGAGATCATCCGTACTGAGAATGACATGGGAAACCGGTCTTTTAATGCGCTGCAAAGGCCGCAGCAGTTCACGGCTCAGCCACTGAAAGCTTGAATCGGCCTCCGGGCGGGCCAATCCGGATTGCAGGGCGTTCAGGGAATGCCGCTTCACACTTTCCTCTGAAATGGGCAGGGCAAACTGAAAAACGGTGTCCGGCGCCACAATCCAGACCCAGCTTTTTTTCAAACCAAAATGAAATTTAACCGCCACAGTCCCTTCCCGAATCGTGGATTGGATTTCGTCGACCGGAACCGCAAACGGCTGGACAAGGGTGACCAGCTCCGGTTCTGCCTGAAGTTTGCTTTTAATTAAGGCGCCGTACTCATTTTGAAGGCTGTCCAGTTTAACCTGCATTTTGCGGCGTTTCTGAAGATCCAAAATCCTTTGGGCGGGCAATCGGCGTATTTCCGTCCTGAGCCGTGCAATTTCATGCCGCAAGAAACGGGCATTTCCGTAAAAGACCTTGTGCGATTCTAATTTGAGATGCAGGCGGAACCCGGTAATTTCATCCAGAAAACGTTTCGCCTGCCAGCGTTCACTCACTTTTAGAGCCTTTTCGGCATGTCCGGCACCGGCTTCTCTGTTTAAATACCTTTCATAAAGAAGATTACAATCCAGGCGGTTGGTGCCGATCATCTGCTTTCCGCGAGTGGTATCCGGTGTCGTCTCCAAAATCTGAATCGCTTCTTCCAGCCATTTCAACGAGGAAACGGGCTTCTCTCCCATTTTGGCAGCGCCTGTTTGAGGCACCTCGCTTAACGCAAAATCGACACGCCAGAGCAAATTTGGATCTCCGTCCCGGAGGGCCAGCCGCCGGGCCGTCTCCAGATCCTGCCGTGCTTCCGCTTTCCAGCCGAGATAAAGGTAAATATCGGCTCGATTTCTCCGTAAAATGATCTGTTCCCGATTCAGGTGAAATCTGGCCGCAAGATCAAGCGCCCAATCGTACGTTTGCAGAACATCGGCGGCGGTGAAGACGCGCTGCAATTCTTTTTTAACGGAGGTGTCCGGGCTCGCCTGCCCGCCGGAAAACGCAATCAGCGATTTTAAAACGCCGGTCTGAACCAACAGCGCCACACGCTCTTTATTCATTCCGTAAGGAATATTCTTGAAATACGTCTGACCGCGGCGTAAAAGCTCCAGCACCCGGTTGTAATCGATCGTAATCGTCTGTGGTTTTTCCCCGGTCAACTTTTCCTTCGTCCTGAAAGCGAGCGCCAGACGGGCCATGTTCGTTAAGTTGATGACCGCACCCGCCCAGTACTTCTCGCTGCGGCACAGTTGGAAGGACGCATTAAACTCTTTCCACGCATTTTCATAATCGCCGTAAAATGTGTACAGGTACCCAAGATTGTTTTTGACGATCGCCTGGGCAAGGCGGTTCTTTTGGGCACGGAAAATCTTACCCTTTTTTTCAAGAACCTGAATCGCCTCGAGCAAAAACTTCTGCCCTTCGTAATTTTGAAAAAGAAGTGTGTAGAGGAGAGACCGTTCATCTGAAACAGTCAGGGTTCCCGTGCTTCCGCTTTGCCCAAACAATTTCCCCACATTAAACACCGGCAGGGAATATCCCAGAAATTCAATCCGCAGATAATCTTTGAAAGAGCGTTTGTTTTTAATTTTCCCGGAATCCAACAGATTAAGCGCTTGTTTCAGATGTCTCAGTGAATTCCGAAAATCGTGCAGTTGCAAATAAGCATTGGCAAGATTTCGGTGAAGCCGTTCCAGCGTTTTCGCCTTTTCCGGAATATTGTGCTGCTGCCGGGCTATTTTCAAAATCCGGAGGTATTTTTCCACGGCGAGGTCATAATCGCCCGATAGAAAATAGGCCCAGGCAAGCCGGTCCATATTCGTAAGAATCCTGGGCTCGTTCTTCAGTTCCCGGTACAGAGCCATCGCCTTTGAAATGCTGCGAATGGCCTGAGGCCAGTCTTCCAAAATAACGGCACAGTGCCCCATCCGTTCATACACAAGCGCCTCTTGCGGAAGGGTCTCAAATGTGGAGTCCAGCGCCATCCGCCTCTGATAATAATAAAAAGCCTTCTCAAAGCCGAATTCGCCCAACTGGTAGTAGTTGTTGGCCAGATTTAAAATGAGCTGCGCTTCCAGCCCGGGCCGCTTCTTTTCTTTGTTGATCGAAACACCGATGCTCAACAAATCGATGGCCTTTTCGTACCAAAGATGTTTTACGGGCGGCTTTTGGAACGTTACGGTGCGAACCAGCCAGAAAAGGGGGGCAAGCGCCGATTTTGTAAATTTAGTCAAAAAAGGCTCTTGTTGATTTTGACGTGCCTGCTCCAGAGACGCAAGTGTTTCATAGTTAAATCCAAGCGTGAGGTAAGCGTAAACGAGACCGTAATTTTGTTTCAGCGCATTTTCCAGATAGGCATTGGAAACCAACAAGAGTTTGTACTCTTCCGAAGGAGATTTCTGCCGCGTGGCAAGGTACGAATACGCAAGTCCAAGCGCATATCGAAAAACTTCCGTTTTGGGACTCTTTTGAACTTTGGCGGCGTAGCTTTGAATAATGTCATTTAGTTGATTCCCGCGAACCGCGCATTTAACAATGCCGCGATGGGCTTCCACATTGAGTGAATCGTACGCCAAGGCCGTATTAAATTCCAATTTTGCCAGTTGCCAATCATTTTGGGCAAAAAGGCGTTCCCCGCGGTCAAGCAGCGTTCGAATCAAATTCCGCCGAATCCACTCTCTCTGAGCCTCATCCAGACTGCCTTTTTTTTGAAGCCCTTCTTTGGAAATTCGGATGAGCGCTTTGGAATCTTTCAATGAATGGTAAATCGAAATCAGCTCTGTCAGCGCCCGGAAATAAGCCTCTTGCTGATCCGCGGCGTTGTTGACAACCCGGTTGCATTCCCGAATTGCCACTCGAAAATCGCCCCGTCTTTCAAACACACGGGCAATTTCGACCTGCCCCCAGGCCGTCAGAGATTTTACGCCGGGGTACTTTTGCATAACCCATTGATACCCCTGAACCGGATCTTTAATTTCCGTATTCTGCAGAATGACGGATTTTATTTTTTGAAGCGCAATCTGATTCCAGTAAAAAGCTTTCGGAAATTGTTTTAAGACCGCCGCATCCATTTGAATGGCGAGCGGGAAATTGTGAAGACTTGCATAAAAATCGGCCAATCGAAAATGTGCCGGAATCACGGCTTCCGGATTCGCCTGTCTGTCGTTCAGAACCGTCTGGAAGGCATCCAGCGCCCGGCTAAAATGCCCCTGTTTGGCCAGAATTTCCCCGCGGCGCAGATAAAGAAAACCGGCCGCGGCGCCGCTTAAATGGGCCGAAGCCAGAAGTGAGTCAACCGCATGCAGGGCTTTGGGGAGAGAAAGCCCCTTCAGTTTCCAGAGCGCCAATTGAGAACGAACCGGCCAGAGAGTGCCGGAACTCCCGGTTTTGACGGCTTTTTGATAAAACGACCGGGCAAATTTCGGCCAGCCTAATCGAGCTGCCGTGGTCCCTGCCTCAAAATAGACCCGCGGCAGAATCCCGGTTCTTTTGGAAAAAAACGCCTCTGCCTTTTTCAAGACAAACAAGCGCTGTAAAAGATAGTTTTGTTTTCGGTTCTTCCAGACGTGTTGAAATGAAGAATCGTTTAATGCCTGAAAATAGCGAATCGAAAGCAGGGGGAATTTTTCTTCTAAAAAAGTGAAAAAACTGTCCGGAGCGGACGGAACCTGAATCTCGCCGCTTCGTTTCATTTCAAAAATATCATCGTTCCCGGAAAAATCGGACACAAAAATAATTTTGCCCGGTCCGCCGCGAGCCGGAAAGAGAGATGCCCAGATACCGGAGGTCTTTTGAGAAATGCGCCGTTCTTCATAATTTTTCCGATTCAGAGAAGCGGGTAACCCGCACTCTAAAATCAGGCCGTTATCGGAAATCGTCACGGCACCATCTCCATTTGTGTCGTAAGGGTAAGACACCATCAGCATGAGAGAATCGTTTTCCCAGGCAGAGAAGCCCACCGGGGTTTTCGATTCATAAATGGGAATACCCGCTTTTTCCTGAACCGGGAAATCACCGATTGAAAAGGGAACCAACACAATTTGCCAGCGGCCGTTTACGAAGCGGGTGAAGGAGAGCCAGCGGCCGTCCGGTGAAAATGCCGGTGAAAAGGCTTCAAAAGCGGTCACCTGGATGAGTTTCCGGCTTTTTAATTGAAGAAGCCAGATGTGCCTGCGCCCGGTCTGCCGGTCGCTCACAAACGCAATCCACCGGCCGTCGGCAGAAAAGACCGGTTCGCCGTCGTAACCCAGGTAATTGTTCAAATGAATCATTTTTTTGCGTCGAAGCACACCGTGTGACTCCCGTACGTCCATCAGGAACAAATCTCCTAATCCGTCGGATCGCATGGAGACAAACACAATTTGTCTGCCGTTTGGCGACCACGCCGGCTGGGTGTCTGTGCTTTTATAAGTCGTGAGCGGCACCATCTCCCCGGTTTTTATATTTTTCGCCCAGATGTCAAAATTTTGTCTTCGGTTCGATGCAAAAACCAGCCATTTTCCATTCGGAGAAAGTGTTGGGAAAATATCGCTGCCCGGGTGTGTGGTCAGCGGCTTAACACCGGTAAGCCGCGGTGCGAATAAGCTTTCATAATACGAGGCTAAAGAGACTTTTTGAGCCAATACCGGAGCGGCATTGAAAATACCAAACCCAATTCCGAATAAGAGAACAACCGGAATTCCGGATTTGCCGAAGGGTTTTGTACGTTTCTTTCCCAAGAAGATTTTCCTTGAAGTCAATCTTAATCCAGCCCGGAACGGGCTAAACAATTTGTGGTATCACGCCGCTGTCATCCTTCTTTGCGGTTCGCTGCGCTACTTTTTCTTCATCCATTTCCCATTGGGAAGCTGAATCCAGGTGCCGGGTTTGGAATTTTCGCGATTCATTTTGGCAAAAACAGATTGAATCTCTTTCAGAGGCGCATTTTTTAACTTTTCATTCACCTGAATGATTCGTTTCATGATTATTTTGCGGTCGTAATTTTCCGCTTTCAAAATTGCAAGCACGCGTTTTTTGAGTTCCGGCTTCTTTTCCAGTTTGTCTGTGTTTCGAATTTCCAGCAGACCTTTGTTATTTTCGCCCACCACTCCGAGCCGCTTGAATTGCTCCACATCATCCTGATTGAATTTTCGGTCTTGTATCGCTTTTAAAACCAGGCGTTTTTCGATGGACATCACCGGTTTTTTCCCCGCCTCAAGCGCCCGGGTCGAAGCTACCATGTCCGCGTCATTTTCGATTTCCTGGTACGTGCCGACAACCTGTTTTTCGAGTGTGGTTTTTTCTCCGGACACAGTGACTTCAGGAGCTTTTATGCTGCATCCGTTCAACCCAATGAAAACCAGGATAAAAATTCCACCCGTAAAAATGCTCTTTTTCATGGCAGACCTCCCTTTTACAGTTTGTTTAAAAATTATTGACCCGTGCCGCCCCGAGACTTCATGACGTCCTTAAAAATCGGCTTCAGTGCTTTTTTAATGGCGTTCTGCCGGGATAATTTGCTCTTCACACAGATGTTCTCCCAGGCCGCCAGATAAAGTGCCCCAAGATGGGTCCACTCCGAATCGGACGGCAGCATGATGACCCCGGCATTCAATTGTTTCCTCAGAACGTGAAAAACGTTTCTTTTCCAAGATTGGTCTAAAACCGAATCGGCTTCCGCCAAAACACCCTTTCGGGTCGGCAGTATTCCAAATTTATTCATGGCTTCCGCCTGCAAATTCCGGCTTGTCATAAAACGAATCAGTTTGTACGCAAACGGCGCATCCGGAAAGGTTGACGGAATTCCCAGTGACCACACGTAAAGGCTCGACGAATTTGAACCGGCGGTCTCCGGCACGCGTTCGGGACCGAGCATCAGAGAACACCCTCGCGGCAGAATGGAAATGCCCACATCTTCCGTTCGGACCGGGATTTTCGTCTTGTTGGAATCAATCTTTTCAAAGAGAGAAAATAACTGCTGTTGATTCAGAAAGGTTAAAAATAAACGGCGATTCAAAAATTCATTTACCAAATTTGCACTCGACCAGCCGTTCTCCCACATCTCGGGGTTGTAGTAATTCTCTTTCACAAACAGGCTTTCCCACTGAAACATATCCACGACGGGCCTCGACAGGGGATTCTGCAGATCCTTGTTCGTGCCTCCGGATTCAATCACCCGGGTGGCCAGGGCGTTTAATGTACCGGTGGTGGGCAGGCCCTGATGCCCAAGCCGGGGGATTAATGCATCGTGGTAGGGTTTTGCCGCCCAATAGTAACCCATAAAAGCCAGATCGTAAAAATCCCATTTCGACGGGTCTTTTTCAAAAGAATAGCCAATGGGAAGCCCCCAATGGTTGTATCTCTGCAGCACAAATGAGAATTCGCGTTCATATAATTTCCACTCTTTTAGAAGATTCTTCACCGGCACCTTCAAATAAACCATTAGAAACACGTCGGCCCGCTCCGGCATCAGGGAGACTTTTTGAACCTTTTGGGTTAACGGGAACATGGCCGGATTGTACGTCCGGAGGTCCCGGGCAAGCCGTTCTTCCGATGCCGCCCTGCTGAATGGAATCACCTTTTTGTGACGGACCAATTGCTGGCTTAATTCCAACGGGACTTCGATCACACCAATTTTTTTTGATTGCGTCTCCTGCTCGAGGTTCAGCATATCCAACAGATCTTCATTCTGAACGTAGGTCGAAACCGTGACCTGCCAGTCAAAGGATTTTGAGAATTTTGTGATTTTTGTTTGAAGCCACCGGGCATAAGCATCCGAACCCTGGATCAAAACGGTCATCTTCCCGGGAGTTTTTCTTTCGCAGCCCGAGATCAACACCACCCCAATCAGTAGAAAAATAATACCGCCCACAATCGTCATCCGCCGCAATCTGTTCAACATTCTACTTTTCCTCGCTCTCAATTTCAAGTATTTCCATAATTCTTTGCCATGCTTCGGGACCGGTATTCTCAATCACAGTCGGAGAAAGCTTATTTAAATTTAAATCATTTTGAACCATCGGCTTGTGTTTCAAAAGAACCGCCTGATGGACATTTTCCAAAAATTGGAAATCCGCTTCATCGACACCAATGGCGGCAATCTTCGGCCGCTCGCCAAAATATTTCTCAAAAAAGGTGATTAATTTTTTCCCGATAAAATGCTTATCGTTTTCCCCCTCTAAATAATAAAATAATTGATCTTTTCTGAGCCGGAATCCCTTTTGGGCAGCCGTTCGCCTCAGTTCATTTTCCCAGCCCCGGTTTGCATAAGGTTCCATTCGGAAGGCCACTGAAAATTCAAGGTTTCGCAAAAATCCCGTTAGATGAAACGGAACATGGGATAGCGCCGCTAATTCCTGAAGAGAAAGCTCGTCGGCCAATTTCATCGGCAGCTTCCATCTTTCTCGAAATCCAACCAAAAAGTGTTTTAATTTTTCCGTCCTGATTCCGATTTCAATGACTTCGTGTCCATTGCGCTGTCCGGAGCCAATGTCGAAGTCGAAATAGCCCAGCGGCACATAAAGAGCACCGCCATTCTCAACCACGAACGGATCGGTAATTCCCATTTGTCCGCGAAAATAGATGACTTCGGAAAACGTCCATCGCGACCACAAAACGAGCGGCACACCCGTCAGATAGAGCTGATTTAGCGCATGCCGTGCTTCATCCCACTGAAGCATACGCGTGTCGATCAGAACATCCTCCAGAGCCGAAAAAATGACAAGCGGTTTTTTCATTTCAGACTTCCATTTTCAAGGGATCGGCTCCGCCGACTGCAGCATCATATTCAAAACAAAAGACAGAGGTATTCTCACAAGCGAGACTTTGCCGCCTGAAATCTTAAAGGGAGAGTACCAGGGCTGTGACAACCAAATCGTCGGGTACAGGTTGCCGTGCCGAATTTGAAAAGAAATTAGCCTGGGTTTCGCGCCAAATCGAATTAATTGACGCGCCTGCCGAATACTTTTATCCAGTCCCTTTGGATCCAGACTGCGCAGGAGATTGTCCGTGGTGGCTGGCCCGATTTCGGTCACTTCCACGCCGCCCTGGACTTCCGGTGCTTTTTTAATATTCAATCCTTTCCCTTTAAAATGAAGAGAGGCTGTAATTTGAGACGCTTTTCTCTTTTTGCGGCGCAAACCGGGAAACCGGGCGGAATTTACGCGTGCCATCTGTGCCGAGATTTCATAAGAAATGTCCTTTAACCGGCCCGTACCCAGATTTAACCACATTTGTGAGACAAGGTTTCCATTATATAAATCGATTTTGGTGTTCGGCAAAAGAATAAAACTGTCTTTAATCCGAATATCACTGGTCAAATTCGTTAATTCATAATCGAAAACCCGAATGGTGTCGATCGTAATCGTCCGAAAGAGCGTGTCGTTCTTAAAATAATACGGTTGAAAAACGGGATACAGCGGCAGTGAAATTCTCAAGCGCCTGCTGCCCGGGATGAGAAGACCCTCTTCGGCATTCACCTTCGCCTGAAACGGAATGGTCCCCCGGATGCCTTTGAGGGTGGCCGCATGAATGGCCTGGATATTCAGCTCCAGCAGGTTTATATTTCCGCTGGCCGTTACAATCTGCGGGGAAACAGAATCGGATTTGATGAAAATATTGCCGTTCAGGTCTCCGGACATGTTGATTCCCACAACTGCCGGAAAATATTTTGACGATTGAACCGCAAAATGCCCGCGTATATTCAAATGCGGAAATGGAGCGGAGAGACTGCCGACCGAACCGTTCGCCTGAAAAGCAAGGTGCAGATCCGGCTGCCGGAGCCGAAAATTCTTAAGGTAAACGGCATTCAGATTGAGGAGAGCCGCCTCCCCGGTGAAAGTCGTGTTTTCAAAAGGAACAGCCAGCACATCTTTAAGCAAAGCCGACTTTACAGTGCCCCGAAACCGGGTTTGAAGCTTTTTCATCGAACCGCTGAAATCGGCCTGAAGATCCACACCATCCACATTTAAAAGCCATTCCATGTTGATGAAATAGGGCAAATGAATCTGAATGCCGCCCGTGACCGCCAATTTAAGAGAGTCTGTTTTCGGGTTGATGGCGGCAAAAACATCGGTGTGCCCGTTTAGATTTCCTTTCCAGTCCCCAAATTGCAGGGTTTCCTTCAGACCCGAGGGTAAAAAAGGCCGGATTTTAGCGAGATCAACCTGAAGTTTTTTAAGGTGAACTTCCGCCTTCCGCTGTGAGAGAAGCAGTTTTGATGTCAACGTACCCTGTACAAAATCATTGACCCGTATTCTGAAATTTTTAATCGAAAACTCCTGAAACCCCGGTGTGCTTTTTAAATTTCCCTTCCCGACGAATGTCAGCTCCGGCAAACGTTCGTAAACACCCGGCGCGGTAAGATATTGAAGATCGGCCGAGTGCATTTTTAGGCGAACAAACGCGTTCATCCCGTAATTTGCCGCCAAAAGCCCGCTGACCGTGACATGTCCCAAAGCACGGCCGGCGGAAAGCAATCCCACATCAAAACCGTCCAAATGGAATTCTGTGGAACCATCGAAATCCTGAATTTTCAAATCCTTGAGTGACGGAACCGAAGAGACCTCAAATTCGGAATAGCTTGAAACCCGTGCCCCCTGAAGGCTGTCCGCATCAAACGAAACTTTGATCTGCTTCGGGACAAAATTTTTCCCAAGTGTCAGGTTCACCGCCCCCCGAATATTTTTCCCGGCAATTCGCAAACTTTCGGCGGGCGCGGCGTGCACGTCCGGTAACCGGAAAGAAGCCTTTAAGATGCCGCTGATGAAGCCCGAGCCAAGAAAATTTCCGGCGGCGGTCAGGCCCCCGGTGAAATTCTTTAAATTGAGGGCAATTTTCGGAATTCGCAGAAAAACACCGGTCGCTTCGGGCTTCACACGATATGAAAACCGGAGCGTTTTTTTTGTTATTTTCGCGCGTGCCTGAACGGCTGAAAAATCGACGCGTCCGCTTATGTACATGATTTTGGCCGGATTTTTTCCAAGCAGCGAAAGCCCGGCACAATAGTCCCCTAATTTCCGGAGATCCACCCATCCCTCTTTGAATGAAAGCACGGCCTTCGGCGCCGTGAGAAGGCTGTCGCCCGTGATTTGCAGGGCTGCCGTGAGAAAATTTCCCACCTTCGCACGAATGTCCGGAAACGAAAAGGCCGGTGCCGCCAGATCGACCACACCCTGTAAATCCGCACTCACTTCCGGCAGGCGATTGACAATTTGAATGACGGAATCCGGATTCTGAGCCGCGCAGCCTGTCAATTTCACCGCCGCCGGCAGGACGCCAAACGCACCGTTCAGCACCACTTTTGACGGCGGACGAACGCCCGTATCCGATTTCGCCGAACGGCTTAAAATGCCGGTTTTGGCTTCAGCCTGAAACCGCCACGTCCCGGAGGCTTCGATTTTCCGAACGGAAAATTCAGGCAGGGCCATCGGATTTTTAAATCGAAAGGACGTCTTGAAAAGGCCGTTTTTAGAAGAGGCCGATAAACGGAAGGCTAGATTTTTAAAAGCTTCAGGAAGTTCAATCTTTTTTATGAGAAAATCACTCAACCGGGCGGAAACCGGAAGGATTTTCAGCCGCCCGTAACCCAGTGAGTCCTCAACGGTTACCGTAAGCCCGGCATCCGTTATTTCAAATTGATGAAGTTGAAATGAAACGTGTTTTAAAAAACCGGGAAGTTCGGGCGTCGAAGAGACGAATTCGGCCCTGCGAAGAGAATCTGTCCCGGAGGCCGTCAAATCCTCAAAATTCCACCGGCCGTTTTCATTCCGGCGGATAAACAATCGGGGTTTTTTCAAGACAATCTTGTTGATTTCAATCCTCTTCTTAAAAATCGACCAAAACCGGTATTTAAGTTGAACGGATTCGAGCGTTATGAAAGGCTTTTCCGGAAATCGTGCCGTATCATAAAGGGTGAGATCTTTTAGCGTCAGCCCGGTCAGAGGATTGATTCGAAGGGAATTTAAGGTGAGTTTGCGGTGCATCTGTTTATAGGTCCCTTCAATCACGAGACGCTGAATTTTTTCGGCCGGAAATTTGATTCGGAGAATGACATAAAGAATGAGCATAATCCCAAAAAACAACAGCAGTAAAACACCGGCAATTTTTAAAAATTTTTTCATAAATTCGGGATTCTTCCAACAAAAACAGGTTCTAACTTTCTGTTCTTTATTTTTTTAAAAGATATAAAAATATTTTGCTTTTTACAAGAAATATTTATATGTTTAAGTGAGATAAACGTCAATACAAACAATATTTCCGGTAAATACAATTTAATCGAGATAGGAGGCCAAAATGGATATCCTAAAAAAAGTGCAGGACTCTCTTGACAAATTTTCAAAAACGAGCACCGAAGTGGCCAAGGAAGGATTTGACATCCTTTCGGAGAAGGCAGGGGAATTGTCAAAATTCGGTAAAACCAAGATCGACATTCTAAAACTCCAGAGGAAACTGGACTCGCTGTACACAGACCTCGGGCGAAAAGCTTACCCGCTGATTAGCGAGAAAAAATGGGATGAATTAGAGACAAGCCTTGCCGAGATTTTAAGCGAAATCAAAGCGAAAAAGGACGAGTTGACCCAAAAAGAGCTGGAGATTGAAATCTCCCGTCAGGAGTCTGAAAAAACAACGATCGATTCCGGTCGGCTGAAAGAGCTGAAAAAAGACCTGGAATCCGGCGGGGGCACGATCGAACAGGTGATTATTTATGATTATTCTCCGGTTGTTGGGAAGAAGCTGAAGGATGTGGAGCTTCCGAAGGAGGTTTTGATCGGCACTATTTTGCGGGAAGAGAATGTCCTTATTCCGGACGGCAATTATGAATTTCAGGCAGGCGACAAGGTGACGCTCCTCGGAAAGAAGGCGGATGTGGATAATGCTCTCCCAGTGATCGCAGGCACACCGCCGGTCGTTGAAGCGGAACCGGAAGAGGAAGAAGAGAAGAAGCCGGATTAAAATTCTTTTTGGATTCCTATGCGCCTGAACGGGCTCTGCGTCAGGATTCCGAGAACAGAGGTTTGATTTTGTCCAGATTAATCTTTTCCAGAAAAATCTGACGGTGCGGAAACGGAATTTCAATGCCCGCTTCGTCCAGCGCAATTTTAATCCTTTTCCGCAGTTCATATCCCAGGGGGATTTCGATGGCCGGATCGTCGATCCAGGCCATGAGTTCCATCTCGATGCTGGATTCTCCGATATTCGTGACGTTGACTTCCGGAGCCGGATTTTTTAATACCTGCGGCACATTTTCGACATCTTTCAGCACCACCTCCTGAGCCTTCGGGATAAATTCTTTGTAAGCGATACCGAAGGGAATCCTCACCCGCAGGAACGGATAATCGCTGTGGTTCACAATCTTGCATTCGATAATCTTGTGGTTTGGCAGATCCACTTTTGTGTTGTCCAGTGTCCGTAAAAGTGTGGAGCGCATGGTAATTTTTTCAACACGCCCGTAGATATCGTCCAATTCCACAAAGTCACCCTCCCTGAACGGATGATCAATCAAAATAATAATGCCGGAAATCATATTCGAAAGCGTCTGCTGTGCGGCCAATCCGATGGCAATTCCGGCCACACCCAGAGTTGAGATAAGCGTAACCACTTTAATCTGCATCTGATTTAAAGCCATGATGAAAGCGGTTCCTATAAAAAGAAACCGAATCGTTTTAACCACGACATTTGAAACACTTTCTCCGACGCCGGATTTTTTAAAAAAGCGCAGCACAAAATACCGGGCCACGCGATAAAAAAAATAAGCGATAAAAATAATGACGCCGGCTGCAATTATATTCGGCAAATAGAGCAGAAGGTGGGTAAACAATTGGGTTACATCTAAAAATCCAAGGGCCTCTTTCAATTGACTGCCCAATGGCATTGCAGAGGCGCCGGACGGGTCAAAAACCGCAAATAGAAGCATCATCATTCATCTCCTAAATAAAGGGTGCCGTTAAAGCTAATTTCACCCGGTTTAATTTTTCGAAGTAACTCTTCTTCGTCCAGTGCAAAAAGCGGACTGATTTCAATGGCGCCGATGACATGACCGTTCGCATCTCTCGGAATTTCAATCCCGGCTTTTTCCAGCCAGCGGCCAAAAAGGTCGGTAAGATCCCGGCGAGCCGTCCGCGGCGAATCCTCCCCGCCTTTATTTTTTACGGGACTGAAATCCTCCTCACGCTTTGTTTCCATAATAACGGAAACAGTCGTGTCTTTGAGAGCATCAAAAATAAACGTTTCAAATTTATAACCGTTGGGTTCTTGAGGTTCTATTCGGCGGCCGGTTTCATCCAGATAAGGAATCTTTTTGTGTGCGATATGGTAGGGAAGTTTAAATCCCTTTTCAGTCTCCGCTTCCAGAAAATCCAGCCGAAACATATGGATCGCAATGCTGCCGGCGTTGTATTTGAGTGAACCGTCCGGATTTCTTGCGTGCAGGTCTTTTTCCGACAATTCGCTGTATTCGATGACGGAAAGTCTGCCGTTGTGCAATCCGATCACACCCAATTTTTCATGCGGATATCTTTTAGAAACCACTTTGCTGGACATTTCCGCCTTTTCCAGAACATGGTAACCAATAAAAACAGGGTCGGCGATTTTGACCAGTACGTTATCCACCTGGAAATAGAAAAGCTGCTCCAGGCCTCTGCGCTTCATGTCGGCCAGCGCACCGCTTTTCCGAAGCGCCAGCAGCGTGCCGCCGTGGCCGTTCGGACTGGTAAAAACACTCCCTTTTCCGTCCAGAATGATTTTGCCCTCTTCATCGACCGCGGGAAGTATGTCCTGAACAAAAAAGAAAATCTGATCCGGATTCAAGCCAAAATAATTGTGGTCTCTGAAAAAGTCGCGGGTCTGTCTGTCATTCACTTCACTGGTCATGATGTACCAGGGAAGCTCTGTGTTGTACCGCTTTTCCATCGCCCGGATTTTTTCAGCGTGCCATTGGAAAAGGGATTTGTGCTTCACGGGTGTAATGGGAAATGTGCCTTTTGGCCCGGGATGTCCCAGGCGTGTGCCCTGTCCTCCGGCCACTAAAATTAGTCCGACTTTCCCGGAGCGTAAGGCTTCTTCTCCTGTTTCTTTGGCCAGCTTTGCCCGGGCAATCTCTTCCGGAGTTCCGGGAATCGAAATGACTTCCGCCGTTTTCAATTCACCTTCAAACTTTTTCCTCTTGGGATTTTTTATAAATTGTCTGACCAGCGCATTCACAAGATCGAGATCGATTCTTTTGAGCTGCTCGATAAATGCCCTGCGCTCAGCTTCACTCAATTCATTCCAAAAGCGAAAGACATGCCCCTGACCGGCCTGATTAAATTTCTCCCGCAATCGCTCCCAATCCTGCATGTAAAGCGGCCTCCTTTTCTTGAAGCACCGGTACTAAAAAGGCCGATTCATGAGGGTTGCAATCGGCCTTTTAATAAAATGCTTCAGTTTCAATTAAGCATCTGCAGAAACCTTCTTTTTCCCGGATGCCTTTTTAACGGTTTTCTTCTTTTTCCATTTCGTTTCCCGCAGCGCCAATTCGAACACATGGTTCAGATTGTC
Organism: bacterium BMS3Bbin03; assembly: GCA_002898015.1. Lineage (GTDB taxonomy): Bacteria > Zhuqueibacterota > JdFR-76 > JdFR-76 > BMS3Abin05 > BMS3Abin05. The sequence continues at coordinate 205,509 of BDTM01000128.1, read as the reverse complement.
CACAAAATCAAATTTCATCTGCTCGCGCGCTTTGGAAGGAATTTCTTCGAGGTCTTTTTTGTTCTTTTCCGGCAATATGATTCTCGTAATACCCGCCCGTTTTGCGGCAAGCACTTTTTCTTTGATCCCTCCGACCGGAAGTACTTTGCCGCGAAGCGTGATTTCACCGGTCATGGCAAGATCATTGCGGACAGGGATTTCGATTAACATCGACAACAGCGCCGTTGCAATGGTCACGCCGGCAGAAGGCCCGTCTTTCGGAATCGCCCCCGCAGGAACGTGGATGTGAATATCATATCGGTCAAAGAAATCCTCATCCAGACCATAATCTGCCGCGTGCGCCCGGATGAACGAAAGGGACGCCTGTGCCGATTCTTTCATCACGTCTCCAAGCTTCCCGGTTAACAGAAGTCCTTTTTTGCCCTTCATTTTAGAGGCTTCGATGAATAAAATATCGCCGCCCGCAGGCGTCCAGGCAAGACCCGTGACAACTCCGGGTTCCCGAATGCGTTCCGCCACCTCAAAAAAGAAGCGCGGCGGCCCCAGAAATTCCGGAATCCGGGCTTCGGTAATCTGCTCACCCTTTGTCTTTTCTTCGACAATCCACATCGCCACGCGCCGGCAGAGATTGGCAATTTCCCGCTCCAGATTTCGCAGGCCGGCTTCACGCGTGTATTCACGGACAATCCGCAAAACGGCGTCATCATCAATTTTTATCTGGCCTTTTTTCAAACCGTGTGCTTTTAATTGACGGGGAATCAGATATTTTTTCGCAATCAGTAATTTCTCCTCTTCAATGTAACCGGGTAATTCAAGCACTTCCATCCGGTCCCGTAAGGCTGAGGGAACGGGATCTAAAAGATTGGCGGTTGTGATAAACATCACCTTGCTTAAATCGAACGGAACATCCAGATAATGATCGACGAACGTATTATTCTGCTCGGGATCCAGAACTTCCAGCAGGGCAGACGAAGGATCCCCCCGAAAATCCATGCCCAGCTTGTCCACTTCATCCAGCATAAACACGGGATTGTTGGATCCGACATTCCGAATACCCTGAATAATTCGTCCCGGCAAGGCGCCGATGTACGTGCGGCGATGCCCTCGAATTTCGGCTTCGTCCCGAACCCCGCCGAGCGAAATCCGGGCAAATTTTCGCCCCAGCGCCCGGGCAATAGACCGTCCCAGAGAAGTTTTGCCCACACCCGGCGGCCCGACAAAACAGAGAATCGGGCCTTTCATGTCGGATTTCAACTTTCGAACGGCGAGATACTCTAAAATCCGCTCCTTGACTTTTTGCAGATCGTAGTGATCTTCATCCAGCACCTTCCTGGCTTTTGCAACATCTAAATTGTCTTTTGTTGATTTCGACCACGGAACGGCGATTAACCAGTCCAGATAGGTCCGCGAAACGGTGTATTCGGCGGCTCCCGGCGGTATTTTTGCCAGTCGATCCAATTCCCGCAAAGCCTCCTTCTCGGTCGCTTTCGGCATTTTCGCTTTATTAATTTTCTCACGGAGCTCTTTTATTTCCATCGTCCGTTCATCTTCTTCGCCCAGCTCCTTTTTGATCGCCTCCAATTGCTGGCGCAAAAAATACTCCCGTTGATTTTTGCTGAGTTCCGATTGAACCTTGCTCTGGATTTTATTTCCGATCTCTAAAACTTCCAGCTCACGGTTGATGTAAACCGTGAGTTTCTCAAGCCGCTTTTTGACGTCGATTAATTCCAGAATCTCTTGTTTTTCTTTAAGACTCAAATTTAAATTGGATGCCACCAGATCGGCAAGCTTCCCGGGGTGCCGGATATTCATCACCGCAATCTGCAGCTCATCCGGCAGGTGGGGGACCAGCGAAACAATTTTTTGAAATTGAATCGTTACGTTTTTGGCCAGAGCCTCTAATTCCAGGCCTTCTTCTATGAAATCTTCCAGAGGACGCACCCTGGCTTTTAAATAAGGATTCAGTTGCAAATAATCGACTATCTGGATTCTGCTGAGGCCCTGGACTAAAATCCGCATGGTGCCATCCGGCAGTTTTAACATTTTCAGGATTGTGGATACGGTGCCGTAGTCAAATAAATCCGACGCTTTTGGGTCTTCAATTTCGGTTTTTTTCTGAGCCACCAGCCCAAGCGTCCTGTTGTGATTTAAGGCATCTTCGATCAATTGAACGGATTTGGGGCGTGCGACAAAAAGGGGGGAGACCATAAATGGGTAAATAACGGTGTCTCGAAGAGGTAAAATAGGGAGCTCACGGGGAATTTTAATCTGTTCGATTTCCTCGTCGTCTTTTATTTCCGAAAGAGCCTCTTCAGCCAATTGTGTTTCGATCGGATGACTTTCTTCCTGAAATTTTTCCGCGGCCATTTGCTGGATTCTTCGCATGTTTCTATCCCTCCAAATTAGCAAAACAGCTTTAATCTTGAATCGGTACTCGTACCGGTTCTTCCAATTTCCTGTCGATTTTGGGCACGATAATTCTGAGAATTCCCTTGTCGTAAATGGCCTTTACCTGATTGCCGTCCAACTCTTTCGGCAGCTCGATATTACGCGAAAACCTTCCGTAACTGATTTCCATTAAAAGGAAATGCTCTCTTTCTTCAGGAACATCTTCCATCCGGTAGCCGCGAATGCTCAGCATACGGCCTTTTAATTGAATATGGACATCCTGGGGTGAGACCCCGGCAATTTCCATCTTGACAATATACGCCGTTTTTGTTTCGTACACATCGATGTGAGGTGTCCAACCCGATTCAGAAATCATGAGCAGCGGGTTTTTCGAAACAAAGAAATCTTTCAAAAGACGCTCAACTTCCCTATCCGTCTTATTGATTTCTTTCTGAAAATATCCAAAAGTTGTGTCATCGAAGGGCATGGTAAAACCTCCTGTTCAATCTCATTTTGACAGAAGTGATGCAAAGATTTAGAGTCACCTGAATTGCAGAGGCGCATTTCCCGGGAGAGATTAATGCTTTTTCTCTGCATTTTCTATTTGTCTTAATATATAAAAAAAAGAAGATATTTACCACATATTTTTATGGCCCGTGAAATAGCAGAATCGGTTTGTCAAAGAAAATCTGTAACGATTCAGCCGCAAAGGAAAGAGATAAATTTTAAGCCGTTATCGGAAAGAGAAGACTGTCGCGCTAAAAATAGCGTCGGCGCCGTCTTTAAAATTATTCGTACCAGTCGAAAACTTCTTTCGGTATATTGCTGCGCCCTCTAAATTCCGTCTCTCTTTGGGAATTTTTTTCCTGTTCCTGCTGGCAGTCACGACACAATCTGGCTGTCGGAATGGCTTCAAGACGCTCGTGATTAATCTCTTTTCCACATTCTTCGCAAATCCCGTAGGTGTCTTTTTCGATTTTCAGCAATGCGTCCCTGATGTTATCCAACTCTCTGGCAAGCTCGCTCTCGCGAGCAATCAATGAGGAAATCGCATTATCCACCGTAACCCGGTCGACCCAGTCGGCCGCAGGCGATCCCTGTAATTGATCGATATCTTCGGAACTGGCTCCTGCGCTGCCCAGAATTTCCCGCTGCTGCTCCAGCAAAAGCCGTTTAAATTTTTCAAGTTGTTTTTTATTCATGTGCATTACCTCATTTTGATCTTTTGGGATTCCCCGGTTAGACTCCGACCATTTCACTAAAAAATCTCTTCTAAAGTATTCGACACAATTTTAGAACTTCTTGACCCCAAATAATCGATGATCGCAAAGGCAAAAGGGGCATTTAAATTTTGGATTTTAATATATACGACACAATTTTTGATTTGTCAAGACTTTTTTGCAGAATTTAAGAGGGTGTTTAAAAATTACAACATAAGCCAATTTTGATCCGAGAGGGCCTGTTTATTTAGTCTTCATCCAATTCTTTTAAAAGCACCTCAATTTTAGTGCGGAGCAGATCGACGGCCACATAATTCATCCCGCCTTCGGGAATGATGACGTCGGCGTACCGTTTTGACGGCTCCACAAACTGCAGGTGCATCGGCCGCACACTTTCTTTGTACTGTTTGATGACCGATTCCATGCTTCGGTTGCGCTCTTTGGTGTCCCGAATTAAGCGGCGAATCAGCCGGATGTCGGCGTCGGTGTCCACATACACCTTGATGTCCATGAGGTTCCGCAGTTCCGGATTATCCAGGATTAAAATTCCCTCAAGAATGATAATGTCGTGTCCGCCGATTGTTTCGGTTGTCTTTTTTCGAGAGTGGATGGTAAAATCGTAAATGGGCTGCTGAATGGTTTCCCCTGCAAGCAAACCGTTCAACTGCTGAAGCAGCAATTCGGAATCAATCGCGTCCGGATGATCAAAATTCTGCTTGACTCTCTCTTCAAACGAAAGATGGGAGAGGTCCTTGTAATACGCATCTTGCTGAATGATGATGACCCGGTCTGTGCCCAAATCCCGAAACAGATTTTTTGCGATTAGGGTTTTGCCGGAACCGGAACCGCCGGCAATGCCGATTAAAATTCTTTTTTTCACAATTTCCTCAGGCTTGATCTCTTGCATTAAACATCAGACTTGTAAATAATTCTGGTCAAAAGCGGCCGGAAACAAATTCCGCAGCAGGTACTCTTTTGTCTTTCCATGCCTGTTCGCTAAAATCACCTTTATGTCCGGGGCAAAGTCCCACAAAACCTGCCGGCAGGCACCGCACGGAGGACACAATTCAACAGAATCCGTCACAATCGCGATGGAATCAAATTCCCGCTCACCTTCGGAAAGGGCTTTGAAAAGCGCCACCCTTTCGGCACAAATCGTTAAACTGTAAGAGCTCGATTCAATATTAATTCCCGTGTATATTTTGCCTGATTTTGTTCGAAGTGCCGCCCCCACATTAAAGTGCGAGTAGGAAGCCACAGCCGTTGTCTGAACTTCGGAGGCTTTCCGAATCAATTCGTCATCTTTCATAAGCACCTCATTTTATTGGGAACAAAAAAAATCCGAGGTTAAAAAAGACCTCGGATTTATAACTTTCACGAATGAATCACCGCCGCTTTAAAACGGTAAATCGTCGGTTGATGTCATTTCATCGCCGGATGGAGCCGCGGGTTCAGCCATATCGGTTGATGAAACGCCTTCACGCCTGCCCAACATCACAAGATTGTTGGCAACGATTTCGGTTGTGGTTCGTTTCACGCCGTTTTGATCCTCCCAGGTACGAGAACGAATTTTCCCTTCGATGAAAACCTGACTCCCCTTTTTCAGGTATTCACCAACCGTCTCGGCCAGTTTGCTCCAGGCCACAATACGGTGCCATTCCGTTCGATCCTGATAATTTCCTTCCTTGTCTTTCCACCGTTCATTTGTGGCGAGGCTGAAAGAAGCAACCGCCGTTCCGTTTGGTGTGTACCGCAAATCCGGGTCCTTGCCAAGGTTTCCGATCAAGATCACTTTGTTGATCCCATTTGCCATGATATCCCCTCCTCTTGGGTTTGTGGTGGTATAAACGTTTCTCAATTGTAACAATTTTTTTAAAAGATGTCAAGTGTTTTTTCTAAAGATTGACTTTTTTTTGCCTCTGCCAGTGCAAGTTTGATCTAACCGTTTATTGTTTCTTAAATATTATGACAAGATTAAAGAATTAGAGGATTAGAGGATTAAATTAATATTTCTACCGTTACGAGTTTTACAAAATCAAATAAGAAAAACCATTTCATTCAATCATTCGGGGTTAAAACCCCGGAAATATGAAATGGATTGTGATGGGGTTGTATCAATAAAAATAATTCCATTAATCGAATGGATCTGCGGTAATGGTTTTGCAGGATCGTATTTCAGGGCTATTATTCTATTTGTTGGGGCGATGCATTCGCAGGAAATGATTTGTCCATTTGCAGCAATTTTGCCACCGAATGCATCGCCCTTACTTAGGTGGACGCCAATGGCCTGAGACGCAGCTCTCAGACGCAGGCGGAGCTTAGGCAATGCTTCAAACAGTTTGATCGTTATCCCTATTTTTTCTTTCCATAATTCATTATTCCTTGTTGGATATTCAATAATACCCCAACTTAGGAACAGATGAAATCTTAAAATTAAAATCAGATAAACTGAATATCAAATACACAATAGCCAACAAGGAATCATCAAATAATATTTGTTACATTCCGGAATCGTTACCCCTTAACCACGCCGATTGGCAGGAGCTTTGCTACTTTTCGGGCAATTCCGGCTCCTTCCACGGCTTCCACCACATCCGCCACATCCTTGTAGGCTTCGGGGATTTCCTCAACCATGGTCGCCCGGCTGGCCGCCATGGAATAGATGCCGCGGTCCTCCAATTCCCGGTGAATGGCCCGCCCCCGGGCAGCCTTCTTTGCCTGGCGGCGACTCATTCGCCGACCTGCGCCGTGGCAGGAAGAACCAAAGGTCTCTTCCATCGCCTTCTCGGTGCCCACCAGGACAAAGGAATACCGGCCCATGTCGCCCGGAATCAAAACCGGCTGTCCGACTTCCCGGTATTCGACCGGAACGGCCGGATGGCCCGGGCCGAACGCCCGGGTGGCTCCTTTCCGATGCACGACCAGCTCACGCTCTTTTCCGTCCACCACATGCGTTTCCAGTTTGGCAATGTTGTGCGCCACTTCGTAAACCAATTCCAGACCAATCTCGCGGGGGCTCCTTTTTAATCCGATTTCAAACGCTTCCCGCACCCAATGTGCAATCACCTGCCGGTTGGCAAAGGCGTAGTTGACAGCGGCATTCATCGCACCGAAATATTCCTGTCCTTCTGGTGACTGAAACGGCGCGCTGCACAACTGCCTGTCGGGTAGTTCGATGCCGTACTTTTCCGACGCCCGCAGCATTTTTCGAACGTATTCATCGCAAATCTGGTAGCCGAATCCCCTTGACCCGGTGTGGATGATCACGACAATCCGGTCCTTTTGAAGACCAAACGCTTCGGCGGCTTTTTCATCGTAAATAGCATCCACCACGTCTATTTCCACAAAATGGTTCCCCGAACCGATGGTCCCCAATTGCGCCCGCCCGCGGGCATAGGCTTCCGGGCTGACCGCCGAAGGATCCGCGTGTGCCATCTGCCCGTGTTCTTCGATAAACTCCAAATCGCTCGCGGTTCCAAAGCCCTTTTCGACCGCCCAGCGGGCGCCTTTTAAAAGAACCGCCTTTTCATCGTTGGCACCCAGCTTCAGCGGCCCCTTGGAACCCACACCGGACGGCACTTTGGCAAAAATCGCGGCGATTAAATCTTTGATTCCGGCTTCCACATCTTTTCGGTAAAGGTTCGAGCGCATTAAACGCACACCGCAGTTGATGTCGTATCCCACGCCGCCCGGAGAAATCACTCCCTCCTCAGGATCAAATGCGGCGACGCCGCCAATCGGAAAGCCGTACCCCCAGTGGATGTCCGGCATGGCAAGAGAGTATTTCACAATTCCCGGTAAATGCGCCACATTCATCACCTGCTTCGGGCTTTCATCCGACTGAATGTCTTGAATCATCTTTTCCGAAGCGTAAATTCTTCCGGGCACTCTCATACGGCCCTCCCGGGGGATTTCCCACAAGTAGTCCTCAACTTTTTCAAAATGTACACTTCCCATGCAAATTCCTCCTTTCGGCGCTTAAAGGTCAAAAATGACCCGGGCGTACCAGGTGTTTTCCCGTTTCTCCAACGTCAAACGGTGGTAAGTGGCGGCTTTTATTTCCCGCAATATTTCATGCCGTTCCGGATCGAAATGTTCCCCCCGAACCACGGCCTGAAGGGATTTTTCATTCGGAAGCGTGATTTCGAATTGAGAAAACAACCAGCCTTCCGTATCAAACAGAAAAAGGAGGCGATTAAGCCAGAGAATTAACAGCTCGTCGGCTATTTCAGCTTTTAAAGAAATTGTTTTTGTGAGACGGGGGTGAATCGTCCTGCTTTCCGTTAAAATGGAAAACATCCCTGCCGCGGCCGTTTTAAATACTTCCGGCAGAGACGGTGCAAACACCTCCATTCCAATATCGCCCGTGTGGTCGAAAAAGCGAATTTTTGAAGCGTTATGAACCATTTTTTATTCCAATACCGCAATAAGCCACATGATCAATATGCCCAGAAGAAAAGTGGCCAAACTCTCTTTTCTGTGGTCAAACCGGCTGTGCACTTCCGGCAGCAAATCATCGGCGGCCACGTGGAAAAATGTGCCCGACGAAAAGGCAATTAGATACCCGAGCGTGACGGTGGTTGTCCCCTTGGCAAAGAAATAGGTTAAAAAAGCTCCGATCGGAATCATGAACGAAAAAATCAGAATAATGACGGCGATGGATTGGATTTTGTATTTTTCCTTAACGAGTAAACTGGAAAGAGACAATGAAGCGGGCAGTTTATGCAAAACAACGGCGAAAAAGACGACGAGTCCCAATTTTGGAATCAAAATGCCGGCACCCAGGGCCATGCCGGTAATAAGACTGTGGACCGATAAACCGATAAATGCCATTAATCCCACGTGGTGATATTCACAATAATCGGACGGGCAGGGATGAGTCAGGATGAACTTTTCGAGGATATAAAGCAGCAGAAATCCAAGTAAGGCGGGCGGGCCTAATTTGGATCCGATATATTCAGCCGAATCCGGAAGCATGTGTAAAAACGCGGCACCCAGCAGGATTCCGGCGCCAAGGCTGATAAACAGATGAATAACCAACGGCCGCCATCGAAAAAACAGCGGAATGGCGCCGCCGAGCCAGGCCATCAAGATGATGCTGACGGAATATAAAATCAGGTCTTTCAGCGGTTGGATTCTCCTAAATTGGGGCTAATTCCACAAATCCCAACTGTTCCAGCACGTAGGCCCGGATATCTTTGTGATCGGGCAAATCCACGAGCAGTTTTTTGTGATCCAGTATCGGTTTCAACAGATTCCTGTAGGATGCCCCGCACTCACAAACAGGCTCCGGCCTGCGGCCATAAGGCACAATGACCGTCGCACGGCATTTCGGGCATTGGTACACTTCTTTTCGGCCCGAAGGTTTCCCCCGCTTGGCAATGGGTTCTCCTTCTATTTCCACAATGTCCATCGCAAAATCGAGCACAGAGGCGCTGCTGATCGAGGTCCCAATTCCATAAGCATCCACCACGCTATTCAATTCGGGGATCTTATTTTCATCGATTCCGCCGGAGACAAAAATTTTCACATCTTTGTAGCCCCGCAAATCCAGCTCCCAGCGTACTTCTTTCAAAATGCTCAGAAAATTCCCCCGCCGCGAACCGGGCGTATCCAGGCGAATCCCGTACAATTTTCTCCCCATCGCCTCTGCCACATGGATGGCTTCAAATTTTTCATCATTAAAGGTGTCAATCAACGCCACACGGCCAATTTTCGGATCGATCACCCGGTCAAAGGCCTTCACCGCCTCCACCGTATCGCCCAGAATCAAAACGAGGGTATGCGGAATCGTTCCGGCAGGCTGAATTCCCAGCAGCTCGGCGCTTTTAATCACAGCCACACCGTCACAACCGCCGATGTAGGCATTCCGCTCGATCATTGGTGCCAGCACGGGGTGCATTCTTCTCGCACCGAAACTCAGCACAATTTTATCGCCGGCGGCCTTTTTACAGCGTGCCGCTTTTGTGGCCACACCCGAAGCCTGACACAACAACCCCAGAATGGCCGTTTCGTAAACACCAAAATCAAGGTAATTGCCCTCGATGACCAAAACCGGTTCATTCTCATGAAAAATTGTGCCTTCATCCATCGCCCAGACTTTGATGTTCAAATCCCGGAGCAGATAGACCCCTTCTTCCAATCCGGCCAGAACCCCCCAGGAACGGCCCTCCGGAAAGCGCTTCACCACAAACTCCGCCACAACATGCCTGTCTTTCCTCTCTGCTTCCAGAATTGCCTTTGTTCTGGAAAAGTAAACATCGACCACCTGCCCGGATTTTATCTCTTCCGTTGTAGCCGTATGAAAATGCTGTCCCTTTTTGCCTGCCGTGATCACTGCTCCTTTTTTAAGGTTGAAATCGACAAATTAATCAATGCGATAAGGCGCATTCCAGTAAAAACGCGTGAGCCCTTCCCGCGTGCCGAACCAGATGTAATTTCCATCCGGCAAAATGTCCTGCACCCTTGGATCCAAAAGACCGTCGATTTGGCTGAACTTTCGCCAGAAATCGCGCCGCCTGTCATATTTGTAAACGCCGTTTGTGGTTCCAAGCCAAACCGCCTTTGGGGTAGCCCGAATTGCGAACGCCTTTAAATCCGGAACAAGATGCCGGGCCGGCGGCCCCATCCACTTTTTTTCCGATTTGTTGTAGGCTTCCACACCGTAGCGGGTGGCGAACCACACTTCATTCCCGGAGACCGAAACCCCGAAAACCGAAGCCGTACCCGGTCCGTTTGCACCGGAATAATAACCGCCTTTTTGATTCGTCCGGTTATACACGTACACGCCGTAACCCGTGGCTGCCCAGACCAAATTACTGTCCATTTCGATATCATACACAGGCACTTTGTCACGGGGCCGCGTGATGTGTTTCACGGAAAGCGTGTCGCGGGCGGCCAATGCTTTATCCACACGATCCAGACCCTCTTCTGTCGCCACCCAGATAAAATCCGAATCCACCACCACATCGTACACATGATTATCAGCCAACCCGTTAAGGATTGTAAAACTGACCCAGTCATTTTTTTGCCTGTCCAGCAGAGATAACCCGTCCAATGTCCCAAACCAGACATAGCGGCCATCCGGCGCAATCGACGTGACGTCGTCCGAGCGAAGCCCCATAATATAACGGGCTTCATAATACACCCAATCCCCTGTTTTTCGATTCCAGCGGGTGATGCCGTGAATGGGAGCGCCATAGTTGATGCCGCCCAGCCACATTTCATCTCCATTGGTCGCAATGGCGTTCACATCCTTCTCAATCAATCCGAAGGGAATCATCTCCAGAAAATTTGTACGCATGTTCGCCTTTGCGCCGCCCAAACCCCAGGTCCCGAGCCAGAGAAATTGCCAGGGATCTTCCACGTAATATTTCACTTCAAAATCCCGGTCATTTACATCCTGAAAATAGGGACGGGCATCATCCGGAAAAAACAGAAGGGAGGAATTCATCAGAAAATTGGGCAGGGACAGCCTCTTGTAGCCCAGCCGTCCAAACCAGGCGATGGAATCTGCCGATGCATGCATGAGCCGGTTCAGGGCAATCGACTCAAAACGTGTGCTGTTTCGACGTCCCCGGTAAGCCGCATTTCCGGTCGTCACCAGATACACGTACTCATTGTCAAAGCCGATTGAATGCACCCGCTGTCTGCCGACCCCAATCTCCCGGTAACTGTAATTTGTCCACCGTTTGGACGCCGGATCGCGCACACTGAGCGCCAGAGCGCCGGCACAATAGACGGAACCGCTTTCAAAATCAAATGCCACCGTGAGGATATCATTATCCGGGAGCCCGTCGCTTAAGGTAAAAGGCCGTGCCCAGCGGTTTCCGTAAAAATCGTAGCGGGCGATACCGCCCGTCGTTGCAAAATAAACATAACGATTGCCAATCGCAATAGAGTTCATGTACTGCGTGTCGGTGTAGCTAATCCAATCGCCCACTTCGTATTTCGGATTGGTTCCCTGAATAAACTGCGGTGTTTCTGCGAAAGCCTGAGGTTCGCTTCCCGTCCAAAAGATTAAACCGGTCAGTAAAACCAGAATGCCGCCCCACGGGAGGTAGTTTTTCATCCCAAATCCCTATAATTTTTCAAGCGCTTTTAAAGCAAGATAGGCCATAAACCCGGCCCCAACCGGCAGGGCATCTTCGTTAATATCATAATGTGAACTGTGCCAGTACCCGGTCGTTCCTTTCTCCGGATTTGCGGTACCCAACCGATAAAAGGTGCCTTTTACTTTTTGCAAATAGAAGGAAAAATCTTCACCGCCCATGCTGGGCATGGGAATTTCCTTCACGTTTTCGGACCCGAGAAATTCTTTGCCTGCTTCGATTAAAATATCATTGGCCTGATCGTCATTCATGACCACCGGATACCCAAAATCGTAATTCAATTCATAATCGCCGCCGTAAGCACTCGTAATGCCCTTTAAAATTTGTTCGATCATTCCCGGAATCTTCGGCGTGAGTTCCGGATTCAGTGTTCGAACCGTGCCCAGCATGTTCACCTCGTCGGGAATCACATTTGTGGTTTGCCCGCCTTCAATCTTGCCGATGGTAACCACGATATTTTCAGTCGGATCAATCATTCGGCTTGCAATTTTTTGCAGCGCAAGAATCACTTCGGCGGCGATCACGACCGGATCCACCGTCAAATGGGGAGCCGCACCGTGCCCGCCTTTTCCTTTAATTTTAATGGCGATTTCATCCGGTTCGGCCATTGCGGCGCCGTAGCGGTAGCCGATTTCCCCGACCTGAAAACGCGAGTCGCTGTGAAGGCCGAAAATCATGTCCACTTTTGGATTTTCCAGAACGCCGGCTTTGACCATGAGCGATGCGCCGCCCGGATTCTTTTCTTCACCGGGCTGGAAAATAATTTTCACGGTTCCTTTGAAGCTTTTTTTAAAATGATTCAGATTAATCGCCGCTCCCAGAGCCACCGTCGCGTGTAAATCGTGCCCGCAGGCGTGCATCACCCCGGGATTTTTGGATTTGTACGACACATCATTTTTTTCTTCAATCGGCAGCGCGTCGATGTCCGCCCGGATGGCGACGACCTTGCCCCCGGGTTCGCCTTCGATCAGCGCCACCACGCCGGTGTCCGCCACGCCTTTTTTATAGGGAATATGGTGCTCCGACAGGATTTTCGAGATGTATGCCATTGTTTCATACTCCCGGTACGAAAGCTCCGGATTCCTGTGAATATGTCTGCGAATTTCAACCAATTTCGGCGATAATTCCTGACTGAACGCTTCAATCTTTCTCTTTAGATCCGTGGCCATTTAGTCTTCCTTTTTTTGATTAGGGTCTTGAACGATTCAGATTAAATTCCGATACTCTGCAAATTAACGGTTTTCTGTCCCCGGCTGCGCTGCCGAATGGATTCGATTTGTCCGGGTTGGGTCCGCACATGCAGGATCAGATCACCGTTTTCAAAGTTGCTCCCCAGAACCACCATTTCCCGGTAAATCGCTGAAATCATGTCGTGATTTTGCGGATCGACGGAAATATCGGCTTCCAGAAATTGCCCTTCAATAAAAGTCAGGAGCTTTTGGCGTAAATCCTCCAAAAATATGCCCTTTTTGGCCGAGATGGTGACGCTTTGGGGAAAATGCCTTTTCACATACCCAATGCGTTTCTGATCTTCCAGAAGATCCACTTTATTGAACACAAAAAGCGTCGGCTTCCGGCCGATTTCCAATTCCTGAAACACGCTTCGCACCGTGGCGATCTGTTCTTTGAAATGCGGATGGCTAATGTCCACCACATGCAGCAGCATATCCGCCGAAGTCGTCTCTTCCAGCGTACTTTTGAAGGAAGCCACCAGATTGTGCGGAAGCTTGCGGATAAAACCGACTGTGTCAATGAGCAGCAATTTTTGCCCTGCGTTGAGCCGAAGCATTCTGACTATCGGATCCAGTGTGACAAAAAGCCGGTTTTCAACCGCGGCATGTGCCCCAGAAAGGATATTCAGCAGCGTGGACTTTCCGGTGTTGGTGTACCCGACCAGTGCGACCTTGAAGATGCCTTTCCGGCCTTTCCGGCGCGTCTTCCGCTGATTTTCGATTTTTTCCAATTCGTCCATCAGTGTTTTGATACGCTTTTTAAGCATTCGCCGGTCGGTTTCCAACTGGGTTTCACCGGGGCCGCGGGTTCCGATGCCCCCCTCCTGCCGCGAAAGGTGCGTCCAGCGCCGGGTCAGCCGGGGAAGCAAATACTGCAATTGCGCCAGCTCCACCTGCGTCCGGGCTTCTTTTGTTTTCGCGCGTCCGGCAAAAATGTCCAGGATCAGTGCGCTGCGGTCCAGAATTTTTACATGCGTTGAATTTTCCAGATTTCGAATTTGGGCAGGCGACAAATCATCGTCGAAAATGGCCAGATTCGCATCTAACTGAGAGACCAGACCGGACAGCAGATCGGCTTTCCCTTTGCCGATGAAAAATGCAGGATCGGGGCGGCGACGGTCTTGAATTACGCGTCCCACCACATCTGCGCCTGCCGTGTCGGCTAACAGCTCCAATTCATCCAGGTAATCTTCTACCTCCCAGCGCAACTGAAAAGGCGTTCGTGTGCCAACGAGAACGGCCCTTTCGCTCAATTTCTGCGTTTCATGCCGGATTGAATACATCACTTTCATAAATGAATTAAGTCGTTCCCTCCTTTGATTGAATAACTCTTTCTTTTTTCGTTCGAGCCAAAATGACTTCGAAAAAAAGCAGCACCAGGGCTAAATATAAAAAGTACGGCGTAAGTTCCCTGCCGAACCGGGATTCCTTAATTTTTTGGGCAAAATTTTCGTTCAGCGACAATTCCCACACATTGTTTCCCAATATTTTTTTAACTTCCCGAATATCAAGCTGTTCCAAATTGGATTCCACGGGATTGATGTTAACCGCCCAGGTCTTCTTTTTTTTCCGCCCCACGTAAAATGTGTAAATGCCCGGTTCGCCTGTTTCTTTGAATTGAATAAAACCGTTTTTTCCGCGAAAAGCCGGCTTCAAATCGATTTCCTGTCCGTCCGGTTTAACCATGACCAGCCGTTCATTGCTTTCACTCACGCTGAATTCGATGGGCTGACCCACTTTTTTGGGCGTTTCCTGAAGATTCCCCATCGATGAAAGATAGCTAATCGTACGGTACATTAACGGCGCAAAAATGGGTTTGAGCGCCCAATCGGACCAATCGGGATCAACGCCGCTTGTAAAAAGAAAGACGTGTCCTTTGCCCAGGGAAACATCCAGTAAAAACGGAGACCCGTCGCGATATTGAATGATCTCTTCACTATTTTTCATCACATCCGTTTTCAACGCCAGATAAAAGCGGGGCGAATCAATCTCCGGCCTCTTTTCGCGAAACATTCCCTGAAAAATCGGGTGTTTGAAATCGATGCTGCCCCAGGTCATGTACGAATGCGTTTGCCCCGGCTTCCCGATCGCCTCTCTGAAAATGGGCAATTTTAACGGTGAAAGCAGGATCTCGTTGTACGATTTTAAATCCATCGACCCGCCCGGAATGAGCACAACCCGCCCGCCGTTTTCGATGTACCGGCGGAGACGGTCGATCTGTACCGTCTGAAAGGGCTGGGGATCGATCAGTACCACCACCTGCCGGCCGTCCAGTGACACGCGTGCCGGATTCCAATTTGCGGTTTCGGTAATCTGAAATTGTGTTTCACTTCCCTTCTGCGGCAAGAGCGCCAATTTCACAAACCGCGTCTGCTTTAAAGGCCCGATTAACAGCACATTCACTTTATCCGGAACAAAAAATGTGAAATACGCCCGGTTGTCTTCCAAAAGCGGATCATCCTCGATCTCAACGCTGCCTTCCTGAAATTGGTTCGTCTCCGGTGTTACCCAGAAAGCGGCCGTCCGGGTGGTTTTGGGATCGAGTGAGACGGTGCTTTGCGCCACACGTTTTCCCTGAAGAAAGGCCTGCACGAGTAAATCGGGGACCCGGTCATTTCCGTAATTCTTCACACCCGCCTGAATTTTTACGGGACGTTTGGGCTCGATAATTTGATCCAGCAGCTTCACGCCGGTCAGACCGATGTTCGATTGCCGCGACGATTTAAGAAAGAAAATGTACGTGCGAATTTCCGGACTTCCCACCAAAAGATTCAGATGCTTGGGGAAATTCGAACGCTGAAAATCCGAAATAATATAAAGCTCTTTGTTGGGATTAATGGCCTTCCGGAGCAAATCCGCGCCTTCACGAATGGTTTCGGCAAGATGTCCCGTCTCGTAGGTTAACGGTTCCTTCTCCAGAATTTCCTTTACTTTTGAAATCGAATACAGGCTCTTCACAAAACGAACGGGGCGGTTTTGCGTCGGAAAGAGGAGCACAATTTCGTCTCCGTTCCGCAGATTTTGCACCACATCCAAAGCCGCCTTCCGGGCAAGCCCGAACAATTGGCCTCTCTCCGTTTCCACGCCCATGCTCATGGAATTGTCTAAAATAATGACGGCCGACGTCCGGATATTCGACCCTTTCAGCAGAAACGATTGCGTTTTAATCGTTGGGCGTGCAAACGCCATGACCAGCGAGGCGATAATCAGCGCGCGAAGAATGAGTAAAAGCCATTGTTTGAACTTCACCCGCCGCATTTTTTTGTGCTGGAGTTTCTTCAAAAACACCAGCGAGCTGAAATTAACTTTTTTTGCTTTCTGGCGATTCAGCAGATGAATCAAAAAAGGAAGCGCCACAGCCAGAAGGCCGACCAAAATTGCGCTATTTAAAAAACCGAACATTTATTTGTCTCAAAAAATTAAAATTCCGGGCCGCTGTTTTTGACAATCACGCCGGGGGATTAAACGATTTTCTCTCTTTGTGCAGCGTGTCTCCCCGGTGTTCGGACGGTTTCATCAAGACCGGTAAATTTTGGACGCGCTAAATCCCAGCCCGATTGTAAAAAACAAAAGGATGAACACCTCTTCATCTCCGAAAAGCCAATCGAAAAGCCCGTTTACCAGAAATCCGGTGACCGACACAAAGGCAATCAACACGACCAATTTTAGAAAATTTTCTGCCTCCGGAATTGATGCATACTTTTGGTAAAGCACCACCAAAATTTGAATAAATAACCAGATGAAAGCCGCCAATCCAAACACACCGCCAACCATGGCCATCATCACAAGATTGTTGTGGAAGTGACCAATCGTGTAAGCCGGGTCACTCAAATCGGCACCCGGCGGCGCGAATTTCCGGTGGAGGGATCCCAAATCAATCCACCCCACGCCCAGAACCGGATAATGCCGTAAAATCGTGACTGCATCCCGCCATTGGGTCAGCCGGACCTGTGTGCTGTGAACCTTCAGATTTGTGATGCTCTCCACGCGGCGTTGGATGGATCCCGGAAAGAGAAAGTAAATTCCAATTAAAAAAACGAGAAAAAACAAAATAAGTTTCTTGCTGCGAACCCAGCCAAACACAATCAAACCGGTTAACAGCCCGAGATAGGAACCGCGCACGTAGGAAAAAACCTGGGCGATCCCCTGCGCCAGAACGCCGACGCCATAAATGATTTTCCATCGGGTCTTCGGAATTCCCACAAGAAGTCCAGCCCAAAAAAGGACAAAAAAGACGGAGAGCGCGCCCCAGGTCATTGTCGTGGATTCCGCCGCAATCACCTTTCCCAAATTTGTAACCGCATATTTTACCAACCCGTAAAGAGCCGTCAGAAACGCCATCAGCAGCATAAGATGCACAATCTGCCACAATCGTTTTCTGCTTTGAATAAAGGCGGGAAGAATGTAAATCGCCGGGATGAAAAACAGTTTTCGAAGATTATAGAAACTTTCACCCGGCCGAAGCGAAAAAATGGAAGCCGCAATTAATACGATTACCAACGCCAGCAAAGGAATTTCCAAAAGGGTTTTGGAAACGGGTAATTTTCGATTTTTAAACCCCACAATAAACCAAATGAGAGCCGCAAGACCGTAGCTGATTTCTTCACCCGCAATTGAAAATGGAATAAAAAAGGCCATCGAGTAGAGAAAAAACATCCCCAGTTTGTCTAAAAAACCGGTGGGCACTTTGTCGGAAATCATCTGTGATTGCGTGCTCATATCAGGCCTGACCGAAGAGAACCTGTTCGACGATATCACACAGAATATGGCCAATCGTGATGTGGCCTTCCTGAATGCGCTGCGTGTCAAAACTGGGAACGATCACGGCCGTATCCACAAAGTCTTTCAGTTTTCCGCCGTTCTTTCCCAATAATCCGATCCGATACAAGCCCGTCCTCTTTGCGACTTTCATGGCTTCAATCACGTTTGCGGCATTTCCGGAAGTGCTGATCCCCAGAAGCACATCCCCCTTTCTGCCCAGGGCTTCCACCTGGCGGGAGAAGATTTGGCTGTAATCGTAATCGTTCGCCATAGCCGTCAGGATGGACGTGTCCGTGGTGAGTGCAACGGCCGGAATAGCAGCCCGTTCCATCCGCAGCCGGCTCACCAATTCCGCCGTCAGGTGCTGGGAATCAGCGGCGCTGCCGCCGTTTCCGCAAAAAAACAGTGTGCCGCCCGCCTTCAGCCGAAGGGTTATTTCCTGTCCCGCTTCTAAAATATCGGGCAAAATGGTTTCCGCAATTTTCAATTTGACTTCTGCGCTTGCCTTTAGTTGGTCACGAATCAATCCTGCAAATCGGTTCCCGAAATCGGTGTTCATGCGTTATTTCATCCTGATTTTTTGTAAAAGGTCGCGAATTTTATTGGGTCTTTTTAGTTTTTCCTCAAAAGGAATCGGTTCCTGAATTTCGATTTCTTCCGCCTGAATGGCTTTTTTAGGGTTGATCTCCATCAGTTTGACCGCCCGGGCTTCGCCCCAATGCTCGGAAACATACTCGTACACGTCCCCCAGATAGATAGGCCGGGAATCCACATCGTGCCCGTCGCTGGCAATAAAATGAATCATCTCATGATCCATGAGTTCATGGGCTAATGATTTTGCCCTGTCCCCGTAAATTCCGAACAGGCTCCCTCCGTTCAGTTGCAAAAGCACACCCATCTGAGCAAATTTATACGCATAAACAGGGGCACCGTAGATTTTCAGGTTTCTCTCGGGATGAGCCAGAATGGGCCGGTACCCCACCATGACCCAGTTAAACAATATTTCCGGTGCAAATTCCGGTATGGTTCTGAGCGAAAATTCCACAAGCATGTACTTTTTATTATTGTCAAAAGTGGACACTTTTTGATCGACGACCGTATCCGGGTGCATGTAAATTTCGGAAGCCAGATGGAATTTCATATCCAGGCCTTCATTTGATGCGATCTTTTTTACAATTTCAAATTTCTCAAAGATTTCCGGCTGTCGATCGTAATCCGCATTGCTTAACACATGAGACGTTGAAACCATTTCCCGTGTGCCGCCTTCAAAGGCCTGATGCAGCATTTTTCGGGTTATTTCTTCATCGATTGCGCCGTCATCATAAGCGGGAAGAATATGGCTGTGAATATCGATTATCATACAATCATTTTCCGTTCGAATGCAATCAACTTACAAATAATCCGATTAAATATAAACAGGCCGCTGTCCGCTTAGGACCGGTGAATCGCATCGGCAAAAGCCCGAATGATCTGGGAGTCTTTTTTCTTTTCAAGAATATTTCCGGTCACAATAAAAGAAGCCCCGGATTCAACTTTCTTATGCGCTTCTTCCGGCGTCCGAATTCCACCGCCCACAATCAGCGGCAGCGTTGTCTCCTTCGAAACCGCCTGGATCATTTCCGCCGGAACCGAGTGTTCCGCACCGCTCCCGGCTTCAAAATAAAGCATTTTCATCCCAAGATATTCAGCCGCCAGTGCGTGTGCAATCGCAATTTCCGGCTTATTCCTTGGGATTGGACGGGTGCCGCTTAAATACTCCACAGTCGTTGCATTGCCGGATTCAACCAAAAGATAACCGGTTGAAATCGGCTCGAGCTTTAACGAACGAATAATGGGAGCAGCAATCACGTGTTCACCAATTAAGTAATCTGAATTTCTCCCGCTGATAAGCGACAAAAACAGGATGGCATCTGCGTAAGGTGAAATCTGCCTTGAACTTCCCGGAAAAATAATCACAGGGAGATCTGTGTGCTTCTTTACGGTTTTGATAAATTCACTAAAATGAGTATAAAACAATAAGCTGCCGCCAACAAGAAAGGCATCCACACCATTTTCTGCCGCCAGAGCAACATGTTTGCCGATCTTTTTCTGCGAATAATTATCCGGATCAAAAAGAACAAAATAACCGGATCCACTTTTTTTTAAAATCTTCAGCAGTCTCTTATAAGTCGTGTTCAATCACTGCCTCTTTTGAATTGGTCTTATTCATAGAGCTTTTTGTGACACCAAATTATCTAAAAGCTCAGCCACCACATCTTTCGCTTTTTCCAGAGCTTTCCCAAGGTTGTTGATGTCTTTTCCGCCCGCCTGGGCCATGCCAGGGTTGCCGCCACCGCCGCCGCCGATAAATTTCCCGAGCCGTTTCACAATATCACCGGCTTTAAGATTTTTAGTTTTAATAAGATCGTCTGTTACCACACAGAGCAAAAAGGGCTTGCCCTTAATTTCCGAACCCAGCACCCCCACACCGGATTTTAATTTCGACCGGAGCGCATCTCCGACCTGTTTCAATTCATCCGGACTCCCGATATGAATCTGGCCGGAAACAAGCTTGAAGCCGTCCAGGTTCCGGGCTCCGGATACAAGAGCCTCCAATTCAAACTTTGCCAATTTAATTTTTAGGGAAGAAAGTTCTTTTTCAAGAGATTTTTTCTCTTTTATGAATTGCTCTAATTTTGAAATCGAATCCTCTTCCGGCACGCCCAGAAGTTGTCGCAGAGCCTCCACTTCATGCTTTTCCCGGCGGAGCAGTTCATCGGCGGCCGCGCCGGTAACAGCCTCGAGACGCCGCACACCGGCGGCCACGCCGGATTCCGACACAATGCGAAAATAGCCGATTTCACCGGTGTAATTCAGATGCGTGCCGCCGCAAAATTCCATGCTGTAATCGTCAATTTTGACGATGCGAACCACATCGCCGTACTTTTCACCAAAAAGGGCTGTGGCACCAAGCTTCTTTGCCTCATCGTAGGGAAGCGTGAGCACTTCCACTCTGTAATTGGTTCGGACGGCTTCATTGACCCTGCGTTCAATTTCGTCCAGTTGCTCCGGTGTGATGCGTTCAAAATGGGTCAAATCGAAACGCAGCCGGTCGGGGGCCACAAGCGAACCCGCCTGATGAACGTGTTCTCCCAGCACTGCCCGCAGCGCTTTGTGGAGCAAATGGGTGGCCGTGTGGTTTCGGGCAATGGATTTCCGGCGTTCACCATCCACTTCGGCGATTAATTCCCGATTCAAAGCCGCTTCAAAACGTCCGGTCTCAATCCGGCCGATGTGAATAATCCTGTTTCCGTTTTTCCGAGTATCCACCACTTTCACTTTAAAGCTGCCGTCCGGCGCGTACACGAAACCGGTATCCCCGATTTGTCCGCCTGATTCACCGTAAAAAGGCGTTTTATCCAGGAGAAATTCATCTCCGGAAAAAGCAGCGATTCGAACCGTCTCTTTCAGCTTATCGTATCCCACAAACTCCGAGTGCGGCACTTCTTCATTTTCCGTGAAAAATTTGTGAATCTCGTATTTAAACTTCTGCGCCTCTTTTGCCCGCTTTCGCTGTGCATTCATGGCCTTTTCGAAACCTTTTAAATCCACAGCCAGTCCCTGTTCTTCGGCCATTAATTGCGTTAAATCGGGCGGAAATCCGTAGGTGTCGTACAGTTGAAACGCCGCAAAACCGGGAAAAACAGTCTGTTTGTTCCGCTTCAAATCGGCCGCGGTTTTCTCAAAAATTTCGATGCCGCGATCCAGTGTGTGACCGAAGCTCTCTTCTTCCGCCTGAATGACCATTGCGATAAATTGGTATTTTTCCCTCAGCTCCGGGTAGGCATCGCCCATCACATCGACCAGAACCGGAACCAATTTGTAAATAAACGGCTCTTTGATGTCTAGTTTACGCCCGTAACGCGCCGCCCGGCGGAGAATTCGCCTTAGCACATAACCACGCCCTTCATTTGACGGCATGGCGCCGTCTGCGATGGCAAAACTCAACGCACGCACATGGTCCGCCACCACGCGATACGCCACGCCGCCGTCTAAACCGGGATACTCACCACCGGAAATTTCGGAGATCGCCTGAATAATGGGCTGGAATAAATCCGTGTCGTAATTGGACGGAACGCCCTCCAGAACCGCCACGATCCGCTCAAATCCCATCCCTGTGTCCACGTGTTTGGCCGGCAATTCCACAAATGCCCCGTCTTCCTGATGGTTATATTGAATGAACACCAGATTCCAGAGTTCAATGTACCGGGCGCAATCTCCATTGACCCGGCACACATGTCCGGGGACATGCTTTTTATTGCAATGCCCGAGGCCCAAATCAATATGAATTTCCGAGCATGGACCGCACGGCCCGGTTTCTCCCATTTCCCAAAAATTCTCTTTCTTGCCGAAACGGAGGATATGATCTTGCTGAACATCGGTCACCTGTTTCCAAAGATTCTCCGCTTCGTCATCCTCTTTGTAAACCGTGGCCCAGAGTTTATCTTTGGGAAGCTCCCAGACTTCGGTCAGAAGCTCCCAGGCAAATTCGATCGCCTCCTTTTTGTAGTAATCGCCAAACGACCAATTGCCGAGCATTTCAAAAAAGGTGTGGTGGTAGGTGTCCTTTCCGACTTCCTCAAGATCATTGTGTTTTCCACCGACACGAATGCATTTTTGAGAATCGGCAACCCGCAGATAACGCGGTTTTTCAAGCCCCAAAAAAATCCTTTTAAATTGATTCATGCCGGCATTTATAAAAAGGAGCGTCGGATCATCGATCGGCACCACGGGCGCCCCCGGCACGATTTTATGATCTTTGCTTCGGAAAAAATCCAAAAACGATTGTCGGATTTCTTTGGAATTCATAAAAGTAACACTCTATTTCTTCCCTTCCAACACTTCAGAAATAACCTCCCAGTCAAAGCCCCGCTGCATGAGAAAATTCACGGCTTTTTGCCGGGCTTTTTTGGGATCAAATCGATTGTACGCGGGCGCTTTTTTCTCCAATAACATCCCGGCCATTTCTACTTCAGACGTCTCGGAATAGGCTTCTTCCACCACTGTTTCAGCCGTCTCCGAATCGATTCCCTTCCGCTGAAGTTCCAGTTTAAGAAGCTTCTTCCCAATCGGCCTCTTCAACAGACGGTCATGCGCATAAAGCCGGGCAAACCCCGCATCGTCCAAAAACTTCAGGCGATTCAGCTCGTTCAGTGTCCGCTCAATGGTGTCTTCACTGAATTTGGCCCGTTTTAATTTTTGAGCGATCTCTTTCCGGCTGTGACTCCGGTTGGACAGCCAGCGAAACGCCCGTTCCTTGGCGGCGTACCGCTCTTCCGCCTGCCGGATTTCTTCAATCCGGGAATCTGTTAAAGCCTTTCCCCGGTACAGGTCAAGATCGACCAGCAAGTTCTGATGAATTCCAAATCCGAATTCCTCATTCAAAAAAATAGAGACCCGGTCTTTGCGTCCTTTCTGCGGCTCGATTTTGGTGATTATTTTAGCCGGGCGTTCGGACAACAGAACGACCCTTAAACGTTAACTCACTCATTTTCCACAGCGGCTTTTTCTTCTTCAGGTTCCTGAATGAGGCCCAGGGCCTTGCGCACGCCGGTGTCGATTTCTTCAAGAATGTCCGGATTTTCGTTCATGAAAACCTTCACGTTTTCACGGCCCTGACCCAACCGTTCCTCACCGTACGAATACCAGGCACCGCTCTTTTGAATAATTTTATTTTCCACTGCCAGGTCGATCAATTCGCCTTCACGGGAAATTCCGGTACCGTACATGATATCAAATTCAGCGTCTCTGAAGGGGGGTGCCACTTTGTTTTTCACCACTTTGACCCGTGTGCGGTTTCCGACAATGGTGTCTCCGCTTTTTAAAGAGGCAATCCTCCGGATATCCATCCGGATCGTGGCGTAAAATTTCAGCGCCCGGCCCCCGGTCGTGGTTTCCGGGTTTCCAAACACGACCCCTATTTTCTCACGAATCTGGTTGATAAAAATCACGGTGGTCTTTGTCTTGGAAATGGTACCGGAGAGTTTGCGCATCGCCTGGGACATCAACCGGGCCTGAAGTCCCATTTGCGCATCCCCCATCTCGCCTTCGATTTCGGCGCGCGGCACCAGCGCGGCAACAGAGTCAATCACAACCACATCGAGCGCACCGCTTCGGACGAGCGTTTCTGTGATTTCGAGCGCCTGTTCCCCCGTGTCCGGCTGAGAAATGAGCAAATTGTCCGTGTCAACCCCCAGATTGTTGGCATATTTTACATCGAGCGCGTGCTCGGCGTCGATGAATGCGGCAAGGCCTCCATTTTTTTGAGCTTCTGCCACAATTTGCAGGGAAAGGGTTGTTTTGCCCGAAGATTCCGGACCGTAAATTTCTATGATTCTGCCGCGGGGGACTCCGCCCACACCCAGCGCCGCATCCAACGCAATCGACCCTGTCGAAATGATTTCAAGATTTGGAATGACACTGCCGGCACCCAGCCGCATGATGGAGCCTTTTCCAAATTGCCGATCAATCTGGGCAATTGCCAAATCCAATGCCTTTAATTTTTCGGTCTTCTCATCAGCCATGGTCTTCCTTCCATGTTTATTTTAAACTTTTTAATCCGTCTTAAAGCGAAACTTTCCCAATGGTTCGTGCTCCGCACCGGTCGGTTTGAGCGTACTTTTCACAAACACAACTTCCTGCGCCAAAAAGGATTGCGCCTGAAACGAACCTTCCTGCATCTTGGAAATGATTTCTTCGATGCCTCCGGGGTGCCTCACTCGTCCAATGGTTAAATGAGGCTTAAATCCTCTTTTTTCATTCGCAAATCCCAACGGAAGAAGGCCCCTTTCGATTTCAGCAAAAAAACGACTCAGATGCCGATCTTCTTCGTGAACCCCTACCCAGAGCACCCGCGGCCTCCGGGCATTTGGAAAAAACCCCGTCTCTTCAATCATAATTTCAAACGGAACCGTCTTCGCCGAAATTTCCTGCAACATCTCCTCGATTCGAGGCACCAGTGATTCCTGAATTTCACCCAGAAATTTCAACGTCACATGGATGTTTTTCGGCTTCACCCAGCTCACTTGTGCGGGAATCCGGCGCAATTCGTACTGCAAGTCTGCAATTTTATCCCGGATAACTTTCGGAATTTCGATAGCAATAAATGAGCGAATCATTTTACAATTTAAAGAATTTATTTAAAATTATCAAATAATTTTTAAAAGATGACGGCGCAGATAATCCAGCGCCGCAGCGGAAGATCGTTCTTTGTTGGCCAGACGATCGTTCGTGAAAATGAATTTCTTTGCGGCGATTGCCGTGCCGTCGGAAAATCCGATGTAAACCAATCCAACCGGTTTCTCCGGCGTCCCCCCTCCGGGACCGGCAATCCCGGTGGTGGAAAGACCAAAATCCGCTCCAAGCCGGTTTCGCACGCCTTCCGCCATTTCCTTCGCCGTGCTTTCGCTAACGGCTCCAAATTGTTCGAGTGTCTGCGAAGATACTCCCAACACATTCATTTTCACTTCATTGCTGTAGGCAATCACACTCCCCAAAAAGTAATTCGAACTGCCGGGGACATTTGTGAGTTTGTGGGACAACAAACCGCCCGTGCAGGATTCGGCCGCGGCAATCGTTCTTTTTTGTTTGAACAAAAGCGCCGCCACCCGTTCTTCGAGCGTGTCATCGTCTTCGCCGAAAATGTAGCGATTCACTTTATTTCGGACGAGCGCCTCCGCCCGTTCAAGCCTTTGCCGGCAATCTTCATGCGAGCGGCTCATAACCGTCAATCTCAGGTCTACGCCGGCGGTGTGCGGAAGAAATGCTAATTTTGCAAATTGTTCGATTTCTCTGACATCGCCCAGCATTTCCATTAATCGGGATTCAAAAATACCTGTGGTTCGGAGCGTCTTGTAGCGAAGACAACTCCGGGCACCCCCGGTGTGTTTTAAGAAAAACGGGACGATGGAGTCCTCAACGATTCGCCTCATTTCGGCCGGGACGCCCGGAAGCACAAAGCAGTGTTTGCCCGATTCTTCAAAATGAAGTCCGGGAGCCGTACCGAGTGGATTCGGAAGGATTCGTGCTTTTGCCGGCACTTCCGCTTGATTGCGGCTCACCTCCGGCATTTTCAGTCCTCTTTCTTCAAAGCGTTTGATCAGCTTCCCGTAAAGCTCCGGATTAAAGACAATCGGGGAACCAAAATACTCAGACACCGCATATTTGGTCACATCATCGTGAGTGGGGCCGAGCCCTCCCGTTATAATGACCACATCGGCCCGCCGGAACGCCGTTTTCAAACTTTGAAGAATTTCTTCTTTTGAGTCCCCGACAACGGTGATCCATCGGAGCACCACGCCCGCTTTCACCAGACTCCGGCTGATGAACATCGCATTCGTGTTTGCAATCTGGCCGAGAAGAATTTCATCGCCAATGTTTAAGATTTCCGCCTTCATCAGAAAATGAATCGAACCGCTTGTAACAGAAGATTTGTGTAAATGGCTACAATCACATCATCAATCATAATGCCGAGTCCGCCGCCAACGGCCTGGGACTGCTTCGCCGGCCACGGCTTCAGAATATCCAAAAATCGAAAAATAAGAAATGCAACACCCCACCATATCAATGTTTTGGGCAGGGCAATAATTGAAACGACCATCCCGAGGTCTTCATCGAGGTTCACCGAGCCGGGATCTTCAACCCCCATCGCTTTTTCCGTAACCCCTGCACTCCAGATACCTGTGAAAAATAAAACCACGGAAATGCCCAGAAGCCAGGCAGTTGAAAGGGCCGGTAAAAACCATAAGATGACGATTGTGACCAGACTGCCGACCGTACCGGGCGCAATGGGAAACAGACCGGTAAATGCCGTCGTGGACAAAAAACGTGCGAGAAATATTTTCATTCAGACATCCGAAGTGTAAAAGACGTGAAAAATATCCCAAAAGAGAGATTTTACATGTACTTTATTTTCGACCAAATATTGAATTCCGGTAAAAACCGTCAGAAGCACCACAATCCACATTAAAATGTTGATTATTTCGTACGCCGCAAAAAACCGAACAACGTCTGCGGCCCAAAGGATTCCCTGAGAAGCGTAAATTTTTAAAACGGAATAAATCAACAAGATAAAAATGACAATAAGCTGGCTGGTTGTTTTTGCCTTTGCAAGGTAAGATGTACTAATCGGGTGCTTTTTGTACATGGCATAAATGCGAAGACCGGTGACAATCACATCACGAATGACAATGACCAAAACCATCCAGAGCAGCACTTCTTTGACAATGGCAAACACCATAAACACTGTGAGCACCAGAATTTTATCGGCAAGGGGATCCAGGAATCGCCCCCAAACACTGACCAGTCCGAATTTTCGAGCCAAACGGCCGTCGTACCAATCGGTAATAGAAGCGACCGTAAAAATAGCGAGGGCGACTATTTTCCAGATCGAATCATTTAACAAAAAGGTCCACACAAAAAATGGCGTTAAGACAATTCGAAATATGGATAATTGATTCGGTGTTGGTTTCACCTGTGAACCTTCATTTTCTTCTAAACCTACAACACATTGCGTCCTTCAAGGGCACGCGAAAGCGTTAATTCATCCACAAACTCAAGATCACCGCCCGCCGGAATGCCGCGCGCCAGACGCGTGATTTTTTTCCCCAGCGGCTTGATAAGTTGCTGCAGATAAAGAGCAGTCGCCTCTCCCTCAACGTCCGGATTTGTCGCCAGGATGATTTCTTGAACCTCTGCCGTCAACCGTGAAAGGAGTTCTTTAATCCTTAAATTATCGGGGCCCACGCCATCCAGAGGTGACAGCACGCCCCCCAGCACATGGTAAACTCCATGGTACATTCCCGTTTTTTCAATGGCCAAAATTTCGTTCGGTTCCTCCATCACACAAATGGTGGAGTGATCCCGCGTCACGTCGCGGCAAATCGGACAGGGATCGATCTCCGTGAGGTTAAAGCACACGGAGCAATAATGCGTCTTTTCTTTCACATCGATTAGCGCCTGTGCAAGCGTTTCAACGTCTTCCTTCGATTGCTTCAACAAATAGAAGGCCAGGCGCTGAGCCGATTTTCTGCCAATTCCGGGTAATTTGGAAAACTCACTGATGAGTTTTTCCAGAGATCCTGATGAATAAAATCGCATGTTTTCTCAAAGTCCGGGAATCTTAAAGCCCCCGGGTAAATTCGACAGCATTCCGCCCGTTGTCTGATTTAGGTGTTCGTTTGCAGCCTGTTCTGCCTTTTCCAGCGCCTGGTTTACAGCCGCTACAATCAAATCCTCCAGCATTTCCACCTCTTCAGGGTCAACCACTTCAGGGTCAATCTGAATGCGTTTAATTTCTCGATTGGCAGTCGCGAAAACCGTCACCATTCCTCCCCCGGAACTGCCCTCCACATCTATCGCTTCCAACTCTTCCTGGGCTTTTTTTAACTGCTCCTGCATTTTTTGTACCTGACCCAAAAGTCCCGATAAATTCGGCTTAGCCATAAAGATCATCCTCCAATTTACAACAATTCACCATCGAACATTTTTAATATTTTCTGAACACGCGGATCCAATCCATTTCTTTTAATGTCTGTTATTCCGGAGTGTTCCCCATTAGAATTTTTTTTGTCTTCGTTTTTTTTGAGATTTCCCTTAGAAAATTTTAAAGATAAAGATAATCCCAGCAGATTTTCCAGAACCTGTTGAATGATTTTCTGTTCTTTCTGAACAGACTTTAAATGAAATCCATTCGAGGCATCAAATACAATTTCCAGAACATTCCCGTGAAGACCGGACGGAAACCCTTCTTGCAGAAAAAAGCCGAGGGTCATTTTTTTTCGTTTAATCGCCGCCAAAACCTCGTCCCATCTATCTTGAATTTCCGCAAGCGTAATGACCGGTTTGGCCTCATAATTCGCCTGAGATTCGTTCACAAAAGAAGACGAGGGTTCATCACCGTCCTCTCCGGCCTCTTCGTTTGTCTCTTTTTTAACGGATTCCTGAGGCTGTGCCGAAGGTGCCGGACTCATGCTTCTTTCTGCCTGCGCGGGCGGTGGCGTTTTCGTCTGTGTTTGAGACTTCGTATGATTGAACAAATCCGCCGGAGCCGGTTTAGACGGCCTGGGTTCAAAAGCTGCCCCTGTTTTGCCGGAATTCAGTTTCGCAAGCCTGTCCACAAGATCGCCTATTGTGACAGACCGCTCCATTTTAATCAGTTTTACGGCCATTATTTCCAGTTTCAGACGCGGATTTGGGCTTCGTTTTATGGCAACCTCTGTTTCGGAAATGATCTGAATAAAACGCAACAGGTCTTGTTCGGAAAAATCCCCCTTCTCCTCCAGATAGCGCTTTTTACCGGATTCCGAGACTTCCAGAAGTTTGACGGAATCCGTGGCCAGCACGAACAATTTGTTCCGGAAATGTTCCGCAAGTCCGATTAATAATCCTGCGATATCATAGCCCTGTGAAATGAAGCGTTCAATAAAATCAAGGGCTTTTTCAACACTCCGGGATTTCAAAATGTCTGTAAATTCAAAATACAAATCCTGATGAATCACCCCCAGCGCCTGAAGCACATCGTCCACAACCACTTTATTTCCGGCAAAGGATATAATTTGGTCCAGAATGCTTTGCGCATCCCGCATGCTGCCGTCGGCTTTTTTGGCGATGATAAGAAGAGATTCATCGTCGATTTCTATTTTTTCATCTTCGCAAATGAGCTTTAACTGTTCGATGATGACTTGCAGGGGCATCCGCTTAAAATCGAAACGCTGGCAGCGGGATAAAATAGTCGCCGGCACTTTATGGGGTTCGGTTGTGGCAAAGATAAAAACCACGTGCGGCGGCGGTTCTTCCAGTGTCTTGAGCAGTGCATTAAACGCTTCGGTCGTGAGCATGTGGACTTCATCGACAATGTAAATTTTATAACGGCTGTTGGTGGGTGCGTACCGGATATTTTCCCGAAGATTGCGAATTTCATCGATGCCGCGATTGGATGCTCCGTCGATCTCGATCACGTCCATGCTTCTGCCGGCGGCAATTTCCAGACAGTTGGTGCATTTGTCGCAGGGGGTCGGGGACGGGCCTTCCTGACAATTCAGGGCTTTGGCAAAAATTCGCGCCGTGGTCGTCTTACCAACGCCGCGAGGTCCGGAAAACAGATAAGCATTGGCGATCCGGCCGCTCGAAATCGCATTCTGGAGGGTGCGGGTGACATGTTCTTGTGCCACCACCTGTTCAAACAATGCCGGACGCCATTTAAGCGCAAGAACTTGATAGGGCATAAGATTAACAATCTTTAAAACAGATGAACTTACAGAAGAAACCCTCGACTATCGCAAATGGGCAAGCTCCCCTCCGGCACATAGTCCGAATGCCGACCGCTGCTACCTCCCGGTCCTGACGGAGTTGAGCACCTTCCTATTGCGGAGGACTTGCCCATACACGATAGCCGTTCACAAATCCCACTATTTCAGGAATTAGTGGAGCAGAGCGGACTCGAACCGCCGGCCTCTTCCGTGCGAGGGAAGCGCTCTCCCATCTGAGCTACTGCCCCAGGTTTCACGACCGAATAGCGGAGAGGGTGGGATTTGAACCCACGGTACCCAGAGGATACACACGCTCTCCAGGCGTGCTCCTTCAGCCGCTCGGACACCTCTCCAAACCGTAAAATTCGCAGCCATTCAGCCTTCAAATGGTTTTAGTTTTTTCGTCTGAGAAACTTGAAAAACTCTTTTAAAAGATCAGACGATTCCTTTTCCAGAACGCCTGAAATGACCTCGACCTTGTGATTGAGCCGCTCGTCCTGAACAATGTTGTAAAGAGAACCACAGGCGCCCCATTTCGGGTCTGCCGGCCCAAAAAACAACTTGCCAATCCTTGAATGAATGATGGCGCCCGCACACATGGGACAGGGCTCCAACGTCACATAAAGAGAGGCTCCCTCAAGACGCCATGAAGACAATGTGTTCGCAGCAGCCGTGATAGCCAGGATTTCCGCATGAGCCGTGGGATCTTGCAGAGTTTCAATCTCATTGTGCCCCCGGCCAATAATTTGATTCTTCCACACAACCACTGCCCCAACGGGGACCTCCCCCTTCTCAAAGGCAATTTTCGCTTCCTCTAATGCCAAACGCATCCGGCGTTCATGAACGCCGATTTCAGCTCCAAATGTTTTAAACATAGTGCGCCCGGAGGGACTCGAACCCCCAACCTTCTGATTCGTAGTCAGACGCTCTTTCCAGTTGAACTACGGGCGCAAATAGCGGCGCATACGGGAGTCGAACCCGTGTTACCGACGTGAGAGGCCAGCGTCCTGGGCCACTAGACGAATGCGCCAAAACGGCATTCAAGATATTGCGCGCCCAGGAGGACTCGAACCCCCAACCCTCTGATCCGAAGTCAGATGCTCTTTCCAGTTGAGCTATGGGCGCAGACATCTTTAAAAACATAGCTGGGGAGCAGGGATTTGAACCCCGATTGACGGATCCAGAGTCCGCTGTCCTGCCATTAGACGACTCCCCAGTAAAGTCTACAATATTTTCAAACCCCGCTCAACCCGCCGCAGACAGGTGTCCCGGCCAAGCACCTCCATCATTTCGAACAACCCCGGACTCACCGAAAACCCCGTCAACAAAATTCGCATCGGATGAATCAGTTTGGCAGCCGACACCCCTAATTCGGACGCCAATGTCCGCGTCACTTCTTCTATTTTGTCGGCAGTAAACTCTTCCTGAGCATTCAGGCGATCTTTTAACCGCTGCAAACGATCTTTTGTTTCCGCACCCTCCCAATATCGCTGAAGCGCTTTTTCATCGTACCGTTCAGGATCTTTAAAGAAATACCGGCCGTATTTGGCCAGGTCTTTTGTCGTTTTCATTCTATTTTTAAAAAGATCCAGAACCCTTATCAGGTAGGGGACCTTTCGTTCGGCATCAAAGTCCGTAATTAAGTGCGATTCTCTTAACGACGGCAGGACCCACTGCAGGAGTTCCTCCGTCGGGTAAATCTTAAGATGTTCACTGTTCACCCATTCCAGCTTTTTAGGATCGAAAACCGCACTCTTGCGTGAAATTCCGTTGATTGAAAAAGCTTCGATTAATTCCGGAATTCGGAATATTTCACGATCATCTCCGGGAGACCACCCCAGGAGCGCCAGATAATTTACCATGGCATCCGGTAAAATCCCCATATCCATATACTCCATTACCGAAGTTGCGCCGTGCCGTTTGCTTAAACGCTTCTTATCTTCACCCAAAATCAGGGGAACGTGGGCATATTTAGGCGGTTCCCAGCCCAACGCATGGTACAGCAGTATATGTTTCGGTGTATTGGAAATATGATCCTCACCACGAATAATATGGGTGATGCCCATATCGTGGTCATCCACAACAACCGCCAGATGATACGTGGGAATTTTGTCTGAACGAAGAATCACGAAATTCTCAATCTCAGAGTTGTTGAATTCCATGGACCCGTACACCTGGTCATCGATGATGGTTGTTCCGTCCGGAACCCAAAACCGAATGGCTCTCGAAATTCCTCTCCGGTCTAATTCTTCTTTCTCTTTAACCGTTAAAAGATAACACTGGCATTTGTTCCGTTCCCCTTCATCGGCGTTCTCTTCCGGCTCATCCTCCTGCCCGCAATAACAGTGGTAGGCTTTTCGCTTTTG
This sequence comes from bacterium BMS3Bbin03, assembly GCA_002898015.1. Taxonomy (GTDB): domain Bacteria; phylum Zhuqueibacterota; class JdFR-76; order JdFR-76; family BMS3Abin05; genus BMS3Abin05. The sequence goes on along the minus strand of BDTM01000128.1, from coordinate 173,144 downwards.
GACCAATTCTTCCGCGATCCTGCGATACACATCAAACCGTTGAGACTGGTATCTGGGCTCATCGTCCCAATTCAATCCCAGCCATTTCAAACTTTCAAAGATCGCATCCACAACCTCCTGTGAAGATCTGACGACGTCCGTATCTTCAATGCGAAGGAAGAATTTTCCGTTATTTTTTCTGGCGAAGAGCCAATTAAAAATGGCTGTTCGTGCACCTCCAATGTGCAAGTACCCGGTTGGACTTGGAGCAAAGCGAACCCTTACATCAGGCTGAGAATTATCCATTTATCGTCGTGATTCTTCTTTCGAAAGTGATTGAATTCCTTCTCCGGCAAGCTCTATCTTTATTCCGCCAAACCATCCCACAAATAAATTATATAAAACCGCAAAAAGCATCGCTATGACGGCGTACAGAATCGAAACAAAAATATCGATAAACAGGGCAATTATTAAAAGAAAGCCGCCGCTAAAATTCCGGAATCCCGTCTCAAATTCTCCCCCGAAATTTCCCGCTAAATTCGACAGATTTGATAATAAAAGAACATAAAACAAACCAAATAAAAAACCTAAAACCAGAGAAATAATAAAAACAATTTTCATCACCGACCAGGCATCAATGTGTTTTATTTCATAATCCATAAACACCTCCCTGGCATTTGCGGAGAGGGTGGGATTCGAACCCACGGTAGACTAACGCCTACAACGGCTTAGCAGGCCGCTGCCTTAAACCGCTCGGCCACCTCTCCAAGCCATTGGTTTTTCTAAATTTATTCTTAATTGCGGAGAGGGAGGGATTCGAACCCCCGTCACGATAAACGTGAAGCGATTTTCGAGACCGCCGCCTTAAGCCAGCTCGGCCACCTCTCCTCTCAAATTCTTTGTCAAATCATCGGCGGAGGGCGAGGGACTCGAACCCCCAAGGGTAAATACCCAGCGGTTTTCAAGACCGCCGCCTTACCAATTAGGACTAGCCCTCCAAATTTTCCGCACAAGCGACTTTAAATATACAAATATTTTGCCTGTATGTCAACAAATATTTGGTGTCCCGGTTTAGAGTTTTCCGTATTTTCCGGAACTAAAGCGCCCGGATAAAATAGGCACCCGTTAATTGTTTCACCGCATCTTTCAGCTCGAGCGTCAGCAAAAGCGATACTACCTGGAAAGAGGCCATTCCCAATCTTTGTGAGAGCGTATCAATGTGCTGCGGTTCATCGGTTAAGATATCCCAGACCTTTTTTTCATCCTCCGACAGATTCTTGGGAGTTGCCGTCAATGAAGTGGTTTCCAGCCTGCGAAGGGATCGTAATTTTGAATCCAATTCCTGTAAAATATCGTTAACGTTCTGGACTAATTTGGCGCCCTCCTTGATTAACCGGTTTGTACCCACGCTTCGCAGACTGGTAGTGGCTCCGGGCACAGCGAACACTTCCCGCCCCTGTTCCAGCGCGTAATTCGCCGTAATCAAAGCCCCGCTCTTTTCCCCGGCCTCCACAACAAGCGTTCCCAATGCCAACCCGCTAATAATCCGGTTTCGCTTGGGAAAGTTTGCAGCATCCGGTTTCGACCCAAGGGGATATTCCGTTAATATCGCCCCCGACGTTTCAATCTCCTCCGCCAATTTTTTATTTTCGGCCGGATAAATCAGATCGAGCCCGCTGCCCAGGACGGCAATTGTCCGGCCCCCGGTTTTTAACGCGATTCTATGTGCAATTGTGTCAATACCCCTGGCCAAACCGCTGATAATGGTAAATCCGGTTTTGACCAGTTCCCGGGTCAACTGTTCGGTCACCTGCGTGCCGTAGGCGGAAGGACTTCTTGTCCCCACAACAGCAATAGAAATGGAATCTCCCGGAAGCCACTCTCCTTTTTGAAACAGTAAAACCGGCGGATCGAAAGTCCTCTTTAAACTCTCCGGGTAATGGGCATTCCAGAAGGTCAAAATTGACGCCCGGTGCTTTTCCGCGAATTTTAGCTGATGCTCGGCAAATCGCAGTTCTCTATCATGCAGAATTTTTCCGGCAAGTTTTTTATCGACCCCGTCGACTTGCAGTAATTTTGCAAATGAGGCCTGCAGTGCCTCCCGGGGTGAACCGAAATGTGCCACTAACTGCCGGATACGCTGATTTCCGATCCCCGGAACAGACTGAAGCAGGAGAAGATCTTTGGTTTTTTCATCCATCAACGATCGCTCTTTTTCTGAAAATAGCCTCTAATTTAGTCTTAATCTCATAAAGAAGTGCCTGCAGTCCTTCTCCTGAGACGGAAGAAAATATCTGTACGGAAGATTCTCCCAATGTGTCCGGTAATTTTTCCCTTGCGGCCACATCCAGCAAATCACTCTTTGAAAGTGCCACAATTTCCGGTTTATGCATCAGTTCCCGGCTGTAGGTTTCCAGCTCTTTTTTAAGAATCTCGTAATCTTCTGCAGGATTCTCACGCGTCGAATCGATCAGAAACAAAAGCAATTCTGTCCGTTCGATATGACGCAAAAACTGCAATCCTAATCCCCTGCCCCCGGACGCGCCTTCAATCAAACCCGGAATATCGGCCATGACAAAGCTGAAATCATCCCCGATTTTCACATATCCCAGATTCGGGTTAAGTGTCGTAAAAGGGTAATCGGCTATTTTGGGCGTGGCGCTGGAAACCCGGGACAGCAAGGTCGATTTTCCGGCGTTTGGAAAACCGACTAATCCGACATCTGCAATTAACTTTAGTTCCAGTAAAAGTGTTTTTTCTTCGCCGGGCGTTCCGGGTTCGGCTCTCCGCGGGGCCTGGTTGGTTGATGTGGCAAAACGCGCATTTCCTCTGCCGCCCCTTCCTCCTTCAGCCACAACAACGCTTTGCCCCGGATGAATTAAATCACACAGGATTTCGCCCGTAGAAAGGGCCTTAACAACCGTTCCCGGGGGCACCCGGATGATTAAATCTTTACCGCTTTTCCCGGTTTTATTGCTTCCCTGACCATTGGCGCCTCTTTCCGCCTTAAAGTGTTGGTTATACCGAAAATCCAGCAGTGTTTGTAAATGAGTATCCACCCGGAAGATGACATGACCGCCATGGCCGCCGTCCCCGCCGGCCGGACCGCCCCTGGGCACAAACTTTTCCCGCCGGAAACTGACGATACCGTTTCCGCCGTCCCCGGCCTTTACATAAATTTTTGCCTGATCGATAAACATCTTTAGTGCACCGAAATATTAACTCTAAAGTTACAAAAAAAGGCAGATTGCTCTGCCTTTTTTCAACCAGTAAACCCCAATTTTCAATTCATGTTTCATTAATAACCTGCGTTTCTGCGAATTGATCGCCCCAGCGAAGACCCTTCTCATTTGTAAAAATGAAATAAAGCTCCAGAGCCACGATTACAACACCCAGAATGCCGCCGAAAAAATTGATAAAACGAAACAAATTCGGAATATAAAGGATGATATTCCTTTTCACCGAATGGGTAAAATCGCACGCATCCTCCGAATCTCTTCGAATCACGCGCTGGCGCATAAGCTTCTTTCCCACACTCTGGCCGTTAAACAATCCGTCTCTGAAAACAATGTACAATCCCGCAGCCAGTCCGGTCAGGTAATTTCCAAGTCGAAGCCAGAAAAACAGCAATACCCAGATCACAACATAAACGGCCAGATCAATGAGAAAAGCAATTAATCTTATGGACACATCTGCTTTTGGGTAATCTGTTGTCACGAATGATCTCCTTTTCTTGGGCTGTTTAACGGAGTGACTTCACAAATTGCTCCATATTTTCGACAATTGCCGAACCAAATTCCGAGCACTTCAGCAATGTGGCGCCTTCGATCTGGCGGTGCAGATCATACGTGACGCGCTTTTGGAGAATGGTCTCGGAGATGGCTTTTTCAATTAATTCGCCCGCTTCGTTCCACCCCATATATTTCAGCATCATCACACCGGAAAGAATTAAAGAACCGGGATTAACCTTGTCCAGTCCGGCGTATTTAGGAGCCGTCCCGTGTGTCGCTTCAAACAGACCCACATAATCACCGATATTGGCGCCGGGGGCCATTCCAAGCCCGCCCACCTGAGCCGCACAGGCGTCGGAGATGTAATCCCCATTTAAATTCGGCGTGGCAATAATGTCGTATTCATTCGTGCGCGTTAAAACCTGCTGAAACATGTTGTCCGCAATTCTGTCCTTAATGAGAATCTTCCCGTCAGGCATTTTACCATCATATTTATCCCAGAGATCCGCTTCCGAGAGGGTGACGTCACCAAATTCTTCCGCTGCCACTTTGTAGCCCCAATCCTTAAAAGCGCCTTCCGTATATTTCATGATATTGCCTTTGTGCATCAGCGTCACGCTCTTACGCTTATTCTCAAGGGCATATTGAATGGCTTTCCGCACAAGACGTTTACTTCCGTATTCGCTGATCGGCTTGATACCCACTCCGGAGTCCTTCCGGATGTTCACATCAAATTCATCTTTCAAGAAGCCGATAATCTTTAACGCCTCACTGGTGCCTTCGCGCCACTCAATACCGGCGTACACATCCTCCGTGTTTTCTCTAAAGATGATCACATCCATCTTTTCGGGATGTTTCACCGGACTCGGGACACCCTTGTAATATTTGACCGGGCGCACACAGGCGTACAACTCCAACACCTTCCGCATGGTGACGTTAAGACTTCGAAAGCCCCCGCCAACCGGAGTCGTCAACGGACCTTTAATGGCAATGATATATTCCGAAATCATTTTAATGGTTTCATCGGGCAACCATTCCCCGTACAAATTGTGGGCTTTGTCACCGGCATATAATTCCATCCATTCAATCTTCCGTTTTCCGTTGTAGGCTTTCTGAACGCTGGCATCCAGCACTATTTTTGCGGCACGCCAAATATCCGGGCCGGTGCCGTCACCCTCAATAAACGGAATAATCGGATTGTCCGGGACGGATAATTTTCCGTCGACGATGGTAACCTTTTTACCTTTTTCCGGCACTTTAACGTATTTTTCACTCATCTTGACTTTCCCTCCGGGATTTTTAATCGAACCCATTTATTCACAATAAAGACATCAAAGAAAGCGCAAAGCACACCCTATGGCGCGGCTTTTTCACAGTTAAAGAATAATAAGAAATAATTTGGTGAAAATCAATTGTTTTTTGTCCCGAATAATGCCGGTCATGAAGATTTTAGACCCAAAAGGAAGAAGGAGGATAAAGTTGCGCAGCTTCCCAATCAATCACTTTGAAAATGCATTCTGCTTAAAAAAAGCGATCCGTTTCTTTTTTGAACGCAATCTGAGTTTCCCCAGTTCTCTCCAGAGAGGGAAGATTCCGATCTTTGTAAACCCATATTTTTCCGTATTAAGCTCGTTTTTAATTTCCAGCAGACTTGCGTCCGGTTTTTCCAACACCGCCTTGCGAATTCTATCCTGAAGACTCAAAGATTTTGTTTCACCGAATGGAGAGGGTATGGAAGAGGGTGTTTCACTCTTCTCTCCTCCCCCGGATTTCTCCTCTGAGGATTCTTCCTTCAAGAATTCCTCTTGCGGCCGGCTCGAACCGCTTGAGAAAAGATCTTTTTCAAAATCTTTAACGGCTTCTGCGGTGGAATCGAAGGCTTTTAAAATATAGTGAAATTCAAGAAGTTCAAACACCTCGTAAACATCCGGAATCATATTTGCCAGTTTTAAATCACCGCTTTTTTCCCGAATCCCCTTAATTTCGCTGATAAATATCCCCCAACCGGCGCTGCTAATATAATCCACATTACCCAAATCGACAACAATATTGTAATGCCCGGCTCTCAACAATCGGTCAAGGGATCTCTCCAGCTCTGCGGATGTCGTTGTATCAATGTATCCACCCACTTTTATAACGGAAATATTGTTCTGACTACCCGTTTTTGATACGGAAACCTGGATTCCTTCCATTGGCTGTCTCCTTTTTGAGAAAATAGATTAAGGCTAATATAAACGAAATATTATAAAAAATCAATAATAATTTATTGCGGTTTTGGGATTACTTTTTGTTTTGCTTTTTTCAGTTTTTTGCTTAATTTTAGTGCTTTCTCGATATTCTTTTTGACATCTTCCCGTTCCGGGTGAAGTTCAAGAATCTTTTTCCAAATTTGAATGGCCTTTTTAAAATCCTTTCGATTGGCATAAATCACGCCTAAATTGTCATGCGCATCCGTAAAAGACGGATCAATTTCGATGACTTTTAAGTATTCTTTTTCAGCCTTCTTAAAATCTTTTGTTCGAAAATACGCATTCCCCAGATTGTAATGGGCTTCAAAATGATCCGGATTTCCCTTGATAATCTTTTCGAAAACCGCAATTGCTTTTTTGTAATCTTTATCTAAATAGAACCTTAACCCTGTGAGAAGAAGTTCTTTAACTTTATGGAGTTCATTTTCCGGCGCTTCTCGAAATACGTCCTGCTTTGCAGGTTTGTTCGATTGGTTGTCTTCTTCAAGGGCATGCTCTATTTCTTCATCTCCAATAATTAAATCATCGACAAAATCGTCAATTTTATGAACATTATTTTCAAGCGGCTCTTCTTTTTCTTCCTCCACGCGGACACTCAATTGATCAAAGATTTTTTCCGGTGGAATTTCGACTTCGGGCTCATTACGTGAATCTTTATCCGCTTTTTCAGAAACTCTATTTTCGGAGATTTCTTCAAGATAGGCATCTAAAGGAGAAACACTTTCTTCTTTCTCAGATTCATCCGAATGCGGCTCGGCCTCTTCCTGCACGTCCAATAAGTGGTCTTCTTCCAGGATTGAATATTCCAGCAAGTCCATGCCCTCTTCCAAACCATTATCCGTTTCCTTCTCCTTTTCAGTCTTCATTGTTAAGGAATCAAACAGTTTCTCCAAAGAAATTTCCCCGTCTTTGTCGGAAACGTCTTCAACTTCATTTTCCTCTTCTGCCGCGGGCCCGGCCTCTCTCTCAAAAACTTCGATTCCGTCAATGGTTAAGAGATCGTCTTGATCCTCTTCTGCGCCGGATGTCTCCACAATTTCTTCAGTCCCCTGATTTTTATCAAAAACGTCGATAGGATCGGACAGCACAATTTCTTCGATGTCTTTCTCTAAAATGGATTTTTCCTCACGTTTTTTCTTTGCAGGTTTCGATTTCACGTCTTCTGCAGGCGCGTTTTTTTCCTTATCCGGCTCGATATCTAATCCGGAAATGATTTCTTCAACTTCTCCGGAGAGTACGCCCTCCTCCTTCGCGGATTCCGGGACTTCTTTTCCGGGTTCCGTCTTAACCAAAATGGGAGCGAACAATTTGGCACGGGAATCTTCAATAATCACCCGCCCGTCCAACGTCAGCAGGGGAGTGCCCGGGGGTTTAATCTTTCTTTTTTGTTTATTTCTGGCAATAAAGCTCTCTCGCAATTGACGTGTGTTCAACTTTAGCCGAACAAGCTCATTGTACACGCGATTTTCAGTTAAAACGGCGTTTCCATATTCTTCCTTCTCCAGCATTTCGGAAATCCGTTTCGCTCCGTATTCCGGATGTTTTTTAATCACATCAAAAATCTTTGTCTGCTCTTCGATGCTTAAATGCCGGGCTTCAACGGCGGCGGTTTCATAATCGGAACGGAAATTTTCAATGCCCACTTCCTCAAATATCGTTTGATACTTCTTGAACGTGTTAAACGGCAGATTCACATCTTTGCAGGCCTGTGTCGCTGAAACATGGTTTAATACTTGATAATAGACCTCACGGGCTCGCTCTTCATATTCTTCTTCCTGTGTCATATTTTCTTTAATCACCACAAGCGAAATGTCGTCGTTTTGAATCTGACCCTCTGTAAACGAAACGATTTCTGTCTTGAGTTTTTCAACAAACTCTTTTGCAGACAGATGCCCATACCTGCGGACAGTGTCCAATAATCGCTCTTCACCAAAAAGTTCTCTTTTGGAATTCATCGCTTCGGTGACACCATCCGTATAAATAATCACAATATCGCCCTTCGTGAGACGAATGGAATCATCCTCAAGAGAACGGTTAAAAAGATCCCCATCGTTCAAGCTGATTCCTACGGGAAATCCTTTAGGATTTAAATAATAGCTTTTTCGGGTAGCGGGACGATATAAAATCATGGGATTATGACCGGCGCTCGCAAACGTAAGGCTGCGCGTTCTGGAATCCAGGATGGCATAAAAAACCGTGACAAACATCCCCTTTTTAATATCGCCTATAATGAATTTATTCACGCGTTTCAACGTTTCTGCCGCAGAAGTCGTACCCCTTGCTTCCGTTCGGAGAGCCGTACGAATCATGGTCATGACAAGGGAACCCGGTACCCCTTTTCCCGACACATCCGCAACAACCACGCCTACTTTGTCCTGATTGATCTCAACAAAATCATAATAATCACCCCCCACTTCCTTCGCCGATTCATAGTGCGAGGCAATGTCAAATCCCCTGACTTTCGGAAATTCAGCCGGCAGCAGGGTTTGCTGAATTTCCTGCGCCAGGTGCATTTCGTGTTTCAAGCGTTCCTGATCCTGCAGGCTCTGCTGAGATTTTCGAAATTTGTACGTTATTTCATTAAAAGCCTGTGCAATTTCCCCAATTTCATCGGCGGTGTCAATATCCATTTCATCTTCAATATTTCCCTCAGACGCCTTTCGTATCCACACCGCAAGTCTTTTAAAGGGACTGATAATCAGCGTAACCAGAAGCACAACTCCGGTATTGCCAAATAACAAAATCAGAAGGGCGACCCTTAAATCCTGCATTCGCTTCTTATAAACCAGATGACTGACGTAATTTTTCGAAATAAATACATAAGCCCTGCCCATAAACCGTTTGGAATTCGATGCCGTGCGATCGACGATATAAATAGGCTTGCCAATCATATATTCTTTTTCATCGTTCGGTAATTGCACAAAATAACGGCCTTTACCAAAATCCTGTTCGATAATGACACCCGAATAGGGCCTGAAAACTTTAAATAAATCAAAATTGGTTGAGCCTTTTACCGTTCCATCTTTATCCACCACCAGTGCATATGAGAGCAGTTTCGGGTTTTGGGCTAAAATGACCTTCGTCTCTTTGTTGAGATTTAATTCAGACGGCGTCCCAATCCAATTTGCACTATTTTTCGCCAACACCCGGACAGCGGCTTCACCCTGTTTAAACGACTGATTTCGTATTTCAGAATTTCGCCGGACGAAGAAATAAATGTACCCAAAAAGAATGATAAGAGATAAAATTGCGGATGAATAAGCGTAGTATCTTACGCGTAACGAACCGGGAATGCCCGGAGCACTTATCTTTTTCTTCGGCTTTTTTATGATTTTCTTTGTCAGCCTGAGTTCATTTCCCTCATCGGTATGATAATATTCAATATTATCAACCAGTTTCCGAATCATAAAGATTCCAAGCCCGCCGCGTTTTCCAATCGCGACATAGCGCCTGAGATCCGGATCCTTGACGTTGGCAGGATTAAAAAATCGTCCCTGATCGATTAACGAAAGTGTAATACTTGTTTTCCTGACAATGGCGCGAATTAAAATTTCGCCGGACGTGTCCCGATAAGCATGGCGAATAATATTCGTACTGGCTTCGTCAACAGCCAGTTTAAAACTATTGACGACGTTGCTTGGAAGATGGTGCTTCTTGCCAATCTTTTCAACAAAATTTCTAAGATCCTTCAGATGCTCAACACCGGCCGGAACCCGAAGTTCTTCTTTTTTTATTTTTTTAAACACAATTATTTACGTGCTTTTCGCCTTTCTTGCAATTGTTTTTTGGCCATATCAATCGATTCAATAATCTGTTTATTGTAAGGCTGTTTTTTTAATAAATCCTCCCAAACCTGAATGGCGTCTTCGATACGATCATCGACATAAAGCTGAAGACCCTTGTTAAACTTTTTCAGCATTTCGGGGGTCATCTGCTGTTTCCGGGCCAGAACATGACGCTCCGCGTCTTTGTAATACCCCTGAATTTTGGGGTCTCTTGGATTAAGCTTCAGAGCCTTTTCAAAATTCAGCATCGCTTCCTTCCAATTTTCAGAACGATATGCAATTAAGCCCGATTGGTAATAATCATAAAGATTCAATTTTATTTCTAATTCAGCCATCCTTTTTCGGATTTTTTCCTGCCTCACTTCATCATCCTGACTCAAAAGCAAGGCTTGATTGTAAAGTTTATTCGCCTCTCCAAAATTGCCTTTTTTGGCCAGCTTGTCGGCTCTATCAATGAGTTCCGTAATCTTGCTCATCAATTCATTTTTTGCATCTTCGATGTACTGTTTAATCTGCTGACTGTCCGGTTGTCGATCTAAAGCGAGATTCCATTCATTAATCGCAGACCCATAATCTCCTTTCTTTAAATAATCGAGTCCCCTGTTGACGTGTTTATCCACAAATTTCTGAATTTGCTTACGCTGGCGGGTTTCCTGAATTTTGGAAAGCTGCTGATCCATCTCTTTTTTACGAATTTCAGTCATTCGGGCTCTTGTTTCGTCAACCATATCCAGAGCCTCAGGATTACTTTGATCTAACTCCAGCACCTGCTGAAATTTAACCAGCGCTTTGAAATAATCATCGCTGGCGTAAAGATCTTTGCCTTCCCCCAGTAATTTTTTAATCTGAGCACGTCTCCGCCGTTCATTTTCACGGGCAATTCTTTCTTCAATCTCTTTCTGGCGCTTCGCTTCAATCAATTGTAGTTTTTCAACGCGGCTCTTTCCGAAATTCACGACGAAAGAAATTCGATGACTTCCGCTAAACACGTTTCTGGAATCAATTTTTCCGTAGGAGTAATCCAATTCATATCGCTTGTACACGGCGCCCGCCCCGAAAGTGAGTCCGCGATCGTTCACACCCACGCGAAGCATGGCCTGTCCGTTGTAGTTGTATTCCGTCCCCAGATGAAATTTGACGGGCTCCCGATCTCCTTTTTGGATATCCATCAACACCACAAACGGAGAGGCGGTATTGCTGAAATAAAATATTTTGGCCACCCCAAACCGCAGCATGCTGGGCATGTAGTCTACGGATTGCCGTAATCTTAAGCGGGGCGCATAAACATTTTGATAAATCACACCCACCTGTGTGTTTTTCAGCCATTCCGAATCAAAATCAAATTTGTAAAACGCGGCCAGATCAATTCCAAAGCCAATATCGGAGTATTGGCCAATGACCTGGCGTTCGATTTTAATATTTGCGCCGCCCGTAAACCAATCCCGAATATTTTTTGCGTAGGAAAAATAAAACTCCTCCTGATCGTAGTTAAACGTGCCCAGATCCAGATAGTGATTTTCACGATAAGGAATATCCCCGGTGGAAATTCTGGAAACACCCACACCGAATGTGCCGAAGCTGAGGGTTGGGTGCACGTAACCGAAATAATTATAAGAAGTTCCCAACATTAAAGAGGCGTAAAAGGCGGTGAAACTTTTTCGCTGCAATTCTTCCATACCCGCAGGGTTCCAATAAATCGTGGTCGCGTCCTGCGGAAAAGCCACCGAAGCGCCCCCCATTCCCAGTTGTCTGGCGCCTGCCCCCAGCAAAAAAATGCTCTGATAGCCGCCTCTTCCTTCCTGAGCAAATCCTGTATTTAAAAACGCGGCAAAAAATAACAAAAGAAAAATGGGCGTAAAATATTTTTTCATTCGATAACCTAACTTATTTAACAACCGCTATTTTTGTGTAAGCCTTTTTTCCGTCTTTCGTCATCAGAACAGCCACATACACGCCGTTCACCACCCTCTGTCCGGCCATATTGGTGCCGTCCCAGACAATGTCACCATCGTGAAGCCCTTTGCTTCCGTTTTGCTTTCCCGCTTCGAACGATTTCGTCCAGACCAATTCTCCCGTCAGGGTGAATATCTGGATTTGACCATTTATATTATTTTTGAGATAATACACAAAACGCGTTTTTTCCTTTCCGATCTCACCGAAGGGATTCGGATAATTGCCGAATGTCTTTTCAAAACTGGTATCCAGAACCACTGTAAAATTCGATTGAATTTTCAGGGATGAAATGGGATCTCCGGCGGCGTTGGTGATCATCACCGGAAATTTCGACACGCCGTCAATCGCCGTCACATTTTGTGCGGCATCGAAAGCGACCTGGAAATCCGTTAACTCGAAGGTGCCGGACAGATCAACAAAAATCGAAATCGAATCTTCTTCCGCCGCACTCACAACGACGGGCGGGGAAAATACAAATTTCAGCGGATTGGATTCGGGATTGATCAGCTCTGCCAGAACTTGATCCGGGTGGCCCGCGACGGCTACCCAAATCCTTGCAAAATTTCCCTTTGGTGAAATGGCACGCCCGTCCCGGTTCTGAATCTGCACGGTCAAGGCATTCAGCCAGACATCATTTGAACCCACGCGCCCCAAATTCCGCAAAATCAATCCCAACACAGGGATATTCTTTTGACCCTTCACAACGGACGCCTGTCCGAAATCCTCACGCTTAATAATCGTGAACTTTTTCCGTTCCACCGTCAGGACAATTTCATCGGAGAACGCCGAAACAAAAGCCGCTTTGTCTGTATTTTCGTCTTTCGGTGTTTCAACCAATTCAATCCGGATATTTTCAGGCGAAACCGTGGGACGACTGGGGGCCTGCACGAGCCAGCTTGCCTGAAAAAGCTGTGTCTGCTGAACCGTATCGCTTTTCAGCACAAATCCTTGCGGAACGATTATCCTGAGTTTCCCCTCCGTTTTAAAAGCCGACAGCCCGAGATTCTGAATCGTTCCGGTCACCGTCAATTCTTCTTGTGTGGAAATAATACCATTCGCCGCCTGAGGCGGATCGGTAATCGAAGCCGCCACGGCTGCATTCGCCCGGCTGACCGTCATGATCTCGACACTGTCCGGTTTGCTGACCACTCTCAGGGTATCATTATTCGCGTCATACGCGCGTGAAATAACCTCGATCGTCCTATCTGCCATCGGCTCCGAGGAGGCACGCACATTCCAGGAGACCACAAAGTAACCCGGGTTGGCAGTCTTCACGCGATTTTCCGTGTAAAAATCTTCCGGCAAGATAAGCTCGGCCGTAATGTTTTTGCAGCCTTCGGATTGAATTACGGCTTCCACAAGAAACTCCTGGTAAGTCGAAACAATGCCGTCTTTTGCACCGGCCGGACTGGAAATCGATAGTTTATTCGTTAGTGTCGCCGATTTAACGGTTTCGATTCGGAGATTTTTACTGTCAACCGACACAAGAGACAGGCGGTTGGAATTCTCATCGTATGGAATCGAATCCATTATCACCCGCACCAGCGCTTCGGCCGTGACGGTATCGGGTGCCTGCACCCGCCAATCCACCGGAACTCCCGGCACAAAGGATTTTTCCGCCGGTTCGCTCGTGGTGACGCCCGTCGCACCAAATTTTATTTTTAAAGTCCCGTTTCCATAAACATTCGCCCGGCCGCTGTTTGTAACCAGTGCACGAACGATGAACGGCTGCCCCGCCGTCAGCACCCCGTCTTTTGCGCCTTGCGGCTCTGTAATGTACACATCCAGAGAAAGATTCGCTCTTTTAACGGCCTGAATCAACAGACTATCTCCGGCGCTTTCAACCGGAACCCCGGAACCATCCTTTCCCAGCGCACTGATAATCAGATATTTTGTCACCTGGTCCTGAATCTCCGGCGCACGAATGGTCCAAACAATGGAGTCTCCCCTTAAACTCTGCGTTTTCGGAGACAGATACACATAACCCGCCGGAACAGCTAATGAAGCCGTGAGTTGGGTTAAATTCGGCGTGGCCGTGATGTGGCTCACAATTTCAAATTCCTGCTCTGTTGAAACCACTCCGTCTGTGGCGCCCGCAGGACCGACGATTGTGCCGCGGCTCAGGATCTGACTTGTGCCGATTGTATTGACCACAACGGTATCCAACCCTTTGGCAACGGACGCCGCTTTCAGGGTATTTTCGTCTTTGGGCGCGGTAAGAATTTTCATAAATAAGCTGTCCGGACCTTGCGTTAAATCCGGTGTTAAAACCCCCCACGTGACGCGTGTGCCGACGGAATAGAGGAGCGTGTCTTTTTGCACGGAAAGCGTGTCTCCGCCTCTGACCAGCCGGTAATTGTCCGGTAACGCCAGCACAACCTTACCGGTACCCAGCGTTTTGGAGCGCCCTTTGTTGACGACATCCGCCCGAACTTCAAAGAGCTGGTTGGCCGATAAAATCCGGTCCTTGTCGTTGATGCTCTCTTGCAGCTCCAACCGTGCCGGTTTTTCAATGTAAACCGTCGCCACGGAATCCAGTGCTATCGCGATTACGGCGGGAAGATGACTCACAGAGGCCGTCCCGCTGATCAATCTTGAGATGAAATTTTCACCCAGTAAATTTTCCGCTGAATCGGCCGTGACGTCAAACTGGATAAAACGCGTGCTTCTTGCCGGAATAGAGGCGATTGTTTGAAGCGTATCGATTAACTGAGACTGTCCGCTCGTACGAAGTGAAATGACGGCATCGTTAACCCGTTCGTTCCCCTTATTTTCGACAAAAACATTTACTTTAAAATTCTGTTTTAAATTAACTTCAGCATTTCCAATTTCAATAATATGCGGCGCCGATACAGTCGTTCCGATAATTTGAATGGCCGCCGAAGTTTGTACGGTCACACTCGCACTTTTCGATGTCGAAAGTGTGTGAAAATTATTGGCATCACGTCCGGTAATTGTGGCGTTGATAGCTGCGATTCCGCCCAGATGCCCCGTGGCTTTTACCCGGTAAATCAGTGTGTCGATTTGCCCCCCGTACAATATGTGGCCGCCGTTCATTAAGGAATCCGGCGCCTGGATAAGATAATCCTGCTGCGTCTCCCCATTGATTTGAATCACAATATCGCTTGACTTAAAATTATTCAGAAAAATATTGGCTTCTCCGGTATCCTGTATGACCACATAAATTTGCCATTCGTCCGTTTGACTGGCCAACACACTATCGGAAGAGGGGTGTACTTCTCTAATCACAAGCGCAGCCGGTTTTTGAATTTGTGCAACTGTCGTGGTGTCGCTTGAATCGGCAGCAGGCGCGATTGCAATGGTATCGCCCGTGTTTACCGAAAAAGCTTCCAGAATCCTTGCCGTGAAAATCTCCGTAGAATCAAATTGATCCGAGGCTTTCACCGGAAAAGTGAGTGAATAAATCGACGCCGAATTAATTCGATAAATGAGTTTCTGCGGTGTAAATTGCGAAATGCCGTTTGATTGTAAATCTACCTTTACATTTTTAACGGCTTCACCGCCATTATTCCGAACTTGCACCCGAATGTAAAAATTCTGCCCCGTATTCACGTAAGGTTTGTTCAACGCCATATTCTCCGTGCTCACAATCTGAACACTGGATTCCGATTGAATGGTCACGCCATTCCAGCCGGAGTCGTAATTATCTTCGATAAGGGTTGAGTCGCTGTTTATTTCAACCCCTGTCACATGGGCATAAATCATACAATAACCAATGTGAATGGTAGTTTTATCGATCGTGAACCAGAGTTGTGCGGTTTCTCCGCCTTTCAGCACCAGAGTACCCAGACCCGAACCCAGTGAATTATAAAGCTGTGTGGGCTGTTTTACAACAAAATCATTAATCGTACTTCCGCCGATTTTGAAGATTAAATAGGACTTGATCCGGCTGGTGTCGATCATCAAATCGCTTTCGCCGTTATTCGAAAGATTCAGGCGGACCGTCCAATCCTCTTCCTGCCCGATTGTGACGGACGATTGAGAAATGAGCGTGTAATTGATCTTCAACTTCGCCGGCGCCTGAACCTTCACACTTCCCGCTCCGCCGTCCGTCTGGTCCGATAAATGATCGCCGCTGACAAGGTCTGTGACCCAGAGCCGTCCCTGTATCGTCGCCGGGCCGGTGGTTTGACCGGTTTTTGTCACCACAAACCGCAAACTGCCCGTGTCGTGTCCCTTGAGCACCGGGTCTTCCGTGCTGTCCGGCTGCCAGAAACCGGCGGGCGTCGTAATTTTGTACTCGGATGTCACTTCCTGTCCAATATACAAATGAACCTGTGCGCTGTCCAGCCGGATACTCGATCCGCCGTTGTTCGCCACACCCACCCAGATAAACCATTCTTTTGTCTGCCCCTGAGTAATTTGCGTTTGAGACGGCGTAATGGACACAATATCCAAAACGGCTTTTTCAAGAACTTCCAGCTCATTGGAATCGGTGGTCAAGCCGGTCTGAAATGCATTTCCGTTTTGCGTGCCGCTGAGTGTAATCGCCGGCGCGTATTTTCCGGTTGCCAGCAGTTCAGGAACAAGGGTAGAGACAAAAACAAGCGTCGTGTCACCCGGCTGAATTTCCGTCACCACATTATCATTCAGCACGGCTTCGAAGGCGTGGACGCCATCCGAAAAGGAAAATTTGGTTTCCGACGGTGAAAGCACCAGCGTGGCACCCCCCGAATTTCGCACCCGCACATCAAAAGAGGCGTTACTCCCGCGGTTTACGCTCTTCGGACTCAATGATCCACTGATGTACGTCAGTACCGGCGGTGCCTGAACCGTCACCTGTCCGCTATTTCCGCCAAATGTGTTTGCGCTGATGGATCGCCCGCTGTTCACCTCGACGCCTGCGAACGTCGCATGAATGGCAATCGTTCCGGTGTCGGCACCCGTGGCGGTAATCACAAATTTAAGACTGTCCGTTTTCCCGCCGTAGAGAAGGCTTCCGCCGCTGCCCTCCAGGGCCGAGGGTTGTTGAACGGTGTAGTCGGAAAGGGGGGCGCCGTTTTTGGAGAATGACAAAAATGTGCTTGCCTGTTGAAAATTAATCGCTGCCCGGCTTTGTCCGGTGTTTTTCACAACAACCATCGCCGTCCAGTGATTGGATTGATTTTTTGTGACCACCGGCTGTGAAGGCCGAACTTTAAGAATGGAAAGGGCAGCGGGTGTTTGAACATTTACCGTACCGTAATTTCCCGCGGCGGTGCTGTCCGCCAAATAACGGCCGCTGTTATTTTCAAAAAAACCGACCGTCGCATCGATAGTGTCTATTCCTGAAAACGCTGCGGTTTTTGTGATTGAAAAAACCAAATCGCCGGAAGAATTTCTGTCGAGAACCAGCCCCCCGCCCTGAAACTGAGACGGTTTTAAAAAAGCGTACCCGGTTCCGCTGCGAAAACCCAGAAACGTGCTGTCGAGAGAGAGCGTCGCCTTGCTTTGTCCCGTATTTTCAACGGCAACGGTGACGTTCCAGGAGGCGGTTTGCCCGCTGCTCACCGAATCCTGTGAGGGTGTTACCGCCGTTACCCTTATTGCGGCCGGCGTCTGCACGGTAACCGAACCCGAGCCCGTGTCATTGGTGTCGTCCGTAATTGTTTTGCCGGAAACCACGTCTGATCCTGTTACGAATCCATTAATCGCGGCAATTCCTGCCGTTGTTCCGGTTATGTTCACCACAAATTCCAACGTGTCTTTTGCCCCGGCATTCAATCGGATTCCCCCGCCCAAAAGAGCGGTTGGGGTGGTAATTGAATATTGAGACGTCACATCGCTCCCAATGATAAATTTAAGATAGGTTTTTGCGGGATCCAGATCCAGATCGATGATTGATTTGCTGTTGTTTTCCACCGCCATTTTGATTGTCCAGCTCCGGGTTTGTCCGGCAGTTACCGCGGGCTGCGAAGGCACCATGGCGGTAATTTGAAAGGCGGCCGCCTCGGCAACCACCCACGAATCCGTGGTGTTCGCACCGGTATCGGAAATCAGATTCAATGAATTATCATCTTTTCCGTAAATGGCGCCGTCAAGAGTCACGGTACCGGTGGCAGCCGAAGCGAGGACATCGACTAAAACGGCAAATTGTTCCGTGGCGCCGCCCAATATTTGAGCCGGATTTCCGGAAGCGGCCGATTGAATATAGTCGCCCGTCACATCTGCAGCGCCATTTTTAAAGGCCAATTTCAGCGAATCAATGGTGGCACTGGCCTGTCCCGCATTTCGAACCGTCATCACAACCGAAACACTCTGCTGCCCCTGACTCACGCTGTCCGGGTTCGTTTGAACGGATAGAATTTCAAGCACCGCCGGTGTCTGCACGGTCCAACTATAGGGTGTGGCTGCCCCGCCGGCACCCACGGAGTTGCCGCTCACCGTCCCGCTGATATTCCCGTCAATAATAATGGAACCTGTTGTGGCGGAACTGCCCACCGAAATTAAAAAATTTACTGTTTGTGTGGCGCCCGCAGAAACCGTAATGCCTGTTTCGGAAATACCCGAGTATTCGCCCGTGCGATCCGTCCCATTCATGTCTGTAAATGTTAAATTGGCAGTGGCCGTTTCCAGGGGAGCACTGCCCAGATTTTCAACCACCATTCGGACAGAAATATTTGTTTGACCCTGACTCACCGTTGAATAATCCGATGAAATACTCACGATTCGAAGATTGGTTATCTGCACGGTCGTGCTGCCGGTGGCGCTCCCCCCCACGCTGGCGGCTGAGATGTAAGACGTTCCCCCGGACGTGGGCGCCCGCAGCGTGAACGAAATCCTGCCGTTGGAATCTGCTCCAACCTGTATTCCGGAATAGGAGGCACTGGCATCCGACGTCGTAATGGTTCCCAGGCTGGTGCTCACGGTAATCAGCGTTCCCTGGGCCGCCGGGTTGCCGTCCGAATCTTTGATAACACCAGATGTAATGGTAGATGTGCTGCTGCCATCTGCCGGAATGGCCGTGGGAGAAGCGGAAAGAGAAATCGTGCCTACCGGCACACCGGGGGTCACTGTAATAGTGCCCGTTGCATCATCCGTGGCCGTAATGTGATGGGCAAGGATGGTACCGCTGGCCGGTGCCGTTGTGGGCGAAAACGTAACAGACGTACCGGTTCCGGAAACAGCCGGTGCTAATGTACCGGTGGAACTCCAGGTCACCTGAACATCACCGATGTAATTATTCCCCGCATCGTACCCGGCGGCATAAAGCGTGATGGACTCATCCGCCGTCAGCAAGAGATTTCCGACTTCATTGCCGGCACCGCCCGATGCATCTCGAATTTTCACGTATGAAATGTTTCCAACCGTAAGGGTCCCGGTTTCATCCCCGATAATTCCGGTGCTGTCCGCCTTGATTTTACCGCTGGTCCCCGGCGTGGACGGACTAAACACGGTGCTTGTTCCGGTGGCGGGGCTGGGCGCATCCAGATCTCCCGTACTCACGCTCCAGGCCGCCGCAACATCCCGGGAATAATTGTTTTCGGCATCGTAGCCCGCGGCGTACAAGGTCAGTTTATCATCCAGGGTCAGCGTCATGTCGCCCACTTCTGTGCCGCCTCCGCCGGCTTCGCTTCTAACCAGAAGGTAACTCACGGCGCCCGGGTTAACAATGATGGCCCCCGTGTTGTCCGTCAGGCCCGAATTGGGTTCAGTTGCCGTAATGGTAGCCGTTCCGGGCTTGCTTGGGTCGATTACGACACTTCTGCCGGTTGAAGAAAGAGCCGGCGTTAATCCGGAAGAGGTCCAATTGACGGTGGTGTCCGCAATAAAATTGCCGTCGGCATCGTAACCCGCGGTCCAAACCGTGTAGGTTTCATCGGTCGTCATGGTGTGCGTGGTCACTTCGGAACCGCCGTTGTTGGCCGCATCCCGAATTTGAATACGCGCCAGTGCGCCTACCGAGACAGAAATCGTGCCGGTAACATTTGTAATAGATGAATTGTAACTTGCCTTGATCACCCCGGACGTCGGGGCCGTGGTCGGACTAAATGTAAAGCTGCTTGCCGAGCCGTTCGGCACCGGAACCAGGTTTCCGGAAGAAAGGGACCAGGTGACGCTGTAATCGCCCAGGTAATTACTCGCAGCATCGTAGCCGGCTGCATACAGGGTAATCGTCTGATCGGCTGTCATGTTAACGTTTCCCACCACACTACCGGCTCCCCCGGGGGCGTCGCGGATCACAATGTGATCCAGATTTCCCTCAACCACCGTTAGCGTCCCCGTGGCATCATCCAGCGCCGTGGGATGATCCGCCGTAATACTCCCCTGGCCGACCGTATTTGCCGTAAATATGGTGCTTGTTCCGGTGGCGTCGCTTAAACTTCCAATGGAACCGGTCAGACTCCAGGTCACGGATTCGTCCGCAATGTAATTGCCGTCGGCATCGTAACCCGCGGCGTGGAAAACCTGCTGGTCGCCGGGCGAAAATGTGCCGGTGGTGTATTCGGCACCATTTCCGGACGCCCCTGCCACAATTTTCACATATTTCAAAGCGCCCACACTTACAGAAATTAGTCCGGTGGCATCTGTAATCCCGCTGCCGGCGTCGGCTGTAACCGTACCGCTTTTGCCTGCACTATCCGGAGCAAAGGTCACACTCGTTCCGGCAGAAGAGACCGCAGGGAAAAGGTTCCCTGTCGATGCCCAGGTAACCGAAACGTCTTCTTTGTAATTGCCGTCCGCATCGTAGCCCGCCGCGTAAAAGGTACGGGACTCATCGGTCGTCATCGAGACCGTTGTGACTTCTGCCCCCCCGCCGCCGGCTTCATCCCGGATTTTAATCGCCGCCAATGCCCCGGCAGAAACGGTAATCGCTCCCGTGTGGGCCGAAAGACTGCCGCTTGTGGCCGTAATGGTACCGCTTCCGGTGGCCGTCGGAGAAAATGTGGCAGACGTCCCGGTTTCGCTGACCGAGGGAGATAAACCGGTTGAGGACCAGGTCACCGATTGATCCGAGATGTAGTTCCCATCTGCATCGTAACCGGCCGCGTACACCGTCAGCGATTGATCGGTGGTCATCAGGTAATTTCCGATAACACTCCCGCCGCCGCCCGCCGCATCGCGGATTTGCAGACTTGCAAGATTTCCGGCGGTTACGGTAATCGTTCCCGTGGCGTCCGTGTGGCCGCTGCCGTCAGCGGCCGAGACACTTCCCGTACCGGTTGTCGTCGGATTAAAAACCGTGTTTGCGCCCGACGAGGGACTGACCGTTCCGATTCCCCCCGACACGGACCAGGTAACCGTCACATTTCCATAGAAGTTATTGTTTACATCGTATCCCACCGCAAATAACGCCGTATTTTCATCGGTCGTTTTTGAAAAATCGCCAACGGCTGAGCCGGTGCCATCCGGAGCATCTTCTATTACAATGTAGTTCAATGCGCCTGCATCAACCGTAAATGTATTGGATGTGCCGGTTTTTGTCCCATCGGTCACAGTAATCTGGTCGCTGGAGGCGGCCTTTGTAATGGTGACCGATTCCGTTCGCACCCCGTTCGAAAAGGCCCCGGCGGTGGTCGGAGAAATCGTCCCTGTGGTGTTGGAGATTGTCGGTGTTCCGGTGTAGGATGTAACAGTATTTTCATACGCATCTTTTGCCGTAATGGTCAAATTAAAGGCCGTTCCGGCCGTCCGGGGGGAATTGATCGCATCCAGCGTGAAATGATCCAGCGCCGCGGGATTCACATTGAACGCGTTGGATGAACCGGATTTTCCAACCGCCGAAACCACAATCTGGTTATTCGAAAAGGTTTGGGTAATCGTTACATCCTCCGTCCAGGTTCCGCCGCTGAAATTTCCGGTCAGTTTCGGCGAAATGGTACCGGTGGAATCAGAGAGAGAAGCCGTTCCGGTAAAAGAGGTAGCGGTGTTGCCGTTGGCATCTTTCGCCGTAATGGTAATCGAAAAAGAGGCACCTGCTGTTTGTGGAGAAGCAACAGAGCTAATTTCAAATGACGCCACATCCGAAGCCGCGACATCAAACGTATTGGACGTTCCGCTTTCAGTACCCGCGGCATTGGTCACAGTAATCGTGTTGCCGGTCTGTGTACCGGTGATGGTAACGCTTCCGCTCCAGATCCCATTGGAAAAGCTCCCGCTGGTGGTCGGAGAAATGGTCCCCGTGCCGTCTGAAATATCCACCGTGCCGGCAAAAGACGTGGCGGTGTTGCCCTGGGCGTCTTCGGCGGTGACGGTAAGGGTGAACGGCTCTCCCGCCGCCTGGGTACTAATGGAAGAAATGCTGAATGAAGCCACCGGGCCCGGATTGACATTAAAGGCATTCGACGTGCCGGTGTGACTGCCATCATCAGCGGTTATTTGAATGTCGGTGTTCGCGGTGTTAATGGTTACATTAAAATTAGTAAGAACGCCGGTTGTAAAACTTCCGGTCACGGCCGGTGAAACATCCCCCTTATTGACGGATAAATTAACCGAACCTGTAAAACCGGTTGCCACATTGTCGTAGACATCCTTCGCCGTAATGGTAATGTTGAAGCCAGCCCCTCCGGCTGTTTGCGGAGAAGAAATGGTTGCGAACGTGAAAGAGGCCACACCGGCCGCATCAACGGCAAAACCCCCGGATGCCGAGGAAATCCCGTTTCCCGTGGCAGTAATTTTGTCGGATGCTGCGGCCTTTGTAATGTTTACCGTGGGTTGAATCACCCCACTTAACCAGGTTCCGGCTGAAATGGTCGTTAAGGTGCCCGTGTCATCGGTTAACGTGAGTGAATAATTTGCAGTCGTGATGGTGTTGTTGTAAGCATCCTGCGCTGTGATGGTAATCCCAAAATTTGTGCCAGCTACTTCGCTGGAAATACCCCCAAATGCGAAATGATCCAGATCTGCAGGAGTGATTGTAAAACTTCCGCTGCCGACTGTTTCAATGTCCGTTCCGCCATTGTCCTGAAGCGTCACGGTCAGGCTATAGGTTCCGGAAGCGGTACTATTGCCAACATTTGCAAAAGAAATATCTAATTGATTGCCGCCCGTGGTCACCGTTCCCGTGCCGTCTCTCACAATCACAACCGTTGGCGATGTGTTAGACTCGATCGACAGGCCGCCGTCCAGATTTGCGTTATTCGATGCCGCCAAGGAAACGGATGATGTCGTAAAACTGCTGCTGGAAAACTGAATGACTATTTTGCCGTTTGCAGGCAGGGGGTTTGTGGGGGTAAATGGTACGGTGTAGATAGCATTGTCACCGGCTTTATAACTGGAAAGAGTAATGGTACCGACGGTACCGGCCAAAAGGGTACTGGCACTCAAAAAAAATAGAACAGAAAAATGAAGAATTCCAACAATTCGCTTCATAGGGCAACCATTATTTAAAAAGTGTTTTTAAATTCTATTGAATCTCTAATTTTAATTGTTTTTGAGCATTTTGATAATATGCTTTGCCAGAAGATCATTTATTTCTCTATGCCGTGGAACGGGTTGTAATATTTTTGTCATTGGATTTTGGTACCAATCGTGACGGCTGCCATGACGAATCATAACACATCCCATTTCATTTAATTTTTTTATTAACGCATTCCTTTTCATACCACTTCAAGCTCAGCCACTTTTCTTGCGTAAGGAATGTGTCCGCCTGTCAAATCTTTATAAATATCTTTAAGATTTTCCTTTAGCTCCTCAAGCGTATCCCCTTCCGTCCAATAGTCCGGATACTCTTCCAAATATCCGAGCCACTTATCTTGATCTTTCCAGAAAACGAATTTTATTTTTTTCATAATCAAAACCTCTTTTGTTTGCCAAAAAAACAAACAAGTTTACCGAATGGGCTTCGCCTGTTTTCTTTTCGGCTGAATCGAAAAAGAAACAGAATTGCGCTCACCCAACATCTTTTTCCCCACCATTATTCTGACAGAAAGGCTATATTGGCCGGCAGTTTTCGGGTTCTGAATATTGGCCACGCGAATCACAATCCCTTTTCCTGCCGGCACGGCCTGGCCCAATCCGCTTCGGCGCACAATCAATTTTTGTCCGTCCACAAACACCTTGAACCCGCCGTTCACGTTTGGGGAGCCCGCCAGAATAGCCTGAGACAAATCAAAATCGGCCGGAAATTCCAAAACGACGGTTCCGGCAGAGGGAAACGGATCGGACAGGCTGAACGTAATTTCGTAAACCGAGGCTTTTCCTGCATCGGGAGAAAGAGGCTTTACGGATGCTTGACTCACAGACGCCCATGCACCGTTTGTCCCAAATACCAACAAAAAGACGGTCAGGACAATGGATTGCATAAATTTCATTCGATATTTCATGGTAACCTTTACATTATTTCAACAATGCCCTCAACAAGATTAAAAGCCCTTTCCCCTCATTTTCCGCCAATTTTAAATTCTTCCGGGCCTGTTTGTATTCCGGATTCAATTTAATCGCCCGCCGAAATTCACCCAGGGCGCGCAAAAACAAATTGCGGCACTGGATCAAATACGCCACGCCTAAATGGTTGTACAAATCCGGGTACCGGGGGTGAAGCGCGATTTCTTCTTTCAGCCCCTCGATGTAATTCGCAACGGCCCCTTCATCTTTACTCTTTCCCCCGAACATAAAATTCAGATAAAACTCGTTCTCCAAAACAGAATTTAGCGAAAACGCCACGTTTTTGTGAATTTCGAGCAATTCATCCAGCGCTTCCCGGAATTGAGAATTTTCCACTTTTTGAACAATCGCAGAATATTCAGGCGTTTGTAACTCTTTTTTTAATTCAAATGCGATCCTTAAGTGTTCGATACTCTTCTTTTGACGTTCTTCCAGAGGCAGCAATTGCGGATGAACAGGTGACTCAACCAACCCGGTTAAATAGGCCAGCCCCAAATTTAAATGGGCCAGCGAAAAATTTTCATTTAACGAAAGTGCTTTTTCAAAGGCCTGAACGGAATCGATGAAATTCTTTTCTCCTAAAAGCGCCACTCCTTTGTAATTGTATAAATCCGGAAGATCCGGTCTTTTTTCAATGGCTTTTTCAAGAACCTTTAATGCCCGGTCGAATTGTTGACTGTGAATAAAACAGACGGCCAAATTTTTATGCGCATCAATAAAATTCTCATCAATCGCAATGGCTTCCTGAAGATTTTTCTGTGCATCTTTGATTAAGTTTTTCTTCAGGAAAATAACGCCCAGTTTATTATAAGAAAGCGCATGCCGCTTTCGCCACACTTTTTTCTGAATATAGAAAAGAACCTCGATTTCCCGAATGCTTTCGCGCTGCAGCACCTTAACGGTATTTTGAATGTCTTTTTCGTCCGCATCCGGTGAAAGCCGCCGCTCCCTGGAATCAAGGGCAACGCCGTCTTCAAAGCTGTGGGCAACGACTCGATTTTCTTCCTCCAGATAATTTGTTTCAAAATAAAACTTTCGAGACCCTAACAGCAGTGTTTCATTAAGTCCCAAAGCATCCATCATGTACTCTCCTCAGCCCATTTTTCCTGGCTGTTTCAAAATGATTCACGGGGGAACAAAATCAGGAAAAATCTGATCACTTTTTGCCGGATTCAGGATTTTTCTACAATTTTATACAAATATTGTTCCATAACTACAAACGAATTGAACTCTAATTATTATCGACTTATCAATTCGTTCCCTTTAGGGGGTGGGATTAAATCACTTGGACCCTGGGATTCCATTTGCCCTTAAAAATCAATTCGTTACAAAATTAATAGGAACAACCTGTTTTATCCCACGCCCTTAATCGTTTTCAAAGAGAGTACAATTTTGTAAGTCCCTG
Organism: bacterium BMS3Bbin03; assembly: GCA_002898015.1. Classification (GTDB taxonomy): domain Bacteria; phylum Zhuqueibacterota; class JdFR-76; order JdFR-76; family BMS3Abin05; genus BMS3Abin05. The sequence continues at coordinate 147,715 of BDTM01000128.1, read as the reverse complement.
CCCGATCCGGTTCATCCCTTTCTCAAGATCGGCAAAGGAGGCGGCAAAAGAAATCCGAACAAATTCATCTGCGCCGAACGCCTCTCCGGGAATAAGAGCCACCTTTTCTTCTTCCAATAAAAATTGACAAAATGAAAGCGAATCTCTAATTTCATATTTTCCATACTTTTTTCCGAAATAGGAAGAAACTTTTGGAAAAATATAAAACGTGCCGGCCGGTTTTACACTCGCGACGTCCGGCATGGCCGAAAGCCGTTCGACCACAAAATTTCGTCTTTTTTCAAATTCATCAACCATCCATTGCAGATTCTGCCAATCGCTGTTTAAAGCGGCCACGCTCGCCCACTGGGCCATTGTGTTGGCATTCGAGGTGCTGTGCCCCTGGATTTTGTTCATGGCCGAAATTACTTCTTTGGAGCCCGCCGCAAAACCAATCCTCCAGCCCGTCATCGCGAACGCCTTGGAAACGCCATTGACCACAACGACCTGTTCCTTGATTTCCGGAAAGGCGGCCAATGAATAGTGCCGGACGCCATCAAACACAATCTTTTCATAAATTTCATCGGTGAGCGCCCATATGTGTGCTTCCGCTACTATTTTTGCAATCTGTTCGAGGGTCTGAAAGTCATAAACCGCCCCGGTGGGATTGACCGGATTGTTAAAAATGACCAGTTTGGTGCGAGGCGTTATTGCCGCTTTCAAATCTTCCGGGTCTATTTTGAACCCGTTTTCCGGCAGCGCCTTTACCGGCACCAGGGTCGCACCGGCCATTTGAATTTGTTCCGGATAGCTAACCCAGAAAGGAGAAGGGACAAGCACTTCGTCCCCCTCCTGGCAGATTGCAAGCACCGCATTGAAGAGCGCCTGTTTTCCGCCTGTTGTCACCACCACCCGGTCGATGCCGTAGTCGAGATCGTTGTCGCGCTTAAATTTCTCAACAATCGCTTTTCGGAGTTCGGGAATTCCCATCACCTGGGTATATTTGGTCTTTCCGGTTTGAATGGCTTCAATCGCCGCTTTTTTAATAAAATCAGGCGTTTCAAAATCCGGCTCACCCGCTCCCAGAGAGATAACGTCATATCCCTCCTGTTTCATTTTAAGAACGGTATTCGTAATTGAAACTGTTTTTGAGCTTTGAATTCTATCGACCCGGTCCGCAAGATGCATAGAGGCTCCTGTCGTCTATTTTGCCTTTAATGAACAAATAGCCACAACATTCACTATATCTTCCACGCTGCAGCCGCGCGACAAATCATTTGCCGGCTGGTTGAGCCCCTGAATAATCGGGCCAATCGCTTCGGCTTTTGCGAAACGGTTTACCAATTTGTACGCAATATTCCCGGAATCCAGGTCCGGGAAAATCAGCACATTGGCTTTCCCGGCCACATCGGAGCCCGGTGCTTTACGGGTGCCGATTTCCGGCACAATGGCCGCATCCACCTGAAGTTCGCCGTCAATTTTCAGCGCGGGATCGGCCTCTTTCGCCAGCTTTAAGGCTTCCAGCACCTTGTCCACGCGCGGGTGCGCCGCACTTCCCTTTGTGGAGAATGAGAGCATCGCCACAATGGGTTCTTCGCCGGTCAGGTTTTGATGGGTTTGCGCCGAACTCCGGGCAATCGCCGCCAACTGCTCCGGAGTCGGGTCGGGAACGACGGCACTGTCGGCAAACGTAAATACGCGCTCCCAGCCGGGAACGACCATTGCGAACGCGCCCGACACGACGGAAATGCCCGGCGCCAGTCCGATAATGTGCAGCGCCGCCCGCAGCACGTTTCCGGTTGTGTTGACGGAGCCGGCCACACTGCCGTCGGCAATATGTTTTCTCACCAGCATGGCTCCGAAGAATAACGGGTTTTTCATGACTTCGCGGGCTTGCTCCGGCGTCATGCCCTTCTCTTTCCGCAGCTCGTAATAGGTTTCCGCGTACGAGTCGAAGTCGGGGCTTTTCTCGGGATCAAGGATCGTCACACCCTCCAAATCAACCCCCAATTTTTTCGCCTTCCCGCGAATTTCATTTTCATCAGCCAAAAGAATTAAATCGGCGATTCTTTTTTCCCGAATAATCGCCGCTGCCCGAATCATCCGGTCTTCGGTGCCTTCCGGAAGTACCACCGTCCGCTTCCGGTTTCTTGCTTTATCTTGAATCGATTGAATAAAGTCCATTTTCGCTCCGTTTTTTGATTGGTGTAGATTTAGTTCTTTTCATCACTCGAAAAAGAATTGGGATCCGCCAGGGCCGTCCGCAGCGGATTAAATTCCGTTTTTCCGGAATTTCTTCTGCAGCCGTTTCTCAACACTTTCCGGAACAAGACCGGAAACATCTCCGCCGAAACCGGCGACCTCTTTCACAATCGTGGAATTTAAATAGGTATATTTGACATTGGGCATTAAAAAGACTGTGACCACCTCTTCCGCTAATTTTCGATTCATGAGAGCCATCTGTAATTCATACTCAAAATCCGAAATCGCGCGCAATCCGCGAATCACGGCCACGGCGTTTTTCCTTTTTGCATATTCCATCAACAAGCCCTCGAAGGCATCCACCTCAATATTCTGCAAATGCTTTGTTGATTCCGCAATCATCTCTTGCCGCTCTTTGACGGAAAACAGCGGTTTTTTTACGGCATTTATGGCAATCGTGATCACCACCCGATCAAAAAGAGTCACGGCTCGTTCAACAACATCAATGTGCCCGTGCGTAATGGGATCAAATGTGCCCGGATAAATAGCAATTTTCATCGTTTATCCTTTTTTTTCAAACCTGAAAAATGACAATTGGGTCTCGCCCATTTTCTTAATGCGGGTGCGCTTCAAACTTTCGGTATCTGAAATTTCTTCACCCGAGCCGTGTTTTAAAATAAAAATGCCCCTTCGCTTTAAAAAATCCTGCTGTGAAAGGGCTCTGACTAATGTGTCTCCCAGCTTCAAAGAGTAGGGTGGATCGGCAAAAATCAGATCAAATGGAGCCTCCGAACAATGACACTTTTTTAAAAACCGGTGAACATCCTGAATCACAATTTTAAAGTTTTCGGTGCACCGTACGCTTTGCAAATTTTCTCGAATATTCTCAACCATCCGCTGTGATTTTTCTACAAAAACCACAAATTTTGCCCCCCGGCTCAACGCTTCAATCCCCCAGGATCCCGTTCCGGCAAAAAGGTCTAACACCTGCGCTCCCTCAACCCGATCCGACAGAATATTGAAGAGCGTTTCTTTCACCCGGTCGGTGGTCGGACGCACCCCCTTTTGTGCATGGAACGTCAGGCGAATGCCGCCCCATCGCCCGGCAATGACGCGCATCTCAGATCATTCAACAAAAAGATTTAGATTCAGAACCGCATTCAATTCAGAAGCACGGGTTCTGGACGCGCTGATAAGCAGGCGGGAAGCCCCGATATTTTGATAATTATTCAGCAAATCCGAAATAAATTTCAGCGTATTTTTCTGCCTGGCCGTTATTTTGATGGTTATCGGAATCCGCTTGCCGGCGGCATCTTTTATCGGCCGAACCTGCTGTATCTGGCGGATTCGGACTTTATCCGCCCTGGCAAGCCGATTTACGGATTTTCGAACCTGACCGGCAGTCAGAATAGTGCCCGATGCCACGCCGGTACCGGAAGATGTAATTTGGCCGTTCAGGATCATATGATTCCGGACAGCCCCCTTGTAAAAAGTCTTATCATTCGTGACGATTTTGTAGGTTAACGAAGGTTCATTTGCCCTGGCATTTTTCAAAAATTTGTCAAACTTCTGCGCCGTATTTGAAAATAGTTCAAGCGTAAATGAGCCGGAATCAAAACTTAAAAAGGCAATTTTTGTGCCCGCCGGAAGAGAAGACAGAATTTTTCCAAAAAAATTGACCGCCGTCTGTCCCGCTCTTCTCTGGCCGGCAAGGCCCGCGGGCAATGTCACTGCCGAAGGTGCGGCCGGTGTGCTTTTTGACGCTGTCGTCTTTAACGTTGTTCCGGCGGGCTTCTGTGCCGCCGGTTTTTGACCTTCAGGCGTGGCTTTTCCGGCCTCTGATATCGTACTTGCCGCCTTTGGGGGTGTTGATTTGCCCTTCTCTTTACCCAAAAAAAGATAGTAGCCGCCGGCAATAATCACGACAAACAGAACGATCAAAATGGGAATGACCGGGAATTTGCTCTTTGTCGGAAATGTAAATTCGGGCGGTGCCGGTTTTTCGGCCGTCTCCGGAATCAGTGTCTCTTTTTCGGGTTTCGCTTCCGGCACTTCTTCTGAAATCGGAGGTTTTTGTTCTTCCGGGGGACCAAGACCTTCGGCAGTTAAGAATTCCGACTCCTTTATCTCCTGTTTCTCTGCCCGAGAAAGAATGTCCTCTGCTTCTAATAAATTAATTTTTAACACATCATTTCCTCCAATGATGAAGAGTTTTTTTTGCCCCTAACCGAGCAACTGCAGCGCCGCACCAAACCCAATCAACCAATTGGCAGGATTTTCAATTTTATCTACGGCGGATTGTAAATCCTCTTCAATTTTAATGGATTTAAAAGGATCTGCCAACTTTACTTCTAACGAAGGGCCGCCCTCCAGAGCCGAAACCAGTTCCGAAGCGGCTCTCTCTCCAAAAACATACAGTTGCGACACGGGTGAATCGGATTCATGTATTTCCGCATCAAGGAGCAGCCGATTGATCTCCTTATTCAACAAATTTGCAAGATTTTGATCGGATTCAAAAACATCTTCTTCAGAATCGGCGAATTTCACTTCCCGTGATCTGAAATAATTTCCGTCTTTTAAAAATGTTAACTGCACGGCTTTTTTGCGAACATCTGCCAAACCCACGAGGCGGCCTTTGGGATCAAACAATTTTTCAATGGCGGTCATCGCGGAAAAGGTATCCACATCCATAAAACCGAACGTTTTGCCGGCACCCTGTAAAATTTGCTGAATGCGTTCAAGCACCAATTTCCGAAAGAGAACCAGAACAACGAAAGTGTCGTCCGCATTGATTCCGGCGAATGAAACTTTGTAATCTCCACTCAGGTTTTCGGGAAGAAATTGTTGAGATTCCCACAAAATCTGCTTTTTTTTCTCATCCTCCGGTAAACCCGGGTCCACGGAAGTCTCTTTGACAAACAGCAGCTCGTGGTCGATGGCCACACTGGTATTTTCTGCCCAGGAATCTCTGCCTAAAACGCCCTGAACCATCTCCTTCAAATCACCAAAACGAGCGTCGTCACTCAGCGTCAACAATCGGAATTTGTGCGGAAATTTTTCTTGTACAAATTTTTCGAGTTTCCAGCCGCCATCTTCTTTCCTTGCAATTTGCACAAGCTGAAGAATATCTTCTAAAAAGACTGCCCCAACCGCGGATTCACCCATAAATGCTCCCTTTCGGCGTCATGTATTTTTTGTACTCAAACAGATTAGACAAGAACAGGACGATTAGGCCTGCTCCTATCTTCGTTTTATCTGAATCCAGCTTGGTTCTCCGTTTACAATTTTGCCGTGATTTTGTAAACGGCCACCTGCAAGAACATGGAAAAAGAATTTTGAGTTTTGCTTTGCCATGTCTACGCTGTCAATCGGGCATTGGATAATAAGCCCTTTGGCTGCAGAAGTATCCACGACCGTTATTTTATAGGGGCGTAATACCGTTGGACCATGCGTAATTGAATCCAACATAGCGTAGATGGTTTTAAATTTTGCTGTGTCTGTGGTGTCGGAAACGACTTTAAATGCGGAATCGGAAGCTTTTAAGGTGTGCATGTTTGCGTAATCCCGCAAATAATCACGGTAAATTTTTATATAAAAGGTGTCCCGAAGAGCGGCCATAACCGTGTCTGTGGTAAAAATTTTGTCGGTTTTGACATATTTCATGACGGAATCGAGTGTATCGGAATAGGTGCCGTATTTGTAATTATACAAAACTTCAGCATCGTACACGCGCTGCATACGGTCTCTGCACAACATTTCATCCTTGTTTAATTGCTGCCAAACCTTCTTCGGATACCAGATCGTGAACACTAAAATTATCACTAAAATAACAATCACAATTTCATAAACAATCGAGCCTTTGGGCTTGGGTCTTGATGTTGAAACTGGCATTTTTCCTCCTGTCTAAACTAATTTCCGCTGCGGTAAATCTTTTCAATCTTCAACCGGCCTCTTTAGGCACCTGCCTATTTTAAATACGGCAAAAGTGCCTCAAATTTTTTCTTTCCGATCCCCTTAATTTTCATTAATTCTTTTTTGTTTCTGAATGATCCGTGTGTCTCTCTAAACGAAATAATCCTCTCCGCCGTTTTGATCCCAATTCCGGGCAATAGAATCAGTTGTTCTTTTGCGGCCTTGTTTAAATCGATACGCATTCCGCTTGAAATTCGTTTGGGGGCGTGCACCGAAAGCCGCTTTTTCTCATTCTGAACAGCCTGTAAATATTGTTTTTCAAACGCCAGAATTTCCGGTGACACCGGCCGGTGTTTGAATTTCCACTTTTGGTAAAATTGAAAGCCGCCGACAGTTAGAAATAAAATTATCAAAAGAACAAGAACTTTGAGTTCATTCCCGGTAAATTTAAAATAGTCCAGATTTTTGGGAGATTTTTTTATGGGTCTGCCCGCCTGTTAAAAGATAAAATTTTTAGATTTTTTACTCCGGGCCAGCCGTTTCTTCTCGAATTCCGCTAATTCTTTGAAAAGTCTTTTTTCTTCTTTCGATAAATCCGTGGGTGTTTCAACTTTTACTCTCACCAATTCATCACCCACACCGTAATGGTGCAGATGGCGTATTCCCTTTCCTTTTAACCGAAAAATTTTCCCCGGCTGAGTGCCCTTCGGGATTTTAAGCATGACCTTCCCGGTCATTGTCGGAACTTCAACTTCATCGCCCAATGTGATCTGTGCAAACCCAACATTGAGATCATACAGAATATCATCTCCATGGCGTTCAAAATATTCGTGTTCTTTCTCTTCAATCACAACAATTAAATCGCCGGATTGACTCCCTCGCGGCCCCACATTTCCCTCTCCATGCAGCGTCAGGTAGTTTCCCGAGGAGACGCCCGCCGGAATTTTCACGGTCACAATTTCTTCCCCTCGAATGCGGCCTTCGCCATGGCATTTGTGGCAGGGATTTTCAATTAACGTCCCTTCGCCGTGGCAGTTGGGACATGTGGCAATATTGACAAATTGCCCAAAAATAGACCGGGAGACCTGCCGTACCTCTCCGGTACCGTGGCACACGGGGCACGTTTTCACCGGGGTTCCTGTTCTTGTACCGGAACCCCCGCAGGCGTCGCAAACGACGTATTTTTTAACCTTAATATTTTTCTCAATGCCGTTCGCGATCTCTTCAAGCGTCAGCATCAGGTGAATTTGAAGATCAGAACCGCGCTTGGGACCGTGCTCACGCCCGCGCCCCATTCCGAAGAAATCTTCAAAACCGCCGAATCCCTGCATAAATGTCCGCAGCGCATCCGACAGATCAAAATCAGTAAAACCACCCGAAAAACCGCCCTTTAAACCGTCGTGCCCATACTGATCGTAAATGCGCCTTTTTTCTTCATTATTCAGAATCTCGTACGCTTCGGCGGCTTCTTTAAATTTTCCTTCGGCTTCTTCATTCCCCGGATTACGATCGGGGTGGTATTTCATCGCCAACTTACGATAGGCTTTTTTAATTTCTTCAGCCGTGGCTTTTCGAGAAACCCCCAGTACTTCATAATAATCGCGTTTCATTGTATTTAACAACAATCTTCCTTCGTGTTTAATTTATATAACTAAAATCAAAGAATCAACTGCAAAAAAGCGGTTCTCACTTTTAGGAAAAGCCAGCTCCGCTGCAGAACCTCTTATTTGGTCACCACGACTTTCGCGTGACGAATGACTTTCCCTTTTAAGCGATAGCCTTTTTGATGTTCTTGAAGCACCACGTTAGAGGGATATTCGTCATTTTCAACCATCAGCAGAGCCTCATGCACATCGACATTAAAGGGCTGACCGACGGATTCTATCGGCTCGACACCATATTTTTCCAACAAGGTCTTAAAATTATTGTAAATTAACTCGATACCCTCATAAAGGGTTTTAAATCGGCGCGATTTTTTTCCGGCTTCCAGCGAACGTTCCAGATCATCCAGAATCGGCAGCAAATTCAAAAGCAAATCTTCATTTGCCGTTTTTACGCGATTCTCAATATTACGCGATGTTATTTTTTTATAATTTTCAAATTCTGCGGCCAAACGCAGCAATTGTTCCTTTACGGCATCCCGCTCCTTTTCCAACTTTACAATTTTTTCTTCAAGTACTTTTGTTTTGGACGGGCGTCCGGGCTTTTTTGCTTTTTTTGCCGCCGTTATTTTTTCTCTTTTGGCTTCCATTATTCCCCTAATTGGTTAAAACACGGCTCAATACCTGGGATATATAATCCACAACCGGAATGATCTTTGAATATTGCATGCGGGTCGGCCCAATGATTCCCAGAATACCTCGGACGTTACCCACGTAGTAAGAGGACGTCACAAGGCTGCACTGCTGAATATTCAGATCCTTATTCTCGTCGCCAATTTTAACGACAATTTTTCTCTCATCTGCCAATTTCGTCAACGATTGGGCAATATTGCGCCGATTGTCCAACAATGTCATCAACGATTCAAGACTGCGCCGGCTGGTAAATTCCGGTTGATGCACGATGTTTTGGGCGCCCCCATAATACACATTCTCCCATGCATCAAAATTGAACAATTCATCCGCCTGCTTGATGAAAAATTGAATCATGTTCCCCCTTCCGCCGGAAATGTTCCGCAGACGCTGGTCGATCGTTTGTTTAATTTCGCCCAATTTTAGTCCGCACAAACGCTGGTTGAGAATTCTTGCCGTTGTATTAAGCTTTTCCCGGGAAATTTGAAAGTCTAATGTCATCATGATGGTTTTTACCAGACCCGAACTGAGCTTTAAAACCATTAACGTTCGGTTTCCGGAAATCGGAACGAGTTCTAATTTTTCAAAGATTCCAGCGTAAAAATGGGGAATCAGGACAACTCCCAATTGCTTCGAAATCTTTGCCAGCAGTTTGGATGCGCGTTCGAGAATGCGATTCATGTCGGCATTCACGATATTTAAATCTTCAAAAATAATTTTCTTTTCCCGGGACGTCAGGCGCTCCGGTTTCATCAAACTGTCCACATAAAACCGGTAGCCGAGATTTGTCGGCACACGCCCGGCTGAAACATGCGGCTGCTGGAGAAAACCCTTCTCCTCCAGATTCATCATCACATTTCGGATTGTTGCCGGACTGTATCCGGGATTGTAATTCCGGGCTAATGAACGAGAACTGACCGGATTCACGGTTAAAATAAACTCATGAACCACAAGCCGAAGAATTTGTTTTTCCCGCTCTTTTAGTTCTTCTGCCACAATTAATCACCACCCATTAACCGATTAAACAAAATTGCACTGCTAATTTCAAGATTTTCAAATTCTAAAATAATAATTTTTAAGACTTTTGTCAAGATAAAAAATTCTTTTCACGATTAAGAATTGTATTCTAAGTTTTTTGTTTCTTCTTTTTGGCCGCCGGAAACAGAACATTATTCAAAATTAAACGGTATCCCGGTGAATTGCGGTGCAGAGAGAGCTGTGTGGGCGGATCGCCTACAGCGTGCTGATAATCCTCCGGATCGTGACCGCCCAGGAACGTAAAAGTGCCCTTACCAAGATTCCCGTGGATATATTTCACCATGTCGGTGCCCGGTACTTCCCCCAAAATGGTCACATACGGTTTAATCCGCTTACGGTTAAAGGCGGTTGTCTGCCCCATAAAACCTTTGATAATATTCACATGATCCTGCGTGAGCATGGTCGGCACCTGATCGTATTTTGCCGAAAAGTCAAACAGCGTGAAGGCTTCCGCCTCCGGGCCTTTCAAAGGCGCCGCATAACTGGGCGGAATGTCAATGTCTGAATATTCGTAAACATAAGGGTTCAATTCCAGTCTAAAATTGGTAAACGCAAACGTCTTTGAATAGTCCAATTTTGCCCGGTAATTCGGGTCCGGCGGATCGCCGTCGAACACAGCCGGCACAATATCCACATTTTGGGCGGCCAGGGCAATGTCGATCGTGTCGGTTGCTGAACACATGGCGAATAAAAACCCGCCCCTTCGCACAAAATCCTGAATGATCCGGGCAATAAATTTCTTCTCTTCCGAAACCTTTTTAAAGCCCAGTTTGCGGGCCATGGCTTCATTTCGTCTCACATCTTCGATATACCAGGGCGCATTTCGAAAACTGGCGTAAAACTTTCCGTACTGCCCGGTAAAGTCTTCGTGATGCAGATGCAGCCAGTCATATTTTTCGAGATCGCCGTGCGCCACCTCCGCGTCCCATATTTTTGTATAAGGAATTTCGGCGTAAGTCAATGCCAGCGTCACCGCATCGTCCCAGGGGCGCTTGTTTGGCGGCGTGTACACGGCAATTTTCGGCGCTTTCTCCAGCAGGACCACATCCATATTGTTGGATTGAATGGTGCTGTAGATTTGAGCCACTTCCGGACCGCCGATTTTTTCAAACGACACACCCCGCAGGCGCAATTCCCGTTCAATTTCAGGATAATAATCCGTCAAAAAAGAGCCGCCCCGATAGTTCAAAAGCCACTCCACATTAATGTTGCGCTCCAGGGTCCAGTAGGCTACGCCGTACGCCTTCAAATGGTCGGTCTGTGTTAAATCCATCGGAATTAGTATTTTCTGGGCACGCAGGTTTCCAAATCCCCCCATCAAAATCATAAAAAATACGGCAAAAACAATTTTCCAGAATTTCATGGCTGACCTTCTAATTGTCTGACTTTTTTCCGGAGCTCATCTGCCAAAACACTGTTTGGATATTGAATTAAAATAGATTCGTACGTCTGTCTGGCTTTCTCGAAATCTTTGATGTCGTTTTCATAAATCTTTCCCTCCCTGTCGAGCGCTACATCTGCATAAACACTCTGCGAGTACGTGCCCACCAGCATTTGATAAATCTTTATGGCGCCGTACCAATCTTTCATCTTCTCTTTGATTCGCCCCGCTTCCAGCAATGCCCGGTCCGCCAAAGCCGCCTGGTCATTCTCTGCTGCCGCTTTTAACAAGGTGTCGACCGCCGCACCGTACAGATTCCGGCGTGCCAGGTACATCCCGGAAGCAAATAATTTCAGTGAAGATAAATACTTTTTTTCATTTTCCTGAATGATGAGTTCCAAATCCAGAGCATTGTTCACATACGGACTGTCATATTTTCCAAACGCGTTGTCCAATATCTGATTGATGTTTTTCAGACTCCCCTTGAAATCTTTCCCGTAGAATTTCACCTGAGCCAGCCTGAACAAAGCCTCATCCTGCAGCGACCGATCCCTGCCGGAATTTAGCGAGGGATTCTTTAAAGAATTCTGCAGTGTCGAAACGGCCTCTCCCAGATTTCCTTCAGACAGGTAGCAATCCGCCAGGCTGAAAGTGGCTTCTATCTGCTGCCGCGTTCCGGGGAAATTCCGAACAATCCTTTCAAAATAAACAATGGCTTCGGCGGGATTATTCTCCTGATTCAGAAAAATGCTCCCGAGGCGAAGAGACGCCTGCAGCGACCACCTCGATTTCGGAAAGCGCCGGATCACCTGCCGGTACAATTGCTTTGCCTGATCAAAATCCTTTGTCTGGTACGAAATGTCGGCAAGGTAGTACGTCACGCGATCTTTCTGCGAAAAATCCGGAAATCCCTCCAGTAATTTGCGAAAGGCTTTTTCCGAAATTTTGTACTCCTTTTCACGGTATGTGTCCAGCGCAAACTGGTACAAATCCGCGGCAGGAAACCCCTTTTTCACACCTTTCCGGGCGGACGATCCTTTAAGCGCCAGAATTTCATTAAGCGCCGATTCGTAGTTCCCGAAACTCTGGTAAAATCCGGCCAACAATTTGCGAAGGGTGTAATCTTTCGGATATTTTTTAACCCACTTACGGATTTCCTTCTCAACTGCCGGATAGCTGTTTTCGTTCAACGGCAGCCGGGCAATTTGATTCCGGACAAAAAACAATTGGTAAGGTTTCTGCCTCAAAAAGCGCAGATACTCATCCACGGCAGCCGGGTACGTTTGCCGGAACATATAAAGCTGGGCCAGTTCCAGCGCAAATTGGGCCGGCTTATTCGATGCTTTCCGCCCGCGAAGATAAACGGCAATCGCCCTGTCGAACAGGCGGTTTTGCAGCATCACACTGGCGACAACACGGTAAACGGCCGTTTGGCCGGGATGCTTCCGCAAAATGCCGCTCCACACCCGGTAGGCGCGAACTTCGTCGCCCATCTTGAAATACACATCGCCCAATTGTGTCTCAAGCCCAATGTCCGCGGGACGCGTCCGCAAGCGATCCTGAATGATGACTGCCAGTTCCGGATATTTCTTGAGTCTTAATAAGTTCCGGCGGAACCCTTCAAAATACGTCAGATTTTTAGGGTAACCGGTATATAATTTTTTGTAGAGATCCGCAGCCTGCCGGTATTGACCCAACTGTTCAAACTGACGCGCCAGCCGGAACCGGCTTTCCTCAACACCGGTGGGCTGTGCGAACACGGACGGGGTCATCAAAGCGGCCAGAATCAGCCATAAAAATAAAATCCGTACAATGGCTTTAAACGTTTTTTTGTTTTTCGTTAACATTCCGTTTACTTTTTCTCACGCTTAACTTCATAAAGTGCCTCGTAGTAGGACTGAATCAAATTCAGGAAGTCCTCCGAATAGCCGGCTTTTTTGGCCCGCAGAATGTCTTCCCGTAATCGATCCCGTTTTTGCAAAATTTCCACCGGCAGAGCCCCCGGATTCCTGGCGACAAAGTTTTTCCCCGCTTCGGATTTTCTCCGTTTGCTGAAATCTCTCTGACGCACCGAACGCTGTGCATCCAGAAGCCGGGACAAAATCTTTTTCTGCCGCTGAATCGTCTCACGATCCAATTGGCTTAACGCCATTCGTTTCGCCACCTCGTCCATTTGCCGCGCCATCTCCTGCATGTTTCCCAGCACATTCGAATGGCCGCCGTACTGCTTTTGCAATTCATTCATGGCTTTCGCCAATTGGCGCTGCTGCGCCGCCAGCCGTCTCAAACGGCCCTGCTGACTTTCGGTCAGCCGTCCCTGCTGCGCCATTTTCAGACTCAATTGCAAGGTCTGCTGATTAAGCCCCTGCTGCCGGCCCGCCATTTTCTGCAACTGCTTCAGGTACTCTTCCATTCCGACCGAGGATGATGCCGATGAAAGGCTTTTCATGGATTGCTGAATGTGCAGTACGGCTTCATTTAAGGCGCCCATCGCCGATTTCTGGTGCGCCGATGCGCCGCGGCCGTTGCGCTCTTCCATCTGCGACAGCGATTGCCGCATATTTCCCATCCCTTTGCCGACGGCTTTTCCAATTTCCGGCGTCACAAAAAAGGTCTTTTGCGAAAGCCGGTAAAGCTCTTTCGTAATTTGATTTAAACGATTTAACAGGCTCAATTGTTTCTCGGCCATCTGATTAAATTTGGGGCTCATGGACGATAATTTCCGGGTCCGGCGCTGCAGAGCTTCCTGTTCCTCCGAAAGACGAAGCAGCTCAGACGAGGATCGGGCCATCTGCTTCATGACTTCTTTTTTCTGTTTGTTCACAATCCCCTGCTTCATCTTGCCCAGCATCTGGCTTAACTGCTGCAAATTCTGTTCACTTTTGCTCCCCGCCTGCCGGGCGCCCTGCTGATTGTCCGCCTGAAGTTCCTGCCCCATTTTCTGCATATTTTCGGCCGATTCCTGCGCCTTGTCGACGGAAGGTTTCAGTTTGGCGGCCTGCATATCCGGAAATTCCCTCATTTCCTGCTGCAGCTTTTTCAGCGCTTCTTTGAGTTGCTGTGTATCTTCTTCTATTTTCTTTTCCAATTTTTGAAGGTCTTCTTTTTCCCGGCGAGAGGCCTTTTCAAGCGATTTGTTCACCGCCTTTTGCCGGGCTCTTAAATTTTCAGCCATCTTTTTGGCCTGATCTAATTTTTGCTCGATTCGCAGGCGCTTGAGTAAATTCAGTGTTCGTTCAAGAGATTTCTGAAAATTATCTTCATTCATTTTAAATTTATTTCCCGCCCGGTCCAGTTTTTTGGAGTCCATTTTTTCCAGGGCTTTTTGCAGATCCCGCAGCATTTTCTTCATCTCGGGTGTGAGCGCCTCGTCAAACAATTTTTGAACCTCTGCATATTTCTGAATCGTCTCTTCGCTGAGCATATTATTTTGCTGCAGGCGGTCCATCGCTTCATTCAGCTTGTTTTTTAACTTTTCGGCTTTTTGCGCCAGGCGCTGCTGCTTTTCAGCCAATTCTTTTAATTCCTGCTTCTTCGTCCAGTTCATTTCCGGATTTCGTTTCATCTCATCCGTGATTTTATCCACTTCTTTTTTGAGGTCGCCGCTCTCACGAACCAATTCTTCCAGCTCCTGTATCGACTCGTCCTGCGCAGAGGTTGTTTCCCGGTAGATTTCAGCCATGGATGGAAAGCGCGCCAGAAATGTCCTGGAAACAGCCGGTTTAAACCCCGCAACCGCGTCATTGTCCAGAATTTTTACAAAATATTCCACATAATCCCCAGGAAGCATCTGCAAATTGCCCAGTCTCCAGGTGAAGTCGAATTGAATTTTCGTGCCGCCCGCCTCCGGCAGAATCAACGGAAACCCGTGAAAATTGGTGTCCGGTTTTGTCACAACCACCGCGTGATGCACCCTGTAGCGGAGCTCGGCGCTCGAGAAGCCAAAATCATCTTCAGCCTGCACCTGCAGAGGTAAAATCATCTCTTCACTCAAATCCACATCCTGGCCAGGCTGTGTAATTTCCACCACCGGCGGCTGGTCGGTCACCATCGCAATCTTGTAATGAATCGGCTCTGCGTTTCCGTGTCCCTGTGTGTCCTCCAACCGGACAAAATAGGAATCGTCCCGCATCACCCGAAACGCGCCGCCGGCCTCGCGGTTCCGTATCCGTAATTTCAGCGGTCTTTGATGTTTAAAAACAACTTTTGCTTTTGAAAGTCCTTTGTTCGCCCTGATTTTTAAACGCACCCGCGTGCCCCTGAGGGCCGTAATTTCCCCCTGGTTTTCTTCCAGTATTCGAGAGGGTAAGCCCGTGTAAGCCGGAAAAATCAGCTCGACCCGCAGACTCCTCACCATGGGGCGCTTTTCAACTGTAACCGTAAAATCCCGGGTTTTCTCTTTACCGGCTTTCACAGAGTACACCAGGTTTTCTTTCAAATGCGCCAATTGAAAATGGTAGGATTGTGAAGAATCCGGGCGGAGTATTTTCGATTGAACCCTCTTTTTCGATTGTTCTTTCCAGAAAATCTCGATCGGCCGGTTAAATTTTCCCTGAATCCGAACAGCCACAAGTAATGTGTCTCCCGTAAGGCATTGCCAATCGCCCGGTGTAACCCGAATCGCTTCAATGGCTTTCTCTTTAAACGATTGTCCCGGGTGTGAAAAATGAACCACACTCTGCATAAGCGGCCGATTAAAAAGGAGTGCCGAAAAGGTAAAGAAAACCACCACAATCGAGAAATTTCGAACGGATTGAAACAGCGGTCTTTTGGAGACAAGCGACTGAAAATCTTTACTTTTAATTCTCTCGTAAACGCTTTTCAGGGAAGCTTCGGCCAGGTCAGGCGAGTAGTTTTCTTTGTTTTGCGAAAGATTTCGAATAATTTGAAGGGCATCTACCAATTGATCTCTGATATCCGGAAAGGCTTCTCCTGCTTCACCGGCCAGCCGGTCATCCGAAAATAGAGACTTGCTCCAGGGAAATCTTCCGGCCGCAAAAAACGTCCCGGCCAGACAAAGGAGTGTTCCCAGAACGAACACTCCCAAAAGCGCCTGCCGGACAGCCGGGGGAAATTGAAAAAGCGCCTCCAGCACCAGCAAAAAAAGAATAAACGCACCTTCGTAAGCCCAAAAGCGAAACAAACCCGTTAAAAAAAGCGTGGTGCGCTTTTTCCGTCTGTACAGGTGAAGCTTTTGTAAAATCCTGGTATAATAGGTTTGTGATTTTTGTTGGTTCATGTTTAATTGAACAATGCCCAGATAACAATATTGACACCCATTTTCAACGCCTGAATGCGTACCGGTTCAGGATCGTTGTGCACGTGCGGGTCGGCCCAGCCGTCGGAAATGTTGGTGTTGTATGTGTAATAAACCACCATTCGTCCGTTGTAAAAAATTCCGTAGCCGCGGGGAGGCCCGGGATAATGTTCGTGTGTTTTGGGCAGCCCCTTCGGAAAATTGAAACGAATGTGGTAAATGCTGTGTGAGCGCGGCAGTTCGACCAATTTTTTTCCCGGAAAAACCTTTTTAATTTCCCGCCGAAAATATTTGTCCATTCCATAATCATCGTCGGCGTACAGAAATCCGCCGTGTATTAAATATTTTCGGAGATTACGAACCTCCGTTTCAGAGAACACAATATTCCCGTGTCCGGTCAAGTACAAAATGGGATACGAAAAAAGCCTCTCGTCCGTGAGCTTGATCCGGGCTTCGGTGGTCGCCACTCTCATGCCGGTTGCACCGGCAATATATTTCAAAAGATTCGGAATAACGGATGGGTCGTTGTACCAGTCACCGCCGCCCTGGTACCAGACGCGAGCGATCGTAAACGCTTTTGCAGGCTCTGCGGCTGAAACACAAGTAACTGTTCCTAAAGCAATTACAAACATAATAAGAATTTTTATTTTCAAATCTTTTAACATTTTCACCCTAAAACACCTGAATCCCGATCGCCACAATCATCCCGACGGCCGCGACAATTTTCAAAATCTTTCCGCTGACGGCGCCTAAAAAGGCGCCCCACCCCACTTTCAAAGCTTTTTGAACGTTTCGTTCGTGCAGCACTTCCAGCAAAAAGGCACCCAGAAACGCCCCGATAAAAGCGCCCAGAAGTGTGCTGAAAGGCGGCGCGACCGGCGTAAACCAGATGGCTCCGAAAAATCCGCCCAAAATAGCCCCCCACATTCCCCAGGAGGAGGAACCGTATTTTTTAGCCGCCCACGCCCCTAAAACAAACTCAGCTCCTTCAACGAGGACCGAAATGACCAACAGGATGCCGACAAATCCGATTGTAAATTTACTAAACTGTGTAAGTAAGCCGTACACCAAAGTGTCCCCCACAATGATGAATGTGCCGGCAATACCAAAAGGAATGACAGCGATCCCCGCAAGCAGAACCAGCCAGAAAAGGATCATTCCTAAAACCGAAAGCATTTTACATCCCCGGCTCAATAAAGACGGCATTAAAAAACAGCTTCACCGGACCCTCCCAAAAACCCCGGAAAAGCGGATCACTCGCAAACAAAATGATATGCCCTTTACCCACCCGCTCTTCATATAGAAACACCGATTTCATCAATCGGGTTTCATTTTTTTTGGATAAGAATCCGCTCACTTTCGCCCCGGGCAAATAAACGCCGACATTGTTTCCGCTTTGAGAGGGGACTAAAAAAAGTTTATTTGTTTTTAAAACGTAAGCCAAACCGGAATAACCGAATCCAAGCGGGTGTGTGGTGTCCAGCGTCACCTTTAAAATGGTGCCCGGAATACGATTTTCCCACTGGGATTTTTCCTTTTCCTCCAGAGTACGAAATCTGAAGGATTTTTGAGTTTCGTCCTTTTCCTTTTTTTCAACCCTTATTTTGATCGAAGCCAGTTTACACTGCGATCCGCTTGCAAATTCGGCGCCGCCGTCGATACCGATAAGTGTCCCGCCGTTTTTAATCCAATCCTTCAATTTTCCGGCGGAGGCGCTGTCGATTTTTGCGCTGTAGCCTTTTCCGTAATCATCCGGCAGGATTAACACATTGAAATCTTTCAGATGACCGGATTTCACCTGACCGATGGAAATGTCCGTTACCGGAAAATGGGCCCGCTGTTCCACCCAGTACCGGACAGCACCCAATGCCGTCGGCACCACCGGTGCACCTCGAACAACGGCAATTTTCGGTTTCTTGAGCAATTTCTTGTGGGGCGACCCCAGGTCGAACCCCTTTTCCGCCAGGGCGGTCTGCGCGATAAAAAACGGGGCGGGCGTGCCGGTAAGGCAGTCTTTCACCTTTTTAAAAAACGATTTGTCCCCTGAATTGTCCCCTCTCAAAACAATCAATGTGCCCCGCTTAAATGCTCTTTTACCCAAATTCGTCTGAAGGGTGAATGGCTTCGTGGCCACCCGCACTTTCAGATTTTTCTGAAAGATTCGGGAAAGGACATTGACACTCGCCAGATTGTCCCAGGGAATAAGATAAGCTTTCCCTTTTTCAAACGGGAATTTTTCTTTGTTCTGAAGTATTTCCGCCGCCGTGATTTTTCCGGCGGAAACTTCAGGCTCATTTTCCGTCCAGGCGGCCGGCAGTTGAAAAGCGAACGGCAGAGACCAGGAGACGATATCATAAAAATAGAGCGTGTCGGGTGCGGGGATTTCAGGCGACAGCAGCGCTTTTGCCAGATAGTAATGGGGCTGCTGCATGTCGATTATCAAACTGCCCGCTTGAAATTTTCGCCGCACTTTCCGGTGACTGCCGTACGGATGCACATTTTTAAGCCGAAAATCCGCCCGTGCCCGTTTGACTTCAATGCCCTGGCGTTCCAACAAGGCCACAAAATCCGATAACTTTTGTAAATCCTGCGTGGGTGAAATGATGACCGCTTTCAGTCCGGATTGTTTTGCACGCGCCAGGCTTTTTTCCCAAAAGGTGTAAAAATCCCGAAGGAGCTTTTTCCTGTATTTGACCGCCGTTTGAATTGTGGTGAACGAACTCAATGTGTGGCGGGCGATTCGATCCCGCAGTGAAAGCAGGCTGCCGTCCGTCTGCCGGACCAGCACACCGGATCCGCCGCCGCCCGCCTGCTCGTAGGTCATTCCGACGGCGCCGTTAAAACTCGGCCAGGAATCACCGTAGCCCGGGTAGTACAAATCGAACCCTTCTTTTGTGTAGTAAAGATAATCGTGCCGGTCAAATGCCCTTGCATTTTCACGCCCGAACACGGCCGCCCAGCGGAAAAGACTGGGCGGAATATCCGGATTTCTCGGTCTGGTAGACGGAAAGAAAAAATAAGTGGAATTGTAGTTCATCTCGTGGAAATCCACATGGACTTCCGGCATCCACCGGCGGAATAAACGCACCCGCGCCTGCGTTTCGGGCTGCGTCCCCCAGGCCCAATCCCGGTTTAGATCAAACAAGTAATGATTAAACCGGCCGCCCGGCCAGGGGGGATGGTGTTCCACACTCTCAGGATTGGAATTCGCCGAATCACCCACAACCGAATTAAACCAATTCACGTAGCGATCGCGGCCGTCCGGGTTCAGCATGGGGTCAATGATCACAACGGCGTGTTTCAACAGAAGCTCTGTTTTCCGGTCCCTCGCGCCGGCCAATGTGTAAGCGACTTTCATCGCGACCTCCGAACCGCTGGCTTCCGAACCGTGCACGTTGTAACTTAACCAGACAATAACCGGATTGTTTTGGAAAATCGCCTCTAATTCCGAAACGGACCGCGCTTTCCGCGGCCGGGTTAACCGCAGATTGTCCGCGCGAATTTGCTCAAGATTTTTTAAATTTTCCGGCGAACTTATGATCAGCACGGATAAAATCCGGCCTTCCGGGGTCCTTCCGTACGTCCGGAGCATCACCCGTTCCGACGTGCCGGCAAGCCGTTGACAATAGGCCGCCACTTCTGAGGCAGGCGTAAATCTTTTTTCAAATTTTCCGTTTAAAAATTCATTTGGAGAAACAATTTCCGGGCGGGCAGGTTGAGCGAAAATAATTTGTTTTTGAAAAGTGAAAATCGAAATTACCGCGATCAGCACCAGAAAAAAAACCGGCCTTCCGGAGAGAGGTTTCATCGGGATGTCCTATTTTTTGTGAGAAGCCGAAACGTCCAGGATGCGCCCGTCGATTTTGGAATCGATTACTTTTTGTTTTTCGACGGCCTGAATAAACACATTGCGGTCCAGTTCAGGCCAGGTGGTGATCGGACGTTTATTGCGGGGAATTCCAAAATCCCGATAAAAATGATCCGCCAGAAAGTTGTTCGTGCAAACCGAGTACGTTTTCGTCTCGTCCAAAGGTCTTCCGTCGACTGAAACAGACAGGACCCGCTGCCCGGCAGGCTTTTGAGACGTGTAGGTAAACCGGAGTCCGGAGACCTGTAAAAACTCACCCTTTCCGTTGACGTTATTCTCAAGGATTTTGCGCAGCTCTTTTCCGGTGACCGAAAAGGTGACAAAGTAGTTTGAAAAGGGATTGATCTCCCATAAATCCCGTTTTCGAATGGGGCCGGCGAAGAGATTTTTGCGCATGCCGCCGCTGTTCTGAAACGCCACATCTGTTCCGGTGTACTGTCTCATCACATCGGCCTCCCAGTCACCGAGGTTACTCTCCGACCTTCCGCTTCGAAGCCAATCGGTTTTTAATTCACCAATGACCACATCTAATTCATCCGAAACCTGTTTCTCCAGCTCGTTCACCTTTTTTGCCACAACAGGATTCGGCTGAATCGCACTCGGGAGCACAGGAATCAGGCGTTCGTCATATCGAACCACGGCGTTTTGCTTTGTATCCACCCAGAGGTCCAATTTACCCAGAAACCTTCCGTAAGACCCGGCCTGGCATATGATGGTTCCGTTGATAATTTTGGGCTGCTGCAGCGCCGTGTGGCTGTGTCCGCCGATAATGACATCGATTCCGGGCACGTTCGACGCCAATTCCATATCCCGATCGACGCCCATGTGACTGACGACCACAAAAATATTGACAGAGTCTCTGAGCATGGCCTTGTATTTCCGGACAACCTGTTCCGGCTTAAGAATTTTCAATCCTCTCACATTGGCAGGAAGCGTCAGACCCAGCAAATCGGGTGTGATCACCCCGATGAATCCGATTTTCACGGTTCCCACCGTTTTGATGAGATACGGTTTTACAAACAGTTTTCCTGTTTTTTTGTTGAAAATATTGGCGGAAATCACCGGAAATTTTGCCCGCGCCAGATCTTTCAACAAGACGCCTTCTCCGTAATCAAACTCGTGGTTTCCGAGTGTAAACACATCCGGCCGAATGAGATTCAACAGTTCAATTTGTGACATACCTTTTGTGAGAACCGAAATCGGCGTGCCCTGGAATTCATCCCCCGCGTCGACTGTGACCACCCAATTTTTTCCCTGGCCGTATTTCTCCAGATAGGCTTCCAGATAGGCGGATCCGCCGGCTTTGTAAATCTTTCCGTTTTCCTTCCAATCCATCGGCATATTGTGGGCGTGAAAATCATTCCAGTGTAAGATGCGAATGTGTGCCTGCCCAAAAACGTTCAGCGTAAAAAACAGCAGGAAAAAAAGAACAGAAATCGTCCTAAAGCGCAAAATCTTTTTCATCTTTACTCGGCCATTTTTATGTTAATGTACACATCTTTTTTCAAACCCTGAACCCATTTCTTAAATTCCGCATTTCGCTTTCTGGCAAGCGCCATTTGTTCGAGCTGCTCCCAGTCCTTCTGCAGATTCCATTTACCGCCTTCTCTTTTGTCATTCAGCTTCATAATGTGGTACCCAAACCGGGTCTTAAAGGGTTCACTCACTTCGCCGATTTTCAAAGTGTCGGCAATATTTCTAAATTCCTTTATCTTTAATTGGCTTAATTCAAACCATCCCAATTCTCCGCCTTTGTCCCGGGTTGTTTTATCATCGGAGTATTTTTTCGCCAATTCTGCAAAATTTGCACCGGCTTTTGCGCGTCGATAAAGGACTTTAATCTCTTTAACCACTTTTAATTCATCCTGTTGTGTGGGGATGACCCGAATCAGAATGTGCCGCACACGAATTTTATCGCCCTTGCGATCAATCATTTTAATAATGTGATAACCATACTTGGTTTCCACAATGCCTGACATTTGCCCCGGTTTCAATTTAAAGGCGGCCTCCTCAAATGGTTTTACCAGATCACCTCTTGTGACGTAACCCAAATCCCCTCCTTTTGCCGCAGAGCCGGGATCTTGTGAGTATTTTTTGGCTAATGCCGCGAAATCGGCACCGGCCTTAAGCTCTTTCTCAATTTCACTGATTTTTTTATACGCTTCTTCTTTGGCATCTTTGCCCGGTTTAACCATTAAAAGGAGATGACTCAAATTGACCGATGTGCCCCTTTTCGGCAGACTGTCTTTCATCGTATTGTAAAATTGTTCAACTTCTGATCTGGAAATCCGGATTTTCTGAAATTTCTCTTGCTGGAGTTTGTCGACCAGCATTCGATTCTTTACATCTTCGCGAAACTGCCTTTTAATTTTGTCGATCGAACCGCCAAAATACTTTTGTACCTTCTCTTTGGAACCCATTTGCTGGATCCACTGCTTGATTTGATTGTCAAGCGCCTGATTAACCTGGCTGTCATCAACCTCGATGCTGTCTTCACGGGCTTTCTGCAAAAGAATTTTTTGAACAATCAGATTTTCCAGAACCTGTTTCCTTAATTTTTTCAGTTTCTCAGGATTTTTCTGCAGATCGATTCCCATCTGCAGAGCGGTGTTGACGGTGTATTGGTTCACTTCCGAACGGAGCACAATCTCATTGCCGACAATGGCCGCGATTCCATCAATAATCTGCGGTTTTTGTGCAGCCGCTTTTGCGGCAAACCCCGCAAGACCGATCAATAAAACGGCTAAAATAAATTTTATCTTCAAAATTACATCCCTTCTTTTATGGTCTTAATGGTATCTTTTTGGGTGCTTTCAAGTGCTTTCAAATTCATAATAATTTTTTGCTTGTTTTTCAATGAGTTAATATATTGATGGTAAAGTTCTCTCATTTTCTCTTCTCGCAGCAGCGCGAAAATTTTGGCATGCACTTCTTTATAGGTTCGAGGCGTGCCCGCTTTTTTTCGATCCAGAACCTGAAGGACATAAAAACCCGCATCTGATTTTACCGGCCCCACTATCCCGCCAATCCTGACACGCTTCACTGCTTTGGCAAAATCCGCCGAAACCTCGGTCTCCGGAATATAGCCCGTATCCCATTCCGTCGGATCCCGCCTGACCGGAAAGCCCTTTTGAATTATTTTGCGGAAGGATTCCCCCTTACGCAGACGCTTGATTAAATTACCCGCCTCTTTTCGGGTCGTCAGCAAAATAAACGCCAGGCGAATTTCATTTTTATTTCGAACAAAACTCCTTTTATTCTTTGCGTAATAATCTTTTGCTTCGGCTTCCGAAATAACCGGTTTTTCAGGAAGCTCTTTTTCCAGAAGTTTGTTCGCCAGCAGTGATTTATCCACCCGTTTGAGTTCCGCCCGGATTCCCGGCAGATGATCGTACCCCCGCCTTTCGGCTTCCTGGCTGAGAAGCTCGGTATTAATCCAGCGGCGCACGTAATTTTTCTTTTCATCAAGGTTAATATTCCTCGACAGATTTCTCGGAACGTCCCGGTCGATCTCTGATTTCCACAGGATGGATTTTCCCACCTGAGCCACAATCATGTCTTTCGATCTATTTTCATGCGATCCCGAGCAATTAAAAAAAATCAGCAGGAGCGTGACCGGGAAGAAAAACAGTTTAAAACGGCGCATCAAATTCCTTCCGTTGAATATTCTTGAAACGTATTTTCCAGATTTTTCTTGAAAATCACAACGGGAAACTTTTTGTGCAATTGATTTAACCATTCTTTCTCTCTGTATCGGGTTAACCGGCCGCGAAGATCTTTTTCAACGTCAAACCTCGCCTCCTTAAATGTCTTCAGGCGTTCAGGTTTACGGGCTAAAATCTTGAGCACGTAATAATTGCTTCCCTGATTCAAGGGACCCCGTACCTCACCCACTTTTCCGCGAAAGGCTTCGGTACCAATGAGCCCATACGAATTTTGCCCGATGTAGCCCAGCATCCCTTTGCTCTTTTTCGTGCCGGCCATTTGATTGTATTTCTCCGCCAACCGGGTAAAGTTTTGTCCCTTCCGGGCAAGACGGTAAACCTTATCTGCAAGATCTTTGTTTTTAACCATAACGACCTGCACCTTCACCCGGGGCGCCTCTTTGTACAGTCCGGGATGTTCTTTGTAAAATCTCTTCAGCATGCTGTCCGTAACGACCACTTTTTTCGTGATTTCTTCTGAACGAATGGTCTGGTACAGTTGGCGATTCAGAAAATCGCTGATTTGTTTCTGGTACCGCTCCTTATTCACCAACCCTCTTTTTTGCGCTTCTTTTGCAATGATTTCCCGCTGTAGAATATTATCCAGGATGCTCCGAATCGCTTTTTCGCCGCGAAGGGGTTTCCGGGTCCTGTGACTGGGTCCTGTGCTCACCAAATCGGCAAACGCATTAATGGTATATGTTTTTTCGGAATATTTTACAAGGGGAAGATCCATCTGCTTCGGAGAAAGTTTTTTAAACTGGCTGCTGGTATCGGGTGCAAATCCCTTTGGTGTTCTTCTCGGTCTCGGAAAATATAAACTGTCCGCCAATAATTTTATATTTTTATCAAACCAGACCACTTTATACTTTTTCTGTAATTCACCCCAATAGGCTATGTAAGCCTGGTTCAGGGCTCTGGTGTTTCGCCTCATAAGCGTATTTAGTATTTGGACACGCGCCAATTCATACGGCTTTCTCGGAAAAATTCGTCTTTGGAGTACCTGAATAATTTCAAACCCCTCGGCCGTGCGAAGCGGCTCTGAAATTTGATAGCGTTTCAAAGAAAAAACGATGTTTCTGATTTTAGGATCCAGTTGTTCCCATTTCACATATCCCATATTTCCGCCATATCTTTTCGTACGCTCATCACCGGAATATTTTTCAGCCATCTGAACAAAGTCGTTTCCGCTTCTCAGTTTTTTTAGAATCACGCCCGCCAGAACCCGTGTCGAATCAATTTGCTTTTTAGTGGCATTCGGGGCTATTTTTAAAAGGATGTGACGAATCTTCAGGTTGATGTTGGAATGTCGCCAGATATTTTTGATCTCTTTTTCAGGAATGACTCTCGGAATAACATTCGCTTCAATGCCTGCCCAGAAAGTCGTCTGTTTAATGAAATCCTTTTTCTTCTTCAGGAAATCCGGGCGCCTGTCCAGACCCTGTGCCACGGCCTCTAAGTATTGGAGACGGCGGTTCACCATCTCGTTCAAGACATTTTCTTTTTGAGCTAATGTCGCCTGCTGAGCCGCATCGATCGAACGCTTTTTGATAAACGTCTCTTCAAACTGGCTCGTTGTAATAGAACTGTTGCCAACCCGCGCAACCGGCTCGTTTGTCTTACCGCACCCCCAAACCGTTAGACCGAATAAAACAAAAACCGCTCCAAATTTAACATAAATCGACCTTTTAATCAAAGACATATGCCTGCCTCCCTTTTGTCCTTACTGGCGACTGAATAAACGCACGTTTTTTAAAAAGTCCTCTGCTTCCTGAAATTGCTTTTCAGCCGTGCCTTCCAACGCAAATTTAAGACCAAATTTGTTCCCTTTCAAGAATTTTATTTTTTGGCTTGAGTAATTGAGGATTTTACCGATGAGCTTTTGCAAAAGTTCCTTGTTCTTTTCTTCCTGAAACACAGAGACCGAGAAATAAGCCGTTAATATCCCCTTTCGAATCCGCAGTTTTTCGATTCCGATATCGGCCGCTAAAATCCGCAGTTTCGCCATGGCCAGCAGATTCTGCACTTCCTCCGGAACGGGGCCAAAACGATCCCGAAGTTCCTCCTTTAACGCCGGGAGCGCTTCGTCCCTGCGGGCCCGCGTGATGCGCTGGTACAGGTTTAACCGAAGGATGTCCGAAGGAATGTAGTTTGATGGAATAAGCGCATCAAAATCGGAATCGACCTCCGTTTCGATTTCCGTTTGGGGCTCCTCCGGCGATTCGTCCGCCGCTTCACGCTTCAATTTCCGTACGGTTTCCTCCAGAAATTTCGTGTACATGTCGAAGCCCACGACATTGATGTACCCACTCTGCTGTGCACCCAGCAAATTTCCGGCCCCCCTGATTTCCAGATCTTTCATCGCCACCTTGAGCCCCGAACCCAATTCCACAAATTCCTCCAGGGTCCGCAGCCTCTGCAGCGCAGAATCGGTCAGATATTTCACCGGCGGAACCAGAAAATACGCGTAGGCCTGCCGGTTGGAGCGTCCCACCCGTCCCCGGAGCTGATAGAGCTGTGCCAGTCCGAATTTGTCCGCCCGGTTCACAATCAGCGTATTCACGTTGGGTAAATCCAGCCCGGATTCAATAATCATGGTCGACACCAGACAATCGAACTCTTTGTTCAGAAAAGCCAGCATGACTTTCTCCAATTCATGGCCGTGCATTTTTCCGTGAGCCACCTGCAATCGAATTTCCGGCACAAGCCGCTGCACCATTTCCGCCACAGCCTCTATTGACTGCACCCGGTTGTGCACAAAAAAGACTTGCCCGCCTCTGTGCACCTCATTCAGGATGGCGTATCGAATCAGCTTTTTATCAAACGGCATGACTTCGGTCAGGATTGGCAGCCGGTTCAGCGGAGAGGTGTTAATGGCAGACATGTCCCGCGCGCCCATTATCGAAAAATGGAGTGTGCGCGGAATCGGGGTGGCGGTGAGCGTCAGCACATCCACCAGTTTAAATCTTTCTTTCAGCCGTTCCTTTTGAGCCACACCAAAACGGTGCTCTTCATCGATAATTAACAACCCTAAATCTTTGAATTCAACATCTTTTGATAAAATGCGGTG
The DNA here is from genome assembly GCA_002898015.1 of bacterium BMS3Bbin03. Taxonomy (GTDB): domain Bacteria; phylum Zhuqueibacterota; class JdFR-76; order JdFR-76; family BMS3Abin05; genus BMS3Abin05. The sequence goes on along the minus strand of BDTM01000128.1, from coordinate 121,013 downwards.
CGTACCGATCAAAATATCAACATTGCCCTGCCGGACTTCTTCCACAATCTTCTTTTGTTCTCTCTGTGATTTAAACCGCGAGAGGAGACCGATTTTTAGGGGAAAGCGCTGAAGCCTTTCACGGAATGTAATGTAGTGCTGCTGTGCCAGAACCGTTGTGGGCACCAAAATCGCCACCTGTTTGTTGTCCATGGCCGCTTTAAACGCCGCCCGAAGCGCCACTTCTGTTTTACCAAAACCCACATCTCCGCAAACCAGGCGATCCATTGGGATGAGCGATTCCATGTCCCGCTTGATTTCTTCAATGGTCCGCAACTGATCCTGTGTTTCGTCGTAGATGAAAGAGGCTTCCAGCTCTTTTTGCCACAGCGAGTCCGGTGAAAAGGAAAAGCCCGTCTTCGCTTTTCGCAGCGCATAAATATCGATAAGTTTACGAGCCATCTTTTCAACCGCTTTTTGGGTGCGATTTTTAATCCGCTCCCAATCGGTGCCGCCCAGCTTATTTAATTGCGGTTGAAAGCCCTCCCGGCCGGTAAATTTTTTCACACGCTGCAGCTTATCGATGGGAACATAAAGTTTGTCGCCATCCCGGTACTCCAATTGAAGGGTTTCCCGCTCGTTTCCGGCCACCTGAATTCGCGCCAGCCCGAGAAATCTTCCGACCCCAAAATCTTCATGAACAACGGCGTCCCCCACGGATAACGCATTCACATCCCGGACAGGCGTTCCGCCGCGGTATTTCCCCCAGCGTTTTCTGCGGGGTGCACGGCCGTAAATATCCTTTTCCGTAAAGAGTGCCAATCCCGCTTCCGGGAAGAAAAACCCATCAGACAGAAATCCTTTTTGAATGTGAATGGATTTTGTCAAAAGGGAGGATTCCTCAAAAAGCTCTCTGAAGCGCTGAATTTCGAAATCCTCTTCCAGCGAAATAAAAATGTCCGTCTCTCCATTCTCTTTTTTGTTCAGATGATTTCGAATGGATTCTTCCAACCGAACGATGTTTCCCTTGAAATTTTCGTGCGTGATAATTTTCACGTCCTGTTGAATTTCTTCAAAAGAGAGAAAGCAATTTTTTACAAGGATTTTCCCGTCCAGGTCTTCCATGATTCCGGACAGATCGATGAGCTCCGGGCGGTTGTTTTCATTCAGAATTTCTTTGAAGGGATCCCCCGAAAGAGACAGTTCTCCGGAGAGAATTTTTTCGTACAATTCGGGTTGATCCAGCACGACAACGGCATCCTCTCCCAGATATTGAAACAACGAACTGCCCGCAGAATGAGCCTCGCCGTTGACGTCCGGCTGCAACAGCGTCATCTGATTAATCCGGCCGGTTGAGCGCTGCGTGATGACGTCAAACCGGCGCACTGAATCCACAATATTCCCGAAAAATTCAATCCGAACCGGATTTTCTTCTTCATACGGAAACACATCGATGATTCCGCCGCGAACGCTGAACTCTCCGACGCCGCTCACCAGGTCCACCCGCTCGTACCCAAAATCAAACAGGTTCTGCATAAATGCGTCAAAATCCGTCTCCCGGTTGGCTTGAATATGAATTCGGGTGCCTCTTAACTGCGCCGGCGACTGGATCTTTTCAGAGGCGGCTTTTATTGTAGAAACCAAAATGCCGTTTTCCCGGTTCAGCAGATTTTCCATGGCGCGAAGGCGCTGCCCTTTGACTTCAAACTGAATGTGGGCGTAGGCGGCTTTTCCATCAAAAGCCTCGGGATAATAATGAATAAACGAATCTCCCAGAAGAAATCTTAAATCGGAATAAAGGGATTCCGCCCGGGAGGATTCCGGTGCAATTATAACTATTTGTGTTTTAAGTATGTTATACAAAATAGCCGTAAAAAAAGACAGCGAACTCCCCCGTAGTCCCTTAATTGAAAGCGAACGCTCTTTCGACAATGAATTCAATGATTTTTGAAAGAAACCGCTATTTTTGTATTTCTCTAAAAAGTGATTAAACACGAATACAGACACTCTATTTTAAAGGGTTACAATGGATTAACTTCGATGGCCCGACGCACATTGCCTTCCGTCATCTGCAATCTTTTCCGGGCCTCTTCTTTAGAAACCCCCGCCTTAATCATGACAATGGCCGTCTTCACATGCCCCTCTGCCGCTTCAAGATATCGAGCCGCCGCCTCGTAGTCGACCCCGGTCACAATGATGAGCGTCCGTTTGGAGCGCTCAATGAGCTTTTGGCTGTTCATCTGCAGGTCGACCATCATATTTTCATACACCTTGCCGAGCTTAATCATCGCCGCCGTGGTCAACATATTGAGCACCAACTTTGTCGCCGTCCCGGCTTTCATCCGTGTGGAGCCCATTACAACCTCAGGGCCGACCACCGGACAAATGGCCACATCGACCGGAAGTGTCATCTCGTGCCTCGGCGTACAAGTCACGTAGAGCGTTTTTGCGCCGATAGACCGGGCATATTTAACGGCGCCGATCACGTAAGGCGTTCGCCGGCTCGCCGCAATCCCGCACACAACATCTTTGGCCGAGATGTTTTTTGCCTTTAAATCCCGGGCGCCGTCTTCTTCGATATCCTCAGCGCCTTCCTGCGCCTCGACAAGCGCCTTGGTGCCTCCGGCGATGATCCCCTGCACCATTTCCCGATCGGCCCCATACGTGGGTGGAATTTCTGAAGCATCCAGCACGCCCAGTCGACCGCTGGTGCCGGCGCCGATATAAAAAAGCCGTCCCCCCTTTTTAAGGGCATCCGCAATCAGATCGACTCCCCGGGCAATGTAGGGAATCTCCTTTTCGATGGCGAACGGAACTGTTTTGTCTTCATCGTTTATGATCCGCAGCATTTCTTCCGTGGTTTTAGAATCGATATCCATCGACCGGGGATTTCTCTGTTCTGTTACCAAATTAGATATTTCATCGAACAATTTTTTTTCCGATTTCAATTGTTTTTCCTTTATTCAATTAATAAGACAAAAATTCCACGTCCACAATCTTTCTGTTCACAAACAAGTCCGGATCTGCAGTAAAATTTATAAAATAATCGTAAATTTTCAATTTTATTTTCTTCTGTCGGACTAATACGTCGAGGGGCTTTATTTCTGAGGCAAGATTCCCCCCTTTAATCGAAAAAAGATGTCCGCCCGGAACAAAAAACGGGCGAGTCCATTGAATGAGATTTGAGAGGCTGGAGACCGCCCGTGCAAAGCCAAAATTGAATTTCCCGCGATATTCCGCCTGTCCGGACAGAATCTCCGCCCGCTCCCGCAGAACGGTCGTGAACGGCAATCCCAGTTTCTGAATCACTTCTTTTAAAAAGAGAGCCTTTTTGGCAATCGATTCAATCAACACCAGATTTATGTCGGGAAACACAATTTTCAGAGGAATTCCCGGAAAGCCTGCCCCGGACCCCACATCCACACAATTTCCGGAGAGAGAAATTTTCAACAGCTTTACCCAACCGATCGACTCCAGAATATGCCGGTTTGCCAGCCGATCGAAATCCTTTCTTGAAAAGAGATTGACTTTTTGATTCCCTTCCCAGAGCAGCGACAAATACATCGAAAACTGCTCCCGCTGCTGCGCCGAGATCCGGATTTGAAGTTTTTCCAGGCCATCGAAAAGTTCTCGAAGCCGGTTCGCCAGCCAATCCGCCGGGGGTGATTGTTCCACGTGAAACATTACCGGACCGGGGCGGTCTTTCGTTCGCTGCGGGAGAGAAAAATCATGAGAATCGAAACATCTGAAACAGACACCCCTGAAATGCGGGAGGCCTGGCCGATGGAGCGCGGACGAATCTTCCTCAATTTTTCCCGCCCTTCGGAAGAGAGCGACGAGATGACACCGTAATCGAAATTATCAGGAATTCGTTTACTTTCCATTCGGCGAAACCGATCAACCTGTTCCTGCTGACGATGAATGTAACCTTCGTATTTTATGTCGATTTCGACCTGCTCCAACGCTTCTTTTCCAATGCGGCCCTCCAGAGGGAATCTCCCAAGCCAGGGACGAAGCGCATCAATTTCAATCTCGGGACGTTTCAGGTAATTGTACAACGAATCCACTTTGGCCGATTCATTTCCGCCCCGCTTCCGAATAATGGGATTAATCTCCTCCGGGGCGATCTTCTTTTTTTGAAGAAATTCGATGAGTTCGCGAATCAATTCTCTCTTGGCGGTCATTCTCCGGTGCACTTCTGCAGGCAAAAGTCCGTATTTCCGCCCGTAATCCATCAGACGAAGATCCGCATTGTCCTGGCGGAGAATCAACCTGTATTCGGCACGGGACGTGAACATGCGGTACGGCTCTTTTGTCCCTTTGGTCACCAGATCGTCAATCAGCACACCGGTGTAGGCCTCTGACCGGTTCAGGATAAACGGCTCTTCTTCCCGAATGCTCAGAACCGCATTAATTCCGGCCATGATTCCCTGTGCCGCCGCCTCTTCATAACCGGAGGTCCCGTTAATCTGGCCGGCAAAGAAAAGATTCTTAACCCGCTTGGTCTCGAGGCCCGGTTTGAGCTGTGTCGGCGGAAAATAATCGTATTCGACCGCATACCCAAGCCGGGTGATTTCCACGCGTTCCAGGCCGGGAATCGTTCGAATGGCTTGAAGCTGAATATCTTCCGGAAGGCTTGTGGCGAATCCATTCACATACATTTCCGCCGTCTCTCTCCCTTCCGGTTCAAGAAAGATTTGATGGTGCTCTTTGTCGTGAAAGCGAACAATTTTATCTTCAATCGACGGGCAATATCTGGGTCCCACACCGCGGATCATTCCCGTGTACAGCGGCGACCGGTCCAGACCCAAAGCGAGAATCCGGTGTGTTTCGGAATTTGTGTACGTTAAATAGCAGGGGATTTGCTCAATCTCCAGTTTTTCGGTCCGATGTGAAAAGGGAACAGGGATTTCATCGCCCGGCTGAAGAGTTGTTTTTGAAAAATCCACTTTCCGGCCGTCGATCCGCGGAGGGGTGCCTGTTTTTAGCCGTCCGGTCTCAAAACCAAGAGCAGCCAAATCCTCCGTAATGCCCCTAGAGGGAAATTCCCCCGCACGTCCGGCGTCGAACGCCTGCAGTCCGATAAAAATCTTTCCGTTCAGGAAAGTACCTGCCGTGAGAATGACCGCTTTCCCAAATAGTTTTGCACCGGTCTGCACTTTAACGCCTTTGATCCGGCCGTTCTCCACCAGCAGCCCGGTCGCCTGCAATTGCTTAATGTCCACATTTTCCCGGCGCTCCAGCGCCTGCCGCATTTCCTGCGAGTAGGCGAGGCGGTCGGTCTGCGCCCGCGGCGACCAAACCGCGGGGCCTTTTGACCGATTGAGCATTCTAAATTGGATGCCGGTTTTATCGGTCACCCGGGCCATCACACCCCCCAGGGCGTCAATCTCCCGCACAAGATGTCCCTTCGCCAACCCCCCTATTGCCGGATTACAGGACATCTGGGCGATTGTAAAAATGTTCATCGTGAGCAGAAGTGTTTTTGCACCCATTCCGCCCGCGGCGAGCGCCGCTTCACAACCGGCGTGACCGGCGCCAATCACAATGACATCGTAATCGGTATAAAAATGGCCCGCCGAATGTTTCACGTGGAACATTTCAGGTTTGTTCGTGTTATCCGTCATTTTCCGACACAGAAATTATTAAAAATATAATCCAACACATCCTCCGGCGATGTTTCGCCGATAATTTCACCTAAATGGTCGAGCGCACTCCGGATATCGACCGCGGTAAACTCCTGGCTGAGCCCGCTTTTAATCGCTTTTTCCGCAGAAGCAAGTGCGTCTGCCGCGTCTGCCATCGCTCTCACATGGCGTATATTTGAGATGATAAATTCGTGTCGACCTAAATTGTCATCGACACGCGTCAACCGCTGCAGCGCGTTGTGAAAATGCTTCAGTCCCGTGCCCCTTTTGGCAGACATGGGAATAACCGTGTTTTTTAACACCCGTTCGGGCAAACCGGTGCCCTTCCCCGTTGCCGTCAAATCAATTTTGTTCCGGACAATCAACACGCGGCTCTTTTTTTCCCGAATGGCCGCCTCCACGCTTTGCCAGACGAAATCATCCGCTTCTGTCCATCCGTCGCAATTGTCAAAAATAAACACGATCAGATCGGCCTCTTTCAAATGAAACTGAGCAATCTCGACCCCTTTTGCTTCCACACGCTCCTTCGTCTGCCGAAGACCCGCCGTATCGATAATCCGGAACAAAATTCCGTCGATATTCAGCAAAGCTTCCAGTGCGTCGCGCGTGGTGCCCGGCGTTTCATCCACAATGGCGCGCTCGCTTCCGAGCAGCAGATTCAGCAGGCTTGATTTTCCGACATTCGGCCGCCCTACAATAGTCATTTTCACGCCATCCCGCAAAAACCGCCCCTTTTCATACGTGACAATCGTTTTTCTCAAATCCTTCTCGACGCGTTTTATTTGCTTCAGCAGTTTTTCGGTTGAAATAAGCTCGATGTCTTCCTCTGAAAAATCCAATTCGATTTCAAGCAGGCCCAGAATTTCAATCAGGCCTTTTCGTATGGCTTGCACTTTTTGGTACAATTTCCCGGTGAGTTGCTGCAGCGATGCGGTAAGGCTTCTTTCCGTCCGTGCCTGAATAAGATCAGCAACGGCTTCCGCCTGTGAGAGATCGAGTTTGCCGTTCAGGAAGGCCCGTTTTGTAAATTCACCCGGTTCTGCAAGCCTGGCGCCGGCTTCAAGCGACGCCTCCAGAACCTTCTCTGTGACAAATACGCCCCCGTGACAACTGATTTCAACAACATCCTCCCCCGTGTACGAATGCGGCGCCCGGAAAACGGTAAAAACACCCTGATCCAGCGGTTCCTTTGTCTTTGGATTGACAATGGTTCCAAAATGTGCCGTATGGGATGCCGCATCTTTCAGCGCCGCCCGCCCCTTAAAAATCTTCCGCGCTATTTCAAGAGCGTTTCTCCCGCTTAACCGGATGACCGCAATTCCGCCACTGCCCGCCGGCGTCGAAATAGCTGTAATTGTCTGTTTTTCATCCATATATAAAAAAAGCCCTGCCAGTTCATATTGCAGGGCTGGCCTATTTTAGGCTCTATTACTTTCTGGGTCGATGGCTTTTTTGCCTTACGTTTTGTTTTGTCTGCTTTTTTTCGACGGCTTTTAATTGAACGACATCCGGTTTGATCAGATGCTGCTGAACAATGGTAAACAGATTAAAGAGTGTGTAATAAAGATTCAAACCGGACGGAAACGTATTAAATAACAATACAAAGAAAATGGGCATCAAATATGTCAATGATTTCTGCTTCGGGTCTTGTGTGGTCATTTTCTGTTGAAAAAACATGGTGATCCCCATCAGAATCGGCAGCACATTGATTGCATTTCCGAACATGGGTAAGGAAAACGGCAATGTGGCCACCGTATCCGGCATGGAAAGATTATTTATCCAGAAAATAAACGGCGCACCCCTCAATTCTATCGTTGACCGGAAAACGATAAAGAGTCCCACTAAAAGAGGCATCTGCAGCAGGGACGGGAGACACCCCCCCATCGGATTAACCCCATAGCTTTTATACAGCTTCATGGTCTCTTTATTCATGCGCTGGGGGTCGCTTTTGTATTTTTCTTTCAATTCGGCCATTTTGGGCTGAACAAGCTGCATTTTCTTCATAGACACATAACTTTTATGGGTCAGAGGATAAACCAGTATTTTTATCAGAATGGAGAAAAGGACAATGACCCACCCGTAATTCGGAATAAATTTGTGCAGAAATTTAAATGAAACTAAAATGGCAATGCTAAACGGACGGAATAAGCGTTCGTACCAGCCCGACGACATGATGATTTTGTCCAGTTTAACACCTAATTTTCGGACGGTATTGTATTCAAGGGGACCAATAAAAACTGTAAAATTGTCCGAAGTGATATTGCCGGAATTTAAAGGCATTTCGATTGTGATGGAATACCGTTTAATCACATTTTTCTTTGTGAGCGGAATGCCTCTCCCTTCAATAATTGCCCCTCTTCCCTCTTTTTCTTTTGAGATAATGGCCATCGTAAAATATTTTGTTCTGATATCTCCCCAAACCACGGAGCCGGTAATCTTTTTCTTTTTGTACTCCCTCTTGTTTCCTATGGCGAATTCATCCAATTCTTTGCCAAGCATCATATAAACTTTTGCATACCCCTCATCATCGTGAATTCTCTTTTCCGTCGGCAGAAGTCCCGATTTCCAGGACAAGTAGTAGCTTTTGTTGTTTACCCAATTATCAAACCCATCTAATTTGACCTGAAAGTTGAAATTATATTTGTTATAAAAAAAGGTGTATTTTTTAACAATTTCCTTCCCATCATTTAAAAGCACTTTTCCAAAAATTGTGGCGGTGGGATGGTCCTGATTGAGAATAACCAACGTATCGCTCATCGGATTGTTTTCGACCTGCAAATCATAATTTACCTTTCCGAAATTAATGGTATCGTTGTTTACAAAAAACGACAGTGAAAGGTCGCCTTTTCCCTTGTCCGCAATTAATTGAACCTGTTTGCCCTGGTAATTTTTATATTTTTTTAATTTCCAGCTCATGATGGTGCCGCCCCGTGAAGACAGTTTTGCTTCGTACAAATCCGTTTCAATTGTGATCACTTTGGGTTTTCCCTGAACGGCATATCCGGAGACAATTCCTTCTAATATATTATTTCTATTGATACTTATGGCAGACGGCTTCTTCTTCTCCTGCACTTTTTTTTCTGCGGGGACAACGATTCTTTCTTTTTCGGCCGGTTTTGCGACAGGCTGTTCTCTTCTCAGCGTATCTTCCGTAGTCCGGCTTTGTTTGACCGGCTGGGCATTCGGCATCACCAATTTTTTATAGTACGAGGTTTGTGTAAAAATTAAAATAATTCCAATAATTAAGAACGCAATAATGGTGTCTTTTTTCATGATTTCCCTTATGTTTCTATTATGAATTTACGGTAATGGATCATATCCGCCTTTATTAAAAGGATTACACCTTAAAATCCGCCAGAGGGATAAGTATGTCGCTTTGAAAAAATTGTATTTTGCGTATGCCTGAATGCTGTATGTGGAACATGTCGGATAAAATCTGCAAGAAGGAGGAAAAAAAGGTGAAAATAATGTTTTGTATATTTTGATTAGAAATATAACACCTTTTTTTAACATTCGTCCAAGAGCCCTTTTAAATTTGAAATATCATAATAGAGATCCCAATAGCCGGGATTTTCTTTTGTTTTGCGAATATAAAAAACCACTTTTTTTTTTCAAACCACCCCCTGTTTTTTCGATAAATCTCCCGAATATAGCGTTTCATACGATTTCTATCCACAGCTCGTTTATAATGTCGACTCACGGCGACACCCATTTGCGACTTTTCAGAAGAAACCCAGAACAATGTCACCCGCCGCCCTTTAGCTTTCCTGCCCGATGTAAAGATTTCATCATAAGAGGCTTTTCCCCGAAGAATGTCTTTTTTTCTCAACTTTTGATTAATCACACATTTAAACCTTCTTTTTGCGCAAATGCGGATCACTATTTTGTTGTGTATTCATCGCTCACCGTCAACTTCTTGCGGACCTTCGCTCTCCTTCTTTTTAACACATCCCGACCCGCTGTGGTCGACATCCTTTCCATGAAACCATGCTTATTCCGGCGTTTTCGATTGCTCGGTTGAAAAGTGCGTTTCATCAAAATCTCCTTCAGTATGTTTTTCTTTTACTTAGCGTTTTGGGTAATAACTCTAAATATAATATTAAAAATCGTAAAAAATCAAGTTTTTTTTATAAATAAATTAATTGATTTTTACGAAAATAGTTTTATATTTGAGACTGCAAAAGGTGGTCAGCGGTTTGTGGATAAATTGTGGAAAAGTTATTTAATAGCCTTTTAATCCTTTCATCTTCAACGAACTAAACAAACAACAACTGTGAAGAAATATTAATGATTATTGTGTTGTATTATTGGAATCATGAAGGTATTTATGGAAAGTGCAACCGACACTCTTGAAGACACCTGGGGGGCCTGTCTTGACTTTGTCCGGTCAAAAATCAGCCCCCAAAGTTTTAGCACCTGGTTCAAACCCGTCGTACCGCTTAAACTAAGCGATAGCCGGCTCACGATTCAGGTCCCCAGCCGGTTCTTTTACGAATGGATTGATGAACATTTTCGTGACATCGTTGACCAGGCGCTTTATGAAACCTTCGGTAAACCCATTAAGCTGAACTATTCCGTTCTCATCGATGAAAAGATTAAACCGGTCTCTTCAGAGAAAAAATTTGGCGAGCAGAATGCCTATATCCAATTTAACTCCAACGGTTCGTATTTAAATTCCCGGTACACGTTCGAAAATTTCGTGGAAGGAGACAGCAATCAATTTGCGAGAGCCGCTTCATTTGCCGTGGCGGAGTCCCCCGGAAAGACCTCCTTTAATCCGCTCCTGATTTATGGGGGTGTGGGACTTGGTAAAACGCATTTAATTCAGGCCATCGGAAACCATGTTTCTACAAAATATCCCAATAAGCGCATTCAATATGTGTCGAGTGAAAAATTTACATTGGAATTCATAAACTCTATTAAAAACAACCGTGTGCCGGAATTTAGCCTGCATTACAGAAATGTTGATATTCTGCTGGTGGATGATGTCCAGTTTTTTATTAATAAAGAACGCACACAGGAGGAGTTTTTTCATACCTTTAATGATTTACAGCAGAAAGGAAAACAGATCGTTCTTTCATCAGATCGTCCTCCGCAGGAATTGGCGGGATTAGAAAATCGACTCATTTCCCGTTTTAGCTCCGGATTAATCGCAGACGTTCAACCCCCCGATTTGGAAACCCGTATTGCCATCCTGCAAAGGAAGGCCGAACAAGATGAACTCCAATTGCCGGATGAAATCACGCAATTTATTGCCACGAATATCACCTCCAATATTCGTCAATTGGAGGGAGCACTCATTAAGCTTCTCGCTTATTCCTCTTTAAACGGAGAAGACATCACCCTAAAAATGGCAAAACACGTGCTGAAAGATTTAATCAAAAAGAAAAATACAAGTTTATCGATTGAGCTTATTCAAAGTGTTGTCAGTCATTATTTTTCAATTAAAGAAGACCTTATTCGTGCAAAAACGCGCAAAAAAGAGATTGTGGGTGCCCGTCAAATTTCGATGTATTTATCGAAAAATCTGACCCACAATTCATTAAAAACGATCGGGCTTCATTTCGGCGGTCGGGATCACACAACGGTTATTCATGCATTTCAGACCATCGAAAAAAGGATTCAAACAGAGCCGACATTCAGGGAAATGATTCAGGACATCCAGGATAAAATCGAACTGGAAGCGCAGTAAACGTTATTCACAAAATTTGTGGATAACTTTGTGAATCTTTGTGAACAAATGCTTTCTTATCCACAATTTTAAACAGCCGTTAAATCAAAAATAAAAAAAGGATATCTATAAACAATTTTATCACATTCTTTTCACATCGAATGGAACAAAACGAGGTTTTTTAAATTGTTTATTTTTAAAAAGCAAACCGAATATCACCACACGTTATCCACTTATCCACAGGATTTATTAATATTATTGTTATTTAATCTTATCTCTATTTAAAGATAGTTAAGAAGTTTTTCTTGAATTTAATCTAAAAATTGGTTATTTTAAATAAATTATAATATGTATTAAAAGAAAAAGCATCTTTAGGAGGCAGATATGAAATTTTCCGTACCCCGGTCGGAATTTTTTAAAGCCATACAACGAATTATCGGAGTTGTTCCCCAAAAGACAGCCACACCTATTCTAAGCGATGTGCTGCTCAGCCTCGAAGAAAATATCTTAAAAATTTATGCCACGGATTTGGAAATTTTAATATCGACGGAAATCACCGTGGACGGAATTGAAGACGGCGCTTTAGCAGTCTCGTCAAAAATACTGGGGGATATTTTACGAGAGCTGGGCGATGTTCAAATTGAAGTGCTGACGGAAGACAACCATCGCCTCCGTATGATCAGTGACCGGGGAGTCTATAAAATAGCTGTTGATTCCAGCGAAGATTTTCCATTGATGCCGATCTCTCAATTAGTGGAAGAATTTTCAATTCCCAGCGCGAAATTATCCAGAATGATTGATAAAACCATTTTTGCCGTGTCTCATGATGAACTCCGTCCGGCTCTCATGGGCGTTCTGTTTCAGGTTTTTGAAAATGAATTTCGGATGGTGGCAACGGACGGTCATCGACTCTCTCGAATTATCAACAAAGATTTTAAGGCGAATGTATCTGAAAAAAAAATGATCGTTCCGACAAAAGCCCTGAACCTCTTGTTGAAAAATATTTCTGAAGAACCGGGACTGATAAAAATTTCATTTGGTGAAAATTATCTCGTTTTTAAACTAAATCACACTGAAATTATTTCCAGACTTGTTGAAAGTCAGTATCCGGAATACGAAGCCGTCATTCCGACCGCAAACGAGAAAAAATTAATTCTGAACCGAGATCTTTTTTACAGCAGTTTAAAAAGAGTTTCTATCTTTTCAAATTTACTCACAAAGCAGGTGCGTCTTTCACTGAAGAGTGATAAAGTGGAACTGTTTTCACAGGATTTGGACGTCGGCGGTGAAGGCATGGAAGTTTTGCCCGCCGAATACAACGGAGAAGAGATGGACATTGGCTACAATGCCCAATATGTCATGGAAACGATTCGACATATTGACACGGAAGAAGTCATGTTTATGTTGGATATGCCGACGTCTGCCGGGATCGTTTTCCCGACAGAACAACAAAAAAACGAAGAACTTTTAATGTTGGTCATGCCTGTTCGTCTTTTGGGGACGGAAGAAAAAGAGGAAGAAGAAATAGACGAAACAGGTGGTGACGACAACCGTAAAGATTCTTCTGTCGATTATGAATATTGATACGGATGATTTTAAAATCTATTTATTTGCAACAATTTAGAAATTACCTAAAACATGATTTTACGTTTGAAGACGGGGTAAATGTTATTTACGGATACAACGGTCAGGGGAAAACGAATCTATTAGAAGCAATTTCGTACACGTGTATCACAAAAAGTTTCCGCACAAATACAGACGCTGAAGCGATACCCTTTCATACCAATTTTTTTAAAATCACATCGCATTTTATATTTGATCCGAGTATTAAAAAAGATGTAACGGTAGAGTACATTCAGGGGGAGGGAAAACGCATTTACATTGACGGCGTGCGCGTGCAGTCGGCTTCCGAAGTGGTCGGGCTGTTTCCGATTATTATTTTAACGCCGGAAAATGAAGCGATCACTTATGGCAGCCCTTCTGAAAGGCGCCGTTTTTTAGATTTTATTTTATCCCAGACGGATAAATTCTATTTAACCCGTATTCAGGACTTTCGAAGAGTTGTTCGTCAACGCAATAAAATATTGTTTGACGCGCAAAATAATCGATATGGATTCCGGGAGAAAATCGAGCCCTGGAATTTAGAACTTTACGAGTTAAATAAAGTTATTACCAATAAACGCATCCAATTTATAAGGGATTTTCAGGAAATCTTTCGGCCCATTTTCAAACAATTGACGCTGGATCAGGAAGACATTTCTATTTCGTATGTGCCGTCTTTTAAACAAGAATTTCAGGAAAAAGAAGTTTTCCTTCATGAATTGGAAAAAATTCTAAACCTTGAGATTCTGAGGGGAAACACGTTTATCGGGCCTCACCGGGATGAAATTTCTTTTCTAAACAACGAATGGGATTTACGAAAATACGGATCTCGGGGACAACATCGAACGGCGGTCATTGCCCTGAAAATTGCCGAATATTTTTATGTGTATCAGATCAAAAAAGAAAAACCGATTTTTTTATTGGATGATGTTTACACGGAGATCGACAAAATTCGTGAAAAGAACCTGACGGAATTCTTTGAAGACCTCGGTCAGATTTTTCTCACGACCAGCGATGTGGATTTAAAAATTGATTCCGGACTGGAAAAACACAAAAAAATTTCTTATTATTTTGTGGATACAACACAGCCCATTCCCCACACAGAACTGGGACAAACGGAATGAAACGTCCATATGAATTAGGGACCGTTATAAATAAAGTGCTGCGGGATCTGCACATCGAAAAAAAAGTTTATCAGAGTCAGGCACTTGTTGTGTGGAATGAAGCGGTCGGCGAAAAAATTTCAAAAATATCGAAACCCGAAAGAGTGGTTAACGGAAAGCTTTTTGTCCGTGTGGATAGTCCGGGCTGGCGAATTGAATTAATCCATTTGAAAGGGAGTATTATTAAACGTTTAAACACAAGAATCGGTGTGGATGCGATAACTGACATAATTTTTATCTAAATGAGGTGTATCACAAAAGATGGCTGTTAAAAAGAAAGAAGTGGTCAAAGAAAAAGGGCGGGAACTGTACGACGCTCAAAAAATTCAAGTTCTTAAAGGTTTGGAAGCGGTTCGAAAACGACCGGCGATGTATATTGGGGATGTTTCTTCAAAAGGACTTCACCACTTAGTCTACGAAGTGGTCGATAATAGCATCGATGAAGCAATGGCCGGCTATTGCAAGCAAATTAAAATCACGCTGCATAAAGACAACAGTGTCACCGTCGAAGACGATGGACGGGGTATTCCCGTAGACATTCATCCGGTGCAAAAACGGTCTGCTCTCGAAGTGGTGATGACAATGCTTCATGCGGGCGGAAAATTTGACAAAAGCAGCTACAAAGTGTCCGGTGGTTTACACGGCGTCGGGATCTCTGTGGTGAATGCACTTTCCGAGTGGATGGACGTAGAGGTCTTTCGGGACGGAAAAATCTATTACCAGAAATACGAGAGAGGCAATGCGATAGCCAAATTAAAAGTGATTGGGAAGCACACAAAAACGGGCACGAAAGTTCATTTTTTGGCGGACAGCCAAATCTTCAATAAAGTGAAATACACGTACGACACACTCGCCAATCGACTGCGCGAGCTTGCCTTTTTGAATCCAGGGGTTAAGATCGATTTTAAAGATGAAATTAGCGGTGAAAAAGAGGAGTTTTTTTATAAGGGCGGACTCGTTTCTTTTGTCGAATATCTGGAACAGAATCGGACCCCCATTCACAAAAAGCCGATTTACATTTCCGGCGAAAAAGAAGATGTTCAGGTTGAAATTGCGCTTCAGTACGATACCTCATTTACGGAAAATATTTTCACGTATGTGAATAACATTCCGACAATAGAGGGCGGCACACACCTCGTGGGTTTTAAATCCGCCCTGACCCGTTCGATTAACAACTACGTACTAAAAAACAATCTGATAAAAGGCCTTGACAACGGTTTGACCGGGGACGACGTTCGTGAAGGGCTCACGGCAATTCTGAGTGTGCGCGTGTTGGAACCTCAATTTGAAGGCCAGACAAAAACAAAACTCGGAAACAGTGAAGTCAAGGGGATTGTCGACTCCATCGCTTCCGAAGGACTAAATGCTTATTTTGAACAAAACCCGTCGGTGGTTAAAAAGATTGTGGATAAATGTGCCCTTGCCGCCAGAGCGCGTGCGGCGGCCAAAAAAGCCCGGGAACTCACGAGGCGAAAAACGGCTCTCGACGGCAGCGGTTTGCCCGGAAAACTGGCCGATTGCTCCATCCGGGATCCGGAACATGCTGAGATTTTCCTGGTTGAGGGTGACTCGGCAGGCGGTTCTGCCAAACAGGGACGGGACCGGCAATTTCAGGCCATTTTGCCTTTGAAGGGTAAAATCCTGAATGTGGAAAAAGCCCGGTTGGAGAAAATTCTCAGCAATGATGAAATTCGAACCATCATTACGGCCCTGGGAACAGGCATCGGCGGCGATGAGTTTAAGGGCGAAAAGGTGCGTTACCACAAAATTATTATTATGACGGACGCCGATGTGGACGGTGCACACATTCGTACGCTGCTCCTCACATTTTTCTTCCGGTACATGCGTAAGCTCATCGAGCTGGGCCATATTTACATCGCCCAGCCGCCTCTTTATCGAATCGCAAAAGGTAAGGAAGAATATTACGCGTATGATGAAGATGAACGCGAGGAGATCACCAAAAGATTTGGCAAAGACGGTGTAAATATTCAGCGCTACAAAGGTCTGGGCGAAATGAATCCGGATCAGCTCTGGAAAACCACAATGGATCCGGAACAGCGATTGATTCTTCAGGTCAATATCGAAGAGGCTTTTGAAGCGGATCGGGTTTTTAGTACCTTAATGGGCGACAATGTGGAACCCCGTCGGCAGTTTATTGAGAAAAATGCCAAGTACGTCCGGAACCTGGATGTTTAACCCGGTGCCTTTTTGATTTTGCGGCAAATAGATATCTAAATACTTAGTAATTATATACAAGGAGAAAACTAAAAGAATGGCAGTAAATCGAGAAAGAGTATTACCCGTTCTGATTGAAGAAGAAATGAAGGGGTCCTATCTGGACTATTCCATGTCGGTCATTGTGGCAAGAGCCCTGCCGGATGTAAGAGACGGTCTGAAGCCGGTCCATCGGCGTGTCCTTTACGGCATGTACGATTTGGGGCTGCTTCCGAATCGTGCCTATAAAAAGAGTGCGAGAATCGTGGGAGAAGTCCTTGGTAAATACCATCCGCACGGAGATTCGGCGGTTTATGACACGATGGTACGAATGGTGCAGGATTTTTCTTTGCGCTATCCGCTTATTGACGGCCAGGGCAACTTTGGTTCGGTTGATGGGGATTCACCGGCGGCGATGCGGTACACAGAAGTTCGGCTTTCCTCTATTTCTCTTGAAATTTTACGTGACATTGAAAAAAACACGGTCGACTTCGTCCCTAATTTTGATGAATCTTTAAAAGAGCCGACCGTTCTCCCCTCCGTGCTGCCAAATTTGGTTGTGAACGGCGCCTCCGGAATTGCCGTGGGAATGGCAACCAATTTTCCGCCTCACAATCTCACAGAGGTGATCGACGGTTTGATCACATTGATCGACAATCCCGAAGCGACCGTTGCAGATTTGATGAAATCCATCAAAGGCCCCGATTTTCCCACAGGCGCTATCATTTACGGCGCGTCCGAGATACCGAGAATCTACGAAACCGGCCGTGGAAAATTGGCCATTCGTGCCCGGGCAAATGTCGAAACGCAGAAGAACGGCAGAGAGAGAATTATTGTTTCGGAGATCCCTTACCAGGTGAATAAAAATAATCTTCTTGAAAAAATGGGAGATCTGGTCCGGGATAAGAAGGTCATCGGGATCAGCGACATCCGGGATGAATCCGATCGAGACGGGATGAGAATTGTTATTGAATTGAAGCGGGACGCCCAGGCCGACGTGGTTCTGAACCAGCTTTACAAACACACACAAATGCAAACGACCTTTGGTGTGATCATGCTGGCCCTGGTTAACGGGCAGCCGAAAGTGATGAATTTAAAGGAAGCGCTCCGGCATTTTGTCGATTTCAGACATTACGTGGTTGTGCGCCGCACTAAATTTGAGCTGGAAAAAGCGGAAAAACGCGCGCACATTCTGGAGGGGCTGAAAATTGCTCTGGACAATCTGGATGCCGTCATCAGCACGATTCGCAAATCCCGCGATCCAAAAACGGCCAAACACAATTTAATGCGCAATTTCAAACTGTCCGAAGTTCAGGCGCAGGCCATTCTGGACATGCGGCTCCAGCGTCTGACCGGATTGGAACGCAAGAAAATTGAAGATGAATATCTGGCGCTGATAAAATTAATTTCGACGTTAAAGGCGATTCTGGACAGCCGCTCTTTGCGCATGCAGATTGTGAAAGATGAATTGATCGAACTTCAGAAAAAATACGGTGACGAACGCCGGACGGAAATCATTAGAAATGCCGAAGATTTTCAGATAGAAGACCTGATTGCCGAAGAAGATATGGTGATTACGATTTCGCACAATGGGTTTATTAAGCGATTTCCGGTCTCCGGATACAAGCGCCAGATGAGAGGGGGGCGGGGTTACACCGGCGCCTCACCGACGAACGGAGATTTTGTCGAGCACTTGTTCATTGCCTCGACACACCACTATATTTTATTTTTTACGGACAAGGGAAAATGTTACTGGCTTAAGGTGTACGAAATTCCGGAGGGCGGGCGGACTTCGCGCGGCCGTTCGATTGTTAATCTGCTGGACATCTCGAAAGGCGAAAACATTCGGACTTTTCTGCCCGTAAAAGAATTTGACGATCAGCACGATATCATCATGGCCACAAAGAAAGGCCTTGTAAAAAGAACGAATCTCAAAGCCTTTAGCCGGCCGCGCCGCGGCGGAATCGTGGCGATTTCCATCAATGAAAACGATCGATTGATCGAAGCGATGCTTACCAACGGGACACAGGAAGTTCTTTTGGGAACTTTGAACGGTAAGGCGATTCGATTTAAAGAATCGGAGCTGCGTGAAATGGGCCGTAATGCGGCCGGTGTTCACGGAATCAAACTTTCGAATGATGATCGGGTGATTGGAATGGTTCCGGTCCAGCGGGGATCGACACTTTTGGTGATCACGGAGCAGGGCTACGGAAAGAGGAGCAGGATAGAGGATTACAGGCTGACGCACCGCGGGGGCAAGGGGATCATCGCCGTGAAAATCAATGAAAAAATGGGCAAAATGATCGCCATGAAAGTTGTGATGGACCGGGATGACATCATGATTATCACGGCGAACGGGGTTATTATCCGGCAGCCGATAAAAGGCATTTCGATTATCGGCAGAAACACGCAGGGCTTTCGGCTTATCAGACTGGACAAAGGCGATCGCATTGCGGATGTGGCCCGGGTGGTGAAAGAGGACGAAAACGAAAAAGAGTAAACTTTCTGCGCGCATCCGAAAAGTGCGGAAAAGAAGGCTTCACAATTCAAATAAAGAAAGGTAAGCCTATGAAAAACAAGAAAATATATTTTTCGGTTTTGCCTTTACTGGTCGTTTTAGTATTCGTTCCGTACCTGTTATTTTCAGACAAATTTGAAGAAAAGGGTGTCGTCACTTATGTCGACGGCAGGGTGAAGAAGAAAAAGCCCAAACTGGAAAATTGGATTACGGCGCATAAAAATACGGAAGTTGTTCGGGGAGAAAAGGTGCGCACCTATCAGCGTTCCCGTGCGGAAATTAAATTAGCGGGCATGGATATTGTGCGCCTGGCACCGGAGACCACCATCGATATCGTAAAACTTTACGAAGAATCGAAGGATACGCAGGTCAGAACGACAAAAATCAAAATAGAGGCCGGCGATTTGTGGGCGACCGTTTCAAAAAAGACGAAAAAGATAAAATTCAAACTGGATACGCCGATTGCCGGAACCGCCGTAACCGGAACAAAGTTGGAAGTGCGTTTTGCTCTGGATTCCACCTCGGAAGTCCGGGTGTACAAAGGTGAGGTAAAAGTTTCAAACGCCAAAGAAGATATCGACCGCCTGAAAATCTCACCCAAATTGATCAAGCCATACCAAATTCAAGGCCCCCATCAGGTTCCCGGACCCCATAAAGTGACCATGGAACGGTGGCTTTATATCGTGAAAGAAATGCAGATGTTAAAAATTGATAAACACGGCCAGGTAAAATTTGCCGGATCGTTTTCGATAAAAGATATGAAAAACAAAGCCGACTGGGTAAACTGGAATCTTAAGCGTGATAAAACGCTCGGCTTAAAATAACCAACAACGGAGCGCCTAAAAATGTTTGCGGAAATACCAATCCGAACCCATTCACAGACAGAATTTATTCGAATCGATGCCGAGGTTCAAAAAGTAGTGAACACCAGCGGTGTTCAAAAAGGCATCTGTCTGATCTTTGCGCCTCACACAACCGCCGGCATTACCATCAATGAAAACGCCGATCCCAATGTGGTGCGGGACATTATTATGGAAACCATAAAGATGATTCCTTTTGAAGACGGCTATCATCACGCCGAAGGAAATTCGGCAGCGCATATAAAATCGAGCCTGTTTGGCCCTTCGGAAGCAATTATCATTCAAAACGGGCGTCTGAAATTGGGAACCTGGCAATCCATTTACTTTTGCGAATTTGACGGCCCCCGCCACAGGAAGGCCTGGATTCAGATTGTCGGCGAATAGAGAATAAAATTATAAAATGATCGTATAAAAATATCCCGTGTGACGGGATATTTTTTTATCTTGGCCTGAATCAAATAGCATTAACTTAAATCCGTTTAAAAAATGAAAATATTTTTAGCATTATTTATTTTGGCGGCGATCGTATTGTTCGGAGCGCCGGTTGTCAAGTTTACCCGGTCGAAATTGGGAATTGAGAAGACTCCGTTCTACGGCATTATGTTTGTTTTCATTGGGATTCTATTCAGCCAGACCGGTTTAAATATCTTCACGGATGATGTCCTGCTTCAAATTTTGCCGATCATCGGTTTCTCCCTGGGCTGGCTGGGATTTTTAATTACCATCGATTTTGATGTGCGTCTGATTAAAAAAATCGATACGCGGGATATTGCCTATTCGCTTCTTTTTTCCGGGGGTGCTTTTTTGGCGGTTGGCATTGGGTTTACCCTGATTTTCGGGACGTTTTTGAGAGGCTTTCCACAATCGACCGCCTGGCTTCTTGCGGCACTTTCTGTGGCGACGTCCCCGATTCTGCTCCGTCTCATGATTCGAAAAGAGCGGAAAAGGTCCTTCAAAATAGAACAGCTTTCACTCATCACGGTTTTGGGCGGAATTTTAGGCGTTTTGGTTTACGGCATCATCACCTGCTTTTTGGAGCAGCACGCCTGGTGGCGGAATCTGGGGCTGGCACTCGTCATCGGAATCAGTTCCGGGTTATTTATCAACATGATGGTTATCGGCGCCCGCAAACACAATGAAATGCTTCTATTTGTGTACGGAATTATTTTTCTGTCCAGCGGATTGTCCGGGCTGCTTAAAATCTCGCCCCTTTTTGTGAATGCGATTACCGGGATCGTTGTGGCGAATTCGTCGCTTAAAAGAAGCCGGGTGGCCGCGATTTTAAATGAAGCCGAACAGCTTATGATGGTTCTGATTTATGTGCTCTTTGGGGCGTTGTGGTCCGTTCGTCTGGAAAACATGAAACAAATTCTGTTACCGGCGCTTATCATTGGTTTTATTTATTTTTTGCTTCGGTACTTCGGAAAATTGTTCGGATCTTTTCTGATAAAAATTTTTTCAGGAGAAAACACCTTTGCCCTCGCCGGCAGCCTTCTTTGCCAGACATCTGTCCTTTTCGCCGCTCTGATCGATTTCCGGATGCTTGGCGCATCGAGCGCTTTCATTATGAACAGGCTGTTTTTGGCGCTGTTTGTATCGGTGTTAGTGGCCATGCCGGCGGCACGCTATTTTATGGAAGCCTATCTAAAGAAAGATTTTCAGCGAAATGTTTGAATTTATCGGATTTTTTTTCATCAGTCTCGTCGGATATTTAACGTTCTTTTCAGCCCGCTTTTCCAATGGGAGTCTGGTCACATTTGCCGTGGGATTTTTGTTGTTGGACGGCTATTTGCTGGGACGGCTGCTTTTTAAGATAAAATTGCCGAAGTTGACGGGTTACATTGTGGTCGGCATTCTGTTTGGCCCCTACGTTTTTGGATTCCTGACCCATCAAACGGTTGAAAAACTCCGCATGATCGATGATCTGGCATTAAGCGTGATCGCCTTATCCGCCGGCGGGGAATTACGCCTCAATCAATTGAAGGAAGATTCAAAAGTCCTGATTTCCATCACGGTGGTGCAAACACTGGGAATGTTTGCGATTATTACAGGGTTGGTGTACGCACTCGCCCCGGCCATCGGATTTTTAAAAGAGATGAATGCCATCCGGATATTGGGTGTGGCCATGATTTTCGGGATTGTTCTGGTCACTAAATCGCCCTCCACAACCATTGCCATGATCAGCGAATTAAAGGCAAAAGGAAAATTTACGGAAATTGTGCTGGGCATCACTATTTTAAAAGATGTGATTGTGATTCTCTTCTTTGCGTTGATTTTTTTTCTATCGAAAAAAATATTTTTAACAGACAATTTGGCTGAAAACAACCTTTTGTTAGTCCTTTTTACTGAATTATTCGGCTCGTTTCTGGCAGGCGGTGTCATCGGCTGGCTGCTGATTGTTTATCTTAAACGAAATATTCCATATGTTTCTTTGTTCATTTTGGGTGTACTCTTTTTTGTTTCGAAATTTGCCCCCTTGATTCATTTAAATATTTTATTAATTTTTATCATGGCCGGTTTTATTGTGGAAAATTTTACCCCGCTCGGGACACATCTGCTGCGGATTGTCGATCGAAGTTCGTTAATTATTTATGTGTTGTTTTTTGCCGTCGCAGGAGCAAGCCTGAACCTAATTGCACTTAAAGAAACCTGGCTGCTCGCTCTGATTATTGTGGGTATTCGGCTGTTTGCCGTCTGGAGCAGTACGCTGGCCGGAAGCGTGCTGGCAAAAGCACAGGATTCTATTCGAAAATATTCCTGGATGGGATTCATCTCACAGGCGGGTGTCGGGCTGGGCCTGGCTATTTTGGTGGAACGCACGTTTCCGGGCTGGGGCGCCGATTTTAAAACCACGATTCTTGCGATTATTGCCATTAATCAAATTGTAGGGCCGGTGTTGTTCAAATACGCGCTTATAAAATCGGGAGATGCACGGGCGATTTCATGAAACGAAAAATTTTAATTACAATGGGGGATTTCAACGGCGTTGGGCCGGAAGTCACGCTAAAGGCGCTGCAGGACAAAACGCTTTTCGGCACATTAACGCCGGTTCTCCTCGGTTCCCGGCCTATTTTGGATTTTTATGCAAAACGCTTGAAATTGGAGAATCTGCTCCCTAAATTTGAAGTAATCGAGTGCGCCGGGGAAAAGGAGCTCCGGATTCAGCCCGGACAGATTTCTGAACAGGCCGGAAAAATGAGTGCTCTTTTTTTGAAGAAAGCGATCGAGCTTGCCAATCGATGCGAAAGCTGCGCCATCGTGACGGCCCCGATTTCAAAAGAGGCGTTGTGGATGGCCGGTTACCGGCAGTACCCCGGGCAGACGGAGTTCCTGGCGCAGGGATTCGGTGTGGGGCGTTTCGCCATGGTGCTTCTCTCCGGGCGTTTCCGGGTGGGCTTTGTCACCACACACCAGCCGATTCGGGAGGTGGCATCGAAAATATCGATTGATATCATTATCGACAAGGTGTTTGCCGTGGTGAATGATCTGAAAAAGTACTTTGGCGCGGCTCATCCCAAATTGGCCATGGCGGCGTTAAATCCACACGCCGGTGAACACGGCAGGTTGGGAACGGAAGAGGAAAAAATCATTCGCCCGGCGGTCAAACAGCTCATTCATAAGGGCATCGATATTCACGGGCCGTTTCCGGCCGATACGCTTTTCACCGGAATAGATCAAAAAAACTTCGACGCCTATATGGTTCAGTACCATGACCAGGGAATGATTCCGATCAAGATGTACGGCTTTGGTTCTGCCGTAAATTTTACGTCGGGTTTACCGGTACCCCGCACATCGCCGGACCACGGAACGGCATTCGATATTGCCGGAAAGGGTCTGGCCAATGCACAAAGCATGAAGGAGGCCATTCGTCTTGCTGTTCAATTGGCTTCAAAAAAATATTAAACATGTGCCGCCCTATGAAAAATTAGCACCTATTTACGACTTTTTGATGCGCCACGTGGATTATCAGATGTGGGCGGAACACATTTTAAGCATTTACAAAAAGCTTCATTTTTCTCCGGAATCGCTTCTTGATACGTCCTGCGGCACCGGCTCTTTTTTGGTCAATCTGAGCGGAAAAATAACGGAACTGTACGGATGTGACGGATCCTTCCCGATGATACGTCAGGCCCGGATGAAAGAAAAATTGAACCGGATTCCGCTCTGGGTGAATGACATGCGGAGATTCGGCCTTAAAAAACAGGTAGATGCCATTGTTTGTCTTTACGACAGCATCAATTATCTGAAAACTTCGGATGAAATTTTACTGGCTCTGGAAAATTTTTACGAGACTGTGAAAGAAAGGGGCGTTCTGATCTTTGATATTTGCACCATTCAGAATTCGGAGCTAAATTTTTCAAACTACTACGAAGTGAAAAAGGAAAACGGTTTTTCTTACACGCGCCGCAGTCGTTTTGATCGAAAAAAGCATATTCAAATAACGGAATTTCAGATAAAATTTAAGAATGACCCGAGACTTTATCATGAAGTACACCGGCAGCGGATTTATCCGACGGAACTGTTTTTCGACCTCATCGAAAAGACGAACTGGACGCTCAAATATGCACTCGACGGATTTTCGTTTGACGCGGCTCATCAGAATTCAAATCGAATTCATTTTGTATTAATAAAATAAGGTGGCGATGTGGTTCGATTTTTCAATGTGAGTTTTTCTTATCCGCGCAGCGCGGGTGTGGAGAATATTAACCTGTACGTTAAAAACGGCGAATTTGTTTTTTTAACCGGCCCGTCGGGAGCGGGGAAAAGTACGGTTTTGAAACTTATTTATCTTGAAGAATTCCCCCAGCGCGGGAATATTTTGCTGGACGGATACAACACACAGGAAATTACCCGCAAAGACATTCCTTATATTCGGCGAAAAATAGGAATGGTTTTTCAGGATTTTCGATTGCTTCGCGATCGAAATGTGTTTGAGAATATTGCGTTTGCGCTGAGAATTATCGGGGTGCGCCGTTCCCGGATAAATAAACGCGTGCTTGAAATTTTGCGGGACGTTGGTCTTTCTCATAAAAAGCTGAAAATGCCCCAGGCGCTTTCAGGCGGTGAGCAGCAGCGCGTGGCAATCGCGCGGGCGCTTGTCAATGAGCCGTTTGTCATTCTGGCGGATGAACCCACCGGAAATCTGGATGAGGAAAATCGAGAGGAGATTCTGGCGCTTCTTCATAAAATAAATGAGCGGGGCACGTCGATCATCATGGCCACTCACAATTATGAAATGGCCAAAAAAACAGGCCGCCGTGTGATTCGAATCGACAAAGGGAAAATCATATCATGACATGGTGGTACGCCGTACGGGAAGGATTTGCAAATTTACGCCGCGCCCGCGGTTCGGTCTGGGTGTCGATTATCACAATAGCCCTTTCACTCTGGCTGGTCGGTATTTTCCTGATCGGCGCCTGGAACGGGTGGCAGGTTTTGCAGAAATTAAAAGATAAACTGGAAATGGAAGTATTTTTGCTGGATACGGTGAAAGTGCAGGATGCGTATCACATTCGAAAATCACTTTTAAAAATCCCCGGGGTGGATTCCGTAAAATTCGTATCAAAATATGATGCACTGCAAAAATTTCAGAAAGAATTTGGTGAAAATATCATCGATATTCTGGGGGAGAATCCGCTGCAATCCTCTTTCAGGATTCGATTAAAGAAAAGTTTTCATACGAGAGTCCGGGTTCAAAAAATAATGGGGCAGATTAAAAAACTCTCCGGTGTGGAGGACGTGACATATCGTTACGACTTGCTGAAAATCATTGAGAAGTATTTAAAAATCTTTTTCGGGATCGGAATTTCTCTGGGTGCCATTATTGCGTTTATCTCTCTCCTTTTAATTTCAAACACGGTTCGAATGGCCATTGTCAGCCGGAGCGAGGAAATTAAGGTGATGCGTCTCCTCGGAGCAACGCCCCAATTTATTCGCCGGCCGTTTTTAGTTCAGGGTTTTTATCTCGGAGTTTTTGGGGGAATCCTTTCCCTTTTTCTTTTGCTCGTGGTCATCTGGGCGGCAAGACATGAGTTAAGCCTTCAAATCCTGAATGCACGCGAAATTTTTGGTTTTGTGATGGGATGGGGAATCATTTTGGGCGTTCTGGGGAGTTGGAGAGCCATCGGGAAATATTTGAAAGAGGAGATTTGAACCGGCCGCCGGATTTATCCGGGCGACGATTGGGTTCAACCGGCCGCCGATCGGCCGTGATTCATTTTTTGCGTCTTCACCGCTAATTTTCCTTGCATTTCAGAAGGATTTAGTTTATTTTAGTTCGGATTTGATTCAAAATAGAATAGGAGAACATTTTCTTTTGCGAACAATTATTATTGGTGCCGGACGTGTCGGGTCGCACCTGGCAAAAATACTCTCATCCGAGAATCATGATGTGGTCGTGATCGATCCCAGCCCGGAAATCTGCGACTGGATGGAAGAACACATGGACATTATGGCCATTCAGGGCTACGGAACAGACATTAACCTGCTGAAACAGGCTAAAATCGATCAGGCGGATATGCTGTTGGCGGTATCCAATTCGGATGAAGTGAATTTAGTGGCCTGTGAAATGGCTCAGATGTACGGTGTGCCGCACAAAATTGCCCGGGTGCGGAATTCTCATTTTTACACCGATCCGCCCCAGTTAAGCGTGGACAAATTTCACGTCGATATTGTCATTCATCCCGAAGAAGAGACCGCCCAGGAAGTGGTTCGTCTCATCAAACGCTCGACCGCTTCCGAAGTTTATGATTTTGCCAACGGACACGTTCAATTGGTCGGGATTCGGCTGGACATGCATTCACCCCTGAGCGGCAAAAATCTGATCGAAATCGCGCGTGAAAATCCGGAGTTGAAATTTCGCATCGTGGCCATTTTCCGCAACAATCGAACCATTATTCCTTCCGGTAAGGACTATCTCGTCCGGCGCGATGAAGTTTTTTTCATTGCAAAAACCGAGGAAATCTCGAAAATAGTCACGCTTGCGGGAAAAGCGGAGGCCAAAATTGAAAAGGTAATGATTCTCGGCGGCGGTAAAATGGGCCGCTCCGTCGCCCGCCTTCTTGAAAAAGAGAAAGATATCGAGATTAAATTGATCGAATCCAATCCCGAAAAAACACAGGTCGTTGCCGAACAATTGGAACAGACTCTCGTGATTCAGGGCGATGGACGGGACATCGATTTGCTGGGATCGGAGGGCATCATGGAAATGGATGCCTTCATTGCGCTCACCAGTGACGAAGAGACCAACCTGCTGACCGCGTTGCTGGCCAAACACCTCGGCGTGAAGCGGACAATCGTTTTAATCAACCAGGAGAATTATCTGCCGATTATGGCACCGATCGGAATTGATGCCGCGGTCAACACCAATCTCGTCACCTCTAATGTGATCTTACGCTTCATCCGCCGCGGAGATGTGGTCTCTGTGACCAGCATCCCGGGTCTGGATGCCGAGGTGCTGGAATTTCTCGCCCACAAATCATCCAGAATTATCGGCTCGCCGTTAAAAAAAGTGAAAATTCCTCAGGGTTCCATCGTCGGTGCGGTGACCCGCGGAGAAGAGGTCATCATCCCCACGGGGGATACGATGATCGAGCCGGAAGATAAGGTCATTATTTTCGCACTTCCCGAGGCCATTGCTGCGGTCGAAAAAATGTTCTGATTTTAGAGGTGTTTGAAAAGGAATTCTTGTGAGTGTGGTATTATCTGTCTCTCATTTGAAAAAACAGTTTCTTTTAGAGAATTATTCCCTTCGTTTTGGAAAAAAAGCTGCTCTCAGAGCCGTCGATGACATTTCCTTTGAATTGACCGAAGGCTCCGTCACCGGATTGGTGGGCGAATCGGGAAGCGGAAAATCTACGGTAGCAAAACTTATTTTACAGTTAATCAAACCCAATTCGGGCCAAATTGCCTACAAGGGAATTTCTCTGGCCGGGGCATCCAAGAAGGATCAACGTTTTTTACGCCGGGAAATTCAGATGATTTTTCAGAATCCCTATCTGTCATTCAATCCGCACCTGAAAATTAAATCGGTTTTAAAAGAAGTACTAAAGGCACATTTTTCACTTTCCCGAAACGAAATGCAGGCGAGAATGGTCGAACACCTCAGGCAGGTCAATTTACCCGAAGATTCTCTCGAAAAATACCCGGCACAGTTCTCCGGGGGGCAGCAGCAGCGTCTGGCCATTGTCCGGGCGTTGGCCGTGAATCCGAAATTTCTGGTTGCCGATGAGCCGGTTTCATCGTTGGATGTATCCAACCAGGTGCAGATATTAAAATTGCTGCAATCTCTGGAATCAAAAAAAGGGCTTACCATCTTGATGATCAGCCATGATCTGCGGATGGTTCGTCAAATTGCGGAGCATGTTCTGGTGATGTATGCCGGAAAAATTCTGGAAAAAGCGCCGGCCGATTCTTTTTTTGCCGCACCCGCCCATCCTTACTCCGGAGCGCTGCTTCGATCGACACCCAAAATGACCGGCAATTCTCTCGAAAAAAAACTTTTTGTTCAGGGGGAACCGCCGGATCTGACCCGGCCGCTGCCGGCCTGTCCGTTTGCCCCAAGGTGTCCGAAAACCCGGAAAATTTGTTTCACAAAAGAGCCGGAGTGGAAAACCCTCGCTGCCCGGCACCAAGTCTGGTGTCATTTACCGAATAATAGTTTATGATGAAGGATTTTTCTGAAAGAACTGCGGCAAAGAAACGGTGCCTTGCCCGGGCAGGTCAGCTCTTTTTTAGATACAACTGGTATTGGAACAGAGTCTTGTTCGTTTCGTGCGTTTGAAATCCCCTGTCTGAAACAAGTGTTTTAAATTTCTCGATTGAATACAGGTGCAGACGGCTTCCGGTCAAGCTGCGGAGCAGGTTTAACCCGTTCGGCTGTGAAATTGTAACGGCAAGCCAGCCGTCCGGCTGCAGAATTCTGTGAATCTCAGACAGAACGTCCGGCAGCGAATCCACGTATTCAACCAGTCCGATGGCGGTAATCCCGGCGAAAGCCCCGTTTTTAAACGGCAGGAACGCGGCGTCTCCCTGAACGAGCGGCGAGGCTGTTTTCTTCCGCAAAAGCTTAAGCATCCGAAGGGAAAAATCTAATCCGGCCGGATGGCACTGTTTGGGGTAAACCGCAAAAGAATCGCCGCTGCCCGCCCCCAGATCCAGATATTTTTTATCGTATTGAATGCGGTCGGTGAGCCACTTCCGGAAAGGGCGAATTTCGGCCCGGTAAATCCGGTCATACACAAAAAAGGACCGCAGCCATTTGTAAATAAACGATTTTAGATCCCAGACCCATCTGCCTGCACGGATTTTCATTTCAATCCAGGGATTTCTGGTAAAGGGAAGGATTGTAGAAAGGGGCCAGTGCGCCCCACAAGGCCGTTTTAAAAGAGTGCGATCTCGTAAGTATGTCCAGGGTAAATATGCCGAAGGCGCCGCGATGGTCGCGCACATTTTTCGCCCCGGAAAACCGGTCGATAATGACGCCCAATTCAAGATGATCTTCGTAAACGGCTTTCACCAGCGCGTCGGGAACAGGCGCACAATAACTGGCGCCGAAGCTCTCCGACCGGCCGTTCGTCACAAACGCCCATCCCTGTAAAAAAGTTTGAACCGGATCATTTTCCTGCGGCCGCTGCTGAAAAAACCCGCCTTCCAGACCCACATAAAAATCGGCCTTTTCCCTTATTTTTTGGAGATTCTTTGCCCTGTTTCTCGCACCCGCCATCAGTTCCGGCAGAGTTGTCGGCATGTCCGCCACATGGCTGGGAATGCTGTAGGTTTCAAATTCAAACGCTTCTCCCGGCCGGAGAAAATAAGCCCGAACGGCTTCAAAGGCGTCTTTCACAGCCTGAACCTTCGCGGGACGTGTCGAACCGATGGCAACAATCATCTTAACTCATGGGGAACTTATTGAATTTTCATGCGAAGCGCGCTGGCAAAACTGTGCAATTGGCGCAGCGCCAGCGAATCGTTTTTTAATTTTAATTCGCAAAACACGGATTTATCCAGTGCGTACATATAGTCGTCGGCGTCTGTTTTGTCGAGTAAGTGATGCGCACGATAGAGTGAAATTAACTTTTGGTACGCTTTTCCGGCATTCAAAAAATCTTCTTCTTGTAAAAATGCGTCTCCCAGCCAGCGATATGTTTTGAGCTTTGTTGAATCTATCTGAATCGATTTTTTAAATGTGGCAATGGCTTTTTTGACATCCCCTGTTTTAAAATAACAATAGCCGAGGCGTGTCATCTCTTTTGGAGAATTGGCATTGTAATCGATTACTTTTTCATAAAGTTTGGCGGCTTTTTTCCAATGATCCGATTTAAACTGCTTGTCCCCCAGAATTCGGTCTCGATCATTCCTTAAGCCGGGAATAAACACATACAAAAGAATGAGCACGAGTGTCGACGTCACAATGACTAAAATTCGATTCCACATATTTAAGCCCTTAAAATGTTCTTCAATTCTTCCTGAGCCCGGGCCAGAATTTCTTCGTGATTCAAAGAAATCAATTCTCTGTTTTCCATCACGATTTCGCCGTCGATAATGACGGTTTGTACATCGGTGGCGCGGGCGGCGTACACCAGTTGTGTGTAAATGTCCTGCATCGGAAATGTGTGTACCCGATTCAAATTAATTAAAATGAGATCGGCTTTTTTGCCAATCTCGAGGGTCCCTATTTCATGCGCCAGCCCGAGCGCACGGGCGCCGCCGACCGTCGCCATCCGGACAATCTCTCCGGCCGGCAGACTTTTGACTCCGGCACGCGGCTTTTGAATCAGACCGGCAAGCCGCATTTCCTGAAACATATCCAGGTTGTTGTTGCAGGGGGCTCCGTCGGCGCCGAGTGACACCTTAATGCCGAGCCGGAGCATTTCCGGCACCTTTGCAATTCCGGAGCCCAGTTTAAGATTTGACGACGGGCAGTGCAGCACGTGCGTGTTGGTATGGGCCAGAATGTCCATTTCGCCGTCATCCAGCCAGATGCAATGTGCCACCGATAAATGAAAACGGTCCAGACCGGCGGCGTGGTAATACTCAAGGTTGCGCATCCCGGTCGCTCCCCGGACTTTCCGAAGCTCATCCTGATTTTCTGAAGCATGCGTGTGGACGATGATTTCGTTTTCAACCGAAATGCCGGCAACGTCCCGAAACACGTTCTCCGAACAGGAGAGCGCAAATCTCGGCGCAAAATTAAAATCCAGACGGCCGTTGGCGGCACCTCGCCAGCGTTTCAGAAGACGCAGGCCGTCTTCCACGCTTTTGCGGCCGTTTTCCGAAAGGGCTTTCGGGATTCGATCCCCTTTATCCATAAGTGTCTTACCGATGTTGGCTCGAATTCCGGCCTTTGCCGCTTCCTCGAAAAGGACATCGGTCATTCGAACGCTGCCCATATCCAGAATAGCCGTCGTTCCACCCGAAATAAGTTCGGCCAATCCCAGCCGGGCCGATGCCCGCAAAGAGCGCTCCGAGTGGGCGGCTTCCAGTGGCCAGATTTTCTGATGCAGCCAATTTAGCAGTTCCATGTCTTCAGCCATGTTTCTGAAAAGGGTCTGACACAGGTGAATGTGACTCTGCACAAACCCGGGCATGACCACCAAACCGTCCGCATCAATCACTTTTCCGCTTGAAGGCAGATTTGTTCCAATCGCTTTAATCCGGCCGTTTCCGATGAAAATATCGGCCGGAAAGGGTTCTTCCTGACCGGGCGCCATCGAAAGGACCACGGCATTTTTTAGGGTGATTTCAGTCATCTGTTTTTCTCAACAAGATTCCAAATTTCGTGCTTCAATTCCATGGCTTTTTTCCGGATTTCGCCCGCCTTCGTTTCCGCACCGGTTTTAAAAGAATTATCTTCAATCGCCCCCAAATTGATCTTCACATTCAAATAAGCGCCTTCTACGGCCGAAAGAGCCATTAAAGCGGCCACGCCGGCATCGCTAATGGAATTTACATTTCCTTTTTCGGCGGCGGTTTTTGCCAATTGCAGCGTTTCAAACGCCAGTTCCATCACTTCCAGCGGCACGCCGGTGGCTCCTTTCGTGGCCTGTTGAATGGCATTTTCCCGTGCTTTTTGGTCTTCTTCCGTTTTCTTCGGGCGCCGGTAGGCATCCATCACCGCGTCGAATGCAGCCGTGTCACGATCGACGGCTTTCAAAAGCCGATCCTTCAGCTCCTGTGCCTTCACGGCAAGCGGCTTTACGGCATCCCAATGTTGTTCGTATTTTTTATTTCCGTACGTCAAATTTGCCACCATCGAAACGAGTGCCGCCGCCAGTGCACCGGAGAGTGCCGCCGCACTGCCCCCGCCCGGCGTCGGCGAATCCATAGACAATTCATTGGAAAACTCCCAGAGGCGCATTTTTGCCAGCGGGCCAAACCGCTCCTGAAACCGGTACTCGATAATCTTCTGCTCCGGGTCGAACGGGCCCAAGTCATCCAGTCCCAGCGATTTTACGGCGATGTGAATAATCTCTTCCTCCGGAACGCCGGCCGTTTTCCCCTGTTTCTCAAGAAAATAGCAGCCCGCCTGTTTAATAGCCTCCAGCGGAATTAAGCCCACCAATTCACTTCCCGTCACGCGGAGCCCCAACTTCCCGGCCTCTTTTTGAGATTCTTCAAATACCCGGTAAAGCGGGGTCACTTTGTAATTCGTCAAATTGTATGAAACCTGTGCAATACCGTATTCGTCGATGTACCAGCCGACGCCTTTGACCGCTTTCAGCCGCCCGGGGACTTTCAGGGCCGTTCCGTCGGGATTCCGGACAATCTGACCCGTTTCGTCCCGTTTGGCCCGCCCGGATTCCCGCAAATTCAAGGCAATTTCCTGTGCCAGTTTGCGGTCCCGCGTGTTTAAATTGATATTGTAAGCGATCAAAAACTCCCGGGCGCCTATCACGGTGGCACCGGTGCGGGGATTGAATTCCGCCGGGCCGTAATCGGGTTTCCAGTGAGGGTCTTTTAGTTTTTCCGGCAGGCTTTCGTACTCTCCCTTGCGAATGTCCGCCAGATTTCTTCGTTCCGGCTGCGTCGCCGCTTCTTCGTATAAATAGACCGGGATATGCAGCTCTTCTCCCACCCGTTGCCCCAAGTCATGTGCCAACTGCACGCAGTCTTCCATGGTCACCCCCGAAACCGGCACAAAAGGGACCACATCTGCGGCACCAATCCGGGGATGTTCACCGGTCTGCTTCTGCATATCGATTAATTCCGACGCCTTTTTTATAGCCTTAAAAGCCGCTTCTTTCACACCTTCCGGTGAACCGATAAACGTAAAAACGGTCCGGTTGGTCGCCTTTCCCGGATCCACATCCAGCAGCAGGATGTTTTCGGTGGAAGAAACTTCGGCGGCAATCGCCTCTATAATCGACCGGTCCCGGCCTTCACTAAAATTGGGCACACACTCCACAATCTTCTGCATGTCACCTCCGTTTTTGCAGTTGAAAAAGGTTTAGTCCGGCATTGCTTTCAAGATTGCTTTCACGAGGCGATGAAATTTTTCTTTGACCTGATCGGCGACGACTGTCACCTCTTTATGCGATAACGGCTGTGCCGAGAATCCTGTGGCCATATTGGTAATACAGGAGATTCCCAGGACCTTCATCCCTCTGTGGTTTGCTGCAATTACTTCGGGTACGGTGGACATGGTGGCTGCGTCTCCGCGCAGACGCTGAAACATGCGAATCTCAGCAGCCGTTTCGTAAGTCGGGCCGCGGCTTCCCACCAATATGCCTTTTCGCAGCAAAATTTTTTCCTCACTTGCGATTTTTTCAGTCAGTGCGCACAGCTCCGGATCGTACGGGTGCGACATGTCCGAAAAACGCGCTCCAAATGCCGATTCTTCACCCCCGATCATCGGATTCGTGAAAAAGAGATTGATGTGATCTTCAATGAGCATCAAATCACCCGGCCGGAACAGCGGATTAATGCCGCCGGAAGCGTTTGTTACAATCAGGGTTTTGATGCCGGTCTCGCCCATGAGATGTACCGGAAAAACCACCTGCCGCATCGGGTAGCCTTCGTAAAAATGCACCCGGCCCTTCATGACCAGCACGCGCTTCCCTGAAATGACCCCAAACACCCATTTCCCTGCATGACCGGACACAGTCGAAACCGGGTAGTGCGGAATGTTTTCTGTCGGAATGCTGACGGCTTCCGAGACCTCCTCCGCAAAATTTCCCAATCCCGATCCCAGAATAATCCCTATTTTGGGAAATTGATCGACCTGTTTTTCCAGGAATTTCTTCGCTTCATTCAGGTCACGTTTATAATTTGACATTTTTCGGTGTCTCATTTTCTTCTGAACGGCGTGGAAAAGCGCTCTGCCAACTTCACGCCGATGTCTCCAGATGTACCCGGCCACTTTTTTCATAATAATTCAGGTATTTGTCTGCCGCGAAGTCCCGAAGGCACTAAGATCATATAATAAATCTTCGAATCCCATTTTTACTGTGGGGACCATTAAAATTCATATCTTTCCGTTGCGGCTGAATAAGCATCTTTTTCAAGATGACTTTACTCAAGCCCTAAATAATCATCCCTGCGATTGTGGCGGTGAGCCAGGACGCCAGCGCGCCTCCAAACATGGCCCGCATCCCCAATTTTGCCAGATCGCTCCTTCGATTGGGTGCGATTCCGCCAATGCCGCCAATCTGGATCGCAATGGAACTGAAATTGGCGAATCCGCACAGGGCATACGTGGCGATAATGACTGTACGGGGTGAGAGCTGATCTTTTATCGCGCCCAGTTCCACATAAGCCACAAATTCGTTGACGGAAATTTTTGTCCCCAGCAAGTTCCCAAATTCAACCAGATCTTTTGTGGGTACGCCCATGAAAAAAGAAATCGGCATAAAAATATACCCGAAAATCTCTTTTAAACTGGTGTGTAAAAATCCCAATCCAAAATTAATCATGGCGATTATCGCGATAAATGCGAGCAGCATGGCGCCCACATTCAGGGCAAGCTTCAGCCCTTCTGCGGCCCCTTGTGCCGCCGCATCAATGACATTCTCCGTCTTTTTTTCGATAAAGACCTTTACAGTTTCGGCTGTTTTCGGCGTTTTTGTTTCCGGGTAAATAATTTTGGCCATGACCAGCGACGCCGGTGCAGACATCACGCTGGCGGCCATTAAATTTCCCGGATCGATTCCAAACCGGACATAAGCCGCCATAATGCCGCCGGCCACCGTGGCAAACCCGCCCACCATAACCGCCATCAGTTCCGACATGGTCATATCGGAAATATACGGTTTAATGACCAGAGGCGCCTCCGTCTGTCCCACAAAAATATTGGATGCGGCCGAAAGCGATTCCGCCCCGCTCACTTTCATGGCCCTGCTGATGACCCAGGCCATCGCGGCCACAAACTTTTGCATGATACCCAGGTGGTACAGAATGGACATGATGGAAGCAAAGAAAATGATTGTGGGAAGCACGTGAATCGCAAAGATCGTCCCAATATTGACAAAGCGGCCTGTGGCACTGTTCATAAGCTGATACGGCCCGCTGCTGCCCAAACCCTTAACAATGTCCGGTGTTGCCCTGTAAAGATTTCCAAACAGAAAAACCGAACCGTAATCCGTAAAATCCAACAGCTTGGTAATCACGACTCGGGAAAAATCGAATACCATCAGCCCCACTCTGGTTTTTAAAATGAAGACGGCAAAGATGAGCTGAAGCGAAATACCGACCCACACCGTGCGAAAATGAATTTTCTTTCGATTATTCGACATTAACCAGGCAATGCCCAACAAGACAAAAATACCCGAAAAACTAATTAACCTTTCAACCATGCAAAAGCCTCCGTTTAAGGGAATTTCGGTTCTTTGCGAAAATACATCCTTCCTTCCCGGTTCATTTAAACGTGTCCGGCAAATGACATTACCGCAGATTTTTAAAAATCAAAAACGGCCGTAATTTTGATTTTTACACAGGCGGAACAAAGCATTTTCGGCATCTCGCTTCGTAAATGTCCTGCCCGCCCACAACAACACGTGCAGCGTCTTTCGTGAGCCGCTGGGTGCGGCTTGCCGGATTTCCGCACACCATACAAATCGCAAGCGTTTTCGTAATGTATTCCCCAACCGCCAGGAGCTGCGGAATCGGCTCGAACGGCTCCCCCCTGTAGTCCAGATCCAGGCCGGCCACAATGACGCGTTTGCCCTTATCGGCCAAATTCTGGCACAACTGAATCAGCTCCATTCCAAAAAATTGCGCTTCATCAATTCCAATGACTTCTGCCTCGGCCGAATGCCGGCGGATTTCATCCACGGTTTCAACCGAAACGGAAGGAAGCTGTTGTTCGCTGTGGGAAACGATGTGGTCGTCACTGTAGCGGGTGTCGATTTTGGGTTTAAAAATGGCCACTTTTTGTCTGGCAATTTGTGCCCGGCGAAGCCTTCGAATGAGTTCCTCTGTTTTGCCGCTGTACATCGGCCCGCAGATCACTTCGATCCAGCCCGTTTCCCGGTCGCGAAAAATATTCATTCCCACTCCTCTTCTCGTAATATCTGGGCGGCCTTTTCCGGCGCCACCGGATTGATGGGGATGCCCGACCCCAATTCAAAACTACTCCGGCTGCGCAGCCTCGGCACAATTTCAAAGTGCCAATGGTAATCCTTTCTAATGGTTTTCCAGTACCGGCGTTTTACCGAGACGGAAATATTCGGGCCGTTGTGCAGCGTGATAATGTAAGAAGGATCATCCAGCAGGGTCTTTATTTTTTTCATCGTGGCAATCAACATTTCTGCAAGCGATTGAAGATTTTCATTTGTCTCAAAAAAAGTTTCATGGCGGCGGGGCATTATCCAGGTCTCAAACGATCGTCCTGAGGCAAAGGGTTCAAACGCGATGAAATTTTGGTCTTCCAACACAATACGCTTTTGCCTCAGTGTCTCTTCGTCCACAATATCGCAAAACACACAGCGCTCTTTGTAACTAAAATATTCCTTAGCATTTAGCAATTCATCCCGAATTCTGCGGGGTGTGATTGGCGTCGCCAAAATTTGTGAATAGGCGTGCCTCAGCGTATTTCCCGTGGCCTCCCCGTAATTTTTGTGGATCAGCACGTAGCGAAAGCGCGGATCCTTTTTTAAGGCGATGATTCTCATCTGCATGGTTTTTAACACATCCACCGTATGCGCCGCCGAAAATTCCGGGAGATTTACATTGTGACTGGGATGTTCGATTAAAATTTCGTGAGCACCGATCCCATTCAGCACATCGTAAATTCCGGCGGCCCGATTATCGATATCACCGTGGGTTTGGAGAATCGGGTAATAGTCTGGGATAACCCGGATTTCCCAGTTGGGTGAATTGGGACGGGAGCCAGGCGGTCGAAGCGCATAAATTTCGGAGGGTGTTCGTGCTTCATTGTTTTCACAAAATGGGCAGGATTCAACGGCCTGCTTTGTAATGGGCTGGAAGAGGTTTCTTAAATCCTCTAATCTGAATTTTTTTCCCATTAAAACGATCGTCCATCGCCCGCTGACAGGATCACGCCGCAATTCATTCATGTTGAATTTCCTTTCCCAATCGTGATGCATAGGAAACAAAGACGGGCCGCCCTTATTTCTCGGGGCGGCTCCGGAAACTTAGAAGTTGAGACCCGTACGATTAATTTTAAACCGCAGGATGGCACCAATTCCACCTACATTGTCCAATTCTTGTGATTCCGTGATGTGTTCAATCCGGCAGTTTTGGATGATGGCCGATTCGATGGCCTCTTCCAGAACATCCGGTGTAAAGTCCATCGGAATGCTGTCGTGCGGGCACTCCGATTCTTCAGTACTCATGTAGCCGCATGTGGGGCAAATACTTCCGGGTACGGCAAGATCATCTTTTAAAATTAACGTGTTGACCTGCCCTTGCCAGATCGCTTTCAAGGTGTCTTCTATTCCAATTACCCCGAGGCCATTTGAATTGGCCTCATTCAATAACCGGCGAATCAGTTGTTCTTCCTCTTCCCGTTCCACCCGCAGGGCCACCTCCCTTGTTTTCATGAGGGCATCGTGAAGAGATGTGTCCGGCTCCAAATCGATTCTTCCCACAATTCGATCGCGTAAATACGTGTGCAAATGACTTTCAAAACTGGTCAGGTTCTCCTTTTTCCCGCCGAGAATAAGCCAGTCAAACCCCTTTTTCTTAAATAAGTTAAGTGTGGCATCTGCGATTTCTTTAAAATGATGATGGACTTTATCTTCGATATGCCGTTCGATTCGCCGTTCTTCCAGACCATACCAGCCTGCAATTCGTATTTTACCGGGCACCTGATTAATAATTTCCGTGTGTTCCGTAATTTCACCCAGATAAACTTCAAAAATCCGTGCTTTATCGCGGCTGATGACCACAGAACAATAGCGTTTATATTCATCCAGAAGCGCGATCAGTGGACGGACATAAGGTTCACTGCTGATCAGCAGCCGGCTTTTTACCGGCTGCGGCAGGTGATAAACCTGCCAGAAATTCTTTTTCGATGAAGAAAGAATCACCAGACTGCGGACGCCGCGCCCTGAAAACTCCTGATCCACATAATGCAGCATTTTCTTGAAATCCTCCTCGAGCGAGGTTTTGATTTCTTCATCGAAATCTATATTTTTAATATCCTGACGGCGTTTTTTTATCAGATCTTTTAATTGGATTTTATAATCTTTTCTTGAGAACCGCTTTTCATTGACATTTAAATACAAACTGCTGATAAGAAAGGGATCGGTTTTAAGCGCCAATAACTCCTCCACCAGTTCGATTGTAATCATGGCTCACTCCTTTCTTTTTAAAGACCCACACACCACCATTTTAAATTTGGCTCAATATATTTTAACCTTTTTTAAAGAAATTGTCAACACAAAATTGGGGCGGCCGGTCCGTTCAATCCGGACCTTTGCGGGTTTAAGTCCCTCAAAGGTTTTTCAACGAAAGACCGACCACTTTCATCGGTTTCTTGTGCAGGGCAATGTAACCCTGTTTTTCCAGGCTTTCGGTGGGGAAAGTGCTTTGCGGCGGTTTGTCGGAGATACACCAGATTGGCCCGAAGTTTTTGTCCTTCAAAAATGTGATCAGATCGACCAACTCTTGAGTCAGCGTAATTTCAGACCGCAGAATTTCTTCGGGATCACGGTTCAAACCCGAATCGATTCTTTCAATAGTGGCCAGATATTCCATTCGCCTAAAGGACACAAATGGCGTCGGATCGCCCCTTGAAACAGCCGGAAAGACCTCTTCAAAATAATCCTGAACGGCGGGTGACATATGTGTTTGTAAACGTGCGGCGGTTTGATCCAAAAACGCCTGAAACGTGGTGATTTTCTTCTGAATGAAAAAGTCCAAAAGTTCTTCAAAACGCCAAACATTGGCAAGGATCATGAGACAGACAAAAGCCAGGTAGTCCTGGTTGTCTTCGGTCAGGAAATGATAGCGGGCCTGATTAAAGGTGTTGTAGATTAAAAAAAAATGTGCCTTGTCCCATTCTTCCTGCAGTGTTTTTTGAATGAGTTTTTTGACGCCCTCCATTCGGGCTTCATCAATAACCGCATCATTCCTGCCGCGAGCCCCGATAAGGGTTTTATCCATATCGAAGATCACCGCGGTCGGCCTGTCCCTGTGAAAGCCTTTTTTTTGAATGAGACCTAAAAACGCAGGAATCAAATTCCATCGATTCGATAAAAAGATGGGGGTGTGGTCCGCGAGCGCGGGTGCTTCAGAAAGGGCTTCTTTTCCGATAAATCCGAAGACTCGCAGATCATTTATTTTCGATAAATTGCGAATCAAAGCGCCGTCGTACCCGGGCGTGTCTCCGAAAAAAAGAAGTTGATCAAACGGCTCCGGTTGTGAGAGACGCAAATATTCCAGAATGATTTCGACGTATTGAGGCGAGTTTTTTCTCGGGGGAAACGCCTGTTGAATGCCCAATTTCCGGCGGAGCATTTGAAAAGACGGGTAGTGCTCCGAAACCGGATTCAAATCCCGGTAAAGAATATTTTCACCCAGAAGATCCTGTAGACTCAAATTTCCGGAATAGGTGTATTGTAAAGGCTTCATTTCCCGCTTCTCTTCATAAGACCCATCACTGCAAAACTGCGATAAAAAAATAACCGTAAAGAAATAAAAAAGGCGTCAACAGAAAACCTTGCCAACGCCCTGGTAAAACTTTGATGATTAAAAAAAACTATTTATTCGCTTTTTTTCTCTTCGGAATCGGAAGATTCACCTTTTTCTTCCGTTTTCTCGTCTTTAGGGGTTTCTTCTG
Source organism: bacterium BMS3Bbin03 (assembly GCA_002898015.1). GTDB lineage: Bacteria > Zhuqueibacterota > JdFR-76 > JdFR-76 > BMS3Abin05 > BMS3Abin05. The sequence continues at coordinate 81,116 of BDTM01000128.1, read as the reverse complement.
TTTTTTCTTCTTCGGAAGATTCTTCTTCCTCTTCTTCTTCTTTTCTTTCTAAGAGATTTTCATCATCCTGATGTTTCCGCATAATCAGGTACACCAGAGTCAAGCCGGAGTTGCCGATCGCTTCTGCATAAGAAACAATCAATCCGCCCACAACCCCCATCAGGACGGCAAAGAACCAGGCGGAAATTTGCATGACGGCGGACAATTCTTTCGGCACGAAATCACGCGCAAAATAGAAGTAGCGTGACATATCGCCAAAAGCGTATTGAATCCAGTTTAATGTCGGGTAAACCCATCCCTGAATAAGAGCCATTCCGTTGTTCATTAAATCGGAAAATTTGTCGCCCATTCCAATTAAGAAGAGAAAGTTAAATATCAGGAAAGCCTCTTTTACAGCCCAAGCGAGGATCACAAATCCCAGAATCTCGATTGCCGCCACCACCACTCCGTACGCAATGATTCGCCAGGGTTGTCCGGTCGAAATTGAGAATGATTGAAAAACGGCTTCAAACGCATCTTCATCGGTTGTGGCGATAATAGAAGGGACAAAAAGGAAAGCGACGAATAAAACCAAAATCAGGAAAAACACAAAAAGCGAGGAGCTCATATAGAAGAGGGTCATTAGACCGGTTCCCAATTCACCGACGTAGGGGATACGGCCCAACAAGCCCATGATGATGGCGCCGACGCCGAAGAAAACAATAATTCCGATAATGGCCGTAGGGGCAGCCAGTACCGATCCCCAGCGCTTGAGAGAAAACCCGAACGCTTCCTTCCAGGTGTAAAAAGTCTCTCCCTTTAAATTCATGTAAACCGCGCGGGAGACCGCCGTGTTTGTCAGCAAAACAATGGCAATCAGGAGCAAAACGCCGATCGCATAAATGACCCAGCTGTACCATGGCCCCCCGATGCCGAACAGGCAGGGAAACAGGCCAAAGCGTTCCCACATGGGAATAAATCCCTGGCTGGCCGTGAGAAAACTGACGTACGTCAACACATCATACAGCAAGAACCCAAAAAATAAACCGATAAAATTAATCCACACGCGCTGGATGCTGAATGCCAACCGTGCGGACCGGAACAAATCCCTGTAGTCAAAATGCAGTTTAACCATCTTCCCTCCTTGCCTTATTTAATCAGCAATCCCTAAAAATGTGATTCTAATTGCCTTAATTTTACAAAAAAAATAGCATTATGTCAAGTAAAATTTTTAAGTTTTTTGTTCTCTTTAGGGTTGATTTCGGCGCCTTTTTCTATTAATTTTTAACCAATGTGTTTTTATAAACAAAAAATTGCCAAATTTTTTCTCGCTTTTTTTCTTCTTGGGGTCTTGTTTTCCGGAAGTCTGAGCACAAAACGCGCCTTTGCCCAGTCAGCTTCTTCGAAGCCGCAGCAAAAAAAATTGACTTCCATTCGGCAGGAAATTCACAAATACCGGAAGAAATATCAAACCTCGAAGAAAAAGGAAGCGTCGACCCTTGAAAAATTAGGCCGTACGGAACGGGAAATCGATCTCATTCACACCCTCCTGCAAAGACTTTCGGTTGAAGAGACCCGCCAGAGAAATCAGATTTTCAAGCAGAACCGGGAACTGCTGAAATTAACAGCCGATTATCAGACGCTTAAACGGGATTACACGCGGCGGGTTGTGCGCTATTATAAAGAGGGGCCGCTTCTTGATCTGGAAGTTCTTCTTTCTGCGAAATCGATCAACCAGGCGCTTGTTTGGCTGAAATACAGAAAGCGAATCATGGACGCCGATAAGCGCCGCATCGAAACGCTTAAAATACAAAAGCTGAAAATTGCCGGTCAGACCAATCGTCTTCGAAAAAGCTGGGAAAGACAAAAACTTTTAATTGCGGAGAAGAAGAGAGAACGGAGAAATCTTTCCATCCAGAGGCGCAGACGCAAAAAGCTGCTGGCAAAAATTCGGAACAATAAGAAAATTTATGCACAAAAAATAAAAGAGTACAAAGAGGCGGAAGCCGCCATTAAAAGACTCATTCGATTAAACGAGAGAACACGGACGGCGACGGCAAACCGGCGGACGGAAGTGAGCCGTTTTGCCGCACTTAAGGGCAGGCTTCCCTGGCCAACGCGGGGAAGAATTATCAATCACTACGGAAGAGTAAAAAACAAAAAGCTCAACACCATTCAGGAAAATATCGGAATCGACATCAAAGCCCCTTTCGGCACGCCTGTCCGTTCGGCCGCCGCCGGCGTGGTGACGGCCATTACCTGGCAGAGGAGCCGGGGGAACATCTTGATCATTGACCACTACGGCGGGTACTACACGGTTTATGCCCATCTGTCCGAAATATCGGTTGTTCCAGGGCAAAAGGTGCGCCGGGGCGAGGAAATCGGGAAAGTGGGCAACTCCGGTTCTCTGACCGGTGCCATGCTGCATTTTGAAATATGGAAAAACACAAAAATCATCAATCCCGAAATCTGGCTGAAACGCCGGGGGTAGAAAGGACCGCCATGAGCTTTGACCGCATTATCGGGCAGGCACCCATAAAAGATACACTCCAAAAAATCATAACCAATGGGCGATTGTCAAAGACGTACATTTTTTACGGCCCGGAGGGGGGCGGCAAGGATGCCATGGCAATCGAATTTGCCAAGGCCATTAACTGTCTGGATGAGACCCGGGTTCCCTGTGATGTCTGCACGAATTGCCGGCAAATTGGGGCGCTCACCCATCCCGATCTGCGCATTCTGTACGCGGGTTCCAAGAAAAATCTGGAAAAGGAGTCCGCCGGAAGATTTCAAATCAAAGCAAAGGATCCGTACATCCCCCTGGCAAAAAATTCGCTGGCAAAAATTTTAATTGATAGTACGCGAGAATTGAAGCAATTTCTTTCCCTTAAAATTTTCAACGTAAAGCACCGGGTAATCATCATTTCCGAAGCGGACCGGATGACCGAACAGGCAGCCAATTCCATTTTAAAACTGCTGGAAGAGCCGCCTGAAAAAACGATGTTTATTTTGACCACGTCCCAAATAGACCGGCTTCTGCCGACAATTGTCTCCCGATGTCAGGTCATCAAATTCTCGCCTTTGAAGGCGGATGAAATTCGGGACGAACTCATCAAACGGGGCACCGAAAAAATTCAGGCCACCATTGTGTCCCGATTGGCCGGCGGTAATTTTCGAAAGGCAATGATCTTGCTGCAGGAGGATCATCAGGCCTTGCGGAATATGGCCTTTCAGGCCATTGTGACCGGTGTCTCCGGAGATTATCTTGAGCAATTTGCATTCATTGAAACGCTGACTTCCGGCAAAAACAAGTCGATGATCAGAGATTTTTTGTCCCTGGCGCTTCTCTGGTTTCGGGATGTTTTTTTCTTTCACGAACTGCGCTTCGGCCATCCCGACTGGGAGGCGGTACTCACAAACTTCGACCGGTTGAATGATATTCAAAAATTAGCCCTTTTACTGGAAGATCAAGACGTGGAACAGGCAATCGCAAAGACAGAATTACTTGTTGATTTAGTAGACAAAAATATTTATATTAATTTGATTTTAATTGATTTTATGACAATTTTCCGGAATCTTCAGGAACGCGTGGCATGAGAGGAAAAATAGATGAATCAAGTTCTCGAAATTGGATTTATTGGGAATCGCAAGGAATATTGCAGCAATCCGCTTCAGTTTCCATTTCGTGTGGGTGATTATGCCATTGTTGAAGCCGACCGCGGAGAAGATCTCGGAATTATTCTTCAAGTAGGGATTTTGGCGTTTCTGAAGGGCATTGATGACGAAGCCGGCCTCCGGAAAATTCTTCGCAAGCCGAACAAGGAAGATCTGGATTGGTACAATGAAAATCGTGCCCTCGAAAAAGATGCGTTTGAAGTTTGCAAGGAAAAGATTTTAGAACACCGGCTCATCATGAAGCTCGTTGATGTGGAATACCAATTTGACCGCAACAAGCTGACCTTTTATTTCACGGCGGAAAGACGGGTTGATTTTCGGGAGCTGGTGAAAGACCTGGCGGCGATCTACCGGACCCGCATCGAACTTCGGCAAATTGGCGTGCGGGATGAAGCGAGACGTCTGGGAGGTTATGGGCCGTGCGGCCGTCAGCTCTGCTGCACCAGTTTTTTGCACGAATTCGATCCGGTGACCACGCAGTTTGCCAAAGAACAAAATCTTCCGTTGAATCCCACAAAGCTTTCCGGCGTTTGCGGGCGCTTAAAATGCTGCCTGCGTTTTGAGCGGGAGTTTTATCAGGAGTCCAATCAGCGCTTTCCGGACGTGGGGAGCCGAATTCAAATTCCGGATGGTTTGGGAGTCGTCGAAAGGATTGACATTTTAAAGGAAGAAGTTTACTTAAGAATAAATGGTGAAGGCACCGTTCGCTACAGTCTGGATGAGATTTCGAATCTGCTGCTTCAGGAAAAAAGAACGGAAAAGGCGATTTTATGAGTGAAACGAAAAAGATCCTGGTGACCAGCGCACTTCCTTATGCAAATGGTCCGATTCATCTGGGGCATCTGGCGGGTGCCTATTTGCCCGCAGATATTTATGTGCGCTATCAGAAGTTAATGAAAAACGATGTTATTTTTATCTGCGGAACAGATGAGCACGGCGTTCCCATTACTATTGCCGCCGAAAAAAAGCATACCACCCCGCAGGAAATTGTGGATTATTACTATGTCAATCATAAAGTTTCTTTTGAAGGATTCGGGATTCATTTTGACAATTTTTCGCGAACTTCGCTGAAAACACACCACCGGACTTCGCAGGAATTTTTTCTTCGATTGTACCGGAAAAAACTTTTGCTCACACACACCAGTGAGCAATTTTACTGCATCCAATGCAGGCGGTTTCTGGCGGATCGCTACGTGGTGGGAACCTGCCCCACCTGCGGCAATCCGGACGCCCGGGGGGATCAGTGTGAAAAGTGCGGCAAGTGGCTGGAACCCACGCAGCTCATCGAGCCGAAATGCGCCGTCTGCGGCACCCAGCCCATTCTAAAACAGACTACCCAATGGTTCTTGCCTCTGGCGCGTTTTCAGGACCAGATTAGCGCCTGGATCGATTCAAAAAAGAACTGGCGGGACAATGTTAAAAACTTCTGCCGCGGCTGGTTTCAGGAAGGGCTGGAAGACCGGGCAGTCACACGGGACCTGGACTGGGGCGTTCCTGTGCCGTTAAAAAACCATGGCGGTAAGGTGTTGTATGTCTGGTTTGAAGCGCCGATCGGGTACATTTCTTCCACAAAAGAATGGGCCCTAAAAATGGGACAGCCCGACCGGTGGAAGGATTACTGGCTCGACCCCAAAACCAAATTGGTGCATTTCATTGGGAAGGATAACATCGTGTTTCACGCCATCGTCTGGCCGGCGATGCTTATGGGGCGGGGCGAGTACATTCTGCCAACGGATATTCCGGCGAATGAATTCCTCAATCTGGAGGGACGCAAACTCTCCACCAGTAAAAATTACGCCGTCTGGCTGGATGACTACCTCAGGAAATTCCCGCCGGATCCGCTTCGGTACACGCTGGCAGCCAATGCGCCCGAATCGAAGGACTCTGATTTTTCATGGAAGGATTTTCAGAGCCGAAACAACAATGAGCTTGCCGATATTTTGGGAAATTTTATTAACCGGACCCTTTCATTTGTGGAACGCTATTTCGAGGGCCGGGTGCCGGCGCCGGGCGCATTTGATCCGCTCGATGAGGAGCTCGTTAAATTTTTAATGAAAGCTCCTGAAAAAATCGGCCGGTTATTTGAGAACTACGAGGTGCGTGCCGCTACTCGGGATCTGATGGAATTTTCCCGTTTTGCAAATAAATATTTTAACGATCAGGAACCCTGGAAAACGCGAAATAATAATACGGAAAAATGCAAAACCACGCTCTATTTGTGTCTGGAACTCGGCCGCGCTCTGGCCATTCTATGGTATCCGATTATTCCGTTTTCGGCGGAAAAAATCTGGCGGATGTTAAACCTGTCCGGAACGGTTCAGGATCAGGAATGGCGCAGTGCGGCAAGATTGTCCCTTCGCCCGGGACATCGTCTGGGAAACAGCTCCATCCTTTTCAAAAAAATTGAAGATTCCGTGATCGAGCGGGAATCCGCCCGCCTGGCAGCTATTGCCGCCGGCCAAACGTCTCCTCAACCCGAAAAGAAACCGGAGATTCGACCCGACGCACAAAAAACGGCTGATCTAAAAGCCGGAAAGGATAAAACGATGGATAAACTCTCGATCGATGTATTTAAAAAAATAGATCTTCGCACGGCAAAAATTCTGGCGGCGGAACCCGTAGAAGGGACCGACCGCCTGGTGAAAATGCAAGTCGATCTGGGCACGGAAACGCGTCAGATTGTGGCCGGCATTGCAAAAGCCTACCCGCCGGAAACGCTGGTCGGGAAAACAATCATCGTAGTGGCAAATTTAGAGCCGGCCGTGATTCGGAGCGTGGAGTCCAATGGGATGCTGCTGGCGGCCTCCTCGGGTGATTACCTCTCAATCCTGACGGTGGACCGGGACATTGAACCCGGAGCAAAAATCAAGTAATGTTCATTGACTCCCATTGCCATTTAAATTTTAGTGCATTCGATGAAGACCTGGATGCGGTGGTGCATCGGGCCGTGGAAGCCGGCGTGGACAGAATTATCGTGGCTTCTGTCGATGAAGAGAGCAGTCGGAAAGCCGTTGAATTGGCCGAACGCACACCGCAGATTTACGCGGCGGTGGGGATTCATCCGCAAGACGCGCAAAAATATGCTGAAGAGAGCATTCGGATTTTTCAAGACTGGGCCCGGCACCCAAAAGTGGTGGCCATCGGCGAAATTGGATTGGACTATTATCGGGATTACAATCCGAAAGAATTACAAGTGCGCGTGTTTAAACGATTTGTCCGGCTTGCGAAAGAGACGGGGCTCCCGATTATCGTTCACAACCGGGGTGCGGATTCGGACGTCATGGCCGTCCTTTCAGATCCTCGATTTAAATCCGTGACGGGTGTTTTCCACTGTTTTTCGAGCGATTTGTCTTATGCCCGGAACGTTTTGCAGAGAGGCTATCTTATCTCATTCACAGGAATTGTGACGTTTAAAAATTCTGAATCTGCGGCCATTCTTCGCGAATTGCCGGAGGAAAAATTAATGCTCGAAACGGATGCGCCTCTTTTAGCCCCTGAGCCCCATCGGGGAAAACGAAACGAGCCTGCGTTTATAAAATTTGTGGCCGAAAAATTCGCAGAAGTGAAACAAATTTCTCTTGATGAAATAGCTAAAATTACCACACAAAACGCGCTTCGATTATTTCCGAAATTAAGAAATGCCTTTGACTAAACGCTCCGGGACTTTTCCCAACGCCAAAAAGAGTCTCGGACAGAATTTTTTGATCGATAAAAACATCGCCCGGAAAATCGTTGACGCTGTTCCTGCAAAAGCGGGGCAAACCGTTTTGGAGATTGGCCCCGGGCGGGGAATTTTAACGGAGTGTCTGCTGGCAAAAAATTTGCAGGTCATCGCCGTTGAGTTAGACAGCTTTTACGCCGAATACTTAACAGATATTTTTAAAAATTACACGTCATTCAAACTGATTCACAGAGACTTTTTAAAAATTGATCTTTTACAAATTTGTAAAGAACCATTTCACATCGTCGGAAATTTACCGTACAGTATCACCAGCCCTGTTCTTTTCAAATTGATTCAAGAAAAAAAGTTAATTTTAAGTGCCACTTTGATGATGCAACGGGAAGTGGCCGAACGAATTATAGGAGTCCCCAGAACAAAGAATTACGGTATTTTATCCGTTTGGGTTCAGGCCTTTGCCTCCGTTAGACTGGTTTTAAAGGCGCCGCCGGACGTGTTTCGCCCCCGGCCGCGGGTCGAATCGGCGGTCATCCAACTGAAATGGAAAAACGATGCGGAACAAATTCTCAAAAACGACGTGTATTTTTTAAAATTGATCAAATCGGCTTTTCAGAAACGGCGTAAAGTACTGCGGAATGCTTTGAAAGGATTTATACCGCCTGAAATTCAAAACGCAATTCATTTCGATTTTGCAAGACGTGCAGAAGAGGTACCGGTAGAAGAATGGATAATGCTGTCAAACAGACTTCAAAACATGAAGCGATCTTAAACGAAGAAACGCTGAAAGATACAATTGAAGATCTCCGGGAGCTTATTGAACAGAAACTGGATAGTTTTATCCTCAATATTCTGATTAATCTGCATTCGGCGGATATTGCCGAAGTTTTGCACTACCTTTCGACAGACGAACGCCGGTACATTTTTAGTCTGCTCCCAAAAGACGTGGCTTCGGAAGTTTTGACGGAATTAGAAGGGCCGTTTATCGATGAACTTTTAGAAAACCTGAATCCGAAGCAAATTTCGGAAGTGCTCACCGAAATGGATTCGGATGACGCCGCGGATATTATTTCGGAGCTTCCGGAACAATTAGCCGAGAATGTGCTCTCGAAAATCAACAAAGAAGACCGGGAGGAAGTCCGTGAATTGCTGACCCACCACAGCGAAACAGCCGGCGGACTCATGGCCAAGGAATTTGTGGCTGTCAATCAGGAGAACACGGTGGATGAGGCGATTCAGGAGATACGGAAAAAAGCGGAAGAGGTTGAAGATATTTACAATGTCTACGCGGTTGATGACAATGACCGGCTGGTGGGCGAAATTCCGTTAAAAAAATTAATTCTTGCCCGCCCGGGGGCCCGTGTAAAAGACGTGATGGACACGGAGGTCATCTCAGTTCACACCGGCATGGACCAGGAAGAGGTTGCCCGCATCGTGAAGAAATACGATCTGGTGTCCGTGCCGGTTGTCGATTCAGAAGGGCGGCTGACGGGCCGCATCACAATCGACGATGTGGTGGATGTGATCGAAGACGAGGCGTCCGAAGACATGACCATGATGGCCGGTATCACGGAGACGGACATTCCGGAGACGTCGCTGTTTAAGGTCAGCCGGGCAAGACTCCCCTGGTTATTGGTGGCTTTTGGAGGGGAAATTATCTCAGGCTATTTGATGAGCCGTTTTCAGGCGTCCATTGCACAGCTCCTTTCCGTGGTGTTTTTCGTCCCGCTGATTATGGCCGTGGGCGGAAATGTCGGAAACCAGGCGGCTGTTGTTGTGATTCGCGGCCTCGCCACCGGAGAAATTGCCTTGGCCGATACCCGCCGCCGGCTTTTTCATGAATTTTTTGTGGCGTTTATAAACGGATTGTTTCTGGCTACTCTTATATTTTCCATCTCTTCCCTCTGGCTGAAAAATAGTAAACAGGGTTTTGTGATAGGTCTTTCTTTGATTATAATCGTCGAAAATGCGGCATTTATGGGGGCAGTCATTCCTTTTATTCTTAAAAAGCTCGGCATTGATCCGGCGGTGGCAACCAGTCCGTTTATCACAACTTCGAATGACATTTTTGGGTTGTTTATTTATTTTTCATTGATTACCTTATTTCTGAAATTCTTTTAATCCACCCTTTATGGCAATTTTTAAGACAGAAGCGGTCGTTTTGAAAACCCATGATTTTCGGGAGACAAGCAAAATCGTTTCGGTGTATTCCAGGAAATACGGGAGGCTTCAACTCATCGCCAAAGGGGTTCGAAATCGCAAAAGCAAATTCGGCACTGTGTTGGATACGCTCAATTATTTGTCGATTGTATATTATTTCAAAGACACGCGGGAATTACAGCTTTTATCCAATGCCGAATTGGTGAAGCCGTTTTTCAATTTCAGGACCGATCTGAAACGATTCGCCTATGCGAGTATTGTGGCGGAAATTATTTACCGCACGCAGTTAATGGGAGATGAAAACCCGCGCCTGTTTCATGCTCTGATTTCCGTCCTCGATGGAATTGACGGCGCGGCCGATTTTCGGAATTATTTTAATGCGTTTTTAATTCGGTTTTTAGAAATCAGCGGCTTCCGACCGGGGCTCAGACGGTGTATGAATTGCCGTCGGATTCCGGAGGATAATTGGGTGTATTTTGATTTTAACAGGGGCGGGTACCTCTGCGAAAAATGTCACAACACCGGAAACGCCAATTTTCGGTTTTCGTTAATTGCTTTGAAATCCCTTCAGGTATTGAGAGATTCACCGTGGGAAGAGATCGAACAGATTAACATTTCAGAAAATTATTTGGCAGAAATAGAAAAATTCTTATTATTTTATCTAAAAGTCCATTTTGATGGGCTGGCGACACTTCATGCGGTTGATTTTTTGAGATCGCTAAATCTTTAATTGGCAGAGCTTCGGAGGTAATGACGGAATGGCAAAATCAGGCGGAAATCTGATGGACAAACTCGTCTCGCTGAGCAAACGGCGAGGCATTATTTTTCAATCCAGTGAAATTTACGGCGGAATCAACAGTTGCTGGGACTATGGTCCGGTCGGTGTGGAACTTAAGCGAAATATTAAAGAATTCTGGTGGCGTTCGATGGTCTATTGGCGAACGGATATTGTAGGAATCGATGCCAGTATCATCATGCACCCCGCGGTCTGGAAAGCCTCCGGGCATATCGAAAGTTTTACGGATCCGATGGTCGATTGTAAAAAATGCAGACGCCGCTTTCGTGTCGATGAGCTAAAAGGGGACCACTGTCCTGTTTGCGGCGGAGACCTCACGGAAGCGCGACAATTTAACCTGATGTTTAAAACATTCATGGGGCCCGTTGAAGATGAGACAAACATGATTTTCCTCCGGCCGGAAACGGCACAGGGGATTTATGTTAATTTTTTGAATGTCCAAAAATCTTCGCGAAAAAAGATTCCGTTCGGAATTGCTCAAATCGGAAAAGCCTTTCGCAATGAGATTACCCCCGGAAACTTTATTTTCCGCACACGTGAATTTGAACAAATGGAAATGCAGTATTTCGTGAAACCGGGTACCGATGAAGCCTTTTTTGAGAAATGGAAAGCGGCACGAATGGAATGGTACGGCGAATTGGGAATTCGTCCGGAAAAGCTGCGGTTTCATCCGCATGGCCCCGATGAACTTGCTCATTACGCAAAAGCGGCGTTCGATATTGAATACGAATTTCCCTTCGGCTGGAAAGAATTGGAGGGCATTCACAACCGCACAGATTTTGACCTGAGCCGGCACCAGCAATTTTCCGGAAAGGATTTGACGTACTTCGACGACCAAACCCGCGAACGGTACATTCCTTATGTGATTGAAACTTCCGCCGGGGTGGATCGCACACTTTTAACGGTTCTCGCAGATGCCTATTGTGAAGAGGAGATCAATGAAGACATCCGGGTTGTGCTGAAGATCAATCCGAAAATTGCGCCAATCAAAGTGGCTGTTTTTCCTTTAATGAAAAAAGACGGAATGCCGGAGGTGGCCGAAAAAATAGTGGCCGATCTGCGGAAAAGGTACACCGTGTTTTACGATCTGAGCGGCGCTATCGGCAGACGGTACAGGCGGCAGGATGAAATTGGGACGCCTTTCGCCGTGACCATTGATTCTCAAACTTTAACCGACCAAACGGTCACCGTTCGTGACAGAGACACAATGGCACAGGAACGCATCGCTTCTGCCCAATTGCAGAATTTCTTCTCGGACAAATTGACAATCTAACAAAAAAGAAGAAGCCTGCCGATAATATTTTCTGACAGGCTTCTGTTTACAAAAGATTAAATTGCTTATGAAATTACGGCTCTTTCGATTTTGCTTAAATAAAGCCTTGCCTTTTTCGAGTACGGCGATGTCGGATATTTTTGAATCAAAGCTTGAAACTGTTCTTTGGCTTTTACCCGTTCGCCCATTCTGAGATACGATAATCCAAGCATCAACAGGGCCGGTTCTTTTTTATAGCTTTTTGTAAACGCAAGCACATCCTTAAGCGCTTTTTCTGCTTTTTGATAGTTTTTTAATGCGTAATAGCTTTCTCCAATCCAATAATAGCAGTTGCTCGCCAGAGGATGGTTAGGGTTCGATTGAATCAGAAGGGAAAATTGTTCGATTGCGGCGGTATATTTTCTCGAATTGAATTCCTGAAGCGCACGCCTGTAGGTCAGCCTGAAATTTCGAATCGCCGGATGGCTGCCCGCAGCGGTGTTTTTTGCGGTAAAAAAATCGTTCCGGACTTTGCGGTTTTGCGCACGGGAAGGATAAGTTTTGCCGCTTGCCAATTGATTCTGTAAATTGTTTATTTTATCGTCTAAAACGGAAATCTTCTCTTTTTTGATGTTTAATAGAACTTTTAATTCATTAATTTGAGCATTTTTTAATTTAAGCTGTTGTTGAAGATCATCGATAGTCGATTTAAGTTCGACAGTTTTTAAATAGACGTCTTCTTCATTGACGGTCGACACCTGCGTTGAAGAAGAAGTGTTCTTTGACACAACCTGTTTACCTGGCGGCCGGGTTCTTCTCTTGGGTCTGAATTTCTTCTTCGCGGATTCTTTCATCCAATAATAGGTCAATCCTCCTCGAAAAACCATATAGCCGTCACGCACATTCGGCACGTTGTCCAGGCTTTTTCCGGTTGTTATTTTATAATCAGCCGAAAAAAGGACCGAAATGTTGGGCAGCGGATAATACTGAAGATCAATTCCCGGGAAAACGGCGCCGTCAAAATAATGTTTTGGGGCATAATTTTGGTTTGTAAACCGGTAAACAGCGGCTCCCAAGTGGAGTGCCGGCTCAAATGTGGGCGTGCGAAGAAATTTATAAGAAAAAAACGCCTCAAGCGGGGTTATCGAAGACCAGAAGGATCCGCCGTTGTTGCTCGTAAGCTTTCCGTAACTTGCACGCAAATGGACGGAATACTGAGGACTCAGATTGTAAACGCCGTACAACCCATAAACCGCGCTGAAATAATTTATAGCCGAACCACCTTGAACGCGTTGAAAACCGGAATCGATACCGATGCCATACTTTCTCTGATTTTCGGAAAAACTTGAGCCGGTTAAAAACAAGAAAATAATCCCAAACCATATAACCTTACTTAAGGTTCGCATTTTGGCTTCCTCCTAATTTTAATGAATTATATTGATTGCGAATTATATTTCGCAAATTTCGTGCCTGCTGTGGTTCTTTGGGGGATAATTTTTCGTAAATGTTTTTTATAAAGGATTTCCTTATCATAAACAAATTAAGATATATTTTCCAAATATCAAGAAGAAAATTCAAATTTTGAAATGAATTACTAAATTGATGTTATTTCATCGTATAAAGGTGAGACAACTGTATCAGATATTCTACAAAAAAGGAGAAAAATTATGAAAATAGCACCATGTATCCGTACCGTTTTTTTGATCGGTTTTTTCTTTCTTTTGTTCTCTCCTTTCGCCGTTTCTCAGAATCTGAGTCATCGATGGGGAATCGGATTTAACGGCAGTGCAGTTAAAATGGTTTTGGGTCAGGCCGACTTGTCTACTATTGAAGAATGGGGCGGGTTATCCATTCGATACGGTTTTACAAGCCGTTTGTATCTGGATCTCAATGGGGCTTACGGTTGGGTTTATCCGAAAAATCCGGATGGGTCTCAATTTAAACACGTCGGGCATTACCATACCCTTTTAATGCCGGTCTGGATGCAGTTGGTATTCAATCCTCTCCCGCAGGAATCCTTCAGACCCTTCTTCTCTATTGGGGGAGGCATTCTTGATTGGGAAATCAGGGACATCTCAAAAACGACCTCATCTTTTGAAAGAGGCGACCCCATTCGCGGAGATGTCGTCAATGGCACGTTGGTTGCAGGGATTGGAATAGAAAAAATATTTTCCGATAAAGTCGGTTCGTCCCTGTTTTTCAGATTCCATTACATTTTCAAAGGAAATGAAGACACGATTGGTCTCAGTTACGAGGGGGGACAAAGCGATAATAACCGGGCCATCATCGAACTCGGGCTTGAATTCAAATTTTACAACACCGGATATCGTGATACGGATGGAGACGGCATCGAGGATCGCCTGGATCTGGATCCCACACATCCCGAAGATTTTGATAATTATAAAGACTACGACGGTAAACCGGATTACGACAACGACGGAGACGGCATTCCGGACAGTCTCGACAAATGTCCCGATAAGGCGGAAGATTTTGACGGTTTCCAGGATAAGGACGGCTGTCCCGATTTGGACAATGATAAAGACGGCATTCCGGACAGTCTCGACAAATGCCCCAATAAGGCGGAGGATTTTGACGGTTTTCAGGACAAAGACGGCTGTCCCGATTTGGACAATGATAAAGACGGCATTCCGGACAGTCTCGATAAATGTCCCAATGAACCCGAGACGGTCAACGGATATAAGGATGATGACGGCTGTCCGGATGAAAAGCCAGCGCCGGTTATCAAAAAGGGCGCGCGCATTATATTAAAGGGTGTGTATTTTGAAAGCGGAAGCGCCTCTTTGCTTAGCGATTCCTACGCCGTTTTGGATACGGTTTATGAATCGTTAGCCCAAAATCCTGAAGTAGAAGTTGAGATTCGCGGTTACACGGACAGCATTGGCTCGAGAGCGTTTAATCTGCGCTTATCACAGAAAAGAGCGGATGCCGTCCGCCAATATTTAATCAACCGGGGCATCGATGCGAAACGTATCCGCGCGATTGGCTTTGGGGAGGACTATCCGATCGCAAGCAATCGCACCGCAAGAGGAAGATCAGAAAACAGAAGAATTGAATTTGTACGCATAAAATAGCGCAGCAAAGCTGCAATTTAACGATACTGGTACAGGCTGAATTTGTGTTCATCATTTGCGGTTTTGGCACGCCGGATAATGCCAAAAACGCGGCACATGGTAAAATAAGGAAATCAAAATGGCCGGGGAAAAAGTCTTAATCGGCGAATCGGACAAAAAGGTTCAAAAACAGTTAAGGCGGTATCTTGAAGAGCGTGGTTATGTTGTTTATGCGTATTCGGATCTGCACGATATTATTGATTTTCTTCACGAAAAAGAGGTTGATATACTTCTGCTTTCGACTAACGTCAGTAATGGGAATGGCACAATCGTTCTTAAAAGCATTCGAAACAATGGGATTGCAGTCGATGTCATCATGATATCCGACCATGAGAACGCGGAAGAAATTATATCGGCTATGAAACTGGGTGCGTTTGATTATTTAATTCACCCGTTTCCGAACGCGAGGCTGTCGCTCGCTGTTAAAAACTGCATCGAGCGAAAGCGATTAATTATCGAAAACATCGAACTTCGCAAGCGGGCAGACATTCAGGAGACAATTGTCGGCGAGAGTCAGGAAATAAAAACCCTGAAGGAAAGCATTGAATTAGTGGCAAAAACCAACAGCCGGATATTGGTGCTCGGGGAAAACGGAACGGGGAAAGAACTAATCGCCCGTGCGATTCATCGTAAAAGCGAGCGGGCGGGCGGCCCGTTTATTGAAGTCAATTGCGCCGCAATTCCGCCTAATCTCATCGAGAATGAATTGTTCGGCCATACAAAAGGGGCCTTCACCGGTGCGGTAAATGAGCAAAAAGGAAAATTTATGAGGGCTAATGGGGGGACACTTTTTTTGGATGAGATTGGCGATATGACGCTCGAAACACAGGCAAAGGTACTCCACGCAATTGAAGACGGAACTTTCCAGAAAGTGGGCAGCACAAACGCGATCCATGTGGACACCCGCATAATAACGGCCACAAATAAAAATCTAATTGAAGAAATGAGGGCGGGAAGATTTCGGGAGGATTTATATTACAGGCTAAACGTTGTCACCATTCATGTACCCCCGCTGCGCGCACGCATCAGCGATGTCCCCATATTGGTAAACCATTTCTTCCGATATTTCTGCCGTAAATATTCCCTTCCCTTGAAAAGCCTTGAAACGGAAGCGATTCATTCGCTGATGCGGTATTCGTGGCCGGGAAACGTTCGTGAATTGAAAAATTTAATTGAAAAACTGATCATCATGACTTCCTCTCAGAAAATTTCCAAAGACAAACTTATGTCGATTTGGGAACGCAAGACAAAAATGCCGAAAATGAGCGAAAAAGTGCAAATAAGCCAGGAATTGAACAGAGGATTAAAGGAAGCCAAAGAGGAATTCGAAAGAGATTTAATTCAAAAAATTTTGGAAAAAAATGATTGGAATGTGGCAAAATCTGCAAAAGATTTGAAAATTGCCCGCACCTATCTTTACAAAAAAATTCAGATTTACAATTTGGCCAAAATTTAGCACAACACCTTGATTCACCGGAAAACCACAGATAGACCCTCCTTTTTAAGTGTCTCTTTTTTATGACAATTTTGCGCGTACTGTTGCAAATATAGTGCACTTTTTCTATAATGCTCTTTTCCCTCTTCTTCCGACAATTTCTCTTACCAATTGTTATTTAAGTTGTTACAGGTCGATTTATAAAGGCATTATCCCCATGGCACAAATTTTGTAAATATAATTAGCAATCTATATCAACTAATATAGGAATACCATCATGGAAGAAACAGAGCGTTCATTCGAAAAGCGGGGAGTTACCGGTCGTTTGGCAGATTACCCTTTTCAGGTACCGGACAATCTTGTCTGGGTTGACACAGTGTACAAAATTGTGTTGGCGTATTTGAAATTTAGTGCGCTGAAAAATTTGGAACAACCGGAAATTCCTTTGTTTGCCGAATTAGAGATGCAGAAGACAGCCCTTCAAATTACGCAAAAGCTATTTCGGAAAAATACTCAGGGAAACTTAATCTATCTGAAAAGTTTTTTTGAGCAGTATGGCAGCAAAAATATGAACCGCACAACTTATTTAAAAGGAATAATCGCCTTAAGACAAATTGTGAACCATTTTTTAGGGGATTAGATCAAGGGGATTTGAATCATTACATCATTTCCCACCCACCACGAAAAGCCAACGAGTCCCTCGTTGGCTTTTTTATTTTACCCAATACCTGCATTTAATTGACTTGACATTTTGCAGATTTTTTGTTATCATTAATAGGTTTAAAATTAGGATATTGCAAGCAATTTCTTTTATAAATAATTATAATCGTCAGGGAGGCGCGAATGGCTGAAATTTATAAGAATTTTATTAACGGAGAGTGGGTAAATTCCAAATCCGGTGAAACCTTCGAAAACAGGAATCCCGCAAATTGGAATGAAATTGTGGGCATTTTTCCCAGATCGGCGGCGGAAGATGTTAATCTTGCCGTACAGTCTGCCGGGAAAGCATTTAACGAATGGCGGCTCGTGCCTGCTCCGCAGCGGGGGGAAATCATGAAAAAAGCGGGCGACATCATGGTTGAGCGAAAGGAAGAGATCGCCCGGTTAATGACACGTGAAATGGGAAAAGTAATCGCAGAGACCCGCGGCGATATGCAGGAAGGGATTGACACGGCTTACTACGCTTTCGGAGAGGGACGGCGTCTTTTCGGACATACGGTGCCCTCAGAATTAATGAACAAATTTAACATGACCATGCGTATGCCTATCGGCGTGGCCGGCGTTATCTCACCCTGGAATTTCCCGATGGCAATTCCGACGTGGAAGATTTTTCCCGCACTGTTAACCGGAAATACGGTTGTGTTTAAACCGGCCAGTGACACACCCGCAACAGCCACAAAATTGGTTGAGATTTTCCTGGAAGCGGGTGTGCCGCCGCAGGCCATTAATCTTGTCCACGGAACCGGAAACAGTGTCGGCATTCCCATTGTTGAACATCCGGACATCGACCTTATTTCCTTTACAGGTTCCTCGGCGGTGGGGAAAATCATTTCACAAAAAGCGGGGAAGGATTTAAAACGCATCTCTCTGGAACTTGGCGGCAAGAATGCACAAATCGTGATGGATGATGCGAACCTGCACCTGGCATTGGAGGGTGTTTTGTGGGGCGCCTTTGGAACGACCGGACAACGCTGTACGGCGACCAGCCGTTTAATTTTACACGAAAAAATTCACGATAAATTTCTCGATATGCTTGCGGAACGCGTCTCCAGGCTAAAACTGGGAAATGGATTGGATGAATCGGTCGATGTCGGGCCGGTCATTAACGCACCCGCACGGGAAAAAATCCATGGGTACGTCGAGATTGGCAGAAAAGAGGGGGCCGCACTTCTGGTTGGCGGGGAATATGCAGAAGAGGGCGATTTGAAGAAGGGGTTCTTCTACAAGCCTACTATTTTTTCCGGTGTAACGCCCAATATGCGCATCGCCCGGGAGGAAATTTTCGGCCCCGTGCTTTCCGTCATCAAAGTGAAAGATTTTGATGAAGCCGTTCAGGTCATCAATGGGGTCATTTACGGCCTGTCGTCTTCGATTTACACACAGGATGTGAACCGCGCTTACCGGGCGATTCGCGACATTCAGGCCGGCATTACGTACATCAACGGCCCGACCATTGGCGCCGAGTGCCACATGCCGTTCGGCGGGGTAAAAGAAACAGGAAACGGACATCGGGAGGGCGGTTGGACGGTGTTTGAATTTTTCTCTGAGATCAAAACGGTGTACGTCGATTTTAGCGGAAAATTACAGCGGGCCCAAATTGACAACCGTTAGATTCAGGAGTAACCAAAAGAGACGGAGAGAGAGGAGCGGATATGATACAGCTCAAACCCAGTGAGGCACTTGACGTACTTCGCAAACACATGTTGGTCGATGGATTCGACATCGTCATCGATCTGGAAAAAAGTCATGGCCGCTATATAAAGGATGCCCGGGACGGGTCCGAATATCTGGATTTTTTTAGTTTTTTTGCCACAAATCCCCTCGGATTTAATCATCCGAAAATGATGGATGAGGATTTTAAAAAGAAGCTTTTGCGCGCGTCGATTCAGAAACCGTCAAATTCGGATTTTTACACCACCGAAATGGCGGAATTTGTGGAAACCTTTTTTGAAATCGCCGTTCCGGATTATTTCAAATACGTATTCTTTATTGAAGGCGGCGCTCTGGCCGTTGAAAATGCTCTGAAAACCGCCTTTGACTGGAAGGTACAGAAAAACTTTGAAAAAGGAATCAAAGAGGAAAAAGGCCACCAGATTATTCATTTTAAGGAGGCGTTTCACGGGCGAACCGGGTACACGCTTTCTTTGACAAATACTGCCGATCCGAGAAAGACACAGTATTTCACAAAGTTTAACTGGCCGCGGGTTTTGAACCCCAAACTCACATTTCCATTAACGCTTGAACGCCTGGAAGAAGTCAAAGCGGCCGAGGATGAAAGTGTTCGTCAGATTAAAGAGGCTATTCGGCACAACCCGGACGACATTGCGGCAATCATTATCGAGCCGATTCAGGGAGAGGGCGGCGATAATCATTTCCGTGCGGAATTTTTTAAGGAATTGCGGACCCTGGCTGATGAGAATGAAATCCTGTTAATTTTTGACGAAGTTCAAACAGGCATTGGGCTTACCGGGAAAATGTGGGCTCACGAGCACTTCGGCGTTCATCCGGACCTTATGGCGTTCGGAAAGAAGACCCAGGTCTGCGGTCTGCTGGCGACCCATCGAATCGATGAAGTGGAACATAATGTCTTCAAAGAATCCAGCCGAATCAATTCCACATGGGGCGGAAATTTAACGGATATGGTGCGTTCACAGCGTTACTTTGAAATCATTGCGGAAGAGAATCTGGTTGAACATGCGGCCGTCACGGGAAACTATTTTCTGGAGCAGATGCGCAATCTGGAAGAGGAATTTCCCGAACTCATTGGCAACATTCGTGCAAAGGGACTTTTTGCGGCATTTACGGTCCTCAATAGCGAAATGCGGGATAAGATTTTTCAAAAGGCTTTTGAGAATAAGCTGATTATTCTGAAGTGCGGCCGCAAGTCTATTCGATTCCGGCCGCCGTTAAATATTCAACCGGAAGAAATCGACCGGGGCTTTGCGGTGCTCCGATCTATTTTTAAGTCATTGTGACCAAATGGAAGCGGGTGTCCTTTATCTGGTCAGTACGCCTATCGGGAATTTAGGTGACATCACATTCAGAGCGGTTGAGGTTTTAAAAGATGTCGATTTGATTGCGGCGGAAGACACCCGCAAAACCAAAATATTGTTAAATCATTATGCTGTTTCAACAGCGGTCACGAGCTTTTACTCGTACAATCAAGTCAAAAAAACGCCGGTACTGCTTGATTTTTTAAACCAGGGGAAATCGATTGCACTGGTCACGGATGCCGGCACCCCCGGAATTTCGGACCCGGCATATTACCTGGTGACCCGTGTGATTCAGGCAGGACTTCGAGTTATTCCCATCCCGGGGCCTGTGGCTTTTGTGGCCGGTTTAGTGGCGTCCGGATTGCAAACACGCCGCTTCGTTTTTGAGGGGTTTTTGCCGGTGAAAAAGGGGCGAAAGACCCGTTTGGAACAATTGGCCCGCGAGGAGCGCACCATTATTCTTTATGAATCACCGCACCGCATCCGGCGAACGCTTGACGATGTGTTAAATTATTTCGGGGATCGTCAAATTGTGATCGCACGGGAATTGACAAAAAAGTTTGAAGAATTGTTACGGGGGCGTGTTTCCGAAATATTGGAACGCATTTCACAAAAAGTCGTAAAAGGCGAGATCGTTCTGTTAATTGAAGGCAATCCGAAAACTAAATAAGGAAAATTGTTTTGGAACAAGCGGCCTGGAAAAAGATAAAAATTATTATTTTGCCTGATTGGATTAAAAATGGGTTTATAAAACTCCTGCAGCCCATCATTGATATTTTCATTAAGGCTCAGGTAAATCCAAATGTGTTTACAACGATCGGTTTTATTGTGAGCCTGTTTTCCGCTTATTTTTTTGCGGCGGGTTACATTCGAATAGGCGGTGTGCTAATTCTTTTAGCCGGTGTTTTTGATATTTTTGACGGACGCGTGGCACGCGCCACAGGCCGGGTGACAAAGTTTGGCGCTTTGTACGATTCTACGCTCGACCGCTATTCCGAAGTGATTGTGTTTTTTGGGGTCATTTATTATTTTATCATGGCCAATCACATATTGGCTTCGGTGGCCGCATCCATTGCCCTGGGCGGTTCGATTATGGTGAGTTACGTTCGTGCAAGGGCGGAAGGATTGGGATTTTCATGCAGGGTGGGCATCATGCAGCGTACGGAAAGAGTTGTGATGCTCGGCATCACGGCCATAATTTATAAATATGTTTTGATTGCCGGGGTTGTGTTCATTGCACTCTTTGCAAATGTGACCGCCATCCAGAGGATTTATTACATCTGGGCGCAGGAAAACGGCAAAAAAGATGAAAAAATAAACGGCCTGAACCAATTAGATTAATTAACAGAGAAAGTGATTAAAATGTGGTACCATATCCATAAATCAAAAATCCACCGGGCTGTGGTGAACGAAGTGGATCTTAATTATGAGGGCAGCATCACCATTGATCGCGACCTCATGGATGCGGCCCATTTGCTGCCGAATGAGAAGGTTCAGGTCCTGAACATCAACAACGGACAGCGCGCAGAAACATACGTGATCGAAGGCGAGAGAGGGTCGGGTAAAATTGGGTTAAACGGGGCAATTGCACGTATGGCACAAATGGGCGATTATTTAATCATCATTTCTTATGCCATAATGACGGAAGATGAAGCAAAAAATTTCAAACCGACTGTTGTAGTCGTTGATGAGACCAATCATATTGTGTTCGACTAATTTGATGAACGAAAGGAGATGGACATTGAAAAAACCAATTATTGAGACACGGGGGAAACTGGGTGTTTTACTCCCCGGAATGGGAGCGGTTGGCACCACTTTTATTGCCGGTGTGGAAGCGATCAAAAAAGGATTGGGTAAGCCCATCGGTTCCTTAACCCAGATGGGTACTATTCGTCTGGGAAAACGCACGGAAAAACGCGTGCCTAAAATTAAAGATTTTGTCCCGTTGGCCAATCTGGAAGATCTGGTTTTTGGCGGCTGGGACATCTTTGAAGATAATGCGTATCGGGCAGCCTTGAAAGCCGGCGTGCTGGACAAAACTCTGCTGGATCAGCTAAAACCTGAGTTAGAAGTCATTCAACCCATGAAAGCCGTTTTCGACCAGAATTATGTCAAAAAACTACACGGCACTTACGTGAAAAAAGCCGAGACAAAATGGGATTACGCTCAGATGTTGATGGAAGACATCGCCAATTTTAAGGAGAAAAATCATCTTGATCGCATTGTTATGGATTGGTGCGGCAGCACTGAAGTTTTTATTAAACCGCACGCCATACATGAAGATTTAGAAAATTTTGAAAAGGGCCTCAAAGAAAATCACCCGGACATTGCCCCCAGCATGATTTACGCCTACGCCGCCCTGAAGATGGGTGTGCCCTTCATTAACGGCGCTCCCAATTTGACGACGGATATTCCGGCGCTTCTGGAGTTGGCGGACCGGAACGGTGTGCCGGTTTCCGGGAAAGATTACAAAACCGGTCAGACACTGATGAAAACGATCCTCGCTCCGGGGCTGAAAGCCCGGCTGCTGGGATTATCCGGCTGGTTTTCCACCAATATTCTCGGAAACCGGGACGGTGAGGTTCTGGACGATCCGGGTTCATTTAAAACAAAAGAAGAGAGTAAGCTTTCGGTTTTAGATTACATTTTGCAGCCGGATGTTTACCCGGAATTGTACAAGAATTATTACCACAAGGTCAGAATTAACTATTACCCGCCCAGAGGCGACAACAAAGAAGGCTGGGACAATATCGACATTTTCGGATGGCTTGGATATCCTATGCAGATTAAAATCGATTTCTTGTGCAGAGACAGCATCCTTGCCGCACCCATTGTTCTGGATTTGGTACTTTTTATGGACCTGGCCAAACGCAACGGAATGAAAGGTATTCAGGAATGGCTGTCTTTCTACTTTAAGAGTCCGATGACCAAACCGGAATTATACCCCGAACACGATTTGTTCATTCAGCACATGAAGCTTAAAAACACCCTTCGCTATATGATGGGAGAAGAACAGATCACCCATTTGGGTATCGATTATTACGAAGATTAGTTCCAAAAGGTCGTTTAAAATAAATCCCCCTATGATTTGGGGGATTGGTTTAATCAGGAAAAAACGGAATTCGTATTGCAGAAAAAGACATCTCCATTAGTTGATATTTTAAAAACGTCCCTGCCTGCGGTGATCGACCTGTCATCGCAGACCATTATGTGGACGGTTGAAGCCATCCTGATTGGTCACCTTTCTGCAGCCTATTTTGCGGGAGTCGGAATGGCCATTCAGGTCATTATTTTGTTTTTTACAATATTCCTGACGTTCATCGTCGGAAGTTCGATTATCATCAATCGTCATCTTGGGGCCGGGGAAAACTGGCAGGCCAATCATATCTTTGGCCAGGCGCTCATGATCGGGATCATCATGGCATTTCTGGTGGCCGTTATCTGGTATTTCGGAGCGACGCTGCTTTTTGCCATTATCCGGGAAAAGCAGCCGATCGCCAAACAATCGGGTATCCGGTATCTGCGGATTATTGCCCTGTTTTCGCCGTTGATCTTGACAAATTTCGTGGCAATGGGAATTATGCGCGGCGCGGGTGACACGCGTATTACAATGATCATTAATCTAACCATAAACTTTCTGAATCTGATCCTCGCGCCGCTGCTTATTTTTGGATTGTTCGGGTTTCCCCGTCTGGAAGTGAAAGGAGCGGCTCTGGCCGCCGGAATGGCGCACACGGTTGGGTTCTTTTTTACTCTATTTGTGTTGAGAACGCGCCGTTCCGTGCTCTTCCTGTCTTTCCGGGAAATTACAACACCCAATTTCAAGAGCTTTAAACGGTTGTATTCAACCGGTATGCCGACCACTATTGAACAATTGTTCTGGGCTTACGGTCAAATGGTCATCACCAGTTATGCCGCGTTGTTGGGAATTTACTACCTTGCCGCCCATCAGGTTTTCATGCGCATTCAGGCCATCCTGTCCATGGTTTACATGGGATTCAGTCTTGGGGCCATGACGCTTGTGGGTCAAAACATCGGCGCCGAGGAGCATAAGCGAGCCGAAGAAACCGGACACATGGCCAGTTATGTCATGGGCGGTTTTGTGGTTTTAATCGTGGCTTCGTTATTGATTTTTGATAAACCGTTGATTTCAATTTTTACGGGTGAGGTCAGAGTTTTTCAAATCGGAAAACATGTCATAATTATCTTTGCACTCGTACAAATCCCCAAGGCCCTTAATAATGTGATTAGCGGGAACCTCAGGGGCGCCGGTGATTTAAAATGGCTCATGTACTGGGCCGTCGGAAGCTCCATTGTGATGGAAACGGGTGCCACTTATTTCTTTGCTTTTCCTCTGGGTCTGTCGCTGCTGGGGTTGTGGCTGGTGCAGGGGATTGATGAGACTTCCCGGCTGACACTGAATTATTTCAGATTCAAAAAAGGGCGCTGGAAATTTATTAAAATTTAACGATCGCCAAAAGCGGGTGTATCGATCGTCATGCATCGACTGCAAAAAGGATTTTTTATCACGATTGAAGGGATCGACTTTTCAGGCAAATCTCTTCAAGTGCAAAAGCTAATAGATCAATTGGAACGGCTCGATTTTTCGGTACAGTGGTTTCGGGAACCGGGGGGAACGCCTCTTTCCGAAAAAATACGGGAGATATTACTGGATCATTCTTACGGGGAAATGCAATCCGTAACGGAACTGTTGCTCTATTCTGCCGCCCGGGCCCAGTTGGTGCATGAGAAAATTCTGCCCCTGTTACGGGAAGGCAACATTGTCATTTGTGATCGATTTGCAGATTCTTCCACCGCCTATCAGGGCTATGGGAGAAATATTCCATTGGATTTGGTTTTCAAGGCACACGCGATAGCCGTTGGGAACTTAAAACCGGCTCTGACGTTTTTGTTAGATATTGACCCGGCTGAGGCATTTAAACGAAAAGCGAAGGGCCGTCGATTGGATCGCCTTGAATCCGAAAAATTAGAATTTTACAGGCGTGTGCGTGAGGGGTATTTAAAAATTGCGGCTCAGGAACAAGACCGTGTGGTTGTGATCGACGCCATGCGTGCGCCGGATGAAATTCATCAAAATATATGGTCTGAAATCAAGAAAAAACTTGATATTTAAGGAATTTTGTCTCTTTTTAATATAATTTCTGGAGGTTTAATAATGAAGTGGAAAAAACAAGGCATTTGGATTGTTGTTCTGACCATTCTGACCATTTCTCTGGGTGGCTGGATGGCCAATATGGGCTCCCCTGCCAGCCCGGATTATTACCTGGAGGTACAGAAGAATCTTACGCTGTTTGTCCAGGTTTACAAAGAAGTGACATTAAAATATGTGGAAGAGATCGATCCCAACAAATTTATGCGCGTGGGTGTGAATCGCCTGTTGGATGCACTGGATCCTTACACCATGCTTTTGGAGCGTGACCAAAATGAAGAAATGAGCATCATGACCAGGGGCAAATACGGCGGCGTGGGAATGACCATCAGCATTCGCGATGAGTGGCCCACAGTTGTAGAGCCCCCATTCAGCGGGACGCCTGCGCTCAAAGCCGGCATCCGGGAAGGGGATCAAATTATCGAAGTGGATGGAAAATCCACAAAAGGCGAAAAGATTTCAAAAACCGCTATCCGGCTGCGGGGACGCCCCGGCACCAGTGTCATCATAAAAGTGCGGCGGGCCGGCGTTCAGGAACCCCTGGAATTTCATCTCATAAGAGCCGTCATCAGTGTTCATGATGTGAGTTACACCGGCATTATTCGGGACGGTGTCGGCTACATTAAGCTCCGCCGTTTTTCCAAAAATGTTGGAAAAGAAATATCCGATGCGATTAAAAACTTGAAATCGAAGGGCATGACGACGGTCATTCTGGATTTGCGCTCAAATCCGGGCGGACTTTTACCGGCGGCCGTGAATGTGGCCAATGTGTTTCTTCCAAAAGGAACCTTGATTGTCTCAACAAGAGGGCGGACACCCAATTCTAACCAGAAGTTTCGTGCCGAAAAAGAGCCCGTTGCGCCCGATCTGCCGCTGGCCATTCTGGTCGACGGCAATTCCGCATCCGCGTCCGAAATCGTCACCGGCGCCATTCAGGACATGGATCGAGGTGTTGTGGTCGGCACCCGGACTTTCGGCAAGGGGCTTGTACAAACCATCGTGCCGCTCAGCAAAACACAGTCTGTTAAAATCACCACAGCCAAATATTACATTCCAAGCGGACGCTGCATCAACAATGATAAACACACGTTCCGGAACTCGGTCGATGTTTTTGTTCATCCCGATTCGTTTAAGTCGGATTCAACCGGGAAGAAAGCTTACCACACAAAAGACGGGCGGGTCGTCTACGGAGGCGGAGGCATTGAACCGGATATTGTCGTCAAAAATCCGAAACTTTCCAATTTTGAATGGGAACTCATTCGTAAATCGATGTTCTTCAATTTTGCGGTTCGTTACGCCTCCACGATACGGGACACATTGAAGCCGATTATTATTCAAAATAATGTGCTGAAAGATTTCAGGGAATACTTGAAAGGGAAGAAATTCACGTTTAACATTGAAGGCATAAAAGCGCTGGATTCCCTCGAAAAAACGGCAAAAGATCGAAAATACGGTCAGCCTTTTGAGGAAAACTTAAAAGCTTTGAAAACGCTGTTAGGCCGGCAGAAGTACTCCGAATTTAATAAAAGCGAAGATTTTATGAAGCGGATGTTAAGGTTAGAGACGATTGCAAAATTGAAAGGGAGCAGGGCGGAAATTCGCGCTTCTCTGGAGGGCGATAAAACTGTGGGAGCCGCCATTTCAATCCTGACTAATCCTCAAAAATACAGAATGAAATTGGGATTGTCGAAGTGATTTTTGAAAATATCCTGCCCTTACTGCTCGTTGGCAGTCTGACCGGTCTTCTGGCAGGATTTTTCGGGGTTGGCGGCGGTATTATCCTGGGCCCGTTTTTATTGTTTTTTTTTCAATCACACGGAATGAACGTCGACATTGCGGTGCGTGTCGCTTTCGGAACAAGCCTGTTTTGTGCCGTCTTCAATTCCATTTTCAGTGTGTATCGTCACGGCAGGCAGGGAAATGTGGTCTGGAAAGTGGTGCCTTACATTGCGGGCGGGAGTATCTTCGGCGCGTTCGCAGGGTCGTCATTGGCGGCCTACCTGCCCGGAATTGTTCTAAAATATATTCTGGCCGGAGTGCTTTTATTGCTGGCATTTCAGGTTTTTGCCGGAGTTGGAGGCGGTTCGAAGAGCCAATCTCTGAAGATGTCTTTGAAAATCACCTTACCCATTGGCTTTGTTTCGGGATTTTTTGCAGCCATGGCAGGCATCGGGGGCGGTGTATTTTTCGTACCCGTCATTATCCTTTTCCTGAATGTGCCGGTTAAAAAAACAGCCGGTACATCCAGTGCCATTATTATTTTCACCGCACTGGCGGGCGTTTCAGGGTACATCCTCCATGGGCTGCCTGCGGAGAATTTGCCGCACGGTTCCTTGGGATACGTGTATGTACTGGCCGCAATTCCCATATTGGCCGGATCCTTGGTTTTTTCACAGTTCGGGGCTTATTTGAACTCCATCCTGCCGCTCAAATACCTTCGCGCTTTTTTTAGTCTGTTTTTGCTGGCGATTTTCATTAAATTGGTTCTATTTTAAGAAACAAAATCGGATAAGAAATTGAGAAAGAAGCTGTGTACTAAAATTTTTGTCAGGAGGTTGTAAAATGAAAAAATATGTCTATTATTTTGGCCCGCAGGGAACGGAAGGGGGCGCCGAAATGCGAAACCTTCTGGGCGGCAAGGGAGCCAATCTGGCGGAGATGAACCGTATCGGGATTCCGGTTCCTCCGGGATTTACCATTTCTACGGAGGCGTGTGTTGAATATTTCAAATTAAATAACAAATTGCCCGATGGTTTACTAGATCAGGTTCGGGAAGGCATCCTGCGCATCGAAAAGGATATGGGCCGCAAATTGGGGGATTCCAAAAACCCATTGCTTGTTTCCGTGCGTTCGGGCGCCCGCGTTTCCATGCCGGGGATGATGGATACGGTTTTAAACCTCGGGTTAAATGATAAATCGGTTGTCGGATTGGCGGAAGAAACCGGCAATCCGAGATTTGCCTACGATTCCTACCGCCGTTTTATTCAAATGTTTGGAAACGTCGTTTTTGGAATCGACGGGGTACATTTTGAAAAGGCATTGGAGAAAAAGAAAGAAGAAGCAGGTGCCGCCTACGATACCGATCTGACGGCTGAAGATTTAAAGGATCTGGTTGAAAAATTTAAGCAAATTTTTGAAAAACAAACCGGCAAGGCATTTCCGCAGGATCCCTGGGAACAATTAACCGATGCCGTCATGGCTGTTTTTCGTTCCTGGAACACGAAACGCGCCGCGGACTACCGCCGCGTCAACAAAATCCCGGACGATTGGGGAACGGCTGTCAATATTGTGACCATGGTTTTTGGAAATATGGGGGACGATTCGGCCACAGGTGTGGCTTTTACGCGTGATCCCGGCACCGGTGAAAAACGATTTTTTGGTGAATTTTTAAAGAATGCACAGGGTGAGGATGTGGTTGCCGGCATCCGGACGCCTCAGCCCATTAACAAAGCCGGCCGTACCAGCGAAGGCCAAATCACACTTGAAGAAGAACTGCCGGAAGCTTACAAGGAGCTGGAAGCCATTTATAAGAAATTGGAAAAGCATTACCGCGATATGCAGGACATGGAATTTACGATTCAAAAAGGCAAACTCTGGATGCTGCAAACGCGCAACGGAAAACGCACGGCCATGGCCGCCATCCGCATTGCCGTGGACATGGTGGAAGAAGGTCTGATCACCCGGGAAGAAGCCATCATGCGGGTCGATCCGGATCAATTGGATCAATTGCTTCATGAACGTTTTGATCCAAAGGCAAAAAAGAGACTGTTCGGAGTGGGTATCAATGCGTCTCCGGGTGCGGCCAGCGGTGTGATTGCCTTCGACCCGGATAAAGCGGTGGCATGGTCTAAAGAGGGAAAATCCGTCATCCTGGTGCGGACAGAAACCTCCCCGGACGATTTTCACGGAATGGTGGCGGCAAAGGGCATTTTGACCTCCCGGGGCGGCTCGACTTCTCATGCGGCGGTGGTGGCGCGCGGGATCGGCAAGCCCTGTATTGCCGGTGCCGAAAAGATTGAAATCGATTATCACAACCATCAGGTGGTGTCCAACGGGATTACATTGAAAGAGGGGGATGAAATTTCCATCGACGGGAGCGTCGGCGAAATTTATGTGGGTTCCGTGTCCACCAGCCCCTCCGAAATTACGGCGGTTGTTTTAGGCCAGATGAAACCGGAAGAGGCGTCCCTGTACCCGTATTACGATAAACTCATGACCTGGGCGGATGAGATTCGCCGGCTCGGAATCCGCACCAATTCCGACACGCCCCACGATTCGTGGACGGCGCGTAAATTCGGTGCGGAAGGCATCGGACTGTGCCGTACCGAACACATGTTCTTCGTGGGCGATCGAATTCTGGCCGTTCGGGAAATGATTTTTGCCTCCGATTCGGAAGGCCGCAAAAAGGCGCTGGACAAAATTCGTCCCATGCAGCAGGAGGACTTCGAAGGCATTTTCAAAGAAATGGAAGGCCTGCCGGTCACCATACGTCTGCTCGACCCGCCGCTGCATGAATTTTTACCGCATACGGACGAAGAATATAAAGAGTTGTCCGGGCGCATTGGTATTCCTGTGGAAGAATTAAAGCTGAAAGGACGGCAATTGAAGGAAGTCAATCCAATGCTGGGGCATCGGGGCTGCCGGCTGGGAGTGGTTCATCCTGAAATTACCGAAATGCAGTCCCGGGCTATTTTTACCGCGGCTGCGAATCTTATCAAGCAGGGTGTCAAGGTTATCCCTGAAGTCATGGTGCCGCTGGTCGGCCTCAAGGCGGAATTGGACGATCAGGAACAAATTATTCGCCGCGTGGCCGAAGAGGTTCAAAAGGAAACCCATATAACGTTCGAATACAAAGTCGGCACGATGATCGAAGTCCCGCGCGCGGCTTTGACGGCGGATGAAATTGCGGAAAAGGCGGAATTCTTCTCATTCGGAACAAACGACCTGACCCAGATGACACTCGGCATGAGCCGTGACGACGCCGGCAAGTTCCTGCCGCTTTACGTGGAACGGGGTTTTTACAGGGTGGACCCGT
This sequence comes from bacterium BMS3Bbin03, assembly GCA_002898015.1. GTDB lineage: Bacteria > Zhuqueibacterota > JdFR-76 > JdFR-76 > BMS3Abin05 > BMS3Abin05. Next base: position 51,094 of record BDTM01000128.1, on the reverse strand, counting down.
TCCAGAGCATCGACAGAGACGGTGTCGGACAATTAATGGGCATCGGTGTGGAAAAAGGCCGAAAGACCCGCCCCAATTTGAAGATCGGGATCTGCGGTGAACACGGCGGCAACCCGCAGTCCATAGAGCTTTGTGACGAGTTGAATCTGAACTACGTCAGTTGCTCGCCGTACCGGGTGCCCATTGCCCGTTTGGCAGCGGCACAGGCAAAACTAAAGCATCAAAAATAAATGGAGACCTAAGGGATATTTGCCCGGTTTGTTTTTCCAAAAGCCGGGCATTTTTGTACAGGCGTCGAAACATGAATCAACCGAAACTCAATATTTTTTGCGATTTTGACGGCACGGTCGCCGTGAATGATGTGGGCAATGAACTTTTTCGCGCTTTCGCCACGGAGGAGTGGATCGCGGCTGTTCAGGAGTGGAAAGAGGGGAAAATTTCTTCCCGGGAGTGCCTGGAGCGGGAATGTGCCGCCACCACAATTTCCGGAAAAGACCTTAAGCGCTTTTGCGACCGCAATCCGATCGATGCCGCCTTTACTGAATTTGCAAATTACTGCCGCCGCAGAGGTTACCCCGTTCAAATTCTCAGCGATGGGTTGGATCTGTACATCACGGAAATCCTGAAACGGGAACATTTGCAGTGGCTGCCGGTCTATTCAAATAAAATGGTTTTTGTGAATTCCGTCCACATCCGGCCGGAATTTCCGTATTGGGAACATACATGCGGTTTTTGTGCCAATTGCAAGGGCTACCATTTGCGAAAAGCCCGTGACGGTGAGAGTGTTCTCGTTTACGTCGGAGACGGCCTCTCGGACCGCTGCGGTGTAAAAGAAGCCGACATCATTTTTGCCAAGGATGAATTAATCGATTACTGCCGGCAAAATGGGTATGATTACATTGTGTACAAGAATTTTGCGGATGTGTTGCGGATTCTGAAAAAATTTGAAAAGGAGGGTGCGGTACCGGTCCCGGAACCCAATTGATCTGTCATTTTAATTTTTGACAGTTTAATTCGAATAAAAATGATCACGATTAAACAACTTGAAGATGTCACGATTGTCCGAATGGCGCGCACTATTTTAGGCAAGCCGATTTACTTTACCGCCGGCTTTCTGGTGGATGACTTGCTTATTGACACCGGGCCGGCCGTTCTGGAAAAGGCGTATTTGAGAGCCCTTCCGTTCGACTGCGTCCGCCTGATTGTCAATACACACGCCCATGAAGATCATATTGGAAACGATGCCGTTCTTCAGGAAAAATACGGGCTTCCGATCCAGGCGTTCTCATTGGCCGTTCCGCTTATCGAAAACCCGAAATGGCTGCATGAACAGTTTTATCGCCGTCAGACCTGGGGTGTTCCGAGACCCAGTCACGCCGAGCCGATCGGGAGATTTGTTCAAACCCGGAGATTTCGCTTCAGAGTGGTTTACCTGCCCGGGCACTCGCCGGCGGATATTACGCTTTTTGAGCCGGACAAAGGCTGGGCGTTCACCGGTGATTTGTTTATCCGCGGCAAAGATGTGGTCCTTCACAAAGAGAGTGATATCGGCCTTATGATGCAGTCTCTTAAAAAACTGAGAGCATTAAAGCCGAGACTCATTTTTCCGGGCAGCGGGAATCCGATTTTAAACCCGGTGGAAGAACTGGACAAAAAAATACACAATCTTGAAAGTTTAAAGCGGCAAATTCTGGAACTTCACAAAAACGGCAAAACAATTCATGCGATCCGAAAGATGCTTTTCCCCAAAATACCATTTCTAATGCGCATCTCCTTTGGCGATTACTCCTCGGAAAATTTAATCCGGTCTTTTATTGTGCAAGCCGGCGGGAACAGAATCTAATTTTCCATTATTCTTGCTTTTTATGCCTTGACTTTCACGGGAAATTAACTTAAATTATATAGTTTTAAACTCTTACACAAAAAACGTTAAATTTCATGGATCTATTTTCAGAAGAAAAATCTCTTCAAAAGAAAACCGAACCGTTTCGCCCGCTGCCGGACCGTGTGCGGCCGAAGACGCTTGAGGAATTTATCGGCCAGACACACATCCTGGGCCCGGGTAAATTACTGCGGGAGGCCATCGAACGGGACGATCTCTTATCCATGATTTTTTGGGGGCCGCCCGGTGTGGGAAAAACAACCCTGGCGCGGCTTATCGCCGGAAAAACAAAATCGGATTTTATTGCCCTGAGTGCGGTCACTTCCGGGGTGGGTGACGTGCGCAAGGCCATTGAACGGGCGCAAAAGAATCTCCGTTTGAATGGCCGGCGAACCATTCTGTTTATCGATGAAATTCATCGTTTTAACAAAGCCCAGCAGGACGCCCTTTTGCACCACGTGGAGGACGGCACCATTTATTTGATTGGCGCCACCACCGAAAATCCTTCATTTGAAATTATTTCGCCGCTTCTTTCCCGGTGCCGTATTTTTAAATTGGAGTCTCTCTCGCCGGAATATATTGGACTGATTGTGAATCGGGCGCTTAAAAAAGATGTTATTTTAAGCCAGTTTAAAATTCGACTCAGTGAAGAGACCCAATCGTTCCTCACGCACTTTTCTTCGGGAGATGCCCGCATCGCCCTGAGCGCGCTTGAAATCGCCTTTAAAATGGCGCAGCAATCCGCAAAAACAAACGAGATTCTGATCTCCCGGGAACAAATTGAGCAGGCCTTTCAGAGCCGGGCGCTTTTTTATGATAAAAAAGCCGATTACCATTATGACATCATTTCGGCCTTTATAAAAAGTCTGCGCGGCTCCGATCCGGATGCCGCTCTTTACTGGATGGCCCGCATGATCGATGCCGGTGAAGATCCTAAATTTATTGCCCGGCGCATGGTCATTCTGGCCTCCGAAGATGTGGGCAATGCCGACCCGCAGGCGCTCATTCTGGCAACCGCAGGGTTCCAGGCGATTAACGTCATCGGCATGCCGGAAGGACGCATTATTTTATCCCAGATGGCCACCTATCTGGCATCGGCTCCCAAAAGCAATGCCGCTTATCAAGCCATCGAAAAGGCTCTGGCCGATGTGAAACAATCGCCGATCGAGCCGGTACCGCTTCACATTCGCAATGCCCCCACGGGATTAATGGAAAAATTGGGATACGCAAAGGGGTACAAATATCCGCACGATTTTCCGGAACATTTTGTGGAACAAAATTATCTTCCTGAAAATAAAAAAGATACAATTTACTACAACCCGACTGAAATCGGATTCGAAAAAACGATTAAAGAACGACTTCTTCATTTCTGGAAGAAGCGATCGCAGAAAGAAAAAGGGTCTTGACGGAAAAGGAGGTTCCTGACTGTATGAAAAGCGGAATAGCCATCGGCGTGGATTTGGGTGGCACAAATCTAAAGATGGGATTGGTCTCAGAAAATGGCGATATTTTATTCGAACTCAATAAAGGCACAAACGCTCAGGCAGGACCCGAGTTTATCTTTTCCCAAATTGAAAAAGGCATTGCCGATCTTTTGGAAAAAGTCGGCGAAGATGCCGTAAACGGCATTGGTGTGGGCGTCCCGGGGACGGTTTACACCGAAAAGGGCATTGTCTCTTATCCCCCTAATTTGCCCGGCTGGAAGGAAGAACCCGTTCGTGATCGTTTCCGGAGTAAATTTAATGTGCCGGTTTTTGTTGAAAATGATGCCAATGTGGCGGCTCTCGCCGAAAAAGCGCACGGTGCCGGAAAAGGTGCCAACCATCTCATTTGCATCACACTGGGCACCGGGGTGGGCAGCGGTCTCATTCTCAATGGCAAACTCTACCACGGCGCGGTGGGTGCGGCCGGTGAATTCGGCCACACAACGATTAATTACGAGGGACCCCGCTGCAACTGCGGAAATTACGGCTGTATCGAACGGTATGTGGGAGCGCAGTCCATTGTTGAGCGTGCGCTGAACAAATTCAATAAATACCCGGATTCCACTCTCAAAGCGTACACCGACCGGGCGGAAGAAATAACGCCGAAATTAATTAACCAGCTTGCCGCAGCCGGAGACCGTCTATCGGAAGAAACCCTGCGTGAAACGGGAGAATTGTTGGGAATCGCGCTTGTTTCGGTGGTGAATCTGCTAAATCTGGAATTAATTGTAATTGCCGGCGGTATCGCAAATGCCGGTGAAATTTTATTTGAGCCCATTCGTCAAAAAATCAGCCGGCTTGCTCTTCCGCTGCCGGGACAGCTTGTGAAAGTTGTGAAGGCTCAAATGGGTGATCGTTCAGGCGTGATTGGCGCCGCGCACTTAGTATTTGAAAATAATTGATCAGGTCTCAAAATTGTGCCCGAGTCAAAAGTTCGTTTTTTTGCTAAAATTATTTTTTTGCTGTTTGTGTTTAACAGTCCGCTTCGGTCACAGGTAACACGGCCCCCCGCAGACACTTTGCAAAATCGCTCCAAATCCACGGAATTGGACACGACCGTCGAATATGAGGCGCAGGAAATTTTCAGTAATGCTCAAAAAAAGATAACCCACCTCATTGGCAATGCCCGGGTAAAGTACCAAAAAATGGTACTCACGGCAGGGCGGATTACCATCGATTGGAATAAAAGCACCCTTAAAGCCACTGGGATTCCCGACACGCAAAAAGTTGTCTCGGCCAAAAATCCGGCCGATACGGTTTTGGTGCCCGGATTTAAAGAACTTCCTGTGTTTACAGACGGCTCGCAAAAGATGAGCGGTTTCGAAATGACCTACAATTTTGATACGCAAAAGGGGCGTATCATTCGCGGGCGGACGGGTTTTGAAGACGGCTTTTATACCGGTGCCGTCATCAAACGCGTCTCCCCCGACGTGTATTTTGTGAAGGACGGCACATTTACAACCTGTGATCTGATGAAAAATCCGCACTATCATTTCTACAGCGCAAAGATGAAACTCATCTTTAACGACAAGGTCATCGCCAAACCGATCATTTTTTACATTCGTCATATTCCGCTTGCAGCCCTGCCGTTTGGGATTTTTCCGAACAAACGCGGGCGTCATTCCGGTTTTTTAATGCCCCGCTACGGTGAAAGTGCCGTCGAGGGCCGCTACTTGCGGGACATCGGTTACTACTGGGCACCGAGCCAGTACTGGGACGGCATGCTTTCGATGGATTATTTTGAGAAGGCCGGTTTTTTATTCCACGGCAATATGAATTACGCGCTGCGCTACTTCCTGAACGGTCATGTTTCGGCCTCCCTTATCCGGAAATCCACGTATCTGGGCAGACAGCGCCGGTGGGATATTTCATTCTCGCATCACCAGACATTTGACCCCACCATGAGTTTGAATGCCTCCGGCCTTTTTTTAAGCGACAAAAGCTACTTCCGGGATTTTAGCGCCAATCTCAACCAGCGGCTGAATCGCGAAATCCGCTCAAATGCCACATTTTCTAAATATTGGCGGCGTTCCGGAAGCAGTATCAGCGTGAATGCGTCGCGCACACAAAATCTTGACACAGGGACGACAACGGATGTCCTGCCGCAGGTGTTTTTCCGACTGGGCAGGAAACCAATCGCAGAGTACTTTCGCAGGACGCCGGCGGAGACCCGGACCGGACGGAAAAAATCCACACCCGCAGTGCGCCACTGGTACGATTCCATTTATTTCTCGTACGATTCCCAATTTTTAAACCGGAGATATGTGAGCAAACCCAATGAAACCGCGCAAAAGGTAAATCAGCAGATCGGCATTCAGCACCGGATTAGTGCGAACAGCACACAAAAGGTGTTTCGCTGGATTTCCACCAGTCAGAATCTCTCGTATCAGGAAGTCTGGACGGACCAAGTGCAGGAACATTTTTTGAATCCGGAAACCAATCAAATCGAGAGCCGGGAGATTAAGAAATTTGCCGCCCGGCGCACCTATTCCACCAGTTTTTCTGCCAACACCAAACTTTACGGGATGTTTTTTCCAAACAAATTCGGGATCAAAGCCCTGCGTCATGTGATGACCCCCTCTCTCTCTTTTCAATATCGCCCGGATTTTTCCGATCCCAGGTACGGCTATTATGAAACAGTCGTCGACACCGCCGGGCGCATTTATCATTTTGACCGGTTTGGAAATACCCTGTTTGGCGGCACCGGCAGGGGCGGCAGCGAATCGGCAAGCTTTTCGGTTTACAATATTTTTCAGATGAAAACCGGTAAAGATGAAAAAGTCAAAAAAGTAAATTTGTTTACGCTGAATTTTTCCAGCGGGTACAATTTTAAGGCAGATTCTCTTCGGCTTTCCCCCGTCGTGTCTTCGTTTCGATCGCAGCCCAGCCGCAACGTGAATATACTTGTGAGTGCCGGATTCAGCCCTTACCGGACAAACCCGGCGACCGGAAGAATTGTGAACAAGTGGCTGGCTTCGGCGAACTTCCGGTCTCCTCTGCGATTGACCAATTTAAACAGCAGCGTATCTTTCCGGTTGAACAGCCGCATGTTTCAATCACGAAAAAAAGCCGCCGCCAAAGCCGATACGGCCCAATCCCAAGATGTCGGCCTGGTGACGCCCCTTTCGCCGCTGAATCGTTTTAACGGGAATGAAGGTTTTAGCGGGCCAAACCTGCCCTGGTCCGCCAACTTTTCTTTGACGTACAATATCAGCAGATACAATCCGCTGATGCCGCAAAAGACCTTCTGGCTGAACATGAATTCATCGTTTCAGCTCACCAAAAACTGGAAAATCAATTATACGGCCCGGTTCGATATGAAATCGCGAAAAATCGTCTCTCAAAATATTGTGATTTACAGAGACCTGCACTGTTGGGAAGCCCGCATTGTGTGGTACCCCACCGGCCCTTACAGGCACTTTTATTTAAGGATTAACATTAAGTCGTCATTGCTGCGGGAATTAAAATTGGAAAAGCGAACCGGCCGGGCGGGCTATTTGGGTTCGTTTATGAGATGGCAAAGATAAACGGCGGGACCGGCTTACAATCCGGATTTCTTCAGTTCCTTTTTCAGAAGTTCCCTTGCCCGGAAAAGCCGGGCTTTTACAGTGCCGACGGGTACCTGCAGGAACGCACTGATGTCTTCGTAGGATTTGTCCTCTTTGTGCCGGAGATTGATGACCCTGCGGTACTTTTCGGGCAGCGCCTCGATCGATCTTAAAATAATTTCGGTTGTTTCACCGCTTAACAGGACTTTTTCGGGACTGTAATTCTCATCCGGATATTCCCGGTTCACTTCGCCTTCTTTTATTTTCACGGGCTCATCCAGCGAGTAGGTCTGCAACTTTTTCTTTCGGAGAAGATCGATGGTATGATTGGTGGCAATTTTGTACAGCCAGGTTGAAAAGGCAAATTCTTCTTTAAAGGACTTCAGGGAATGAAAGGCTTTCACAAATGTTTCCTGAACCAGATCCTCCGTTTCCTCCTTATTCCCCACCATTTTATAAATCAAGTGATAAATCACGCCGTGATATTTCCGGAGAAGTTCTTCGTAAGCTTTCTGATTGCCTTCGATTGCCAATTGAATCAATTGTTTATCCGATGCATTCATATCTATCAAATTAATCCAAATTCTTAAAAGAGTCAAGATAAAATTTATTGAAAACTTTCCTATTTTTGTGTATAATTAAGTACAATTATTTGGCTAAATTATGAGTACCCACAAAATCAAAAAGCCGGGAATTATGGTTGCAGGCATTGGCGTTGACATTGTTTCGGTGCAGCGCATTCGGAAGCTTTCGGAGAAGTGGCCGCTTCATTTCGGGAATAAAATTTTTACGGATGCTGAAATTGAGTACTGCACATCCAAAACAGGATCGGCTGTTTTTCAATCCTTTGCCGTCCGGTTTGCGGCAAAAGAGGCTTTTAAAAAAGCGCTCACGGCGGCCGGTAAAAATTTATTTTTAAACTGGAAAGACGTCTGGGTGGCGCATTCAAAGGATGACGTTCCCGTTTTGCAGTTTTCGAACCGTCTCAAAAATGAAACAGCCCATTGGCGTTTTCATGTCAGTTTGTCGCATGAAAGCACAGTTGCCGTGGCGGTTGTTTTGATCGAAACGAAAGACTAAACTTGAGAGGATCACCGTGGAACCTCTGGTAAGTGTTCAGGAAATGCGCGCCGTGGACAAATTGTCCGTGACGGCGTTAGAAATACCGGCCATTTTGTTGATGGAAAATGCCGGCCTGAAAATGGCTCAAACCATCCGTCAAAAATTGAATACGGTTTCCGGAAAGCTCATCTGCATTATTTGCGGCAAAGGAAACAACGGCGGCGACGGTTTCGTGGTTGGCCGTCACTTAAGCCGGATGGGCGCCCGTGTTGAATTTTTTTCCACTGCCGCCCGGGAAGATTTAAAGGGAGAAGCGGCCGCCAACCGCCTGATCGCCGAGAAGCTGCGGCTTCCCATTCGCGACATTCGATCCGCCGATGAACTTCGGCCTTCCCACACGCCGGCATTGATCGTGGATGCGCTTTTAGGCACGGGCATTCGCGGGGAGGTCAGTGGACTTTACCGGGAAATTATCGAGTGGATCAATGCACAGGAGGTCCCCGTTGCGGCAGTGGATACGCCGTCCGGCGTGAACTGCGACACGGGAGAAACGGCCGGCGCTGCCGTGCAGGCGGACTTTACCGTTACAATGGGAAACATTAAAACGGGACAGCTTTTTTACCCGGCGCGCAGCCGCCAGGGCGCACTTTTTGTGGCCGATCTGAATACGCCTTCGTTCATTCTTGAAAAGGTGAATCCCCGTAAATATCTTGTACAGCCGGAAGACCTTGCGGCTTTTCTCCCGCACCGTCCGGCGGATGCTTACAAAAACACCTTCGGAAAAGTGCTGATTATCGCCGGTTCCACCGGTTTAACCGGAGCGGCCGCAATGGCTTCTTTGAGTGCTCTCCGGAGCGGTGCAGGCATGGTGGTTCTGGGCATTCCCGAACGGTTTAATCCCGTTTTTGAAGAGAAGATCACCGAAGTCATGACGGCGCCCCTGCCGGAGACGGAATCCGGCAGCATTCATTCCCGGGCGATCCATGAAATCGACCGCTGGCTGAAGTGGAGCCATGTGCTGGCTCTGGGCCCGGGATTGTCCACACATCCGGAAACCCAGGCATTTGTACGGGCTTTTTTACAAAAGGTGGACAAACCCATCGTCATCGATGCGGATGGAATCAACAATCTCGCCGGTCAATTTGATTTAATCAAAAATTACCCTGCCGATCTTGTTTTCACGCCTCACGTCGGAGAACTTTCACGCCTGACCGGTGTTTCACAAAAAGACATTCTGGCCAATCGTGTGGAAATCGTCCGGAAGTGGGCGCAAAAGCTCCATTGTGTGATTCTGTTAAAGGGCGCTCCGACCGTTGTGGCCGATCCGGATGGGAACGCCTATTTTAATCCCAGCGGAAACGCCGGCATGGCCACAGCCGGCTCCGGCGATGTCCTGACGGGTCTGATTGCGGGATTTCTGGCACAGGGCATGACGGGAATGCAGGCCGCCGTTTCCGGTGCCTTTGCGCACGGAATGGCAGGCGATCTGGCGGCTCAAAAATTGGGACAAAGAGGCATGATTGCAGGCGATATTTTGAATCACGTTCCGGAAGCGCTGTCTCTTTTTGAACAGAATAAAACCGAGACGCTGCGGCACTGGAATTTCTTTGAGAGGCTTTTTTAGACCGGCACCCGCTTTAAATCGCTTCCGATGACGGGCGAACGGTGCCGGAAAAGGTGAAGATTCTTTAATCTTCACCTTTTTTATTGCATGGGGAAAGATAATTCATTATTTTAAAATAGATTACCACAGATGATTGTGCGCTTAATTTGCTCAACCGGGACTTCGTATTTTAAATGGGGACGCTCGATGAAGAAAATCTCCCCGAACGCCTGTCCGGACTTTCGGGAGCTTTAATTTAATTAAACGGCGAGGAGCCATGGAAACCTTGATTCTGATTCTTCGATGGACGGTATTTTTGCTGTATTTTCTGAGTTTTTTGTTTTACATTCGCTATTTTCAGAAACAGACTAAAAGTCTCGCCAGACCGGCATCTTTTCTTCTGCTTGCCGGCATCCTTCTGCAGACGCTTGTAATTGTATTCCAATGGCGGCTGGAAGGTCATTTTCCCGTGCTAAGTGTGGGTGAAGCTTCATTCACATGGATGTGGCTCTTTGGAGTTCTCTATTTTGTGCTTGAAATCCGCCTGCGGGAACAGGCGTTCGGTATTTTTATTGTGGGCCTCATGACGACATTTGTATTGATCGCGAATGTGTTTCCCCTGCATCACGGCCCCATGCCGCCGTATTTTCAGGACGACTGGGTTCAGGTGCATGTGCTGATCATGCTCTTTTCCTATTCGGGATTGACGATTGGGTTTATCGCAAGTTTTATGTATTTATCATTGTTAAAAGAATTGCGGGAGAAAAATTTAAAATATTTTTACTCGAGATTGCCCGCGCTTGAACTTCTGGACCGCCTGAGCCTGGAGTCGATTTACATTGGGTTTATCTTTCTCACAGTGGGCATTTTCATTGCACTTTCACTGGCTTCAAAATATTTGACCCATGTCTGGTATCTGGACTCTAAAATTTTAAGTGTGTTTGTCACCTGGCTGATTTATGCCATGTACCTCAGCGTTCGGTGGTTTTTGAATTGGCATCCCCGGAAAAGTGCCTACATTTCTATTGTCGGCTTTGGATGGATCGTTATTTCTTTTATGATTTTCAGCACATTTATCTCAAGTGTGCACGCGTATTAAATGGGTGGTGAGTTTTAATGGCTTCCGAAATCATTTCAATTGGACTAAAACTTCCCTGGATAGAAAATAGAATCATTCTTAAAGAATTGGTCTCCGGGAATTTCAGAGAATTTTTATCGGCAATTAAACGGAAAACTTATTTTGAAGAAGCAATGGCCTTTCATACGCCCTATCATTTTGAAGGCGTATTTGTGTCGGATGACATCGATCAGACGATTCGCTCGGTAAAGGATGTGTATCTGTCTGTATTTCCGGTACTTTCCGAATTGCCGAAAGGCGTTTTTTTTGAATGGGAGCGGGGCGAAAGCATCCGCCATTTCTTTGAAGTTCTGCTTGGAATCGGCACGCCGATCATCGGAGATGTCAAGTTTCTGGAAAATGTTAAGGAAGGATACACCCAAAGCCTGGAAAGTGAACTGACAGGCCCGGTTTTAAATCGCCTGTTTCAAAGCGGTGTAAAATTTTATAAAAGCATTGTAGACGATTCCTCCCTTTTTACGGAAGCGGTGACGATTGAGAGTGCCATTGTCGAATTGGGAAGGCATATTTTCGGAAATATCCGGCACATTCGTTTGGCTCTTGTCGGAGATTCCGCGGAGGGGCCGCTTCTGTACCGGTATTTTCGACAATTGAAATTCAAGACAATTCAGAAGAGGATGTTAAAGCCGGATGCCTTGATTCCCGAAACCAACCGGAATCTGCCGAACGAGACGTTTGACATCCTTGTCCGGCTGGAACAAAAACCGCCGGCAGCGGCCTGGAAAGCGCATGTTTCCGAACAGTTGAAACCCCGCAGAGGAACGCCCCTGTTAATCATTGATTTGACGGATCAGGCCCCGGAAAAGATTGTGGATGAGCTGCTTTTTTGCTATAATCGGGATGACTTGCAAGCCATTATTCAGAAAAATTTCAACGACCGCCAAAAAGAAGTGCCGGGTTTACTGAAACGGCTCGAGAAAGAGGTGGAGGAATTTATTTCATGGCAGTATTCGCGGGAGCGATTTGAGTTTTCGGGAATCATTGGAAAGAGCCGGAAATTACAGCAGGTGCTGGAAATGATCGCCCGGGTTTCGACTGCCAACACGACGGTTCTGATTGAAGGGGAGAGCGGGACAGGAAAAGAATTGGTGGCAAAAGCCATTCATAAAAATAGTCCCCGCGCAGAGAAATCTTTCATTGTGGTCAATTGTGCGGCGATATCGGAGACGCTGCTGGAGAGTGAGTTGTTCGGCTATTTGAAAGGTGCCTTCACCGGGGCTGTTTCCCAGAAAAAAGGGTTGTTTGAAGAAGCCGACCAGGGCACTGTTTTTCTGGATGAAATCGGAGAGATGTCGCCCGCAACGCAGGCCAAAATTTTGCGTGTCATTCAGGAGGGTGAAGTGCGCCGGGTGGGAAGCACACAAACCATCCAGGTCGATGTTCGGGTCATTGCCGCCACGAATAAAAATTTAAAAGAATTGGTTGAACAGCACAAATTTCGGGAAGATTTGTATTACCGGTTGAAAGTGTTCCACATCGTCGTGCCGCCGCTTCGTCTCCGGAAGGGAGATGTCCCGGAATTGGCCGATTATTTCCTGGAGAAGCTGAGTCAGGGGGCGGGAAAACGCATTGTGGGAATCACCCAGGAAGCGATGGCGCTGCTGCAAAATTATCCCTGGCCGGGGAATGTGCGTGAGCTGGAAAATGCGATTGAACGCGCGGTTATCATGACAATCGGGCAGCACATTACACCCACAGATCTGCCCCGGGAAATTCAATTTTACGAAGAACCGTCGGCGCAAAATACGTCCGAATGGGCGACACTTTATGAAGTGGAAAAGCAGCATATTTTAAAAACACTGGAATATTATGACTGGAATCTGGGGAAAGTCACCGAAGTGCTGGGGATTAGCCGGGCCACACTCTGGCGGAAATTAAAAGAATACGGAATCCAGGGGAAAGAGAACAAATGAGGTTCTTCACAAAGATGTACTCTTACGATTATTGTATTCTTTTCAATCTTGGTTTTACGACCAGCCAGAGGGGTTGGATTTAACAAATGGCGGCACCTTTTTAGTAGAAAAAAGAACGCTGAAGCGTCCTGCTGTGTGAGCGCCATTTATGGCGCTTTCCATTCTTAGCCTGATGGTTCACCATCAGGTCGGTCATAAAAATTTTTCATAATGAAAAGCCGTTTTTCAAAATGAAAAGCCAATGGCCCAAAAATCATCGCGGGCCGTAAAAAAGAAAACGCCGCAAAGCAGGCGTTTTTTAGTTTACTTGATAATTAACAAGTTACGATGGAATAATGATTAAAAAACGGACTCATATTTTGAAGGTTTGGCATAAAAATTGAACATATCTCAGGAGCTAAACAAAAGGACAAGCATTAAAAATGTATCCCATTTATTTACAATTGAAGAACCGAAAATGTGTGGTGTTCGGCGGCGGCAGAGTGGCAGAGCGAAAGGTGAAAACGCTGCACCGGTACGGCGCTTCGGTGACGGTGATTAGTCCCGACCTGACACCGGAACTTTTCCGGATGTGGATCAATGCCGAAATTATCTGCCATTACCGAAAATACCATTCGGGCGATTTAAGGGGCTATTTTCTGGCGATCAGCGCCACAAATGACCCGCAGGTTAATCGGGAAATTTATGAAGAGGCGAAAAGAGAAAAGACGCTCATCAATGTTGTGGACGAGCCGGAAAATTGTGATTTTTACGTACCGGCAATTGTGCGCAGAGGGGATTTACAAATTGCCATTTCCACCAGCGGTCAGTCACCCGCAATGGCGCGGGAAATTCGCAAAATTATGGAATCTCTTTTTGATGAATCTTATGAAGAAGCGCTTAAAATTGTCGGGAATATTCGAAGCCATCTGAAAGAAGAAGTTGACAATCCCGTCGAAAGGCGGCGGATAATGGATACGATTGTTATGCCGCAGGTGATGGCAAGCCTGCAAAACGGAACGATTAAGCAGGTGAAGGATAAATTGCGCGAATGGATTTAATTGTCTACGGGATTAGCCATCAAACTGCATCCATAAAATTTTTAAATAAAGTGACCTTTCTCCGGGAAGATTACCCCCGAATCTACGCTGAATTACTCTCTCTACCCGGCATTCAGGAAGTGACGATCCTTTCCACGTGTAACCGGAGTGAGATTTACGCCGTGGTGTTGGATGAGCAGGAAGGAATCCGGACCTTAAAGACATTTTATCTGGATTATTTTGATTTACCCGGCCAAGAGGCCTCTGCCTACTTTTACCATCACGCCAACGATAAAATGGTGCGTCATTTGTTTTCTGTCATCGGCGGACTAAATTCACTGGTTATCGGCGAAACACAAATCTCCGGTCAGGTGCGGGAAGCGTATCGATTGGCCGCACAGTTTGGCGGAACAAAAACCATTTTAAATCGACTTTTTCACAAAGCCTTTGAGGTGAATAAAAAGGTCCGCGTGGAAACAGAAGTCGGATCCGGGGTTGTTTCTGTGGGGCATGCGGCCGTTCAATTGGCGGAAAAGATTTTTTATCCGATTCAAAATTGTCGTGCGCTCGTCATCGGAGCCGGTGAAACGGCGGCGTTAACCGCCCGGCATCTGCAGCAAGCCGGCGTGAAAAATATAATCGTCGCCAACCGGACCTTGCAAAAAGCACAGGACCTTGCCGAAAGGGTTGAAGGAAAAGCCGTTCCCTTTGAGCAGGTGATGGAGCATTTAATACAGGCGGATATTGTGATCACGGCCACAAGTTCTCCGGAGCCCTTATTCGTAAAAGAGGATATTCAAAAAATTCTTAAAATCCGCCAAAAGCGAAATTTGTTTTTGATAGATATTGCCGTTCCCTATGATTTGGATCCGGAGATTCGTGAATTCGACGGCATTTATCTGTACGACATCGATGATCTAAAACAAATTGTTGCCCAAAACCGGGCCTCGCGGGAAAGAGAAGCGGAAAAGGCCGTCGAGATCATTAAAATTGAAACGGTTGATTTTCTGAATTGGATCAAAAATTTGCAGATCAATCCAACGATTCAAAAGCTGCGCAGACGGTTTGAGGAAATTCTGGAAAAAGAGTTTAAACAGTACGAACATAAATTCCCAGAAGAACAGTGGCCTGTTGCGGAAGAAATGACGCGCCGAATCGTTAATAAAATCCTCCATCTGCCGACTGTAAAATTGAAAGAACTTTACAACAATCCCGACGGCATTCATAAAATCAGTGTCATCAAACAGTTTTTTGATCTGGAATAAAAATATAACGGTATCGGACAATTAATGTTAAAACGCACATACAAACTCGGAACACGCGGCAGTAAATTGGCACTCTGGCAGGCCTATTGGGTGAAAGAACGTCTGGTTAATCGAAATCCGGGGCTCTCGATTGAACTTGTCAAAATCACGACCACCGGAGATCGGGAGCAGACTCGCCCGTTAGACCAATTGGGGGATACGGGCGTTTTTATCAAAGAAATTGAACGTTCTCTGCGGAAAGGGGAGATTGATTTTGCCGTACACAGTGCCAAAGATTTACCCTCTGAAATTCATGAAGATTTTGATTTAATGGCATTTACCGAAAGGGAAGATCCGCGTGATGTGCTGCTGGCCCAAAATGGATGGACCTTAAAAGAATTGCCGCCTAAAGCGTGCCTTGCCACAGGGAGTCTCCGCCGGAAGGCACAGCTTCTGGCATACGGCCCGGAGTTTCAATTTAAAAATCTGCGCGGGAACATTGACACACGGCTGCGAAAATATCAGGAATCCGATTGGGATGGAATTGTCGTCGCCTGGGCGGGCATCAAACGAATGGGATATCGGTCCTATGTGACGGAATTTCTGCCGCCGGAGATTTGTCTGCCCGCAGTCGGGCAGGGCGCCATCGCCATAGAAGGGCGCCGCCATGACCGGGAAGTGCGGCAGTTGGTCCGTTCGATTGCTCACCCGGAAACGGAAGGTGCACTTCGAGCCGAACGGGAATTTTTGCGTCAAATTGAAGGCGGGTGTCATGTGCCGGTCGGGGCTCTGGGGCAGGTGGTCGGCAATCAAATTATTCTGACGGGGATGGTGGCTTCCCTTGACGGCAGGAAAATTCTCCGCGAAAAAGTTGTGGCACACGTCGAAGAGCCGGAAAAAGCCGGTGAAATTCTGGCTCAAAAAATGCTTCAACAGAGTGCAAGAGAAATTTTAAAAGGATACAAAAGGAATTGAAGGTGATGCAAAACGACCGTTCCAAAGCCTGGTTTGAAAAAGCGCAGAAATTTATCCCCGGCGGCGTGAACAGTCCGGTTCGGGCATTCGGTTCTGTGGGCGGCACGCCCGTGTTTATTCAAAAAGGGGACGGCCCGTTTATCATCGATGCCGATGGAAATCGCTACCTGGATTTCGTGAGTTCCTGGGGGCCTTTGATTCTGGGGCACAGACATCCGGTGGTCGTAAAAGCCATTCAAAAAGCGCTGGAGAGGGGGACGAGTTTTGGTGCACCGACAGAGGCGGAAGTGGCGCTCGCCGCCAAAGTGGTCGAACTGGTGCCTTCCATTGAAAAAGTACGAATGGTGAATTCGGGGACCGAAGCCGCGATGACGGCCGTCCGGCTGGCACGCGGGATTTCCAATAAAGACAAAATTATTAAGTTTGAAGGCTGTTATCACGGGCATTCAGATTCGTTTCTTATGAAAGCGGGTTCGGGCACAGCCACTCTGGGAATTCCGGGTTCCCCGGGCGTACCCAAAAGCCTGGTTTCGGACACGCTGCTGGCGCCTTACAACGATCTGACTGCCGTTGAATCGCTCGTGGAGGCTTTTAAAGGCCAGATTGCAGCCGTGATTGTGGAGCCGGTTGCCGGAAACATGGGCACGGTCCCCCCCAAAGAAGGGTTTCTAAAAGGGCTCCGGGAATTGACGCGGCAGGCCGGCATTTTTCTTATTTTTGATGAAGTCATTACAGGATTCCGTCTTTCAAATGGCGGCGCCCAGGAATTGTTTGGCGTCCAACCCGATCTGACCTGTTTGGGAAAGATCATTGGAGGCGGTCTGCCGGTGGGCGCCGTGGGTGGGAGATGTGATGTGATGGATGCGCTGGCGCCTGCCGGAACGATTTATCAGGCCGGCACCCTGTCGGGAAATCCGTTGGCCATGTCTGCCGGGCTTGCAACACTTGACTATCTGCAAAAATACCGGATTCCTTTAAAATTAAATGAAACGTCGACTATCTTTGTCGCCCGATTGAAAAAATGGATACACCAAAAGTCGCTTCCGGTGACCATTAACCAGGTGGGCTCCATGGTGACGCTATTTTTTACAAACACCGCGGTTGAAAATTTCAAGCAGGCATCCGGGGCAGATGCCGGGTTGTACGCAAAATTCTTCCACTCGTTGTTGGAAAAAGGAATCTATTTTCCGCCGTCGCCTTTTGAGACGGTGTTTTTATCGCATGCCATGCAGCCGGAAGATCTCGATATGGCCTTCGATAAAATTACGGTGAGTTTGCTGGAGGCGCTGAGGGCAGAATGAAATCTCCTGGAAAATCAGAAACGGGCACGGTTTACCTGATCGGCAGCGGCCCCGGCGATCCGGGTCTTCTCACCTTAAAAGGGCAGGCTCTCTTAAAAAAAGCGGATGTGGTTATTTACGACAATCTGGTCAATTCCGAACTGCTGAATTGGGTTCCCGAACATACGGAAAGAATTTACGTGGGAAAAAAAGCCGGGCAGCACACACTTCGGCAGGAAAAGATTAATCAGCTCCTCATCGAAAAAGCTCAAACCCGTGCGGTTGTGGTGCGGCTGAAAGGGGGAGATCCGTACATTTTCGGACGCGGCGGCGAAGAAGCGCTTGCTCTGTGGGAGGCCGGCATTCCGTTTGAAGTCGTGCCCGGCATTACGGCAGGGGCAGCCGCTTTAAATTATGCCGGTATTCCGGCGACACTGCGCGGCATGGACGCATCGCTTACGTTTGTCACAGGGCATGAAGATCCTGCCAAGGAAAATTCAGATATTAATTGGAAGGCACTGGCTGCGGAAAAAAGCAC
The DNA here is from genome assembly GCA_002898015.1 of bacterium BMS3Bbin03. Taxonomy (GTDB): domain Bacteria; phylum Zhuqueibacterota; class JdFR-76; order JdFR-76; family BMS3Abin05; genus BMS3Abin05. The sequence goes on along the minus strand of BDTM01000128.1, from coordinate 33,408 downwards.
GCTTGTTTTTTACATGGGCGTGGGACAATTGCCTAAAATTACGGCACAATTGATAACCCACGGGAAATCTCCGCAGACACCGGCGGCTGTCATTCGGAACGGTACATTGCCGGACCAAAACGTACTCGTGGGGACACTGGAAACCATTTCAGACCGGGCAAAAGCCGTCCGGCTGGCACCGCCCGCACTGATTGTCGTGGGAGAAGTGGTCAATTTGCGTGAGAAGCTTTCCTGGTTTGAAAAAAAGCCGCTTTTTGGAAAACGAATTCTTGTCACACGGGCTCAGGGGCAGGCCGGCTCTCTGGCAGATTTGCTGAGAGAGCAGGGTGCGGCGGCAATTGTTCTGCCTGCCATCGAAATTGTCGACCCGGAATCCTGGAAATCTGCGGATGAAGTTTTAGCCCATCCGGAAAGGATCGATTGGCTGGTTTTTACCAGCGCCAACGGCGTCAAAAGATGGATGCAGCGTTTGTTCGATTCGGGAGTAGATGTTCGGGCGCTCGGTAAAATCCAAATTGCCAGCATTGGCGCCGCCACCTCGGAAGCTCTGAAAAACTACGGATTAATCCCCGATTTACAGCCGGCGTCTTTTATTGCGGAAGGGCTGATCGAAGCCTTTCAAACGGTTTCACTCAAAAACAAAACGGTGGTTCTGGCGCGTGCGGAAGCGGCGCGGGACGTGCTGCCGGAGACGTTGAAACAAATGGGCGCAATTGTCACCGTTGCGCCGGTTTACCGGACCATTTTAAACAGCCGTTCAAGAGAAATGGCCGCTCATTTGTTCGAAAAGCCGGCCGCTTTCCCCGATTGGATCACCTTTACAAGTTCTTCAACGGTGGAAAAGTTTGTCCAATTAATCGGTGCAGAAAAGATTCCTCAGGTGGCTTCTGCCGTCAAAACGGCCTGCATCGGGCCCATTACGCAAAAAACAGCCGAGCGCTTTGGGTTTCACACCACCGTCATGCCGAAACAGTTTCTAATTCCGGACTTGGTCAAGGCACTTGTTTCTTATGAGATGGGGGCAAAAACGCGCAAATTTCAGAAAGGGAAAATCACATGATAGGTATTTCAAAATTATACTGCGGGACGGTGGAGCCGTCCGATCCGCTTCGTTACGGACGGAAATCAGGTAAGATGCCGGCGAATTTATTGCAGTTCTCGCTGGATAAAAAACCGATTGTCGTCTGGAACGTCACCCGGCGCTGTAATCTCCACTGTATTCACTGCTACTCAAAATCTCAGGATGTCGACTACCGGGGGGAAATGACAACCGAGCAGGGAAAATCATTTATAGATGATCTGGCGGAATTTAGGGTACCCGTACTTCTTTTTTCAGGCGGGGAGCCGTTCCGCCGGGAAGACATCTTTGAACTGACGGAGTATTCAATCCGCAAAGGAATTCGCACGGTCTTTTCAACAAACGGCACATTAATTACGAAAACAGTGGCGCATCGCCTGAAAGAAATGGGTGTGTCTTACGTGGGAATCAGTTTGGACGGCATGCGTGAAACGAACGACCGGTTCCGCGGCATGAAAGGCGCTTTTGATCTGGCCATGAGAGGCATCCGAAATTGTCAGGAAGTGGGTGTAAAGGTGGGCTTGCGGTTCACAATGAATGGGATTAATGTGCAGGACCTGCCCCAGATTTTTGATTTGATTGAAGAACGCCGTATCACACGGGCCTGTTTTTATCACCTGGTTTATACCGGACGCGGCACAAAATTAGTGAAGGACGACTTAACACACGACGAAACGCGAAAAGCGGTGGACTATATTATGGACCGCACGAAGAAGATGCACGACAACGCGTTACCGGCGGAAATTCTCACCGTCGACAACCATACGGACGGGCCTTATTTGTATCTGCGGTTACAGAAGGAGGATCCGGCACGGGCCCAAAATGCACTCGAATTGCTGAAAATGAACAGCGGGAACAGTTCCGGCGTGGGCGTCGCCAGTGTTAGCTGGGACGGGAGCGTCTATCCGGATCAGTTCTGGCGGGATAAAGTTCTGGGCAATGTGCTGGAGCAGCCCTTTAGCCGGATCTGGACGGATACCTCCAATGAATTTCTGATGAAACTGAAAACCAAAAAACAGCATGTAAAAGGCCGCTGCGCGAAATGCAAATGGCTGGATATCTGCGGCGGAAATCTGCGCGTGCGTGCCGAAGCCATTACCGGTGACATGTGGGCGCCGGACCCGGCCTGTTATTTAAGTGACGAAGAAATCGGCCTGAAAGTCGAACCCCTGCAAAAATTGTCTGCGGGATGATGGCCGAAATAGAAACAGCAAAAAGGAATGTAAAATGGCTTTTCCAATAAATCGATCGAGACGGCTGCGAAAGACAGAAAATCTGCGGCGCATGATGCGGGAAACACAGGTATCCGCGGAAGATTTTATCGCGCCGTTGTTTGTGTGTCCCGGAGAAGGCATTCGAAAAGAAGTCCCTTCTATGCCGGGCGTTTTTCAGATGTCCGTTGATGAAGCGGTAAAAGAATGCCGGGTACTCGACCGTTTGGGCGTTCCGGCCGTCATTCTGTTTGGGATCCCGGAGTCGAAAGATGCGCTCGGGACCGGCGCTTACGATGATTCCGGAATTATTCAAACCGCAAATCAGGCCATTAAGGAGGCTGTTCCGGATTTGGTGCTGATTAATGATTTGTGTTTCTGTGAATATACCGATCACGGGCACTGCGGCGTGGTCCGAAACAGCGATGTGGACAATGATGCCACACTCGATTTGATTCGAAAGACGGCGGTCTCTCAGGTCAATTCAGGCGCTGACATGCTGGCGCCTTCCGGAATGATGGACGGCGCCGTGAAGGCCATTCGGGAAGCGCTTGACGCAACCGGTGCATACGGGATTCCCATTATGGCGTATTCCGCAAAATATTCATCCGGCTTTTACGGCCCCTTTCGGGATGCTGCCGGCTCGGCGCCCGGGTTTGGCAACCGGAAAACCTACCAGATGGATCCGGCCAATCGGCGGGAAGCACTGGCAGAGGTGGCGCTCGATCTGGCAGAAGGAGCGGATATTGTGATGGTCAAACCGGCACTCGCCTACCTGGATGTGATTCGGGAGGTGCGAAATCTGACCGGCCGGCCGGTGGCCGCCTACAATGTCAGCGGTGAATATGCCATGGTCAAAGCCGCCGGCAAAATGGGATGGATCGATGAGAATACGGTCATGTGGGAAATCCTGACCGGCATTAAGCGGGCAGGCGCCGATTTAATCCTGACTTATTTTGCTCATCAGGCGGCAGAGGAGCTGCAAAAATGATTGAAACAATGCCGAAAAAGAGCGATTTGCTGCGGGGTGTCAATTTTGAAAAATCCCCGTTTTTGGTGATCTGGGAAGTGACTCAGGCGTGTGATTTGGCGTGCCGGCACTGCCGGGCGTCGGCTCAGCCCCTGCATCATCCGTTGGAGCTGACCACCGGGGAAGGGTTCGGCCTTCTGGATGAAATTCGGCGTTTTGGCCGCCCTCTGTTTGTGTTTACGGGTGGTGATCCGATGAAACGGGAGGATCTGTTTGAACTCATTGCTTACGCCAGTGAAATTGGGCTTCGCGTGGGGCTGAGTCCCAGCGGGACCCCTCTTTTGTCGTATGAAAACTTAGACCGCGCAAAGAATGCCGGGCTGCGAAGTGTTTCGATTAGCATCGACGGGCCGGATAAGGAGACCCATGATGCGCTGCGAAATGTCGAAGGCTCTTTCCGGTGGTGCATGAACGGTGCCGGGTGGGTGAAAGAATTGGGAATGGATTTGCAGGTCAACACCACGGTGACCCGGTTCAATTGGCAGAAGATGGATGAAATGGCGGAAATGGTGGCCGGTCTGAACGTGTCCCGCTGGAGTCTGTTTTTTCTGGTTCCGACTGGCAGGGGAAAACCGGAAGACGAGATTACGGCAAATGAATATGAGCTTGTTCTGAATAAATTATACGATTTTTCCAAACAATACTCCTTTCGAATTAAAACCACGGAGGCGCCGCATTACCGGCGCGTGGTGATTCAACAGATGGCGCAGGAAATGGATATTTCTGTGAGCCAATTGATTCAGGAAACAAATTCGGGGAAAGGCCGGTTTTTGCCCGGCATCAACGATGGAAAAGGGTTTGTGTTCGTTTCACACACGGGAAGTATTTTTCCGTCCGGATTTTTGCCGGCAAGCGGGGGGAATGTTCGAGAAAATTCTCTTGTGGATGTGTATCGCAATTCTCCCATTTTTCAGGCGCTGCGCAATCCGGATTTGTTAAAAGGCAAATGCGGACGGTGTGCCTTTCGCTCCATTTGCGGCGGGTCGCGTTCCCGTGCCTTTGCGGTGACAGGTGATTTTTTAAATGAAGATCCGTATTGTGCATATGAACCGGAAACGGAGACCCTTTCATGACAACAGATTCTAAATTAGAGAAAAAACTGCTTGGTGATTTACAGACTGATTTTCCGCTGGCGGCCCGTCCCTATTTGCAGTTGGCAAAAACATGCGGAAGCGGGGAGCAGGAAGTCATTGAAACGATTTCGGATCTGCTGGCGAGGGGAAAGATCCGGCGGATCAGTGCCAATTTCGATTCAAAAGCGCTCGGATATGTCAGCGCACTTGTGGGCGCCGAAGTGGCACCGGCGCATCTGGAGGCCGTTGCGGATTACGTGAGCCGGCATCCCGGAGTGACCCACAACTACGAGCGTTTTCATACCTTTAATTTATGGTTTACGATTGCGGTCTCTTCGGAGAAAAAAATTGATGAATTTCTGGAGAAGGTAAAAAATCGATCGGGCGTGAAATCGACATTAAAATTACCCGTTGTGGAATACTACAAGCTCAACGTGCTGCTGGATCCGGAAACAGGCCAAAACAATGCAAAATCTTCTTCACAGAATTTTGTTTTTAAGGAGGGGAACCTAACTTCTTTTTCTGAAACCGATAAAGCGCTCGTGCGCCTGATCCAGAAAGAGATTCCCTTGGAATCCAATCCGTTTGAAACGATCGGCACACGCATTGGTCTCACGGAGGCTGAAGTTCTGACGAAAATCAAATTCTGGAAACAGTCGGGTGTCATCCGTAAATTCGGAGCCATTTTGAATCATCGAAAAATGGGGGCAAGATCGAATGCCATGGTTGTGTGGCGGGTACCGGAGGAGAAATCCGCGGCGGCCGGCAGGCGCATGGCTGAATTCCCGCAAATCAGTCACTGCTACCGGCGGGCGACAGCCCCCAATTGGCCGTACAGCCATTACACCATGATTCACGCACCCAACCCCGGTGTTTTGCAGCACCTAATTGATGAAGTCTCTTCCGCCACCGGAATTTCAGAATTTATCGTTTTAAAAAGCGGAAGAGAATTTAAGAAGACCGGCATGCGCTATTTCGAAGAAAATTTGTGAACAGGTTCCCCCATTCCCCTGAGAAAATAAAAATTTAGGAATGCATTTCCGCTTTGCCCGGCAGATGTTGTTTTGACACGCCGCATCAGGGAACTTTCACGCCTGATTTGTGTTTCAAGAAAAGATGTTTTAACAAAACGGAACCGCCTAAACGATGAAGAAACGATTTTTTCTTTATTACTTGCCCGCCATTTTATATGCAGGGGTGATTTTTGCATTATCATCGATGAAAAACCTTCATATCCCGGACATCGGGATCTCGTGGTCGGATAAGATCGCACATTTTATGGAATACTCCATTTTCAGTTTTTTCATGGTCCGCGCCTTTTATTACGGGAGCTCACCCGAAAATCGAAAAAGAAATTTATGGATTGCCATCTTGCTGAGTCTGCTCTATGCCGCGTCCGATGAATTTCACCAAATTTATGTGCCGGGGAGAACCGCCAGCGTGTCGGACTGGATGGCCGATTCCGTGGGGATCACACTGGGATATTTTCTGTTTTTTTACTGGAAGAAAATCGAAGATCGTTTCCGCCATTTTTTAGCCTGATGGTTCACCATCAGGTGGATCTTCTTTAAAAACTTCAAAACCGGTCTCAAATACGGAGCACTCAAAGGTGAAGCGGCAAACTCATTTTTTCACCGTCTCTCTTTTAACACTGATTTTATTTTTCACTTTCTTTTCTGCAGACGCTGCTTTTGCAAAGGTTCCGCCGCCGCATCGGTTTTTTATTGGCGGGTCGTCCGGATTTTTTCGAATTTCGGCCCGTCATTTTAGCCGTTACTACGGTTCGGCTTGGATTTTTCTCCCCCAGCCGCAGCTTGGCTTCGGGCTTTCACCGTCTGCGTATCTGATTATTAAAGGGAGTCAATTTACCAGAAAGCGCACGGCTCAGCAGACGCCTGCAAAATCGTGGCGCCAGCAATGGCTGGAATTCGGTTTCCGCCGATATTCCCGGGGCTTCTCGGGAAAATCCCGCACCTTTATGGGATTTGGTCTGGCTCTTTTCCGGATTGAAGAAAAAAACGGCACTTTTCTGCGTGAAATTGGCGGGCATTCCGGGAAAGTCAATCCCAGAGGATTTTACATCGAGATTGGATTTGAACATTTCTGGACAAATTCCGTCTCGCTTTCATTTGAAATGGACTTAAATTCTGCGGGACTTTACGGCAATACGGCGCTTCAAACCCAGAGTGTAGGCGGGCTTTTTATCGGAACGGGAGTAAAAATTTTCATATTTTAATAAAAAATGAAAAAAGTTGTTGATTTTCTATTTAAAAAATATCATATTTGTATGGCATAAATTTACATTTTTTTCAGAATAACCCGGATTAAGTGAAGTCTTTTTGGAAAGGAGGTGATCCTCTTGGCAGAAACTGCGTATTGTGTAAAGTGTAAAGCGAAACGAGAAATGGTTGATGCAGAACAAGTGACCATGAAAAATGGACGCCCTGCGATGAAAGGTAAGTGCTCTGTCTGTGGCACAGGCATGTATAAAATTCTTCCATCCAAGAAGAAAGACTAATTTTTTAAAATCTCATGATCACATGGCGGAATCATAGGTTGGAATGATTCCGCTTTTTTTATGGGAGAGTTAACCTGAACGACACGATTAAAACATGCCGGCCGCCTCCTTCACCTGTGAGCCGAAAGACCGGGTTTGCCCGCTTCGCAGTCGGTTTGTCTCCTGCGTCCATTCCAACACACGGATTTTTTCTGCAATCACATTCGCCTCGCCTTTCACCCGGGATTGAACCACTCCGGTAATTTGAAAAGGTCCCCGGGTTTGCAGAAGCCGCCCGCAGCGCCTGTAAATCTCCGGAAAAAGAACCACCTCGATGATGCCGTCCGGATCTTCCAAAGTGAGGAATTTCATCGATTCCTGTTGGGAGGTCACAACCCTGCGGCTAATGATGCCCCACCCCAGGATAGTCACCCGCTGATTTTTAAATTTTTCCAGCTCCCGGGAGGACACATAATCCGGTATGCCCTGATTCTTCAACAAAAGTCTTAAAGGATGTTCGGTCACGGAAAAACGCAGGAAACGCAGTTCATTCACCACTTTCTGCAAGGCCGAATAGGGCGGCAGCCGGGTCGCGGCGTTCATGCCTCTTGTGACGGCCGCATTTCGATTGTTTTTGAAAAAGAGTTTTGCGATTAATAAAAGTTCCGGTTCGCTCGAATTGAAATCCGAAAGCGCACCGCATTGAATGAGACTCTCCGCTTCCGCCTGATTGGCCCGGCTCCGAATCAGGAAATCGTACACATTTTGAAAGGGCTTTTGCGCCCGTTCCTGCAAAATCCGCTCGATGGTCTTTCGGCTGAGGTTTAAGACACTTCCCAATCCCACACGAATGCCCTTTTCCTCGATCCTGAAATCCCGTGCCGGGCGGGTCACATTCGGATGCAGAATTTGAATTCCCAGCCGCCGGGCTTCTTCTACAAGAGCAAATTGGGGATAATAGCCGCCGGGATTGTTCAGCAGTGCCGTCATGTACTCTTTCGGAAAGTGACGTTTTAAAAAGGCGGTCTGATAAGCCAAAATGCCGTACGTGGCGCTGTGCGCCTTGTTGAACCCGTACGAGGCGAAATGGGTAAGCCATTCAAATATCGTTTGCGCGGTCACGGCGTCCACACCCTTCCGGCGCGCACCCGCCAGAAATTTATCCCTCAGTCGAGCTGCAATTTTCAATGTCCGGGACTTTGTCATGAGTTTCCGAAGCACATCCGCCTCTCCCAGCGAAAGTCCCCCGATCGCCTGCGCCACCAGCAGTACCTGTTCCTGGTATAAAATAATCCCGCAGGTCTCCTTTAAAATGGGTTCTAATGCCGGATGCGGATACCGGATGGGCTCCAGCCCGGCACGCCGCCTGATGTACAGATCCTTCATCCCGCCTTCGGCCGGTCCGGGCCGAATGAGTGAAATGGCGGCGATGATATCTTCAAGCGTTTCGATCTGCATTTTTCGCAGCAAACCGCGCATGGCGGGGCTCTCCAATTGAAAGCAGCCCAATCCTCTCCCTTCACGCAGCATTTTCAGTGTGCCGGGATCATCTTCGGGAATCCTATTTACATTGAATGTTCGGTTACAGTTCCGCTGAATGGCTTTTGCGGTTTCGGAAATAATCGTCAAAGACCGCACACCCAGCAGATCCATTTTCACCAGCCCCAGCTTTTCAACACTGTACATGTCGTACTGGGAAATCACCAGCCCCCCGGCGGCCATTTCAAGCGGCGTGAAACGGGTGATTCGGTCCGGGGCGATGATCGTTCCCCCGGGGTGCACCGAGAGATGGTGCGGAAAACCGGCAATACGCCGGGCGATCTTCAGGATTTTTTTCAGCGTCGACGGGTCGGACGAAATGCCGCTCATTTCCGGATCTGTTTTAAAAACCGCCTCAAAATCCTCAACCGGCCGGCGGGGCAGACGTTTGGTGAGACGGCTGATTTCATCTTCAGGAAGCCCCATTGTTTTGGCAATTTCCCGGATGGACGACCGCATCTGAAATGTGACCACCGCGGCAATCATGGCGGTTTTATCGTGCCCGAATTTGTTATAAACGTAACGGAGCACGCGCTCCCGGTTTTTCCAGCAGATATCCAGATCAATATCCGGGGGATCCGCGCGTTCGGCGTTGAGAAACCGCTCGAAATACAGCTTAAATCGGATCGGATCCGCGTGTGTGATTCCCAGTGTGTAGGCAATCAGGCTGTCTGCTGCGGACCCCCTGCCGGTGCAGGGAATGGCCTCTCTTCTGCAAAAATCCACAATCGTTTTGACGATCAGAAAATATTCCACAAACCCCAGTTTTCGAACGGTGATCAATTCCCGGTTTAGCCGGTCCTGAATCTCCGGTGTCATTTTCGTGTACCGGGCGCGAAGTCCCGTGCGACACAGTTTTTGCAGGCGTGCAAAGGGCGTTTCGTTCGGCGGTAGATCGATTTTCGGGAAAATGGGTTTCCCAAGGGAAAAATCAAACCGGCAGCTCTGAGCAATCAGGCGTGTGTTCAACAGGGCGGCGGGATGTTTTCGGAACCGGAGCGCCATTTGCCCGGATGATTTCAAAAACTGATCCGGGTGTCCTGTGCCGACAACCCTTTCAAGTGTGGTGTTCTGGCCGATGGCCTGCAGCGTGCGCCGGATTTCCCAATCGGTTGGTTTTAAAAGATGGACATTATTGGTGGCAGCCACCGGAATTTTCAGCCGCCGCGCCAGAACGGTGAGATGTGTGTTGAGTAAATCATCCTCCGGCACGAGGCTCTGCAGCTCGATGTAAAACCGCCCTTCAAAAATGTGCTGCAACTGCAGAAAGCAGGCCGCCGCTTCCTCCGTCTTTCGCTGCCTCAGGAGTTTTACTACCCGGCTGTGTCTCCCGCCGGAAAGCGCCAGGAGTCCTTTTGAATGCGGCGCCAGATCTTCCACCGTTAACTTGAATTGATTGTGACCGCCCGCCAGGTTTCCTTTTGTAATAAGTTCCGAAAGATTACGGTAACCTGTCTCATTTTGTACCAAAAGTACCGGTGCAGTACCATCGTTCAAGGTGATTTCGGCCCCGATAATCGGATGGATTCCGGCTGACTTTGCCTTCCGGTAAAATTCAATCGCGCCGGTGAGCCGGTTGGTGTCCGTGAGCGCAATGGCCGGCATTCGGTTTTGCACCGCCCACCCCACAATATCGTCCACACGAAGCGTGCTGTCCAGGAAACTGTAATTACTGTGACAATGAAGGTGTATGAAGGATGTACCCATGACTATCCATCCTGTAATTTGATTGTAATAAAAGAGTGTTGGCGGGGAGAATGGCCATAAAACCGAAGCGCCGGCGAATGCGGTCAATGCTTTGGTTCAATGTCTGCCGTTTCTGATTCCACTGGAAAAGCTGCTGCTGCCAGGCTTCCGGTTCCAGCGCCGATACCTGCACCTGCACGAACCGCGTGCGTGTGCGGCGTAATTTTAGACTATTGAAAATCTGTTCCGCAAATACCCCCAACCGGAACGCGTCCTGTACCGCTTCGGGAAGCGTTCCCGTTTTGTACATCGATTGAAAATCGGAGCTGCGAATCTTCAACCCCATTTTTCGGCACACCAGATGATCTTCGCGTAATTTCTTCGCCAGCCGTTCAATTAAATAATGAAGGGCTGCCAACACCACCGAAGGATCACTCACATCTTCTTCAAAACTCGTTTCCCGGCTGAGTTGTTTTGGAATACGAACCGGCCGGACAGGCCGGCCGTCCAATCCGTTTGCGTAATCCCGGATTTTTTGTCCGTTCTTTCCGAGAAGCGGGTACAGCAAATCCCCCGGAAACCGGGCCAGCTCACCGATCGTCGTAATGCCGAGATCGTAAAACAGGCGCTGCGTGACGCGTCCCACGCCCGGCAATTGTGAAACCGGTAAAGGATGCAGAAATTCCGGCTCGTGTCCGGACGGGACGCAGGTGATTCCGCGCGGTTTGTGCTGCGCAGACGCCATTCGGCTGATGAGCTTGTTACGGCCGATTCCGATGGAAACCGGGATGTGCAGCTTCTGCCGGACGGTTTCCTGAATTTCCCGGGCCAGATCGACCGGGGTTCCCCAGAGCCGCAGGGTTCCGGTTGCGTTTAAATAGGCATCGTCGAGCGATGTAAATTCCACCTGCGGCGTGAATGTTGTGTAGATTTTAAACAACTGCTCCGCAATATATTTGTAATGGTGAAATTCACCCTTCAAAAAGACGGCTTCAGGACAGAGCCTTTGTGCTGCCGAGAGCGGCATTCCGGTGCGGACACCCTTTTCCCGCGCCTCGTAACTGGCGGAGTGGACCACGCCTCTTTGATCGGGGAATCCGCCCACGATCACGGGCTTTCCCCGCAGCAGCGGATTGAAGCTCTGTTCCGCGGAAGCGAAAAAAGCATCGACATCGATGTGTAGGATGATGGGGGTCATTTTCTGCGATTCGATAAAAACGTTCCTTTTTATGCGTAATTTGCTCAACCGGCCATTTGCTGTCTGACCTGTGCAATAGTGAATGTATGTTCCCTTATAGTATACAAATGTTCAGGTCACAAATCAAGTATTTTTTTATTGAATTAAAGAGCAAAAAATTTTATATTTATTCCGCCTTTGCCGATAAAAATCGAAATAGGGGATTGATCGATTGACAGCACGCACCCGCGTAAAAGGCTGAATATTTGTGGAACGAAGTTTGCGATATTATTTGAATACCGTTAAATAAAACCCAGGAATAATCCATGCATCCGATCTGGAGTAACATTTTTAAAGAGGCTAAAAATCAATCGGAAGATCTGTATCAAATTCTTTCAAATGTGCCGATCTTTACGGGTCTTTCAAGGCGCGAGCTAAAAGAGTTCATCCGGATTTGTCACAAACGCACGTATCAACAGGGAGAAGTTGTGTTCTGGAAGGGTGAACCCGGCGTCGGGATGTACATCGTTCAGAAAGGGAAAGTCGCCGTGTTTGCCGGTGAAGATCCTCAAAATCCTGAAATTGTGTTCGCCACCCTTTCGGAAGGGGATTTTTTGGGCGAGCTCGCGCTATTGGATGATACACCGCGTTCGGCATCGGTGGTGGCGCTCGAGCCGAGCAAACTGATCGGCATTTTTCGCCCCGATCTATTTTCGCTGTTTGAACGAAAGCCGGGACTCGGCGTAAAAATGTTGTCAAAATTGGCGCAATTGGTTGGGGAACGGCTGAAATTCACAAATGATGCCCTGGAAGAATGCAGACAAAAAGGGAATACTTAATTTATGGCTTTGGACAGCAATCCGGTCTTTTCCGTCCGGATCGAAAAAACAGACCTTAAAAAATTTTCTCATGTGGCGCTGCTGGCCCTTTTATCCGTTGCGGTTATCTGGGCTCTTATTGAAATGGTGGTTCATTTTCGAGAACTAATGATCTTGTTTGTTTTGTCCGCTTTGCTGACCTATTTGCTGGATCCGGTGGTGACCTTTTTAGAGACGAAGGGTTTGGGCCGGACGCTTGCCACATTATTGATTTTTTTGATCCTCGGCATTTTTGTGGCATGGGGAGTTTATATTCTGCTGCCCAAACTGACAGGTCAGGTGAACGCCATCGGCAAAAATCTGCAAAACGGAAGCATGAAAGGCGTTTTCTCAAACTGGGACACATTTCTCCGGGAAAAGCTTGCTTTTTTAGGCAGCCCGGAGACGGTGCAAAACATTATAGACAAAATACGCACGGCGCTTGTGCAGTTTCAGGAAGGCCTTTTTAAACTGGCGCTCTCCCTTTTTTCGGCGCTTTCGGATCTGGCCATTATTCCCTTTATCACGTTTTTCTTGATAAAAGACGGCCCGGCCATGAAAAAGGCGCTTATCAAAGCCGTACCCAACCGGTATTTTGAGATGTCCCTAAACCTGATCCACAAAACCGACCGCCAGTTGGGACATTATATTCGCGGCCAAATGATTGATGCCTTTCTGGTGGGGGTGTTGTCCATTATCGCTCTGTATATTCTCGACATCAATTATTACTTTTTCATCGGGAGCATTGCAGGACTTGCGAACATGATCCCTTACTTTGGCCCGATTGTGGGCGCTGTTCCGGCAATTGTCGTCTCGCTAACGCAGAATTCTTCTTTAACGCCGGTCATCTGGATTGCGGTCGCTTTTACGATTATTCAATTAATCGACAACGTACTCATTTCTCCCATTGTGGTCGCCAGGAGTGTTGAAATCCATCCGCTCCTGGTGGTGGTTGTCATTTTGATCGGGGGGCAGCTCATGGGCATTCTCGGAATGCTGATTGCCGTGCCCGCAGCCAGCATATTAATCGTCATTGTTAAAGAGATCATTTTCGGATTTAAAAATTACCGGATTCTGGGCTGAAAATTTAAAGAATCCGGCCTAATAAATATGCCGTCTCTGCCGATAATTTTTTATGTACCCAGATGACTGATTGCCCCCGGGATTCGGGTTGTTGATCTTAAATTTCAAAAAAGGAAAGTAATGGCGGAATCGAGTAGTAAGTATACTCAGCCCAAAAGAATCCTTCCCGATCGTCGGAAAAAAGCTACGAACCCATTTCACCTTCGATTCTGGTGCGGCAGGCGGGTTGTCAATCGGCGCCAATCGGATGGACAAACCAATTACTACGTAGACCGGTACAGTCTGCGTTCTTCTTTGATCGTCATCTGGATCGTCCTGTTAAGTGTGGCAGATTCGTTCTTCACGCTGGTTCTTCTGCAGCACGGCGCCGTGGAAATAAACCCGATCATGCGGCTCACGCTCAAATTTGGGACGTACCCCTTTTTTTTCATCAAATATTTTTTGACGATTTTTAGCGTCATCCTTTTGCTGATTCACAAGAATTTTTATTTTCTCAACGGCAAAATAAGCCTGAAAAATGTGATTATCGGAATGGCCGGGGCATACACAATTCTGGTGATTTACGAAATATTGCTCTTTTGGCAGACATGCCTTATTTAAAAAAAGCGAAGAGGCTGCCCGCTTCGCTTTTTTTATTCTCTCGATAAAAAACTAACCGGTGTAAATGCCTGTTAATTTCGCACCGGCTTCCCGGTCCACAATGATGGTGGCTATCTGGTGCATCTGAACGATTGTGGCCGGCACCATGGCCGTGATCGGGCCTTCTACGGTCATTTTAATGGCATCCGCTTTTCCGGAGCCGCTCGCCAGCAGCAACAGCTCCCAGGCGTCCATGATCGTGCCGATGCCCATCGTGATGGCGTATTTGGGCACTTCATCCATATTGTTATTGAAGAAACGGGCATTGTCTTTTCGTGTTTCCTCCGTCAATGTTTTAATTCGGGTTCGGGACCCGAGCGATGACCCGGGCTCATTAAACGCGATGTGTCCGTTTGCGCCGATTCCCAAAATCTGCAGATCGATCCCGCCGTACTCTTCGATTTGTTCTTCGTACCACTCACAGAACCGGTCGATGTCATCCGCCATTCCCATCGGAATGTGGATATGTCTCGGATCGGCATTCACGTGTTTGAACAGATTATTCCACATAAAATAATGGTAACTTTCCGGATGTTCCGGGCGAAGCCCGACATATTCATCTAAATTAAAAGTTGTGATTTTTGAAAAATCAAGACCTTCTTCTTTGTGCAGTCGAATGAGTTCTTTGTACAATCCGAGGGGTGTACTGCCGGTTGCAAAACCGATGACGGCATTCGGTTTTTTTCGAATCAGGGCGGCCACAATTTTGGCGCCCTCCACACTCATTTCGTCGTACGTTTCTTTCTTAATGACCAGCATGTTGACATTCTCCTTTGGTTTGGTGTTTTAGTTATTTTAAGACAGTTCTTTCCGGTTCGGTTAATCGATAAACCTCCCGAACCGCCTTTTCCAGAGCCGGGGTGACGCGCTGCTGACGGCGATTCATAACTTTATTGGCTGTTTCAAGCGCTTTTTCTAATTGATGCCCCACCAATCCGTCCGCACCGCCCCAGGAAAACGACGGGATGAATTTGGGCGGAAATCCGGCGCCGAACACATTTGTCAGCACACCCACAACTGTTCCGGTATTGAACATGGTGTCAATCCCGGCTTTCGAGTGATCGCCCATCATCAATCCGACAAACAGAGAACCGGAATCGACAAATTTGCCATTCACCCAGACTTTGACATTGCTGTAATTGTTTTTGAGATCGCTGTTGTTGGTGTCCGAACCCAGGTTCACCCATTGTCCCAGGTAGGCGTGGCCCAAAAAGCCGTCGTGCTGCTTGTTGGAAAAGGAGTGGATAATCGATGCCTCCACTTCACCGCCGATCTTACTGACCTCACCGATGGAAACCCCATCGTACACATAGGCGCCCGTTTTAACAAGGCTTTTATCGCCCACAAAGGTGGGGCCGTCAATCGTGACGTTCGACAATATTTTCGCGCCTTTTCCGATGTAAATGGGCCCTTCTTCTCCGTCCAGAACGGTGCCCGGTTTCACAAAAGCGCCTTCATCGATAAACACATTCTCTTTGTTAAGAATGGTGACCCCGTCGTACACCTTGCCCAGAATCCGCCCCCCTTTTCCGAAAAGCTGAAATTCACGGGTAATCTCATCACCGTTCTGTAAAACAAGCTCCCAGTTGTACGCGAAAAGGGCGGCATCAACGGTCTTTTCGGGCAAATCGGGAAAGTCGCCTGCCGTTAAAAGACGGCCCATTTTTGGCTGAAGCGCCTTCATTTTATCTGCAGGGACGTACGCCGCCACCAGCTCACCGTTCGACACGTAACGTGCCGGCTCCCGGTGTAAAATATCATTTACCCACGCACGTGTGGCCAATGCCCGGCCATTGATAAAGAGGCACGGCTCTTCGGGCAGAACATTTACGGCTTGTGTCGGATTTTGTTCGTGAACCAGATCTGTTAAATACGCGCGTGTATGCAGAATAACGGATGTATCGGACGGCAGTAGGTTCAAAAGCTTTTCTTTCAGGGTCAGGATTCCAAAACGCAGGTCGTAAACCGGCCGCAAAAGCGTGAGCGGCGCAAAATTCACAACCTTCTCATCTTCAAAAATAACCATTCTCATAAACGCCCTCCTTTTTTACCGGACATTACAGATTTCTCTCGTTACGATTTCCTCACGGAAAACTCAATGTCCCGAGTATTGTTTCCCTTTCTGCCCCGGTAACCGACGGCAGATTTGCCGGATTATGGTTCATCATTTCGTTGGCCAAAACGGCGAATGCAATCGCTTCTTTTGCGTCCACCGGCAGGCCGTATTCCTCCGAAAGCAGCACACGCGCCGGCTCCAAATGCTGTGCTAATCCTTTAAGCAGAACGGGGTTGTGTGCACCGCCGCCGCTGACAATCCATTCATCGATGGAAACTTTGGGTTCAATCCACTCTTTCGCCGCGTTAACGATCGACAAAACCGTGAGTTGCGCAGCAGTCGCCATTAAATCTTCATCAGGCACTTTCAATTTTTCCTGCTGACGGAGCAGCCTCTGAACAAATGTTTCTCCAAAAAGCTTTCGCCCCGTGGATTTGGGCGGAAGCTGCCTGAAATAAGGTTCCTCCAAAAGCCGGCGTAAGAGCGTTTCATGCACGCGTCCTTTTCCGGCAATCGCTCCGTTTTCGTCATACCGGCGGTGGAAACGGTCTCTGGCGAGTGCATCCATCACCATATTTCCCGGGCCGGTGTCAAAAGCAAAGACCTCTTCCTTCCGGGCTTTTCGCGGAATCACGGTGACATTGGCAATGCCGCCTAAGTTGAGTATCGCACGGTTTTTTTCTTCACTGCGCAGCAGAAGGTAATCGACGTACGGCACCAGCGGCGCGCCCTCTCCGCCGAGCGCCATGTCGCCGTCTCTAAAATTTCCGACCACAGGAATGCCCGTTTTTTTGGCAAGGACCGCAGGATCACCCACCTGAAGGGTCGAAGCGGTTGGACGGCCGGCAAAATCTGAGGGAGCGGGTTGATGGTAAACGGTCTGGCCGTGGGATCCGATAAAATCGACGGCACCCGGTTTCAGGTGATTGTTTTCCAAAAACTCCAGAACGGCTTCCGACCAGACGTTTGCCAGAAAAAAATTCAACTGACTCACACAGGCGGTGCTGCCCCGTGCCGGAGCCGCACAATCCAAAATGAACCGCTGAATTTGAGAAGAATAGGGACTGGTGCGGAACGCTTTGAGTGTAAAGGCGGTTTGAAGCCCATTTCCGGAAATTTCAACGAGGGCAATATCCAATCCATCCAATGACGTTCCGGACATGAGACCGATAATTTGTCCGGTATTTTTGTTAAACGGTTTGCAGGGATTCATACGAAGTCGAAATGTTTTCCAGAATGTCCAATGTCAAGGCTATATTTTCTTGTTTAAGGCCAAAAATCGCCGCACCAATTGCCGGAGGATATTGCGGATCCCGAAACACAACCTGATCCGAAATGGTGCGGACTTCTTTCTCAATATGCGGTTTTAAGATATCTTTTTGATTTTCAAGAACAGAACCGATCGGCGCAATTTGAATGGTCTTTCCCGCAAGCCCCAATTGCCTGGCGACCGCCGCCGCCATTTTTCCCAATTCGCGGCCTGCAAAAGCCAGGATTTCTGCGGCCACGCTGTCATGCGTTTTGGCCGTTTCGAACACCGCCGGCGCAAGTGCGGCGATATCTTCTTTTTGAAGATCGCCGTTGTAGATTTTGGGCACAAGCAAATTAATGGTTGTGACATTGAAACGGGATTCAAATTTTTGGCGAAGCTTTGTTTTTTCACCCCGCCCGTCCAGGTCTTTTAAAGCCGCTATTAATGCCTGATTTCCGATGAAATAACCGCTTCCTTCGTCCCCAAGCAGATATCCCCACCCGCCGGAACGCGCCATTTGGCCGGCCGTGTTTAAGCCGTAACAAATCGAACCTGTTCCGGAAATTAAAATAATCCCGGCCGCGCCCACAAAGGCACCTGTCAATGCAATGCGGCCGTCACTTTCAACGGTCACTTTGTTTTTAAAGCCAAGTTCTTCCACAGCCGCCTTCACGGCAAGCCGGTCGGAAGGTCTGCCCGCCCCGGCAAGGCCCAAAACCCAGCGCTGAATCGATTCACCGGAAATTCCCGCTTCCTTTAAAATTTGCCTGCAAACACGCTTGATGCCCTCTTTTCCGGCCTGCTGAAAATTGGAAGCACCTACGGTTGCCTGTTTCAAAACATTTCCGTTTAGAGAGACAAAAACGGCGTGGGTTTTTGTGCCTCCGCCATCGATTCCAATAATGAGATTGTGCATATCCACCCTATTTGTTAAAATATTTTTTTAATCTGCCTTAATTATTAAATTTTTTACATTATAAATAAGGTATCCAATTCTGCGGCAAATATCAAGTAAAATCTTCTCTTAATCTGAAAATATGGATCACCCGTTAAAATAACTTGTTTAGACTAAACCGGAATGAAGGTAAAAAAAAGCCGGCAGAGATGCCGGCCTTTCACTTCTTAATCGATTTGAGGCACGTCTTTCATGGCTTCTTCAATCAATTTTTTCGGATAGGCATAATTTTCCAATTTGCCGGCCAGATAATCGTCGTAGGCCGTCATATCGAAGTGGCCGTGCCCGCTAAAATTGAACAGGATGGCTTTCTCCTCGCCCGTTTTTTTGCATTTCAGCGCTTCGTCGATCGCCGCCAGAATCGCATGGTCGGTCTCCGGCGCCGGCACAATTCCCTGGATACGGGCAAAATCGATGCCCGCTTTGAACGTATCCAACTGATGATAGGAACGCGCTTCAATCAACCCTAACTTATAGACCAGGCTGACCAGAGGGGCCATGCCGTGGTACCGCAATCCACCGGCATGAATACCAGGCGGCATGAAATTGTGTCCGAGTGTGTGCATTTTCATGAGGGGGGTCATTCCGGCCGAATCGCCGTAGTCGTAGCGGTAATAGCCTTTGGTCATGCTTGGCGAGGAAGCCGGTTCAATGGCCAGAACCTGCAGATCCTTTTTCTTGCCGCTGATTTTATCCTGCAGAAACGGGAAGGCCAGCCCGCTAAAATTGCTGCCGCCGCCCACACAGCCGATCACGGTGTCCGGGTAATCACCAATAATCTCAAATTGTTTTTTCACTTCCTGCCCAATAATCGTCTGATGCAGCAGCACATGGTTGAGCACGCTTCCCAGCGAGTATTTCGTGCCCGGATGGGTGACGGTGTCCTCGATGGCTTCGCTTATGGCAATACCGAGACTTCCCAGAGAATTGGGGTCTTTGGCCAGGACTTTTCGTCCGAACGCCGTATTTTCGGAAGGGCTGGCGTAAATCTCCGCACCCCAGAGGTGAATCAACGATTTCCGAAAGGGCTTTTGCCGGAAACTGACTTTCACCATATACACCGTGCATTCCATGTCGAATAAACGGGTCGCAAACGAAAGGGCGCTTCCCCACTGACCGGCGCCGGTTTCGGTCGCCAGACGATGATTGCCTTCTTTCATGTTGAAATAGGCCTGCGCAACGGCCGTGTTGGGTTTGTGGCTGCCCGCAGGACTGACGCTTTCATTTTTGAAATAGATCCTTGCCGGCGTCTCCAAAAATTCTTCCAGCCGGTAGGCGCGTACCAACGGGGTCGGCCTCCAGAGCTTATAAATTTCCAGCAAGTCATCGGGAATCGGAATGTAACGTTCGGTAGAAACTTCCTGTTTTATGAGTTCCATTGGGAAAATGGCCGCCAGGTCATCGGGTCCGGCGGGTTTGTTGGTGGCCGGATTCAGGGCCGGCGCCGGCAGCTCCGGTAAATCTGCCTGGATATTGTACCACTGCTGCGGCATTTCCGATTCACTTAAGTAAATTTTTGCGTCGTTCATAAGAACCTCCTTTTTGTGTTAGTGCCCAAAAACAAAAAAAGCCCGCTTTTTTAAGCGGGCTTTTCGTTTTTACGAGATTTTTTAAATTATTTCAGACAGAACATAAACCCGCTCCCGTTTGATAAATATACCAACCCCACCACCAACTGGTGTTCCGAAAAGCAAGCTTATGTCCGGTGACTCTTTTCATAAAATTTCTCTTTTATTTTAAACGCTTTTAGTATACAAAATTTTTTTCAGAAAGTCAAGACTTTTTTTGGAATTACAGTTCAGTATCGAGTTTAAAAACCCTTGACTATTTTTAATAAAATTGTTATAATAAAGTTAGATGAGGATTTAAGACAAAACATGAAAAGAATTCCCAGTAGCTTTATTTTTTATGGATAGCGTTTTCCCTGCTTGAAATTGATGCCTATTGGGAAAATTCCTGTATTAGAGGGAATGTCCCATGCGTTCAATGGCTTTTATATTATGGCTTGCATTTATAGGGATGTTTGCGATTCCTACTAAAGGACAGGAACCGGCACCTTGCCGAAATAAAACAAACTATTTGAAACAACAAGATATGCAGAAGACTATTTCACTGCGAAAAGCCTTCTCCCTCCTTCAGAAGGCGCATCATATTCACATTGTTTATGATGAAGCGCTTGTAAAAGGAAAAACTCTTCCATCTAAACTGCAGGTTTCAAACAATCTCTCGGATGATTTGTGGAGGATCTTGCGAAAATATTCATTGACGTTTGAGGTCGTGGGTGAAAATACGATTGTGATTATGCCTCGACATCAGACAAAAAAAGGTGTTATTAAAGGAAAAATAACCAATGAACACGGAGAAGGCATTGCGGGTGCTCAGGTTATTATCGAGGGTACCACCTTTGGGGCCGCCGCAAACCTTGGCGGCGAATATCGCATTGTAAACCTCCCGCCCGGAACATATACGCTGCGGACAAAGGTTATCGGATACCATCCGAAAAAGGCTTTAATTCAGGTCCGCGCCAATAAAATCGTTCATAAGGATTTTTCGTTGGCGCCGGATGTCATCCAGATGGATGAGGTGGTTGTCACCGCCACGCTCAATCCTTCCACCAGGAGAGAATCGAGTATCGCCATAACGACCAAAACCCTGGATCAGATTAATACGATTTCACCCCGAAGTACGGCAGATCTTCTGCGGGTCATTCCGGGATTTTATGTTGAGAGTTCCGGCGGCGAGGTGGGCGGAAATCTGTTTGTCAGGGGTCTGCCGGCGGACGGCTCGTACTATTATGTTGCCTTGATGGAAGACGGCATGCCCGTTTATGATGCCCCGGCACTGTCATTTGTGAATGCGGATATTTTTGTTCGGGTCGATGAAAATATTGAGCGTATGGAAGCTGTAAGAGGCGGGAATTCGGCCTTGTTTGGAATTAATGCGCCCGGCGGCGTCATAAATTTTATCAACAAATCCGGCGGGAATCAACTTTCCGCCACGCTCAAAACAACGGTCGGAACAGGGGGACTGGCGCGTTATGATTTCAATTTGAACGGCCCGCTGGGTAACCTCTGGCGATTCAATGCCGGCGGTTTTTTTCGTTATGACAATGGTGTTCGCAATCCCGGTTTCCCGGCTTCAAAAGGTGGTCAGATAAAAGGCAATTTAACCTGTTTTTTTAAAAAAGGCTATGTCAAATTTTACGGGAAGTATCTAAACGACAGCAATATATTTTACCTCCAATTGCCGTTTAAATCGGGCAGGGCGTTAAAATTTGTCGACGGTTTTCCTCATAACGGAACGTTGACCACTTTCGAGGGGAATGGGGTTCAAGTGCCCACGCCCGGCGCCGGCAGCTTCACAATTCCACTGGGGGATGGTCAAAAACAGGTGGGGGGCTCCCTCATGGCAAAGTTTAACTTTGAATTTCCCGACGGCTGGAATCTTCAAAATACGATTCGCTACATGTCGATTAACCAAGCCTGGAACGCGCTGCTGCCCTTTAATTTGGTTAATGCCGGAGATTTTGCACAAAATTATGTGAACCGTACACCGGGAGGTGCCGGTTATAATATTGTGTTTACAAATCATTTCAACGCCGGCGGGGGAAAGGCAGTGTTTAATACGGCGAACGGTCTTCTTTGTGAAGGCGGTCTGTGGCGGGTGGTCAAGCCTCTCAGCAACATTTCCAACCAGTTTATGGTTAAAAAAAATATGCTGCTTAATTCGGTGAAACACCGGTTTACAATCGGAACCTATCAGGGATACTATACGGCTGTTGATCATTGGTATTGGCAGGATATTCTAACAGATGTTCGAAATGCACCCCGTTTTGTGGATGTCCAGATTAAAGATTCCACAGGCAAAGTCATTCGCAACGTGACGGAAAATGGGTTTCGCAGATACGGATCTATGTACATGAATGCAAGGGGTTTTGTGACGACCGCCTCTCTTTTCCTGGGCGACAATATAGATGTGACGGATAAATTTCATGTCGATGTGGGCGCACGCATCGAACGCAAGCGGCTCCATCAAAAAACAGAAAACAGCCAACTCTATGACTTAGGCGGACCGTCGGACGCGGACGACTCTGTGATGTGGGGGGACGGCACATTCAAACGGGCGGATATAAAATATGATGATTGGGCGTCTTCCCTGGGTTTGAATTATTTGATCAATAATAATCTCTCGATCTATGTGCGGGGCAGCCGCGGATACAAAATGCCGACACTGGATGTGTTTCGTGGCGCGGACAGTTCATTTAAACCGAAGCCGGAAGAACTTATCCAGGCCGAAAGCGGTCTGAAGCTGGGAGCGCCGGCATTTGGGATAAATGCCACGACCTATTTTATGCAGCTTGAAAATTTTCCGAGCCAGGATGCCCGGATTGTGAATGGTCAAACAGAATGGGTCATAGATTACGTGGGCAAATCTCAAACCTACGGACTTGAAGTTGAGTCGGTCACAGTCCCGTTGGAAAATTTAACGATCCGTTCAGTTGTCACCCTTCAAAACCACATGTACAAAAAATTTATTTCGGGGGAAAAAGATTTCAGCGGCAACTGGGTTCAGCGCATTCCAAAGGTCATTTATGAAATTACGGCTTCTTACTCCGCCGGAGGATTTGACTTCCGCACCGACTATTACCATGTGGGTAAACGGTATTCCAATAATGCCAATACCATTGAATTACCCTGTTTTGACG
Source organism: bacterium BMS3Bbin03 (assembly GCA_002898015.1). Lineage (GTDB taxonomy): Bacteria > Zhuqueibacterota > JdFR-76 > JdFR-76 > BMS3Abin05 > BMS3Abin05. The sequence goes on along the minus strand of BDTM01000128.1, from coordinate 10,570 downwards.
TGACTAATTTTTCCACCTCTTATTCAATTAAAATGGACAAAACGCAAAGATTGGTTTTTTCTTTGAATCTGTTCAATGCCTTCGATGGGAACGGCCTGACGGAAGGTAATCCGCGCCTGGACAACTCCGGGCCCAACAAAGGCACTTATTATCTGGCCCGCCCGATTCTTCCAAAGCGTCTGAAAGCGTCCCTGACGTACGAGTTTTAGCCTGAAATGATTTTACATTCATGAAATCAATTGATGCCGATTCGAATCATTCGAGATAATTAAGGAGAAAGGTGAAAACATCCGAAGAAGTAAATCATTCAGACGATCAGCTCCTTTGGGAAAAAATGAAGGTGGGAAATGATCATGCGCTGGGCATTTTATTTAAACGTCATTATCCCCTTCTGTATAATTACGGAATGAAATTTTCCCACCAGGCGGAATTGGTCAAAGATTGTATTCAGGAGGTGTTCGCCTATATCTGGGAAAAGAAACATACCGTTTCCCATGTCAGTTCCGTGGGTGCCTATCTTCTAACCGCCCTGCGGAGACAGCTGCTGAAATCTCTCGAACAACAGCGCAAAAGGCATCGTATTTCTCAGGAGTACGGCAAAGACTATCTCGAAACCATGTTCTCCGCGGAGGACCTGTTGATTATGAATGAAGAACAGGATGCCGTAAAAAATACACTTCAGACCGCCCTTCATAAAATTCCCTCCCGCATGCGCGAAGCCCTTTATTTAAAAATGTACAGCGAGTTATCTTATAAAGAGATAGCCGTGATTATGGAAATTGATTCACAGGTCGCCCGCAATTATGTGTCCCAGGCCTTTCATCGACTCAGAGGGATCCTGGCGCTATTGATCTGTCTTATTTATTAGCGGTTATTGTGCTCACCGGCTGCCTCATCCAAAAAATATTTAAATATTTTAAAAAAATATCGAAATCGACCATTACATTTTGCCTGTTATTCTCTCTTAATAAAATAGATAGAAGAGTTTTAGAGACATATTTTCAGGAAGGGTACAGAAAGAACGAATGAAAGAACAATTCTCAACGATTGAAGATTTACTGGCCGACGAATCTTTTCAGCGCTGGATTTCCAAAAAAGCCTCCGCAGAAGAAGAGAGAAAGTGGTCCGATTGGTTATCTGCCGACACGCGGCACAAGGAAATTTACGAGGACGCCTTAAAATTGCGGCAATTGACTCGGTTCCGGCCGGAATCCCTGCCGAATGTGGCGCTTGAATGGGCAACGCTTCAGCAGCGTTTAGCGCACGGTCAAAAAAAGCGCGCGTCTATTCTTCATTTATCTTTTCACGATGTTTTCTCTCGTAATTTGTACCGCATGCAGGAATCTTGGCAGCGCTATGTCACGCTGGCGGCCGCGGCTGTTTTAATCGTATTTCTTATGTGGCAGTATCTGCCCCGGGCAAAACAATCGAACCCGGCATTTCAGACGATTTCCACAGAATATGGGCAGCGCGTCCGCATTACACTTCCGGAAGGCACTCGGATTGTGCTGAATGCGCATTCAACCCTTCGCTATCCCTCGAATTGGACAAAAAATACGGCTCGTAAACTGGACCTGCACGGAGAAGCCTATTTTACAGTCACATCCCAGGCCAAAGGGCCGCAGCACGATTTCATTGTTAAAACGGTAGACGGAGAAGTCAAGGTTATTGGGACACGATTTGCCGTGTACGAACGCGGCCGGGGCACACGGGTCGTCGTGGAAAAAGGCTGCGTTAAAGTTCTGGCGGCGTCGGATACCGGCCGGTCTAATCGCACATTCAGTGCTTCGGCGTTCCTGCGTCCGGGTTATTTGCTGCAGTTTTCCAGAGGAAATCAGTCACTGCGTCCGCAGGCTGTGAATGTCAAGGTTTATACCTCGTGGCGGGACGATGAGTTTGTTTTTGACCATACACCTTTTCGAGATATCGTGCGCCGGATAGAGGAGACGTATGGCGTTCACATTAAAGTGAGCGATAAAACTTTGCTCAAACGTTCACTGTCGGGTTCTATTGAAAATTCAAGCTTACAAATTATCACCACCGCATTAGCAAAGGCGTTGCAAATACCTGTGCATTATGAGGGGAAAAACATCATCTTTGGTTAATTCGGCTGTCTTTTTACTTTCCGTTTACGACAAATAAATAGGCTGGGCATTACAAAATGATGAACGAAACATTGGGAGACTAATTCAAAATTTTGTAAGCACCCAAAAAGTAAAATCAAACCAAGGGAGGAAGAAATTATGAAACATCGTTTTCAATTAGTGGCATTTATCACGTCATTATTAGTGGTGATGAGTGTGTTGCTGGCGCCTTTTCCGACATGGGCCCAGTCAACAGGAACGATCAAGGGAATATTAACCGATGAAAATGGCAAGCCGCTGGCGGGTGCAAATGTTTCCCTCGTTGGCACCACCCTGGGAGATGCGGCAGACCAGAACGGCGCGTATTTGATTGAAAATGTGCCGCCCGGAACATACAAGTTGCGAGTTCGTTTTATCGGGTATCGTCCCCAAACGGTCACCGTCGCAGTGCGTCAGGGAGAAACCGTCACCAAAAGCTTCACACTTAAAGAAGATCCCCTGTTGATGGAAGAAGTTGTGGTGACGGGTACACGAACACCCCGGGCGAAACTTGAATCCACTGTAGCCATCAGCACCCTCTCTCCGAGGGAAATCACAATGGCAAATCCCCGCAGCACCACAGAGATGCTTCGCTACATCCCCGGATTCACACGTGTGGAAAGTTCAGGAGGAGAAGTTAACGAAAATATTAGTGTTCGCGGTATATTTGGTGTTGAGTATGTGATGTTTATGGAAGATGGGATGCCTGTTTTCCCCACGATGCATACCTATTTCATGAATGCAGACAATTTGATTCGGCCCGATGAGAACATTGCGAAAATGGAGGTCGTGCGAGGTGGAAATGCGGCGCTGTTTGGTTCCAATACGCCCGGCGCAATCATCAACTTCATCAATAAAACAGGCGGCCCTGTGCTGGGCGGAGAATTGAAGTTTACGGTAGGTACGTATGGTTTTGCCAGACATGATTTTAACGTTAATGGTCCGCTGGGTCAAAATTGGAGATTCAACATGGGCGGATTCTATCGTTATGACCATGGTATCCGGAATCCCGGTTTTCCCGGCATCCGCGGCGGTCAGTTAAAAGCGAACATTACACGGTTCATTAAGAATGGCTACATTCGGCTGTCCGGTAAAATCATCGATGACCGAAATCAGTTTATTCTTCCGCTGCCGTTCGAGAATCCGGATAACCCGAAATACGTACCCGGCTTTTCCGACTACGGCGCGATGAGTACCAATGAAGGCAACCATATCAAAATCCCCCTCCCGATGAACAATGGTGAGCTTGAACTGCCGTTAGATGACGGTATTCGGACAAAAGCCTATTGGATCACCAGCGACATGGGTTTTGAATTGCCGGGCGGCTGGAGTTTCCAGAATATGGCACAGTTTATGAAAGATCGACAGGAATGGAACGCCATCCTTCCCTTCGATGTGATGCGTGCCGAGGATTGGGCTTCTGAAAGTCTGAATAGCTACATAAAGGATGGGTTCGTTCCGGCCGGTGCCACCTACAAATTATTATACACCAACCACAGAGATGGTTTGGGAAATAAGATTGCCTTTAACACCCCCAATGGACTTCTCGCACCGGGAGGAGAATGGCACGTTGAAAAACCGATTACCGCTTTCCAAAATCAAATGATACTGAAAAAGAAGATGGATCAGCACAATCTCTCACTTGGGCTGTATTTCGGATACTACACCCAAAACAATCGCTGGTTTTTCACGGATATCTTAACAGATGTAAGAGATCAACCGCGATTTGTGGACATGGTGATAAACTATAAAAGCCCGGCCACCGGACAGGACACGTCCCTTGATGTCACAAAGAACGGATTTCGTCACTTTCTGTCCATGTATGCCAATGGTTCCGGTCATACCACCATTTTTTCGGCTGTTGTGGGAGACGAATTTAAATTAACCGACCGTTTTCGAGCCGATGTGGGTGTCCGGTATGAATACGATAATTTCGTGCAGGTTTCAGGAAATAACTCAACGTATGACCTGGACGGTGATCCGGCAACGAAATATGATGTTGAATCCTGGGGAAATCAGACGTTCAGATACTTTGATCAAAGTTTCGGTGAATGGGCGGCTTCCGCAGGATTGAATTATTCGTTAAGCAAGCAACTGGCCGTCTACGCACAGGGCAGCCGGGCCTATAAAATGCCGGCATTGGATGAATTCCTGTTTCCGGCTGAAGCACAGGCGAGTTTGTTCGAACCCAGGCATACCATGATGGGAGAAACCGGCGTGAAGTACTCCGGACCGAAGCTTGGTCTGTCTGCAGATGTCTTCTGGGCCAGAATCACGAATATCAAGGGACAGGGCGCTGAAGTGGATTCAGCGACCGGTGCCCTGACATGGGTTCTGCTCCAGCAGCCTGAAACCAGAAGCTATGGCGCTGAACTTGAAGCTTCTGTCAGACCATTTCCGGGACTGAGCCTCCTCGGAAGCGGCACGTTTATAAAAGCCGAGTACGGTTCCGGATCTGACATCGGAAGCTGGCTGGCCGGTATTCCTCCGATCATATTAAACTTTAGCGGGACGTACACGGTTTCCGGTTTGACTTTTATGGCGGATTGGCACTATGTCGGAAGACGCTGGGTGGTTGTCAACGAAAACAAACTGAACGCTTACAATTATGTCAACCTGGGATTATCCTACAAATTGAAAAAACCGTCACTCATTTTTGCTGCGAATTTGCTGAACGTTCTGCAAAGTACGGGGTTTGAAGAAGGCAACCCGCGGCTCCGTACGGTTGGCGGAAGAACCAGTAACCTGTTTCTGGCACGGCCCATTTTGCCGCGCCGTTTTATGTTTTCTGTAAAACATCGCTTTTAGATTGCCAACTCGCATCTAAACGTCACGACGCAAATCGCTTGTTGATTCGAAGCGCATTTGCAAAAGCCAGCGAGCCAGTCGGTAGCCTATTCTGAATTTATTCCGACTGGCTCGATTTTTATTATTCCTGAATTGAGCGATTTCCGGTTCAAAACGGTGCACAAATAGGTTTTACCATTCTGTAAAAAAATCTTTTCATATCGATGGTCTCAAAACGAAACGCATCCCGCATGAATGACAGGAAAATCACTCAATTAAAATTATTATAGATAAGGCCCGCTAATGTTTGACTTACTGATTGTTCTGGCATTCATTACTTATTCTATCTCATCCGGTTTCCTCGCTCAGAAAAAAGCTTCACAAAATCTCCAGGAGTATTTTTTAGCGGGACGGACCATCCCCGGCTGGAAGGCTGGTTTTAGTATGGCGGCGACTCAATTTGCCGCCGATACGCCCCTGCTGGTGACCGGTCTGATTGCCACAGCCGGCATATTTTTGCTCTGGCGTCTCTGGATTTACGGACTGGCATTCCTGATGATGGGGTTTATTTTTTCAGTGAGCTGGCGCCGTGCCGGGGTATTAACGGATGCGGAATTGACGGAAGTTCGATACAGCGGCAAAGGCGTCCTGCCGCTGCGGGTGCTGAAAGCCATTTATTACGGAACGGTGATCAATTGCGTGGTGATGGCAATGGTGCTGGTCGCCGCGATCCGAATCGCAGAAGTTTTTTTGCCCTGGCATCAATGGCTTCCGGCGGGTATCTATAATTTTTTCCTGAATATTACCCAATTCCTGGGGTTTACATTGGGCGGCAGCGTTTCGGGTTTGAGCCCCGCCATTGCCACGACCAATAATCTGCTGAGTATTTTGCTTATTATCAGTTTTACAACCCTGTATTCCACGACCGGAGGGCTCCGCAGTGTGGTGGCGACGGATGTGGTTCAATTTATTCTGGCCATGCTGGGTACGTTAATATACGGCATCGTCGTCGTTTCCCACATTGGCGGCTTGACCGGCCTGGTCGATAAAGTGATTCAAATTTACGGTTTCAATCTGGCCGATAAAATGCTGTCATTCGTCCCGAAAAGCGGGGAGCTGCTGCTGCCGTTTTTAATCATTATCGGCCTGCAGTGGTTTTTTCAAATGAACAGTGACGGCACCGGCTATTTGGCCCAGCGATCCATGGGCTGTGCCACCGACAAGGATGCGCGGATTGCCGCTCTGGTTTTTTCGTGGATGCAGATTTTTTTAAGAAGTTTAATCTGGTTGGTGATCGGCGTGAGTCTGTTGGTGGCGTATCCCTTTTTGCCTGCCGATGCCGCAAGCGGCAATTTTGCGGCGTCCCGTGAAATTCTTTTTGTAACCGGAATCAACGATCTGCTGCCGCCGGGTGTTCGTGGTATTATGCTGACCGCCATGCTGGCCGCACTGGCGTCCACAATCGATACCCATTTAAACTGGGGGGCCAGCTACTGGAGCAACGATATCTACCAGCGTCTGATTTGTAAAGAATGGTTAAAGCGAAAACCCAAAAACAGAGAATTGGTGCTTGCCGCACGTCTTTCAAATTTACTAATCTTAACGATTGCCTTAATCATTATGGCGCACCTGTCATCCATTCAAACCGCCTGGTTTATTTCCCTGTTATTCGGCGCGGGAATGGGCTCCGTGCTGGTGATGCGATGGCTCTGGGAGCGCATTAACCTGTTTTCAGAATTGGCTGCCATTGTGGTGTCTTTGATTGTAGCGCCGATCCTGTTGATCTCAACAGATGTGGAGTGGATCCGGTTGAGTGTCATGGCTTCGGTTTCTACCATTGCGGCCATCGCGATTACGTTTGTCACACCCGCCACAAGCCATACGGTTCTAAAAGACTTTTATAATCGCATTCAGCCCCTGGGATTCTGGAGAAAAACAGCCGTACTTATCGGCGATAATCCCAATCTTCCGGTAAAAAGGTTAATAGGCGGTTTAAAACTCACTTTTTTATCTGCAACGTCGCTCTTTTTATTGCTGTTTGGCGTCGGAAAATTAATGATACGCATGCCCAATGAATCCATGTGGTGGGTCGTGGTGCCGATCTCGATGGCCCTGTTATTAATCCCTTTTTGGTGGAGTGGCGCCGTTAAATATGAGGGTTGAAATAGAAATACGATCGCTTTTTCCCGCGGGACAAATGGAATCTTATCGTTGATGATTTCATCAGTAAATTGGATATAATTATAGTTTATTACATTTTTAATAACCTTCAAAGTTAAAACGGCAGTATTTCCAAACTATAAGTTCTCCCGATTCCACTCTGCATTCACTTCAAAATAATAAGGTTTGAGGCTGATTGAAACTCCATTGATTAAAAAATATTTGACATTTATCATGACAATGAATATATTGTTATACCATACAACAATGATTTCATTGTCAAATAGGAGGGATTATGAAAATTCAGACCGGAAACCCTGCACGGGGAAGTGATTTTTTTAACAGAAAAAATCTCATTCAAAAAGCATGGGATTTAATTGAAAGCGGCAGCCACATCCTGATTGCGGCGCCGAGGAGGGTCGGCAAAACATCCCTCATGTATTTTCTGCTTGATCATCCCAAAAAAAATTACCTATTTCTCTATTTAATTACCGAATCGGTAAACAATGAGAATGAATTTTTTCGGCGGGTGGTTAACAAAGTTTTAAAAACAGATTTTATCCAAGCCTCACAAAAAGTAATGGCCTTTTTAGAAAAAATTGTACCAACTATTAAAAAAGTCGGTCCAAGCGGGGTTGAATTCGGAGTCAATGAAGAGCACAATTACAGAGAAATGCTTGGCAAAATTCTGGCTTCGCCATCGGAAAGAAAGAAACTCATCATCATGCTCGATGAGTTCCCGGAAACGCTTGAAAATATCATCGAGGATGAAGGTGCCGGTGCGGGAAAACATTTTCTGCAGAGCAACCGCGAATTGCGGCAGGAAGCTGAAATCAGTGATCAGGTGCAGTTTATTTATACGGGCTCCATTGGCCTGGAAAATGTTGTCAGTCAGTTGAACGCGGTGAACACCATCGACGACCTCGTACGGCTCAAGATTCCGCCTCTTACAAACAATCAAGCCGGGAACATGATAAATCTTTTATTGGAAAATGTTGATTTTGATCTTTCCGACCATCTTATCGAATATATTCTGGAAAAAATCGAATGGCTGATTCCCTTTTATATTCAATTGGTTATTCAGGAATTAAAATATTTGTATCGAGATGAAGCGACAGCAGATATTAGTGAAGAGACTGTCGATCAGGCATTTAGAGGGATGCTCGAACAGCGGCAGCATTTCGAACATTGGCACACGAGGCTTCGAGCTTCGTTCAAAGGCAAAGATTACAGCTTTGTCAAGAACCTGCTTAACATTGCGGCCGAAACCGGCTTTATCTCTTCAAACGAGATTTACGATCTTGCAGTCAAATACGAAAAAGAGGATTCTTTTAAAACTTTTGTCGGCGCCTTGATTTATGACGGCTATATCAACAACCATGACGACCCCGGCAAATATCGTTACAATTCTCCCATTTTAAGAATGTGGTGGAGGCAAAATGTCGCGAATTGATTTTCCCAAAATATACAATCCGGCTGCCCAGACGACGGAGGAATTGATTGAAAACTTTGTCGTCCGTACGGCCCTTTTTCAGGAAATTTTTGACGATATCAGAAATTCGCCCATGCAATTCCCCGGGCAGCATTACATCATTCAGGGCACGCGCGGCCAGGGCAAAACAACGCTGTTGCTGCGCATCGCTTATGAAATAAATAAGGATGTCGAACTGAGGCAGCGCATCATTCCGGTGATATTCAATGAAGAACAGTACAACATCAGCCGTCTTTATAAGCTGTGGGAAACGATTGCCGAGTATCTGCAGGAAGATGGTGAAATTACCGGTCTGTATGACAAAATGCAGAAGTACGCCGATGATGCCGACTATGAGCAGCGCTGCTTTCGGCTTTTGGAAGCGTCGTTAAAAAAGCATAAAAAGAAACTCGTATTGTTCATCGACAATATAGATGAAATGCTGACGAAATTTTCCAAAAAGGAGCACCACCGGCTGCGTGAAGTTTTCATGGAATCGGCCGAACTGCGCATCGTTGGCGCCTCATCCGTGAGCCTGGAATTTCATTATGATTACGGCCAGCCTTTTTACCAGTTTTTCAAGATACCGACCCTGCGCGGATTGACAACCGCGGACACAAAAACGCTGCTGCTGAAACTGGGCGAACGCTATAAGAGGGAACGCGTCAAAGAAATTGTTCAAAACCAACCCGGCCGCGTGGAGGCGCTGCGGCGCATTACCGGCGGCGTCATCCGCACGATTATTATTCTTTTTGACATTTTTGTGGACGACAGCAACGGCAGCGCTTTCCTGGACCTCGAAAAGGTTCTCGATAATGTCACACCGCTGTATAAGCACCGCATGGATAAACTATCGCCGCAGCAGCAGGAAATTGTTGATTTCATTGCTCTGAGTTGGGATGCCGTCAGTGCCAGGGAAATTGCCGTAAAGACGAAATTGTCGAGCAAGGCGGTTTCCGCCCAACTCAAGCAGCTTGAAAAATATCATATTATTGATAAAGAAAGAACGGACACCAGGAATTTCCTCTATCGCATTACAGAACGATTTTTTAATATCTGGTATTTAATGCGCCAGGGACGGAAATGGGATGTGAAACGGGTGCGATTTCTGGTGGAATTTCTGCAAATCTGGTGTGATGAACAAGAGCTGCAGCGAAGGGCAAAGAAACATTTGGATGCGATAAAACAGGGCCGTGTGAGCGAAGAATACGCTCTCTACATGACCGAAGCATTGGTGAGGACGCCCATTAAAAGAGAAATGGAGCATCAACTCATTTCGGAAGCGCGTTCTTATTTGCAAAAGTCGCATTCGGAATTGGGAAATTATCTTTCAAAACCCGACAGCGAGTACAAGCAGGCAGCTTTTCAAGCGTTGCAGGAAGGGGATAGTGAAAAGGCATTACACTCTCTTGAAAACATAAAAATAAAAGGGAGTAAAGAGCTGGTATCTCTTGGATTTTTACACGAGACGGAATTCAAGGATTTCAAGAATGCGGAAAAATATTACCGCATGGCGGTGGCAAAAGATCACGCGGGCGCCATGAATAATTTGGCCTTGCTTTACAAGTCGGAATTCAAGGATTTCAAAAAGGCGGAAAAATATTGGCTCATGGCCGTGGCAAAAGATGACGCGGATGCCATGAATAATTTGGCCTTGCTTTACAAGTCGGAATTCAAGGATTTCAAGAAGGCGGAAAAATATTGGCTCATGGCCGTGGCAAAAGATCATGCGAAAGCCATGTTTAATTTGGCCTTGCTTTACAAGTCGGAATTCAAGGATTTCAAGAAGGCGGAAAAATATTACCGCATGGCCGTGGAAAAAGATCACGCGGGTGCCATGTATAATTTGGGAAGTCTTTATTGGAATGAATTCAAGGACTTCAAAAAAGCGGAAAAATATTACCTCATGGCCGTGGCAAAAGATCATGCGGTCGCCATGAATAATTTGGCCTTGCTTTACGAGTCGGAATTCAAGGATTTCAAAAAGGCGGAAAAATATTACCGCATGGCCGTGGAAAAAGATCACGCG